>NZ_JBVATA010000068.1:0-200 GCF_057814275.1 Pseudomonas sp. F007 | reverse complement strand
AGGGTTACGGGTCAGTCAAAACATCCAATGCATCCGCAAGCCTGTGTAGGAGCGGGCTTGCCAGCGAAGACAATCCCAAGCCATGCATCGCCAGATCCGCCGCCTTCGCCGGCAAGCCGGCTCCTACAGGGTTACGGGTCAGTCAAAACATCCAATGCATCCGCAAGCCTGTGTAGGAGCGGGCTTGCCAGCGAAGACAA
>NZ_JBVATA010000067.1:0-206 GCF_057814275.1 Pseudomonas sp. F007 | reverse complement strand
TGAGGTGACTGCCGATCTAGAGATCGACCTCAATCCTCTGTAGGAGCTGGCTTGCCAGCGAAGAGGGAGTGTCAGCCAACGATGATGTCGGCTGTGCCAGCGCCTTCGCCAGCAAGCTGGCTCCTACAGTGAGGTGACTGCCGATCTAGAGATCGACCTCAATCCTCTGTAGGAGCTGGCTTGCCAGCGAAGAGGGAGTGTCAGCC
>NZ_JBVATA010000066.1:0-207 GCF_057814275.1 Pseudomonas sp. F007 | reverse complement strand
GCTTGCCCGCCAAAGAAAAAACCTGGCTGAAACTGGCCAAGGGCACCGCCGTCGTACCCCATCGCGACGATGTCACCGGCCCGCTGCTCAGAACCTGGAGCGAAACCAGCCCGCTCAGCGACGCCGACCTGCTGATCCCGCGAAGCCTGCTGGACGGCTTGCCCGCCGAGAAAAAATTCCACGTGCCCGGCCGCGATGGCCGCAACG
>NZ_JBVATA010000065.1:0-209 GCF_057814275.1 Pseudomonas sp. F007 | reverse complement strand
GGGTTTCATCAACCTGATGTAGGAGCTGGCCTGTCGGGTCGCCGCATCGCAGCGATGAGCCAGAGGCCGCCGCGTTAATCCAGGATGTACGCGTCATCGTTGACGACCATCGCGAGCAGGCTCGCTCCTACAGTGGATTGGGTTTCATCTGTGGAATCTGGTTTAAGCCGGTGAGGCCGAGGATCACCCGATATGGCCGGGTTTCATCA
>NZ_JBVATA010000064.1:0-224 GCF_057814275.1 Pseudomonas sp. F007 | reverse complement strand
CCGCTATTCGGTGACCCTCGAGCCGCGCCTGGCCCTGGCCGGACGCGGCAAGCAATACCGGATCTACCAGGACCAGTCGGTGCCGGAGATCGTCAAGAGCATCCTCCTCAGCCGCCACGACATGGAGCATTTCGACTGTCCATTCCGTCTGGTGCACGAGTACCCGCGCCGCGAGCAGGTGATGCAGTACAACGAAAGCGACCTGGATTTCATTCATCGTCTGC
>NZ_JBVATA010000063.1:0-230 GCF_057814275.1 Pseudomonas sp. F007 | reverse complement strand
AGGCGACGACGTCTACAAAGACGGCGGTCCACTGAGCGTGTCCATCGACAGCGCCAGCGTACCGGGCAAGGTCTTTGAAGACCTGCAACTGAGCAAAGAGCCAGGTGTGGTGCAGATCAACGACACCGTGGACACGGTGACGGTGAGTATCAAAGGCAACGGCGACGTGTTCGAGAACGCGAGCCCAACCTTCACTGTCAGCATCAACCAGGCGTTGAAAGATGACCTGA
>NZ_JBVATA010000062.1:0-237 GCF_057814275.1 Pseudomonas sp. F007 | reverse complement strand
GCGGATGTTCACAAACCTTGTAGGAGCTGGCTTGCCAGCGAAGAAGTTGTTGCGGTGCGGCTGATGCCCCTTCGCGAGCAAGCTCGCTCCTACAGAGATCTGTGTCGGAGACATATCCTGCGGATGTTCACAAACCTTGTAGGAGCTGGCTTGCCAGCGAAGAAGTTGTTGCGGTGCGGCTGATGCCCCTTCGCGAGCAAGCTCGCTCCTACAGAGATCTGTGTCGGAGACATATCC
>NZ_JBVATA010000061.1:0-243 GCF_057814275.1 Pseudomonas sp. F007 | reverse complement strand
GAGCGAGCCTGCTCGCGATGGTCGTCAACGATGACGCGTACATCCTGGATTAACGCGGCGGCCTCTGGCTCATCGCTGCGATGCGGCGACCCGACAGGCCAGCTCCTACATCAGGTTGATGAAACCCGGCCATATCGGGTGATCCTCGGCCTCACCGGCTTAAACCAGATTCCACAGATGAAACCCAATCCACTGTAGGAGCGAGCCTGCTCGCGATGGTCGTCAACGATGACGCGTACATCC
>NZ_JBVATA010000060.1:0-255 GCF_057814275.1 Pseudomonas sp. F007 | reverse complement strand
GGCGCTGGTACCGCCTCGACGGCCTGCTGCACGACGCCGAGCAAAACCTGCTCAACGGCTGGGTCTGCGAAGAAGTCGGCGTCACCCCGACCGTCAGCCCCTGGGCCTGGGAAGGCTACGACGTGCTCTTCGACTACAGCACCCCACGCCACAACACCGCCTCGTTCTTCAGCGTCATCGGCGAATTCACCGAAGCCCAATGCCAACGCTTCAAACCCCTGGCCGACACCGACAACGCCGGCCCGATGAAACAAC
>NZ_JBVATA010000059.1:0-255 GCF_057814275.1 Pseudomonas sp. F007 | reverse complement strand
CGTGCCTTTCTCGCGCAATTTCGTGCTGGTGCGCCACCACCTGCAGGCGCCGCACATCACCGGCAGCCCGGACGTACCGCCGAGCCTGACCTTCTACAGCTTGTATTTGCACCTGCAGGATTGGGCGGTGTATCAGGACAATCGCGCGCAAGCGCGGCCACCGTTCTGGCCGCAAAGCTCGATCCGCCGCGTCAAGCAGACGGCCAACGATGGTCGCCCCGGCCACCCCGAAGAGACTGGCCTGAACGTGCGCAA
>NZ_JBVATA010000058.1:0-257 GCF_057814275.1 Pseudomonas sp. F007 | reverse complement strand
CAGTTACCGCAGATCTCGTGACCGACCATAAACCCTGTAGGAGCTAGCTTGCTAGCGAAGAGGCCAGTGCCTTCAACATCACTGTTGAATGACACACCGCCTTCGCGAGCAAGCTCGCTCCTACAATGGATTGCAGTTACCGCAGATCTCGTGACCGACCATAAACCCTGTAGGAGCTAGCTTGCTAGCGAAGAGGCCAGTGCCTTCAACATCACTGTTGAATGACACACCGCCTTCGCGAGCAAGCTCGCTCCTAC
>NZ_JBVATA010000057.1:0-259 GCF_057814275.1 Pseudomonas sp. F007 | reverse complement strand
TACCCTCTTCGCTGGCAAGCCAGCTCCTACGGGGATTGTGCGAGCACCACCGAATCTCTGGTCGACGCAAAATTGTAGGAGCCAGCTTGCTGGCGAAGGCGCAGGGACAGCCGACATCATCGGTGGCTGACGTACCCTCTTCGCTGGCAAGCCAGCTCCTACGGGGATTGTGCGAGCACCACCGAATCTCTGGTCGACGCAAAATTGTAGGAGCCAGCTTGCTGGCGAAGGCGCAGGGACAGCCGACATCATCGGTGGC
>NZ_JBVATA010000056.1:0-268 GCF_057814275.1 Pseudomonas sp. F007 | reverse complement strand
CAAGGCGGGTCAGACCTCGGCCATCTACACCGCACCGATTCAAGGCGACGACGTCTACAAAGACGGCGGCCCGCTGAGCGTGTCCATCGACAGCGCCAGCGTACCGGGCAAGGTCTTCGAAGACCTGCAACTGAGCAAAGTGCCGGGTGTGGTGCAGATCAACGACACCGTGGACACGGTGACGGTGAGTATCAAAGGCAACGGCGACGTGTTCGAGAACGCGAGCCCAACCTTCACTGTCAGCATCAACCAGGCGTTGAAAGATGAC
>NZ_JBVATA010000055.1:0-276 GCF_057814275.1 Pseudomonas sp. F007 | reverse complement strand
AGGCGTTGAAAGATGACCTGATCGTCAAGCTGAGCGGCGATCACGGCACCGTCACCATCAAGGCCGGCCAGACCTCGGCCATCTACACCGCACCGATTCAAGGCGATGACGTCTACAAAGACGGCGGTCCGCTGAGCGTGTCCATCGAAAGCGCCAGCGTACCGGGCAAAGTCTTTGAAGACCTGCAGCTGAGCAAAGAGCCAGGTGTGGTGCAGATCAATGACACCGTAGACACGGTCACCGTCAGCATCAAAGGCAACGGCGACGTGTTCGAGA
>NZ_JBVATA010000054.1:0-279 GCF_057814275.1 Pseudomonas sp. F007 | reverse complement strand
ACGCGATGCCCTACGACGCCTTCATCTGTTTCCGCCCCCCGATTCCGAGCAAACCGAAGATTGCCGGCACCATTCCCGCGCGCATCAGCAGCAACGTCGCCCGCGACACCTACGCGGAAATGGACCGCCACGGCTACTACCGGGTCAAATTTCTCTTCGACCGCGACACCTGGCCCCAGGGCCGCGAAAGCCGCTGGCTGCGCCTGGCCCGGCCCTACGCCGGCGACACCTACGGCCTGCACCTGCCGCTGATCGACGGCACCGAAGTGGCGATCGCCT
>NZ_JBVATA010000053.1:0-280 GCF_057814275.1 Pseudomonas sp. F007 | reverse complement strand
GCAGCTCAACCACGATGCCTGGCAGAGCCATAACGTGCCGGACCAACCGCTGCCGGACACCGCCCAGGCAGTGGCCGAAATCGCCAGCGCCGCCGCTGGCCTGGACCTGGTCGGTTTATATGCCGCCGGCCCGATCAGCCGCGGATTCGCCAGTTCATCGGGTGCGTTTGGCTGGCATCAGGCCAACAGCTTCAACTTCGACTTCTGCATGTTCCACGCCAACGGCCAGGCGGTGAAAGCCAGCTACGCCGGCCACGATTGGAACAGCGAAGCCTTCGCC
>NZ_JBVATA010000052.1:0-281 GCF_057814275.1 Pseudomonas sp. F007 | reverse complement strand
CATTGGTGCATAAAGTACGGCGAACAAACGTTTCATGAGAGCCTCCAATGATCTGGCTCCAGCATGTCGCGCCCGAACGAGGGAGGATTGAACAAACGGCGCAAAGCACCCATGTCGTGGATTAAGGATGAATTAAGTTGCAACCATTAACCTGATTTCACTTATACAGCTCAAACCAAGGAATGAACCATGAAAACGTTGACCACCCTGTTAACTGCCGCTGCCCTGACCCTGTCCGCCGGTTTTGCCATGGCCGACGTCCGTCCTGACCTGATCCCTGG
>NZ_JBVATA010000051.1:0-282 GCF_057814275.1 Pseudomonas sp. F007 | reverse complement strand
AGCCGTTGCCCTTGAGCCACAGCGCCAGGTTCAACATGTCTTCATCGGTGGTGCCCGGGTGAGCGGCGATGAAGTACGGAATCAGGTACTGCTCCTTGCCCGCTTCCTTGGTGTACTACTCGAACATCCGCTTGAACCGGTCGTAGGTGCCGATCCCCGGTTTCATCATCTGGTTGAGCGGACCTTACTCGGTGTGTTCCGGGGCGATCTTCAGGTAACCACCGACGTGGTGGGTCACGAGTTCCTTGCCGTATTCCGGCGACTCGACCGCGAGGTCGTAGC
>NZ_JBVATA010000050.1:0-282 GCF_057814275.1 Pseudomonas sp. F007 | reverse complement strand
CGTTACCTCAAGCGCCTGATGAACCTGTTCGACAACGATATCTCTCTCGCCGTCGCCGCCTACAACGCCGGTCCAGACGCGGTGATGAGCCGCGGCCGGGTGATTCCACCGTTCGCTGAAACCCAGCGCTATGTGCCCAATGTGCTGCGCCACTACCGGCATTTGCAGGGCCTGGCGGTGGATGCGCCACTGTAGGCGAACCACTCGCTGGGGCGGGTTGCCCCATAAGTGGGGCAAGTGGGGCAGGCCCGCAAAGTGGGGAAAAAGTGGGGGATAGTCCCC
>NZ_JBVATA010000049.1:0-283 GCF_057814275.1 Pseudomonas sp. F007 | reverse complement strand
GCTTGCCCGCCAAAGAAAAAACCTGGCTGAAACTGGCCAAGGGCACCGCCGTCGTACCCCATCGCGACGATGTCACCGGCCCGCTGCTCAGAACCTGGAGCGAAACCAGCCCGCTCAGCGACGCCGATCTGCTGATCCCGCGAAGCCTGCTGGACAGCTTGCCCGCCGAGAAAAAATTCCACGTGCCCGGCCGCGATGGCCGCAACGACCGGCGCTGGTACCGCCTCGACGGCCTGCTGCACGACGCCGAGCAAAACCTGCTCAACGGCTGGGTCTGCGAAGA
>NZ_JBVATA010000048.1:0-288 GCF_057814275.1 Pseudomonas sp. F007 | reverse complement strand
TGCAAAGTGTGTTGCTCGATGTATTCCAGCGGCTGCATTCCCTCGCGGCTCACCAGTCGATTGAGTTCGACCCGTGGCAAACGAACGGCCAGCAAACAAGTGCCTTCTTCGTCGTGTTCTTCTTTATGTACGGCACCCAGTTCGAAGAACTGTGCACGCAGTCGAGCAAAACGCTGCGGCAAGCGCAAGGTGCCAACGAACAATTCGCCGCCCAGCAACTCGGCAATCGCCTTCTCAAGCAATTCCAGGCCGCTGCCATCGCGTGCCGAAAGCCAGACCCGCTGGGGC
>NZ_JBVATA010000047.1:0-289 GCF_057814275.1 Pseudomonas sp. F007 | reverse complement strand
CCGCCGCGTACATCCCGACAGCACGCGTCATCGTTGACGTTCATCGCCAGCAAGCTGGCTCCTACAGGTTCTCCACCAACCACTCACTGAAGCTTTTGGCCAGCGGAGTATTCTCACTGTCGCGATGGGTCAACAACGCCCAGTTCGGGCCGCGAATGGTTTGGTCGACCAGAGGCTGCACCAGCCCATTGGCCCGCGCCTGGCGGCTCAATAACTGGCTGTCCAGGGCGATGCCCAAACCGCTGCAGGCGGCGTCGAGCAGCAGGCCGGGGTCGGAGAAGTTGAGGCC
>NZ_JBVATA010000046.1:0-289 GCF_057814275.1 Pseudomonas sp. F007 | reverse complement strand
ACATAGATGCGCCCTTCGAGGTTTTCCTTGAGCAGGTTGTCGCGGGAGGTCGCGGTCGGGGCGAACAGTCATTTGCCCATCACATCGACTACCCGCCGATTCATTTCCTCGGGAAACGGCTGGGTCAGGTCGCCAGTGCGCAGGCCCGCCTCGACGTGACCGATCGGAATGCGCCGATTAAACGCCGCCAGGCTGCAGGCGGTCGCGGTCGACGTGTCGCCATGCACCAGCACGCAATCGGGGTTGACCTCTTCGAGCAGGGCATCGACCCGGGTCATCAGCCGTGCAA
>NZ_JBVATA010000045.1:0-290 GCF_057814275.1 Pseudomonas sp. F007 | reverse complement strand
CCGGCGACTACGACATCGGCACTGCCGGCCCGCAGCATGTCGTGGGCGAGAATCGCCGCTTCCATGCCCGAACCGCACATTATATTGAGGGTGGTGCAACGGGTCGACATGTCCAGACCGGCGCCCAGTGCCGCCTGGCGCGCCGGCGCCTGGCCGTGGCCAGCCGGCAATACGCAGCCGAACAGCACTTCTTCCACCGCATCGGTGGCAACGGCGGCACGCTCGTCCGCCGCGCGGTTCGCCGCAGCACCCAGTTGCGGCGCGGTAAGGCTTTTAAGCTAGCCCTGGTA
>NZ_JBVATA010000044.1:0-293 GCF_057814275.1 Pseudomonas sp. F007 | reverse complement strand
GCACACCACCCGTCCCGAGCAGGCCACCATGCGCCGGGCAATGGAGCTCGCGCTGGAAGACGCCGACCTGCAACCGGCGGCCATCGGCTACGTCAACGGCCACGGCACCGCCACCGAACAGGGCGACATTGCCGAAACCCAGGCCACCAGCAGCCTGTTCGGCAGCCACCTGCCCATCAGCTCGCAGAAAAGCTTCCTCGGCCACACCCTCGGCGCCTGCGGCGCACTGGAGTCGTGGTTCAGCATCGAAATGCTCAACCGCGACGAATACGCCCCCACCTTCAACCTCGACC
>NZ_JBVATA010000043.1:0-296 GCF_057814275.1 Pseudomonas sp. F007 | reverse complement strand
ACCCACGCGTCCCTGCGCTTCGACCGCCACTGGCGCAACCTGCGCACCCATACCCTGCACGACCCGGTGGATTACCGCGTGCACGAACTGGGTGAATGGGCGCTCAGCGGAAAGCGCCCCACTCCGGCTTTCTATTCCTGAGGCACGCCCATGCAACTGTTGACCCTGCCCCCGTCCCCGACCCTGGCCACTTCGATCAGGGCCACCGCCCAGGTATTCGAAGACCCGCTTTCACAAGCGCTGCTGGCCCATGTGCAGCAGGTCGCGCCGAGTGAAGCCAGCGTGCTGATCATCGG
>NZ_JBVATA010000042.1:0-297 GCF_057814275.1 Pseudomonas sp. F007 | reverse complement strand
GAGTTGGGGTTGCGCGGGTTGTTGCGCCGACGCTGATCTGTGTGGCTGATGACCCCTTCGCTAGCAAGCTCGCTCCTACAGGGGGATGAGGGTGGTTACAGAATACGGGATCTACCCGGATCTGTAGGAGCTGGCTTGCCAGCGAAGCGGACACCAAGGCCCACCTGGCACACCATCGCCCCGACAGTTTTGATCGCTGTCAAACACCCCCTCGCCAGCCTCCCCGCAACTGTTTACCCTACCCCTCTGCTCCCCGATGACCGCCGAGGAATGCCATGTCCACGCCCAGCATGACCC
>NZ_JBVATA010000041.1:0-297 GCF_057814275.1 Pseudomonas sp. F007 | reverse complement strand
ATTCTGTGGTGCTTGCACAATTACCTGTAGGAGCTGGCTTGCCAGCGAATAGGGTATGCCAGCCACCGATGATGTCGGCTGTCCCTGCGCCTTCGCCAGCAAGCTGGCTCCTACAGTTTTGTGTCGATCACGGATTCTGTGGTGCTTGCACAATTCCCTGTAGGAGCTGGCTTGCCAGCGAATAGGGTATGCCAGCCACCAATGATGTTGGCTGTCCCTGCGCCTTCGCCAGCACGCTGGCTCCTACAGTTTTGTGTCGATCACGGATTCTGTGGTGCTTGCACAATTCCCTGTAGG
>NZ_JBVATA010000040.1:0-298 GCF_057814275.1 Pseudomonas sp. F007 | reverse complement strand
ATCCTCATGAACACGCGCGTTGGGTTGAAGGCAAGAACGGCATTGGCCCTGGTCCTCAGTCTCGGCCTGGCCGGTTGCAGCAGTGGCGGTGGCGGCCATCACAGCACCTCGGGCAGCTCATCCCCCGATGGCGCTGCCGGGGCGGCGGGCGGTGACGGCTCCGGCGGATCGGCTGGCAGTGGCGATGGCACGGCCGGTACCGGTGGCACGGGTGGCAGCTTTGGCGGCGGAGCGGGTGATGGCACCGCAGGCACCGGCGGTGGAACCGGCGGGGGCACAAGCAATCCGGGCGGCGACG
>NZ_JBVATA010000039.1:0-301 GCF_057814275.1 Pseudomonas sp. F007 | reverse complement strand
GATACATGTCATCCGTCGTTTGCCCTGAGCAAGCCCGGTCCGATGTGGATTTGGTCGTAAATGCCCGCGTTATTTTCTCGCGGTGCCACTATAATGCCTCTGATTACATCTGCCAACGGATTCGCCATGCCGCTTCGCTCTGCGCTGTTTTCGCAACGCTCGTTGGTCCTGACCCTGATTGCCTTGCTGGGCGCCGGCTTCCTCGCCACTTCACTGCTCAGCTACTACGCCTCGCGCGCCTCGATCCGCGACAATATCGTCAACACCGAATTGCCCCTGACCTCCGATACGGTGTACTCGG
>NZ_JBVATA010000038.1:0-307 GCF_057814275.1 Pseudomonas sp. F007 | reverse complement strand
TTTAATCTTGACGATGACCTACTCTCACATGGGGAAACCCCACACTACCATCGGCGATGCATCGTTTCACTGCTGAGTTCGGGATGGGATCAGGTGGTTCCAATGCTCTATGGTCGTCAAGAAATTCTGTAACCGGTCCGTTGTGAAACAACGTGCCAGTAAAATTGGTGACTTCTACTTAAAACAAAACCCCTACCTGCATATGCAGATAGGGGTTTCGGAATTTAATCTTGACGATGACCTACTCTCACATGGGGAAACCCCACACTACCATCGGCGATGCATCGTTTCACTGCTGAGTTCGGGA
>NZ_JBVATA010000037.1:0-309 GCF_057814275.1 Pseudomonas sp. F007 | reverse complement strand
GCAATATCGCGAGCAATGTCGCCGGCGCCCAACTCGGCGTGTCCGCGCGGGAGTTCGTCAACGGCGCCTGACGTGCCAACAGCGACAAGTTGTTCGAAACCATGGTCCAGCCGAGCTTCAGCGGCCTCGACAAGAGCATCGTCGCCTTCGATCCCAACCCCACCGGCACCACCGGCAACGCTACGGTGCAATTGAGCTTCACCCAGCACGGCGGCCTCGCGGCGTTCGACGCGCAGATCGTCGACAGCTTCGCCGGCGGCATCAACTACACCCTGGTCAGTGTCAGCATCAACGGCGTCAGCTTTGGCC
>NZ_JBVATA010000036.1:0-313 GCF_057814275.1 Pseudomonas sp. F007 | reverse complement strand
AGGCGTTGAAAGATGACCTGATCGTCAAGCTGAGCGGCGATCACGGCACCGTCACCATCAAGGCCGGCCAGACCTCGGCCATCTACACCGCACCGATTCAAGGCGATGACGTCTACAAAGACGGCGGCCCGCTGAGCGTGTCCATCGACAGCGCCAGCGTACCGGGCAAGGTCTTCGAAGACCTGCAACTGAGCAAAGAGCCGGGTGTGGTGCAGATCAACGACACCGTGGACACGGTGACGGTGAGTATCAAAGGCAACGGCGACGTGTTCGAGAACGCGAGCCCAACCTTCACTGTCAGCATCAACCAGGC
>NZ_JBVATA010000035.1:0-354 GCF_057814275.1 Pseudomonas sp. F007 | reverse complement strand
GCCGAAAATTCGCAAAACTCTTAAGAGTCACTCACAAATTTTACCTTAGCCTGATCCGTTACCAGTGAAAGTAACGTTCAGTCTATCTTTCTATCACATACCCAAATTTTTAAAGAACGATCTAATCTTAAAGATCAGAAATCAACATTCACGCTGGAATGCTCATTTCTAAGCTTTACGACACACAACAACCCCCGGACCGCAGGGCTGTTCTCGTCTTCTACAAGGAATCAAGCAATTCGTGTGGGAGCTTATGCAGCAGCTGATGTCGTCGATTAAGGAGGTGATCCAGCCGCAGGTTCCCCTACGGCTACCTTGTTACGACTTCACCCCAGTCATGAATCACACCGTGGT
>NZ_JBVATA010000034.1:0-360 GCF_057814275.1 Pseudomonas sp. F007 | reverse complement strand
TTAAACCAGATTCCACAGATGAAACCCAATCCACTGTAGGAGCGAGCCTGCTCGCGATGGTCGTCAACGATGACGCGTACATCCTGGATTAACGCGGCGGCCTCTGGCTCATCGCTGCGATGCGGCGGCCCGACAGGCCAGCTCCTACATCAGGTTGATGAAACCCGGCCATATCGGGTGAACCTCGACCTCACCGGCTTAAACCAGATTCCACAGATGAAACCCAATCCACCGTAGGAGCGAGCCTGCTCGCGATGGTCGTCAACGATGACGCGTACATCCTGGATTAACGCGGCGGCCTCTGGCTCATCGCTGCGATGCGGCGACCCGACAGGCCAGCTCCTACATCAGGTTGATGAA
>NZ_JBVATA010000033.1:0-369 GCF_057814275.1 Pseudomonas sp. F007 | reverse complement strand
TTCACCGTCGCTTCGGTGATGGTCACGCTCAGCGGGCCGCCGTCTTTGTAGACGTCATCACCCTGGACTGGGGCGGTGTAAATCGCACTGGTCTCACCAGCTTTAACCGTGACGGTGCCGCCGTTGCTGAGCTTGACGGTCAGGTCGTCCTTCAACGCCTGGTTGAGGGTGATGGTGAAGGTCGGATTGGCGTTTTCGAATACGTCGCCGTTGCCTTTGATGCTCACGGTGACGGTGTCCACGGTGTCGTTGATCTGCACGACGCCTGGTTCTTTGCTCAGTTGCAGGTCTTCGAAGACCTGGTCCTTCACGGTGGCGCTGTCGATGGTGACGCTCAGTGGACCGCCGTCTTTGTAGACGTCATCACCC
>NZ_JBVATA010000032.1:0-377 GCF_057814275.1 Pseudomonas sp. F007 | reverse complement strand
ATCGCGCGCAAGCGCGGCCACCGTTCTGGCCGCAAAGCTCGATCCGCCGCGTCAAGCAGACGGCCAACGATGGTCGCCCCGGCCACCCCGAAGAGACTGGCCTGAACGTGCGCAACGCCGACTATCAAGGCAAGGTCATCGACCTGTTGCCGCGCGGCACCGAGGTGGTGGTCAGCGGAAAAGGCTATTACCGCAAGCTGGAAAATCGCCTCGGCCCGAGCGCACTGCTCGACGCCGACGGCGCGCTGCGGGGCTACATCGCCGCCAGCCTGCTGCGCCCGGAGGCTGACGGCGAGCACCGCATTGTCTCCTCGCGAGAGCGGGTCAATGTGCGCGCCGAGCCGGATATTTCCAGCGAGGTGCTGCTGGAATTGCCC
>NZ_JBVATA010000031.1:0-399 GCF_057814275.1 Pseudomonas sp. F007 | reverse complement strand
TGGTTACCGACAGACGCCGGGATCACACCCGCAATGTCTTGCGCACGCCGGCCAACAACAAGCTGCGCATGGAAGACAACCGCGGGCAGGAGCACGTCAAGCTCAGTACGGAATATGGCGGCAAGAGTCAGTTGAATCTGGGGCATTTGGTGGATGCGAAGAAGCAGAAGCGTGGGGAAGGATTCGAAGTCAGGACTGATGACTGGGGGAGTATTCGTGCCGGTAAAGGGATCTTCATCAGTGCCGATGCGCAGCCCAAAGCACAGGGCCTGGTGCTGGAAATGGACAGCGCCGTGGCACGCCTGCAACAGGCCGGCGAACAGCTGCAAAAACTCTCGGTCGACGCCCAGGCCGCCAGCGCCGATCCGGCGGACGTCGCAGCGCAGTTGAAGCTGCTGC
>NZ_JBVATA010000030.1:0-435 GCF_057814275.1 Pseudomonas sp. F007 | reverse complement strand
CCAGGGAGGTCTGAGTTTTGTCCGATAAATACCGCGTTTTTCACAACCACACCCTCGAAATCCACCGGCTCCAGGCCAAGATCGACCTCCTGGCCTTCGACGGCGAAGAAGGCCTCAGCCGGCCCTTCCTCTACACCATCGAATTCACCAGCGATACGCGGGACATCAGCGTCGAAGAGGTGCTCAACAAGCACGCCTGGTTCAGCCTCTACGGGCCGCCGGAAGACAGTTATTCAGGCTTGCGGGTCATCGAACACAAGCCGGCGCGCACCCTGTACGGGATCATCACCGGCTTCCAGCGCCTGTCGGAGTCCGCCAAACTGACCCGCTATTCGGTGACCCTCGAGCCGCGCCTGGCCCTGGCCGGACGCGGCAAGCAATACCGGATCTACCAGGACCAGTCGGTGCCGGAGATCGTCAAGAGCATCCTCCTCA
>NZ_JBVATA010000029.1:0-468 GCF_057814275.1 Pseudomonas sp. F007 | reverse complement strand
GCAGACGATGAATGAAATCCAGGTCGCTTTCGTTGTACTGCATCACCTGCTCGCGGCGCGGGTACTCGTGCACCAGACGGAATGGACAGTCGAAATGCTCCATGTCGTGGCGGCTGAGGAGGATGCTTTTGACGATCTCCGGCACCGACTGGTCCTGGTAGATCCGGTACTGCTTGCCGTGTCCGGCCAGGGCCAGGCGTGGCTCGAGGGTCACCGAATAGCGGGTCAGTTTGGCGGACTCGGAGAGGCGCTGGAAGCCGGTGATGATCCCGTAGAGGGTGCGCGCCGGCTTGTGTTCGATGACCCGCAAGCCTGAATAACTGTCTTCCGGCGGCCCGTAGAGGCTGAACCAGGCGTGCTTGTTGAGCACCTCTTCGACGCCGATGTCCCGCGTATCGCTGGTGAATTCGAGGGTGTAGAGAAAGGGCCGGCTGAGGCCTTCTTCGCCGTCGAAGGTGAGGAGGTCGA
>NZ_JBVATA010000028.1:220-485 GCF_057814275.1 Pseudomonas sp. F007 | reverse complement strand
AGAGATCGACCTCAATCCTCTGTAGGAGCTGGCTTGCCAGCGAAGAGGGAGTGTCAGCCAACGATGATGTCGGCTGTGCCAGCGCCTTCGCCAGCAAGCTGGCTCCTACGGTGAGGTGACTGCCGATCGAGAGATCGGCCTCAATCCTCTGTAGGAGCTGGCTTGCCAGCGAAGAGGGAGTGTCAGCCAACGATGATGTCGGCTGTGCCAGCGCCTTCGCCAGCAAGCTGGCTCCTACGGTGAGGTGACTGCCGATCGAGAGATC
>NZ_JBVATA010000028.1:0-120 GCF_057814275.1 Pseudomonas sp. F007 | reverse complement strand
GACCTCAATCCTCTGTAGGAGCTGGCTTGCCAGCGAAGAGGGAGTGTCAGCCAACGATGATGTCGGCTGTGCCAGCGCCTTCGCCAGCAAGCTGGCTCCTACGGTGAGGTGACTGCCGAT
>NZ_JBVATA010000027.1:0-516 GCF_057814275.1 Pseudomonas sp. F007 | reverse complement strand
CCGGCGAACAGGCCCAGCAGGATCCCCGGGATCAGCGACATCACCACCGACGACAAACCGATCATCAACGACAGGCGCGAACCCTGGATCAGTCGCGACAGCAAATCACGACCGAGCTCGTCGGTGCCCAGCAGAAACTGCAGCTGCCCGCCTTCCAGCCAGGCCGGCGGGGTCAGGAGGAAGTCGCGGTATTGCTCGCTGGGGTTATGCGGGGCGACCCAGGGCGCGAAGATTGCGCAGAAGATCACCAGCAGCATGAACAGCAGCCCGGCCACGGCGCCCTTGTTGCGGGAAAACGCCTGCCAGAATTCTTTGTACGGGGACGGGTACAGCAGGCTTTGATCGACTGCTGACACGGGAGTTGGAGTAGTCATGATCAGGATCTCAGCGCTGGTGACGGATGCGTGGGTTGGCAAAGCCGTAGAGGATGTCCACCACGAAGTTGACCAGGATCACCAGGCAGGCGATCAGCAAAATACCGTTTTGCACCACCGGATAATCCCGGGCGCCGATGGC
>NZ_JBVATA010000026.1:0-540 GCF_057814275.1 Pseudomonas sp. F007 | reverse complement strand
TCGGCGTCGCTGAGCGGGCTGGTTTCGCTCCAGGTTCTGAGCAGCGGGCCGGTGACATCGTCGCGATGGGGTACGACGGCGGTGCCCTTGGCCAGTTTCAGCCAGGTTTTTTCTTTGGCGGGCAAGCGCTGGGCCCAGGCACGACTGGCTTCGAAGTACAGGTCGATGTCATCGCCACTGAAGACCTCAAGGTGCAGTCGCTGTTCCGGGCGTTCGACGTAGCCGTCCTGATAGTCGCCGATATGGCCGATCAGGGCGCCGGCCTTGATTGGCACCGGTTGCTCCAGCACAACGATTTGATCGACCGCTTGCGGGGCGGGCTCGCTTTCCAGTTCCGCGAAGTACAGGTACTGATTGACCCGCTCCAGCTTGCGGAAATCGCCTTCACCGCTGACCCTGAGCACGCTGCCGGTGGGCAATTCCAGCAGCACCTCGCTGGAAATATCCGGCTCGGCGCGCACATTGACCCGCTCTCGCGAGGAGACAATGCGGTGCTCGCCGTCAGCCTCCGGGCGCAGCAGGCTGGCGGCGATGTAGCCC
>NZ_JBVATA010000025.1:0-542 GCF_057814275.1 Pseudomonas sp. F007 | reverse complement strand
ACCACGGTGTGATTCATGACTGGGGTGAAGTCGTAACAAGGTAGCCGTAGGGGAACCTGCGGCTGGATCACCTCCTTAATCGACGACATCAGCTGCTGCATAAGCTCCCACACGAATTGCTTGATTCATTGAAGAAGACGATAGAAACAGTCCGAAATTGGGTCTGTAGCTCAGTTGGTTAGAGCGCACCCCTGATAAGGGTGAGGTCGGCAGTTCGAATCTGCCCAGACCCACCAATTTTGTGTGGAAAGACCTGTAGTGATACGGGGCCATAGCTCAGCTGGGAGAGCGCCTGCCTTGCACGCAGGAGGTCAGCGGTTCGATCCCGCTTGGCTCCACCATACTGCTTCTACTGTTTAAAGCTTAGAAATGAGCATTCCATCAGGATGATGGTGAATGTTGATTTCTAGTCTTTGATTAGATCGTTCTTTAAAAATTTGGGTATGTGATAGAAAGATAGACTGAACGTTACTTTCACTGGTAACGGATCAGGCTAAGGTAAAATTTGTGAGTGACTCTTAAGAGTTTTGCGAATTTTCGGC
>NZ_JBVATA010000024.1:0-561 GCF_057814275.1 Pseudomonas sp. F007 | reverse complement strand
GCAACGGCGGCACCGTCACGGTTAAAGCTGGTGAGACCAGTGCGATTTACACCGCCCCAGTCCAGGGTGATGACGTCTACAAAGACGGCGGCCCGCTGAGCGTGACCATCACCGAAGCGACGGTGAAGGATCAGGTCTTCGAAGATCTGCAACTGAGCAAAGAGCCAGGTGTCGTGCAGATCAACGACACCACCGATACCGTGACCGTCAGCATCGCTGGCAATGGTCCTGTGCTGGAAAATGCCAATCCGACCTTCACCATCACCCTCAACCAGGCGTTGAAGGATGATTTGACCGTCAAGCTGAGCAACGGTGGCACCGTCACCGTCAAAGCCGGTGAGACCAGCGCGATCTACACCGCGCCGATCCAGGGCGACGACGTCTACAAAGACGGCGGTCCGCTGAGCGTCACCATCACCGAAGCGACGGTGAAGGACCAGGTCTTCGAAGACCTGCAACTGAGCAAAGAACCAGGTGTCGTGCAGATCAATGACACCACCGACACCGTCACCGTCAGCATTGCTGGCAACGGTCCTGTGCTGGAAAACGCCAACCCGACTT
>NZ_JBVATA010000023.1:0-736 GCF_057814275.1 Pseudomonas sp. F007 | reverse complement strand
TCGGAATCGGGGGGCGGAAACAGATGAAGGCGTCGTAGGGCATCGCGTCGAAGTGGGCGATAAACGCGCTGTTGCGGGCGGCGTGGGTGCGCAGGTGGGTGATTACCACGCGTTTGTTGAAGGCTTGCGGGGCGAGTTTCGACGTCTCCAGCACTTGGCCTGGGGCCAGGCTCAGGCAGTTGCTGGTGCCGCTGAGGCGGGTGCGCTGGTTCAGGTAGCGCTCGTGGCGCAGGCGGGCGAAGTGGTAACCGCTTTCCCGGGCCAGGCTTTCGAACTGGTAGAGGGTATTGCCCAGTTCGCGGTAGGGCTCGGCGTAGTTGAAGGCCTCGCCGTAGGTGGTCTTGTCGTTGCGCACCTGGTTGACATCGCCATCGAGGTAGGCGCGCGCATCGAGCGGGTTGTAGCTGCGGAACGTGATGTGTTTTTCCACCACCTGGTGGCGGGCCTGCAGGTGCCAGAGGCGGTCCTCGTCGTTGCTCTGGCCCGTCAGGGGGTGGTACGGCAGCTTGATACCGAACTCATAACCTTTCTGCTCATCGTGGAATTCCACCACGTCGCGGCGCACCGTCGGATGGCTGGCGATGCGGTACCAGATGCCGACTTCGGCCAGCAGACGATGAATGAAATCCAGGTCGCTTTCGTTGTACTGCATCACCTGCTCGCGGCGCGGGTACTCGTGCACCAGACGGAATGGACAGTCGAAATGCTCCATGTCGTGGCGGCTGAGGAGGATGCT
>NZ_JBVATA010000022.1:0-1388 GCF_057814275.1 Pseudomonas sp. F007 | reverse complement strand
TCGGGGGCCACCAGCGAGCAGATGTGCACTTTCAATCCAGGAATGTCTTCGGCCAACACGCTGCTGTCGTTGATCTCCTTGATCTTCCGGTCAAGCTCGCGCTGCCACTGCGCCAGTTCGCGCTGGCCGGAAAGGTCCTTGGGTTCCGGCTGGGGCCTGGGTGTTGCACCGGCGCGCACTTCCTCGATTTTGCCGAGCTTGGTGACTTCGGGAATGGTGTCGGCGCGGCCCAGGCTGGCAAGCATGCGCTGAGTGTTGACCGGGCCCGGGCCCATGCCGTCCTCCGTGGCATTGGTGATCACGAACAGGTGCAAGGCGCCATGCAGGCTGGGATCACGACCGTCCTGGGTCTGTTTGGCCGCGTTGTACCGGATCAGGTCGGCCAGGGGTGGCCAGCGGAAGTACTGGTTCTCGATGTAGATGAACTGGGTCGCGTTGTTGGCAGTTTGCAGGTACAGCCGCTCGATATCGCGCCTGCCTTCCTGGGGCTGGGTGCGCAGCAGTTGCGCCAGCTGGCGGGTGACGCCGGGCTTTAATTGCAGTTGCGGGCCAATGAGTTTGGCCTGGCGCAGGATGAACAGGTCTTCTGCGGTTTCCTTGCGCCAGGCAATGGCGAAGTTGTGGTGCAGGTGTTCGAGGATCGGGCCGCTGACCTGGCTGGAGATGTCCTGACGCGGGGTGATGCCCCGCGGGCCCGCGTTGGGCGCAGGTTGCTCCTTGCCTGAACGCCTGAGGGCCGAGTGCTGGTGGGTGTCCCAGTACTCGTCGAGCATGTTGTGGCCCATGACGAAACCGATGGCGCTGTCGGGCAGTTGGTAGTCGACGATCACCGACTTCTGGTGATGGGTCGCGCTCCACCTCAGGGCATATCGGGTGTTCGCGCCGAGCTGTGGATCGAGACTCTGGTACTTCACCTGATGGGCGATTTCCGCCCGCTCCTCCAGGCTGAAACCGCGGCCGATAAAGACCGGTCGGCCACTGGCGCCCGCCGCCTGATTGCCCTTTACCGCGCACTCGGCAAACCAGCGCCGGTCGTAGGCGTACTGTTCCTCGGTGGAACTTTGCAGGGCTTTGTCACCGATGCGAACCGTGCCTTTACCCGGCAGATTGGCTTCACCGCCCACCCCCGCCAGATTGAACAGCATCTCCCAGCCCAGCAGCCGCACCTCAACCCCTTTGCGGGCCTTTTCCATTAGCAGTTCGCCGATGCACGGCGCCTTGCCATCGCGGATAAAAAACATCGACGGCTGAAAGCCCCAGCAGATGATGTCCACCGATTTTTTCGCCTCGGCGACGGCCAGGTGCACGGCGCGAAAGGCTTCCTCGCCATTGATCAAGGGTTCATAGGTGGCCTCAAGCGGATGGTATTCGGTGTGTTTCACGTACCA
>NZ_JBVATA010000021.1:0-1703 GCF_057814275.1 Pseudomonas sp. F007 | reverse complement strand
AAAAAATAAGCAAAAAACGCTTGCCCCACCGTCCGGCCCCCTCGCCTAGGCTCGGCGTACCTTCGCTCCGGCATCCATCCGTGGGTCATCGCCTCCGGTTGGCTTCGCTGCACCTCCTCTCGATGACTGCGGCTGCGCCGCACCGCGCTACGCGCTCCCCCCGGATGAATGCCTCCACTCAGCCTCCCGAAAGGGGCGGGTGGATCAAGATCAAGATCACAAGCCAGATCAAAGGCCAGATCAAGAGCGGTAGGCGAGCTAACGCTCGGCCTCTGTAGGAGCAGCCGGTCGACGTTCGTATGCTCGCGAAATACCCGAGGTCGCCGCGTGCATCCAGAAAAGTAAAAGTCCGCAGGCTGCTGTTCCCCTAAGGAAATCACCATTACGGAATCGGACTACGCAACACAAAGAAACGTCTGATTTATTTCCAATCTGCGCCTCACCTAGCGTGCGTCCTTTCGAAAAAACGATAAGGACATAGTTCGCATGAAGCGCTATCACATCATGGTCGGTGACAAAACCACCGCAGAAGGCATCGTTAGAACGGGCAACCGCCGCTGCACCATCAACGGCCAGCCCATGGCGTGTGAAGGCGATGAAGTCTGGTGCCCCCAGTGCGAAAGCACCGGCTACATCGCCATCGACGGTCCGCACCTGATCGATACCATAGATGGCCGCCATGCCGCGCTGGGTGACGACCTCTGCCGCTGCAACTGCGATCCTTCACCACGACTGGTTTCCAGCCAGACCCTCCGCAGTCAAAGCTTCGAAGGCACCGTCGCACTGCCGCGCAACCACCCGGCGTACGACGAACCGCCCCTGCCTGATGCGCCCGCACCGTCAGCCTTCTCCCAGGCCAGGCAACCCGCCCCGGCGGTTTTTTCAACCCCGCAGACCCAAGGCTGCGAGCACGCCTGGCGCGCCTACCAGAAAATGGCCGAAGCCATCGTCGCCCCCGGCGGCACCCTGATCGCCGACCCCAAGGCCCGCAACAGCGCAATCAACGCCGCTTACGCCCGCTTATGGCTGGAGGACCCGCGCTTGCAATGGGCCGGCCTCGCGGCCTTCGCCTCGAAACAGGTCGGCTGCGGCCTGCTGCACGCCGCCGGCTCCATCGAGAAAATCGAGGCTGAACAGCAAGCCTTTGCCCAACGCAAGGACAGCGCCAGGCGCGGCTTTTTCGGCCTGTTCGGCGGTGGCGCACGGGAGCGTGAGAGGAAACTGCAGGAGTTTGAACAGGCCCGCCGCGAGCACGAGCAGGCCAGCCGTGATAACCCGTTGCCGGGGATTGATTGGCGGCGTGAAGGGGAGTCGCTGTCGTCGGTGCAGCAGCTGTATAGGCACGTGTACGACATGCTTGCGATGGGCAATACCACGCTGTTTTTGGATGTGTATCCGTTGCATGTGTTTTATATGCAGCAGGGGTTTGGGGCGTTGGAGTCGTGTCTGGATGTGCGCAAGGATATTTACTACGACGCCTCGACTTCGGTGATATGGCCGGTGGAGCAGGAAAAGCTTCAGTTTGGTGGCAGCCACACAGAAATTCTGGAGGCTTTTAGAGCAATTCAGATGGGAAGAATTGCGGAGAGTGTTGAGCATCTTGCCACACACGAACAGGTCAATATCTTGCAGCCAACGATGTATAGCGATCCGTTATTGGTTGCCCTGCTTCGTGGCAATCACCTGGCCTATGTAACCAACCT
>NZ_JBVATA010000020.1:0-4731 GCF_057814275.1 Pseudomonas sp. F007 | reverse complement strand
GCAACGGCGGCACCGTCACGGTTAAAGCTGGTGAGACCAGTGCGATTTACACCGCCCCAGTCCAGGGTGATGACGTCTACAAAGACGGCGGCCCGCTGAGCGTGACCATCACCGAAGCGACGGTGAAAGACCAGGTCTTCGAAGACCTGCAACTGAGCAAAGAACCAGGTGTCGTGCAGATCAATGACACCACCGACACCGTCACCGTCAGCATTGCTGGCAACGGTCCTGTGCTGGAAAACGCCAACCCGACTTTCACCATCACCCTCAACCAGGCGTTGAAGGATGATTTGACCGTCAAGCTGAGCAACGGCGGCACCGTCACCGTTAAAGCCGGTGAGACCAGTGCGATCTACACCGCGCCGATCCAGGGTGATGACGTCTACAAAGACGGCGGTCCACTGAGCGTCACCATCGACAGCGCCACCGTGAAGGACCAGGTCTTCGAAGACCTGCAACTGAGCAAAGAACCAGGCGTCGTGCAGATCAACGACACCACCGACACCGTGACGGTCAGCATTGCTGGCAATGGTCCTGTGCTGGAAAATGCCAACCCGACTTTCACCATCACCCTCAACCAGGCGTTGAAGGATGATCTGACCGTCAAACTCAGCAACGGCGGCACCGTAACGGTTAAAGCTGGTGAGAACAGTGCGATTTACACCGCCCCAGTCCAGGGTGATGACGTCTACAAAGACGGCGGCCCGCTGAGCGTCACCATCACCGAAGCGACGGTGAAGGACCAGGTCTTCGAAGACCTGCAACTGAGCAAAGAACCAGGTGTGGTGCAGATCAATGACACCACCGACACCGTCACCGTGAGCATCAAAGGCAACGGCGATGTATTCGAGAACGCCAATCCGACCTTCACCATCACCCTCAACCAAGCGTTGAAGGATGATCTGACCGTCAAGCTGAGCAACGGCGGTACGGTTACCGTTAAGGCGGGTGAGACTTCAGCGATCTACACCGCACCGATTCAAGGCGACGACGTCTACAAAGACGGCGGTCCGCTGAGCGTCACCATCACCGAAGCGACGGTGAAGGACCAGGTCTTCGAAGACCTGCAACTGAGCAAAGAGCCAGGTGTCGTGCAGATCAACGACACCACCGATACCGTCACCGTGAGCATCAAAGGCAACGGCGATGTATTCGAGAACGCCAATCCGACCTTCACCGTCACCCTCAACCAAGCGTTGAAGGATGATCTGACCGTCAAGCTGAGCAACGGCGGTACGGTTACCGTTAAGGCGGGTGAGACTTCAGCGATCTACACCGCACCGATTCAAGGCGACGACGTTTACAAAGACGGCGGTCCGCTGAGCGTGACCATCACCGAAGCGACTGTTAAGGATCAGGTCTTCGAAGACCTGCAGCTGAGCAAAGAACCAGGTGTGGTGCAGATCAACGACACCACCGACACCGTGACCGTGAGCATCAAAGGCAACGGCGATGTGTTCGAGAACGCGAGCCCGACTTTCACTGTCAGCATCAACAGAGCCCTCGCCGACGACCTGACCGTCAAACTCAGCAACGGCGGCACGGTTACCGTTAAAGCCGGTGAGACCAGTGCGATCTACACCGCGCCAGTCCAGGGTGATGACGTCTACAAAGACGGCGGGCCACTGAGCGTCACCATCACCGAAGCGACGGTGAAGGGCCAGGTCTTCGAAGACCTGCAACTGAGCAAAGAGCCAGGTGTCGTGCAGATCAACGACACCGTGGACACCGTCACCGTCAGCATCGCCGGTAACGGCCCTGTGCTGGAAAATGCCAACCCGACCTTCACTGTCAGCATCAACAAAGCCCTAGCCGATGACCTGATCGTCAAGCTGAGCGGCGATCACGGCACCGTCACCATCAAGGCCGGCCAGACCAGCGCGATCTATACCGCGCCGATCCAGGGCGACGACGTCTACAAAGACGGCGGTCCGCTGAGCGTGTCCATCGACAGCGCCAGCGTACCGGGCAAGGTTTTTGAAGACCTGCAACTGAGCAAAGAGCCAGGTGTGGTGCAGATCAACGACACCACCGACACGGTCACCGTCAGCATTGCTGGCAATGGTCCTGTGCTGGAAAACGCCAACCCGACCTTCACCATCACCCTCAACCAGGCGTTGAAGGATGACCTGACTGTCAAACTCAGCAACGGCGGCACGGTTACCGTTAAAGCCGGTGAGACCAGTGCGATCTACACCGCTCCAGTCCAGGGCGACGACGTCTACAAAGACGGCGGTCCACTGAGCGTCACCATCGACAGCGCCACCGTGAAGGACCAGGTCTTCGAAGACCTGCAACTGAGCAAAGAACCAGGTGTGGTGCAGATCAACGACACCGTGGACACGGTCACCGTGAGCATCGTTGGCAACGGTCCTGTGCTGGAAAACGCCAATCCGACCTTCACCATCACCCTCAACCAGGCGTTGAAGGATGACCTGACTGTCAAACTCAGCAACGGCGGCACCGTAACGGTTAAAGCCGGCGAGACTTCGGCGATCTACACCGCCCCAATCCAGGGCGATGACGTCTACAAAGACGGCGGCCCGCTGAGCGTCACCATCACCGAAGCGACGGTGAAGGACCAGGTCTTCGAAGACCTGCAACTGAGCAAAGAACCAGGTGTGGTGCAGATCAATGACACCACCGACACCGTCACCGTGAGCATCAAAGGCAACGGCGATGTATTCGAGAACGCCAATCCGACCTTCACCATCACCCTCAACCAAGCGTTGAAGGATGATCTGACCGTCAAGCTGAGCAACGGCGGTACGGTTACCGTTAAGGCGGGTGAGACTTCAGCGATCTACACCGCACCGATTCAAGGCGACGACGTCTACAAAGACGGCGGTCCGCTGAGCGTCACCATCACCGAAGCGACGGTGAAGGACCAGGTCTTCGAAGACCTGCAACTGAGCAAAGAGCCAGGTGTCGTGCAGATCAACGACACCACCGATACCGTCACCGTGAGCATCAAAGGCAACGGCGATGTATTCGAGAACGCCAATCCGACCTTCACCGTCACCCTCAACCAAGCGTTGAAGGATGATCTGACCGTCAAGCTGAGCAACGGCGGTACGGTTACCGTTAAGGCGGGTGAGACTTCAGCGATCTACACCGCACCGATTCAAGGCGACGACGTTTACAAAGACGGCGGTCCGCTGAGCGTGACCATCACCGAAGCGACTGTTAAGGATCAGGTCTTCGAAGACCTGCAGCTGAGCAAAGAACCAGGTGTGGTGCAGATCAACGACACCACCGACACCGTGACCGTGAGCATCAAAGGCAACGGCGATGTGTTCGAGAACGCGAGCCCGACTTTCACTGTCAGCATCAACAGAGCCCTCGCCGACGACCTGACCGTCAAACTCAGCAACGGCGGCACGGTTACCGTTAAAGCCGGTGAGACCAGTGCGATCTACACCGCGCCAGTCCAGGGTGATGACGTCTACAAAGACGGCGGGCCACTGAGCGTCACCATCACCGAAGCGACGGTGAAGGGCCAGGTCTTCGAAGACCTGCAACTGAGCAAAGAGCCAGGTGTCGTGCAGATCAACGACACCGTGGACACCGTCACCGTCAGCATCGCCGGTAACGGCCCTGTGCTGGAAAATGCCAACCCGACCTTCACTGTCAGCATCAACAAAGCCCTAGCCGATGACCTGATCGTCAAGCTGAGCGGCGATCACGGCACCGTCACCATCAAGGCCGGCCAGACCAGCGCGATCTATACCGCGCCGATCCAGGGCGACGACGTCTACAAAGACGGCGGTCCGCTGAGCGTGTCCATCGACAGCGCCAGCGTACCGGGCAAGGTTTTTGAAGACCTGCAACTGAGCAAAGAGCCAGGTGTGGTGCAGATCAACGACACCACCGACACGGTCACCGTCAGCATTGCTGGCAATGGTCCTGTGCTGGAAAACGCCAACCCGACCTTCACCATCACCCTCAACCAGGCGTTGAAGGATGACCTGACTGTCAAACTCAGCAACGGCGGCACGGTTACCGTTAAAGCCGGTGAGACCAGTGCGATCTACACCGCTCCAGTCCAGGGCGACGACGTCTACAAAGACGGCGGTCCACTGAGCGTCACCATCGACAGCGCCACCGTGAAGGACCAGGTCTTCGAAGACCTGCAACTGAGCAAAGAACCAGGTGTGGTGCAGATCAACGACACCGTGGACACGGTCACCGTGAGCATCGTTGGCAACGGTCCTGTGCTGGAAAACGCCAATCCGACCTTCACCATCACCCTCAACCAGGCGTTGAAGGATGACCTGACTGTCAAACTCAGCAACGGCGGCACCGTAACGGTTAAAGCCGGCGAGACTTCGGCGATCTACACCGCCCCAATCCAGGGCGATGACGTCTACAAAGACGGTGGTCCGCTGAGCGTGACCATCACCGAAGCCACGGTGAAGGATCAGGTCTTCGAAGACCTGCAACTGAGCAAAGAACCAGGTGTCGTGCAGATCAATGACACCGTGGACACGGTCACCGTCAGCATTGCTGGCAATGGTCCTGTGCTGGAAAACGCCAACCCGACCTTCACTGTCAGCATCAACAAAGCCCTCGCCGATGACCTGATCGTCAAGTTGAGCGGCGATCATGGCACCGTCACCATCAAGGCGGGTCAGACCTCGGCCATCTACACCGCACCGATTCAAGGCGACGACGTCTACAAAGACGGCGGCCCGCTGAGCGTGTCCATCGACAGCGCCAGCGTACCGGGCA
>NZ_JBVATA010000019.1:0-3359 GCF_057814275.1 Pseudomonas sp. F007 | reverse complement strand
GATTAGATCGTTCTTTAAAAATTTGGGTATGTGATAGAAAGATAGACTGAACGTTACTTTCACTGGTAACGGATCAGGCTAAGGTAAAATTTGTGAGTGACTCTTAAGAGTTTTGCGAATTTTCGGCGAATGTCGTCTTCATAGTATAACCAGATTGCTTGGGGTTATATGGTCAAGTGAAGAAGCGCATACGGTGGATGCCTTGGCAGTCAGAGGCGATGAAAGACGTGGTAGCCTGCGAAAAGCTTCGGGGAGTCGGCAAACAGACTTTGATCCGGAGATGTCTGAATGGGGGAACCCAGCCATCATAAGATGGTTATCTTGTACTGAATACATAGGTGCAAGAGGCGAACCAGGGGAACTGAAACATCTAAGTACCCTGAGGAAAAGAAATCAACCGAGATTCCCTTAGTAGTGGCGAGCGAACGGGGACTAGCCCTTAAGTGGCTTTGAGATTAGCGGAACGCTCTGGAAAGTGCGGCCATAGTGGGTGATAGCCCTGTACGCGAAAATCTCTTGGTCATGAAATCGAGTAGGACGGAGCACGAGAAACTTTGTCTGAATATGGGGGGACCATCCTCCAAGGCTAAATACTACTGACTGACCGATAGTGAACTAGTACCGTGAGGGAAAGGCGAAAAGAACCCCGGAGAGGGGAGTGAAATAGATCCTGAAACCGTATGCGTACAAGCAGTGGGAGCAGACTTTGTTCTGTGACTGCGTACCTTTTGTATAATGGGTCAGCGACTTATTTTCAGTGGCGAGCTTAACCGAATAGGGGAGGCGTAGCGAAAGCGAGTCTTAATAGGGCGTCTAGTCGCTGGGAATAGACCCGAAACCGGGCGATCTATCCATGGGCAGGTTGAAGGTTGGGTAACACTAACTGGAGGACCGAACCGACTACCGTTGAAAAGTTAGCGGATGACCTGTGGATCGGAGTGAAAGGCTAATCAAGCTCGGAGATAGCTGGTTCTCCTCGAAAGCTATTTAGGTAGCGCCTCATGTATCACTGTAGGGGGTAGAGCACTGTTTCGGCTAGGGGGTCATCCCGACTTACCAAACCGATGCAAACTCCGAATACCTACAAGTGCCGAGCATGGGAGACACACGGCGGGTGCTAACGTCCGTCGTGAAAAGGGAAACAACCCAGACCGTCAGCTAAGGTCCCAAAGTTATGGTTAAGTGGGAAACGATGTGGGAAGGCTTAGACAGCTAGGAGGTTGGCTTAGAAGCAGCCACCCTTTAAAGAAAGCGTAATAGCTCACTAGTCGAGTCGGCCTGCGCGGAAGATGTAACGGGGCTCAAACCATACACCGAAGCTACGGGTATCATCTTCGGATGATGCGGTAGAGGAGCGTTCTGTAAGCCTGTGAAGGTGAGTTGAGAAGCTTGCTGGAGGTATCAGAAGTGCGAATGCTGACATGAGTAACGACAATGGGTGTGAAAAACACCCACGCCGAAAGACCAAGGTTTCCTGCGCAACGTTAATCGACGCAGGGTTAGTCGGTCCCTAAGGCGAGGCTGAAAAGCGTAGTCGATGGAAAACAGGTTAATATTCCTGTACTTCTGGTTATTGCGATGGAGGGACGGAGAAGGCTAGGCCAGCTTGGCGTTGGTTGTCCAAGTTTAAGGTGGTAGGCTGGAATCTTAGGTAAATCCGGGATTCTAAGGCCGAGAGCTGATGACGAGTTGTCTTTAGACGACGAAGTGGTTGATGCCATGCTTCCAAGAAAAGCTTCTAAGCTTCAGGTAACCAGGAACCGTACCCCAAACCGACACAGGTGGTTGGGTAGAGAATACCAAGGCGCTTGAGAGAACTCGGGTGAAGGAACTAGGCAAAATGGCACCGTAACTTCGGGAGAAGGTGCGCCGGTGAGGGTGAAGGACTTGCTCCGTAAGCTCATGCCGGTCGAAGATACCAGGCCGCTGCGACTGTTTATTAAAAACACAGCACTCTGCAAACACGAAAGTGGACGTATAGGGTGTGACGCCTGCCCGGTGCCGGAAGGTTAATTGATGGGGTTAGCTAACGCGAAGCTCTTGATCGAAGCCCCGGTAAACGGCGGCCGTAACTATAACGGTCCTAAGGTAGCGAAATTCCTTGTCGGGTAAGTTCCGACCTGCACGAATGGCGTAACGATGGCGGCGCTGTCTCCACCCGAGACTCAGTGAAATTGAAATCGCTGTGAAGATGCAGTGTATCCGCGGCTAGACGGAAAGACCCCGTGAACCTTTACTATAGCTTTGCACTGGACTTTGAATTTGCTTGTGTAGGATAGGTGGGAGGCTTTGAAGCGTGGACGCCAGTCTGCGTGGAGCCATCCTTGAAATACCACCCTGGCAACTTTGAGGTTCTAACTCAGGTCCGTTATCCGGATCGAGGACAGTGTATGGTGGGTAGTTTGACTGGGGCGGTCTCCTCCTAAAGAGTAACGGAGGAGTACGAAGGTGCGCTCAGACCGGTCGGAAATCGGTCGTAGAGTATAAAGGCAAAAGCGCGCTTGACTGCGAGACAGACACGTCGAGCAGGTACGAAAGTAGGTCTTAGTGATCCGGTGGTTCTGTATGGAAGGGCCATCGCTCAACGGATAAAAGGTACTCCGGGGATAACAGGCTGATACCGCCCAAGAGTTCATATCGACGGCGGTGTTTGGCACCTCGATGTCGGCTCATCACATCCTGGGGCTGAAGCCGGTCCCAAGGGTATGGCTGTTCGCCATTTAAAGTGGTACGCGAGCTGGGTTTAGAACGTCGTGAGACAGTTCGGTCCCTATCTGCCGTGGACGTTTGAGATTTGAGAGGGGCTGCTCCTAGTACGAGAGGACCGGAGTGGACGAACCTCTGGTGTTCCGGTTGTCACGCCAGTGGCATTGCCGGGTAGCTATGTTCGGAATAGATAACCGCTGAAAGCATCTAAGCGGGAAACTAGCCTCAAGATGAGATCTCACTGGAACCTTGAGTTCCCTGAAGGGCCGTCGAAGACTACGACGTTGATAGGTTGGGTGTGTAAGCGCTGTGAGGCGTTGAGCTAACCAATACTAATTGCCCGTGAGGCTTGACCATATAACACCCAAGCAATCTGCATGCTCGAAAGAGACCAGATTGCGGTGTGTGAAGACGATACAAACCGAAAGTTTGCGACTCACAAAACACCGAAAGCTGTCACATACCCAATTTGCTGAAGCGAGGCCATCTGGCCACGACTCAGTACCCGAATTTCTTGACGACCATAGAGCATTGGAACCACCTGATCCCATCCCGAACTCAGCAGTGAAACGATGCATCGCCGATGGTAGTGTGGGGTTTCCCCATGTGAGAGTAGGTCATCGTCAAGATTAAATTCCGAAACCCCTATCTGC
>NZ_JBVATA010000018.1:0-11877 GCF_057814275.1 Pseudomonas sp. F007 | reverse complement strand
GGCGACGTGTTCGAGAACGCGAGCCCAACCTTCACTGTCAGCATCAACCAGGCGTTGAAAGATGACCTGATCGTCAAGCTGAGCGGCGATCACGGCACCGTCACCATCAAGGCCGGCCAGACCTCGGTCATCTACACCGCACCGATTCAAGGCGATGACGTCTACAAAGACGGCGGTCCGCTGAGCGTGTCCATCGACAGCGCCAGCGTACCGGGCAAAGTCTTTGAAGACCTGCAGCTGAGCAAAGAGCCAGGTGTGGTGCAGATCAATGACACCGTAGACACGGTCACCGTCAGCATCAAAGGCAACGGCGACGTGTTCGAGAACGCGAGCCCAACCTTCACCGTCAGCATCAACCAGGCGTTGAAGGATGACCTGATCGTCAAGTTGAGCGGCGACCATGGCACCGTCACCATCAAGGCCGGCCAGACCTCGGCCACCTACACCGCTCCGATCCAAGGCGACGACGTCTACAAAGACGGCGGTCCACTGAGCGTGTCCATCGACAGCGCCAGCGTACCGGGCAAGGTCTTTGAAGACCTGCAACTGAGCAAAGAGCCAGGTGTGGTGCAGATCAACGACACCACCGACACCGTGACGGTCAGCATTGCTGGCAATGGTCCTGTGCTGGAAAACGCCAACCCGACCTTCACTGTCAGCATCAACCAGGTGTTGAAGGATGACCTGATCGTCAAGTTGAGCGGCGACCATGGCACCGTCACCATCAAGGCGGGTCAGACCTCGGCCATCTACACCGCACCGATTCAAGGCGACGACGTCTACAAAGACGGCGGCCCGCTGAGCGTGTCCATCGACAGCGCCAGCGTACCGGGCAAGGTCTTCGAAGACCTGGAACTGAGCAAAGAGCCGGGTGTGGTGCAGATCAACGACACCGTGGACACGGTGACGGTGAGTATCAAAGGCAACGGCGACGTGTTCGAGAACGCGAGCCCAACCTTCACTGTCAGCATCAACCAGGCGTTGAAAGATGACCTGATCGTCAAGTTGAGCGGCGACCATGGCACCGTCACCATCAAGGCCGGCCAGACCTCGGCGATCTACACTGCGCCAATCCAGGGTGATGACGTCTACAAAGACGGCGGTCCACTGAGCGTGTCCATCGACAGCGCCAGCGTGCCAGGCAAGGTCTTTGAAGACCTGCAACTGAGCAAAGAGCCGGGTGTGGTGCAGATCAATGACACCGTGGACACGGTCACCGTCAGCATCGCCGGTAACGGTCCAGTGCTGGAAAACGCCAATCCGACCTTCACCGTCAGCATCAACCAGGCGTTGAAAGATGACCTGATCGTCAAGCTGAGCGGCGATCACGGCACCGTCACCATCAAGGCCGGCCAGACCAGCGCGATCTACACCGCGCCGATCCAAGGCGACGACGTCTACAAAGACGGCGGTCCACTGAGCGTGTCCATCGACAGCGCCAGCGTACCGGGCAAGGTTTTCGAAGACCTGCAACTGAGCAAAGTGCCGGGTGTGGTGCAGATCAATGACACCGTGGACACGGTCACCGTGAGCATTGCTGGCAATGGTCCTGTGCTGGAAAACGCCAACCCGACCTTCACCGTCAGCATCAACAAAGCCCTGGCCGATGACCTGATCGTCAGGTTGAGCGGCGACGCCAGCGTCACTATCAAGGCCGGCCAGACCAGCGCGATCTACACCGCGCCAATCCAGGGTGATGACGTCTACCTGGACGGCGGCCCGCTGAGCGTCACCATCACCGGCGCCAGCGTGCCGGGCAAGGTCTTCGAAGACCTGCAACTGAGCAAAGTGCCAGGTGTTGTGCAGATCAACGACACCATCAGCGATGTCGTAGCCAAGCTGAGCGTGGACAAAACCTCTGTCGCCGAAGGTGGACAGGTCACCTACACCGTGACCCTGACGAATGCCGCTGGCATGGAACTGAAGAACCATGGCGACCTGACCTTCAAGCTCAGCGACGGCACTCTCATCACCGTGCCGGCGGGCGCGGCCAGTGGCGGCTCCACCACTACGGCCAAGGACAACATCTACGTCAACGATCCGGTAAACGTGGTCAATAAAATCGAAGAAGTGACTGGCACTCACAACTACGAAAACCTGGTGTTGAACAAAACGCCAATCACCGTCACCGTCAGCGACGAACCGGCGGCCGAAGCCGACCAGACCGTCCTGAGCATCAGCGGTGACAAGTCGGTCATTGAAGGTCAAAGCGCGCACTACACGCTGAACCTGACGAACAAGTCGCAAACTGAAGTGACGGTTAACCTCAAGTACAGCGGCACCGCGGCCAATGGCAGCGACTACCAGGGTGTGCTCCAGGTCAAGATTCCGGCCGGCGCCAGCAGCGTCAACTTCGACATCAAGACCCTCATTGACCATGTGGTCGAAGGCACCGAGAACTTCAAGGTCACCATCGATTCGTTCAGTGGCGGCGGCTTTGAAAAGCTGGTGGTGGGCGAAGATAGCGTCAGGACCGACATCCTCGATAACGACCACGCGCCGGCAGCCACTGGCGGTGCAGTCACCGGTGTCGAAGACACCACCCTGACCCTGAACTGGGCCAACTTCAATATCAGTGACGTCGACGGCGACACTCCGCTGGGTGTCACCATCACCGGGCTGCCGGCCAATGGCAGTCTGTTGTTCAACGGTGTCGCGGTCACCGCAGGCCAGACCATCAGCCAGGCTGATATTCAGGCCGGCAAGCTGACGTTCAAGCCGGCCCTCAATGAATCGGGTGTCGACGGTTACGGCGGCAACGGCGTGGGCAATCAGAAGGCGGACTATGCGCAGATCAAGTTCAAGCCAACCGACAGCTTCAACCTGGGCAGCGAAGCAACCCTGAAGGTCGACATCACTCCGCAAGCCGACGCGCCGACCCTGAGCATCGCCGGCACCAACGTCGCCTCCACGGGCCTGATCAAGGAGACCTGGACCGGCCTCACCGCCCTCAACACCGGCTACAACGGTGTGGGCAGCGGTGCACCGACCAACACCCTGAAATCGGTGATCGATGCGGCAGGTACCGCCAACAGCAAAACCACCGTGAGCGATGTGCAGGAAAGCAGCGTGACCGCCGGTATCGCCTCGAAAACCTCGGGCCTGATCTACCTCGAGGCGGGCAAGGTCTACACCTTCACCGGCAGCGCCGACGACAGCCTGCTGATCACCATCGGCGGACAAAACGTGGCCAGTGCCCTATGGGGTGCCGGCGGCTCGATCAGCGGCTCGTACACGCCGACCACCAGCGGCTACTACACCCTGGACATCTACCACCACAACCAGAGCGGCCCGGGCAGCTACGACGTCAACCTCAAGGTGGACAACGGTCCGACGCTCGACCTGAACAATGCCGGCGTGCCGATCTACACCGGGGTCACCGACCTGATCAACGCTGGCGTGACGGTCTCCGACCTGCATGGCAGCAATGGCGAGGGTTACTACGACGGCTACAAGCTCAATACCGGGCCGGAAGGCGGCAGCATCAAACTGTCGGCAATCACCACCGAACTGACCGACCGCGACGGCTCCGAAAGCCTGAGCGTGAAGATCGGCGGGATTCCGGCGGGCTCCGTACTCAGCGATGGCGCGGGTCACACCTTCACCGCTACCGCGGGTAATGGCGAGGCGAATGTCACTGGCTGGAGTCTCGGCTCGCTGACCATCACCCCGCCGCCGTACCTCAGCACCTCGTTCAACCTGACGGTGACTTCGACTTCGACGGAATCGCTGGGCGGCTCGGCGCCAACCTCGGCGACGCTGCCGGTCACCATCTTCCCGGCGACGTACAACCCGATGGTGGGGACGACCAAGGACGACACTATTGCCGGCACCGACAGCAACGACATCATCGTTGCCGACGTCGCCGGCCTGAACGTGGTTCAGGGCAAGAACTACAACATTGCGTTCATGGTCGATACGTCCGGCAGTATGGACAGCTCGATCTCGGCAGCGAAAAACTCGTTGAGCCAGATGTTCAGCGCGCTCAAAGCGAGCCTCGGGGCGAATACGTCGGGGACGGTCAACATCTTCCTGGCGACCTTCGATGACACGGTGAACACCACTGTCACCGTCAACCTGAATGACTCGGGCGCGCTGGAACAACTGCAGGCGGTCGTCAGGTCGATGGCATCCGGTGGCGCCACCAACTACGAGGACGTGTTCAAAACCACCGCCAACTTCTTCCAGAGCACGGTCGCCAAGGGCAATACCGGCGCCACCAACCTCACCTACTTCATCACTGACGGTAAGCCGACCTATTACCAGGGTAACGAGTCGACCAACCCGATAGTGGTGGATTACAAGAACTCCAAGACCACTGACGGCAGACTGGATGACTACCTCAACGTCAATAACTACAAGTTGGGCGATACCGCTTACATCACCCTGAGTGGCATTAGCCGTCAGTTGATTACCAGCAGCGGCAAGGTCAACAAGTGGGTCGAGGACTCGAACGGTAATTGGGAAAAAGACGGCACCATCGGCACCATTCGCGCACAGGGTGATGGCACCTATGAAATTTCCTCCACCTATGGCGGAGGCAGCTACACCGACGACAGTACAGCCTCTAACGCCAGCAGCAGCTTCCTGTTGCTCAGCAAACTGTCATCGGTCGAAGCGATCGGCCTGAACGGTGCCATCAAGACTTCCGACCTGAGTCCGTTCGACACCGACAACAAGCCACAAACCAACATCGACCCGAGCAACCTGGCCAACGCCATCCTCGGTCACACCGAGGCAACCCTGCCGGGTGCCGACACGGTCAATGCCGGCGATGGCAACGACATCATCTTCGGCGACCTGGTGAGCTTCAACGGCATTGCCGGCGAGGGTTTCCAGGCGATGCAGGCGTTTGTCGCCCAGGAAACCAAGGTCGACATCAGCAAAGTCACCGCCAGCACCGTGCACCAGTACATCACCGAGCACTACAACACGTTCGATGTGTCCGGCTCCCACGACGGCATCGACAACCTGCTGGGGGGTGCCGGCAACGACATCATCTTCGGCCAGGGTGGCAACGACATCATCGATGGCGGCAAGGGCAATGACATCCTGCTCGGCGGCACCGGCAACGACACTATGTACGGCGGTGAAGGCAACGACATCCTGATCGGCGGCACAGGCAATGACATCCTGTCCGGCGGTTCGGGTGCCGATACCTTCGTCTGGCGTCAAGGTGACACCGGCAACGACGTGATCAAGGACTTCAAGGCCAGCGAAGGCGATCGCATTGACCTGCGTGACCTGCTGCAGGGCGAGTCGGCGAGCACCATCGACAACTTCCTGAAAATCACCACGGTTGAAGGCGTGTCGACGTTGCAAGTCAGTTCCGAAGGCAAGCTCAATGCGGCTGGCGGTATTGCCAACGCCGATGTGACGATCAAGCTGGAAGGCAACAACTGGTCGGGTCAGAGTGTCAATTCGCTGGTGGTCGGTCTCGACCCAACCATCAAGATTGACCATAACAACAGTTGATCAGGCCACCGGAGACCGCTCGCAAGGGCGGTCTCCGGGCGTGTCTGGGTGACGATTGCCGCGAAGCACCGCATACTCGCCTGCGTTGGCCTATGCTGCTGACGGCACGACGCTGGTTCATTCATGAGGGATTCTCGATGTTCTACGTGCAACGTGATGCACAGGGCTCGCTGGTGCGCGTGGAGGCGGCGCCGTACGCCGAGGCGACGGAAACTCTGGCCGCCGACCACCACGATATCCAGGACTGGTTCAGCGACGAGCTGGTGGAAAACAGTCTCAAACAGCTGAAACAGAGCGACCTGGAGATGATCCGGGTACTCGACGACCTGATTCAGGTGCTGACGGAAAAAGGCGTGATTCGCGTCACCGACCTGCCACCGGCGGCACAGGCCAAGCTGATGGACCGCAACCAGGCACGTGAAGTCCTGGGCGGCTTGAGCCAATTGATCAATGAAGAAGAAAAAGGCTTGATCTGACGCCGGCAGCACCCCGACCAACGGGGTGTGCTGCGCGTTATCCTCACTGCCAGGGTTGCGGCTCGCCGAACAGTTGGCCCTGCACCCCGAACAGCCCCATCTCGCGAATCACCTGCAGCTCGCCGGCGGTTTCCACGCGCTCGGCAATCAGCGGCAAGTCGATGCTGTGGGCAGCGCGCTGGATCGCTTCGATGAACAGGCGCTTGTCGCTTTCCTGGTCGATGGCGCGGATATAGCTGCCATCGATCTTCAGGTAGGCCAGGCCCAGCCGCGAGAGGTTGCCGATCATGCTGAAGCGCCCACCGAAGCGTTGCAGGCTGAGGCTGAAGCCGAGCTCGCGCAGGCGTTGGGTCAATTGTTCGAGCACCGCTTGATCGGGTAATTGCTCTTCGCCGATTTCCAGGGTCAGGCGCGCACCCAGGTCGGAATGCTGGCGCAGTATCTCGAACACCTTGTTCAGCGCCTGCGGGTCCGCCAACGTTGCCGCGGACAGGTTCAACGCCAGCGACTCGCTATGTCCGGCCATTTGCCTCAACACCTCTTCGAGCATCAGCCGGTCGAGGCGCGCCATCCAGCCGAAACGCTCCAGCCACGGCAGGAAACGTCCTGCCGGAATGGTCTGGCCCTGTTCGTCGAGCAGGCGCGACAGCACTTTGTAGTGCAGTACCAACTGCGGATCCTGGCTGGCAACCACCGGCTGGAAGTACAGCTGGAAGCGCTGTTGAGCGAGCGCCTCGTCAAGCAGCCTGTGCCAGGTGTGGTGGTCGTCAGCGACCGTCGCCGCAGCGTGATGATCGAGGCACGCCCAGTTCGACTCGCCCTCGCCTTCCGCCTGCGACAAGGCCTGGTCAGCCAGGGTCAAGACCGCCTGCGGGGTGTCTCCATGGGCGAACGGCGCGAGGCCGATCGCTGCCACCGACGCCACGTCCGTTGCACCCGTGGCGTGCAGGCTGGCCAGGGCGCTGTCCAGGCCCTGCGCCAGTTGCAGGGCTTCTTCGCGGACCAGACCCGGCGCCAGCACGGCGAATTCGCCCCCGCGGATGCGCGTTATCAGGTTCTGGGTTTCCGGGTACTTGGCGCAAGTGCGTGTCAGTTGCTCGCCGACGGCCTGCAGCAATTGGTCAGTGCGTTGTCCGCCCAGACGCTGGTTCAGCCCTGCCAGGTCCTTGACCCGCAACAGCAGCAAGTAACCCGAACTGGCCTGCTCGGCACTGCTCACCCGGGCATTGAGTTGCATCTCGAAATAACGCCGGTTGGCCAGCCCGGTGAGGTTGTCCTGGTAGGATTCGGCGCGCAGTTTCTCGCTGCGCTCGGCCTGCTCCTGGAACAGCGCCTTGAGCTTTTCCACCATCTGGTTCATCGCCTGCACCACCCGTCGCAGCTCGGGGGTGCGCGGCAGCTCGGGCAGGCTGAGGAATTCACGCCGGGCGATGGCGTGCGACTGCTTGACCATGTAGTCCAGCGGCTTGAGTTGGCGGCGCAACAACAACGCCCCCAACACCGCGCTGACCGCCCCACACAGCAGCAACCAGCCCAGGCTACCCAGGGCGCTCTGCCAGAGCTTGGCCACGGCAAACATCGGATGGCTGACCACTTCGACCCTGGCCGCCTGCTTCCAGCCCCGACTGACCAGGGCATCGCCGCCCGCCGGTTCCAGGCCGATCAATTTGACGAACCATTGCGGCACCGTGCTGACGTCAGGCGCCCCGCTGCGCTCGACGATGGCCGTGTCGGTCTTGAGGTCGACCACCCGGATGCTCGCGTAGTAGCCGCTGTCGAAGATCGAGCTGACCAGCAGCTCGACCATGGCCGGATCGTCGATGTTCGGCGTCAGTGACAACGCCAGCGCCGTGGCAGCGTCCTGCGCATGGGAGCGCAGCTGATTGACGTACTGGGTGCGCGAGCTTTCCAGGCTGACCATGAAGCTGCCAGTAAAGGCCACCACCAGGAACAGACAGATAGCGATCAACAACTGTTTGAACAAAGACATCCGCGTGCATGCTCCTAATGGGTCGTCTCGGCCGGAAATCCTTCGGCCTGCATTTTTTTCAGTACATCCTGCCAACGGGACAGGCGCTTGGTATCGCCGACCTTCTGGTTACCTTTGCCCGACAGCCACAGCCCTTCGGCGTTGAAGGAGTAGACCGGCAACAGGTCGGTACGCTGGCTGGCGGGCGAAATCGTGTCGACCAGGCTGTCGAGTACCAACGGCATGGCGTCGGGGCTGGCGTAATAGGTCAGGACCATGTGCGCGCGGTTCTGGCGCAGGGCCTTGACGTAGGTAATGCGCAGTTTGTCACTGGACACTCCGAGGTGACGCAGGCTGAAGTACTTGGCGATCGCATAGTCTTCACAATCGCCGGCGCCCTTCCACAGCCCTTCGATGGGCGTCTCCCAGTAATCCACCTGGCGCCACAGGTCGATGTCCTCCACATAACGCATCTGCTTGTTGAAAAACAGATTGACCACCTTGAGCTGCTCCAGCTCCGGCGTCTGCTGTTGGCTGGCCAGCAGGTGCTGCCAAGCGTCGATCCGCTGTTTGCCGTCGCCCAGAGGCCCGTACAGCGCTTCGGCGCGCCGGCTGATCAGCGAGAAGTCCCAGTCGGCCTGCAAGGCACCCAGCATGACGCTGCCGATCAGCAATGCCGAGCACAGCCAACGCAGGGTCCGAGGGAGAGCGAAACGTGCCAGCAATGCAGTGATTCCGAAGGGCGACGGGCAATCGAGGGATGGTGCAGCCTGGACTGGCAAAAGACAATGGCACACTGCAATCAGTCCCCGCGAGCTAAACTTATGAGGTGTTCAGCGATTGAACGCAGGGTGTTTATCCACTGTAGGCATCAGTGGCATGAATCGCCGGAAAAAGGCATTGTCGCAGCCGTTTGACAAGGTAATATCCAGCCACTAGTGTGCATTGGATCCAATCTATCGCCGTCGGAGGCCGCCGTCGTGGCGCAAAAGCCCAACCCTCTCAGCAGCATTACGGTCAATGGACCGATTCCCGCACATCTGGCGCGCGCGGTGATTGAGGAGACGTTGCGCTCGGCCATTCTCGACGGCCGCCTGCCCTGCGGCATGGCCCTGCGTCAACAAGACCTGGCCGACCTGTTCGGCGTCAGCCGCATGCCGGTACGCGAGGCCTTGCGCCAACTGGAAGCGCAATCGCTGCTGCATGTGGTCGCGCACAAAGGTGCGGTGGTAGCACCGCTGATCGAGGGTGATGCTGCCGAGACCTACGCGCTGCGTATCCTGCTGGAGTGCGAGGCCTTGCGCCTGTCGATTCCGCTGCTCGATGACGACGATTTCGCTGAAGCCGCCAGCCACATCGAACACCTGGACAACGAAAGCGACTACGCCGAAATCGGCCGACTCAACCGCCTGTTCCACATGGCCCTGTACCGCAAGGCGCCCAATCGCAGGTTGTTGAGCCTGATCGAAACAGGCCTGTGGGAGGAAGAGCGCTTCCTGCGTTTCAACCTCGGCGCCATGGGCCTGGGCAAACTCACCCAGGATGATCACCGTGAGCTGCTGCGCACCGCACAGGCCCGGGACATCGACCTGTGCGTGGCAAAGCTGACCCATCACCTGAACCGCGCTGTCGAGGTCATCACGCGCTACCTCAACAGCCTCGAGCCCCCTGCGCAGAAATCCGTCAGATCTTGAAGCTGTCCACCAACTGCTTCAGGCGTCCGGCCTGCAGGGACAAGGCGTCGCAATCCTTGAGCGTTTCGTTGAGATTGGCCACGCCTTGCTGGTTCAGCAGATTGATCTGATTGATGTCCACGTTAAGCGTTTCGACCACGGCAGTCTGCTCTTCGGTCGCGGCAGCCACCGACTGGTTCATGCCATCGATCTCGGTAATCCGCTGGGTCACGCTGACCAGCCTCTCCCCCGCCTGATTCGCCACTTCCACACTTTGCTCGCTGGAGACCTGGCTGGCATTCATGGTCGACACCGCTTCGCGCGAGCCGACCTGCAGCGACGTGATCATCTTGTGGATTTCTTCAGCCGATTCCTGGGTGCGATGGGCAAGGTTGCGCACCTCGTCCGCCACCACCGCAAAACCGCGCCCGGCCTCCCCGGCACGCGCCGCTTCAATGGCCGCGTTAAGTGCCAGCAGGTTGGTCTGCTGGGAGATGCCCTTGATCACGTCGAGGATGTGCCCGATGTTGTCGGTGCTGGCGTTCAGGGTCTCGATCTGGGTGCACGACAGGCTGATCTTCTGTGACAACTCGGTCATCGCCAGAATGGTCTGTTCGACCACCAGCCGACCGTCATCAGCCTGATCGCTGGCACCGCTGGCGTGTTGCGAGGCATCGGCGGCGTTTCGGGCGATTTCCTGGGTGGCAGCGCCCAGCTCATTGATGGCCGCGGCGACACTGTTGGTCCGCGCGCTTTGCTCATCGGAGCCGACCAGCGAGGCGTTGGACGATGCCATGACCCGTTGCGACAGGTCATGCACCTGGCGCGTAGCGGACGAGACTTCACTGATCGAGGCGTGAATGCGCTCGACGAACTGGTTGAAGGCTCCGCCCAGTTCGCCGAACTCGTCTTTGCTTTGCACGGCGAGACGCCGGGTCAGGTCGCCCTCCCCCTGGGCAATATCCTGCATCGCACGGCCCATGGTGGTCAGCGGACGCATCAGTACCTGAATCAACAGGCTGAGGAGCACTGCAATCGCGCTCACGGCGACAAACATGGCAATCAGGGCCGAGGTGCGGAATTTACCTAGCGCGGCGTAGGCCTTGTCTCGATCGATCGACAGACCGATGTACCACTGTGCATTGGGCAAGCCGCTGACCGGGGTGAAGGAGAGAATCCGATCCTGTTGATCAAGACGCACGTCCTGGTTGCCCTGGCCGATCTGCACATTGGCCCCCGGGTAGATGTCCTTGAGGTTTTTCATTACCTGGGTTTTATCCGGGCTGACGATCACCTGACCGTCGGCACTCACGAGAAACGCATGGCCGATGCCGCCGAAATCCACCGCATTGATGATGTTGACCAGGGTTGCCAGGCTCAAATCACCACCGACCACGCCCAGCAACTCGCCGTTCTTCTTTACCGGCATGGCGATGGTCACCACCAACCCGCCTACTGCAGCCATGTACGGCGGCGTGAGCATGGTCCGATCGGCAGCGACGGCCTGGCGATACCAGGGACGCTGGCGAGGATCGTAACCCTCGGGCATCTTCGCGTCGGGGCGCTGGGTAAACGCACCGTTGACCTGGCCCACGTAGGTGAACTGGAAATTCGAGGTGAAGGCGGATTGATCGACCAGCCCTGGCAGATCGGCGGTGGCGCCCTGGTGCGCGACGTTCTGCGCCAGGCTTTCGAGTACCAGAATGCGTCCGCTGAGCCAGTTCTGCACGCTACTGGCGGTCAGTTCACCCGCCTGCTGGACCGAGGAATCCAGGTTCTGCTGGATGGTCTTGCGCTGCAGGTAATCGTTGTACAAGGTGAACAAGGCAAATGCCAGGACCACTACGCCTGAAGCGGCCAGGAGGATTTTATGGCTGAACTTGAGATTCATGTCAGGGGACTTCTCATGCAAAGAGTAGGGATGCGTTCCGAATGAGCTCATAGGCCGCTCTGGGGCTGCTCTACTTTGGTGCGCGCATGTCTCCCACAGTCTTTCGGCACCAACCCGGGAAAACTTAGGCTTTTATGCGGGGGGCGGTGCAATCTCTGCAAAAACCCGTTAATTATTGAACTAGAGCGTTCGCAGCCGGGCTTTACAGGGGACGGGGGCGATTCTTTCTGCCCTGAAACGACAAAACCCCTGTCTGCGATGCAGACAGGGGTTTCGGAATTTAATCTTGACGATGACCTACTCTCACATGGGGAAACCCCACACTACCATCGGCGATGCATCGTTTCACTGCTGAGTTCGGGATGGGATCAGGTGGTTCCAATGCTCTATGGT
>NZ_JBVATA010000017.1:0-12001 GCF_057814275.1 Pseudomonas sp. F007 | reverse complement strand
CCCAATCCTGCAGGTGCAAATACAAGCTGTAGAAGGTCAGGCTCGGCGGTACGTCCGGGCTGCCGGTGATGTGCGGCGCCTGCAGGTGGTGGCGCACCAGCACGAAATTGCGCGAGAAAGGCACGTCGACGGTGATGCCCTCGACGAAATAGCGGGTGGTCGGCGAGCGGCTGTCGACGCGGTAGGCCACCACCTCACCGTCCGCCAGACAATGCACGCTGGACTGATCCAGGGTGCCGGCGGTGCCGCCGTCGAAATGCACGCCGCCATGGAACATGCCGTTGCGCCCGAGCGGGTAGTAACCGGCGGCGGCCTTGGCCATGTGGGTCAGTTGCTGCAGCGTGTCACGGCTGTCCTTGAACGGGTGACTCCAGTTTTTCAGCGCGGGCAGCTTGGGTGTGTCGGGCAGCTTGGGGTTGAGGCCGTTGTCGCGGATGGGCAGGATTCGCGGTTTTGGCCGATCGGTGGGCGCCCTCTTGGGCACATCGGGAAGGCCGAAAAAGAAAGAAAGCCAACTGGCCATGTTGAGTGTCGCTCCTTGTTTTGCGAAGAATCAGGCAGGGAATCCGTGGAGTTCAGGGCACGGATCGGTGCTTGTTCAAGGGCGCAAGGAGAACTTTTCCTACCCTCGTTCAAGCGCTGGAAGGCTTTCACGAAGGCGATAACGGATGGAATCAGATGATTCTGTGTTGAGCGTAGGAAGCATCTGTATATCTAAGCGCTGTTCTGTAGGACCTGACGAAAGACACTGCAGCCCACACTTCAAGCCACAATTCCCCCCTTGGCGATCCGCCCAAAACCCGCTGCAATGCGCCCCGCCCAAACCCGCCAACCAGCAAAACCACTTCCATGCAAAAAATCCAAAATCCCCATGTGTTCCCCTCGTCCTTTCAAACGTCGCACTGTTCATTCCCCGTTTTCATCCGTCCGGAGCTCCCCCCATGCCCTCACCCAAATCCCTGCCCACCGCACTCCTCGGGCTGGCCCTCGCCTGTCCGGCCCTGGCGCATGCCGAGGGGCTGGAGTTGGGGCAGGTGTTGATTGATGCGCCGGGGCTCGAGGGTGCCGACCAGAGCGTGGCCGAGGCCGAGGCGCGGTTGGCGCAGGTGCCGGGGGGCAGCAATCTGGTGGACATGCGCCAGCCGCTGCAGGGTCGGGTGGCGAGCAATCAGGATGTGCTGGCCTATCAGCCGGGGATTTACGCGCAGTCGGCGGGCAATGAAGGGGTGAAGATTTCGATTCGCGGCTCGGGCATCAACCGCGCGCCGGGGGCCCATGCCTCGGGGATCTACGCGATGCTCGACGGCCTGCCGCTGACCGGACCGGGCGGTACGCCTTATGAGCTGTTGGAGCCGTTGTGGCTGGATCACCTGGAAGTGCTGCGCGGCGCCAACGGCTTTGATCGCGGCGCGCTGGCCCTCGGCGGCGCCATCGATTATGTCAGCCACACCGGCTACAACGCGCCGAAGTTGCAGGTGCGCTATGCCATGGGCAGTCACGGCTATGTGCAGCGCCAGGTCAGTTCCGGGCAGGTATTGGGTGATCTCGATTACTACGTGGCGCTGACCGACGCCATTGCCGATGGCTATCAGGATCACACCGCCAGCGAGAGCCAGGGGTTGATCGCCAACGTCGGTTATCGCTTCAACCCGCAGCTGGAAACGCGCTTCTACATGCGCTACCGCGAAACCGATAACGACCTCGCCGGACGGGTGACCAAGCATTCCATCGAGCACGATCCACGGGCTGCCAACCCGGCCTACGTGACCCGGGACGACAGCCGCAAACAGCCCGGCAGCACCTTTATCGGCAACAAGACCACCTACTACATCGACGACGATTCCAGCGTGCAGGCCGGCCTGGTCTATCACGACTATCCGATGGACCTGCGCGAAGGCCCGAACCGCCTGAAGGTCGCCTACACCGATGTCAGCGGCACCTTCGACTACAAGCGTCGCGATACCCTGTGGGGCCTGGAAAGCCACAGTACCCTGGGCCTGCGCAGCACCAAGCACCTGCCGAACGCCGGTGCCAGTGAGCGGGTGCGCATTCCCGGCGGCAACACCGCTGGCTACGCGCCAGGCACCCCCATGCGCAATTTCACCTACCAGGGTTCAGACAACGTGCTGCATGCCAGCAATGACCTGGAGATTGCCGACGACCTGTGGCTGACCACCGGCCTCGCCGCGATCTACACCCGCCGTGAAAGCGCAGTGACCTACCCGGACGGCGGCGGCAAGACCAGCATGAGTGACTGGGACTACGCGCCGCGCATCGGCCTGCGCTACCAGCTGACGCCCGAGGTGCAAGTGTTCGGCAATCTCAGCCGTTCGGTCGAGGCGCCTCATCCGTGGTCGCTGATCTACAGCGCCAACCAGCGTTTTCCAGCGGGCAGCGGCCCGGCCACCGGCACCCAGCGGGTGCCCATCGAGTTGCAGAACCAGACCGCGACCACCCTCGAACTCGGCGGTCGTGGCGACGCGGCGCTGGGTCAATGGAGCCTGGCCTGGTACTACGCCCAGGTGCGCCATGAACTGCTCTCGGTGCTGCCGGACGCCAGTGCCGTCACGCCCTATGAACTGAACGCCAGCCCCACCGTGCACCAGGGCGTGGAAGCCAGTCTGCAGAGTGCCCTGTGGGCGGCGGCGGATGGCGGCAAGCTGAGCCTGCGCCAGAGCTACACCTTCAGCGATTTCCACTACCGCGACGACGAGCGTTTCGGCGACAACCGCCTACCGGGCCTGCCGATGCACTACTACCAGGGGGAATTGCGCTACGACTGGCCGCAGGGTTTCTTCGCTGCGCTCAACACGCAACTGGTGTCAAAGGTCGCGGTGGATTACGCCAACAGCTATTACGCCGATCCTTATGCGCTATTCGGTGCGACCCTCGGCTGGAATGCACCCAAGGGCGACTGGCAGACCTGGCTCGATCTGCGCAACCTGACCGACAAACACTACGCCGCCACCGTCACACCGGGCTACGACGACAAGGGCCTGGACGCCGCCCGTTCGACGCCAGGCGAAGGCATGGCGGCGTACGTCGGCGTCACCTGGAATCTGCTCTAAAGGCGCCCGCCTCAGCCGGCCAATTCACGCAAGCGTGCCAACTCGGCGGCCGGCAGGGCGATGCCTCGCGCCAACGAGGTGGCTCGTTCCTGAAAGCGTCGGTCGCCGGGCATGCGTTGCAGCCCGACTTCGCGCATGTGCCGCACCAGCTCTTCGCTGCGGCTGGCGAACCCGGCGCCACCGGCCTTGCTCGGATCGATGACGATAATCAGCTGGCCGGTCCACGGCGTTTGTGCGCCAGGATGCTTGGACCAGTCGAACTCGAAAGAGAAGTTGCCGCCGGTCAGCGCTGCCGCCAGCAACTCGACCATCATCGACAACGCCGAGCCCTTGTGTCCGCCAAACGGCAACAGCGCGCCACCGCCGAGGATGGCTTTCGGGTCGCGGGTCGGCTGGCCCTGGCTGTCGACGCCCATGCCCTCGGGCAACAACTCACCCTTGCGCGCGGCAATCTGCACATCGCCATGGGCAATGGCGCTGGTGGCCAGGTCGAAGACGATTGGATCACCGCCGGCACGCGGCGCGGCGAAGGCGATCGGGTTGGTGCCGAACAGCGGCCGTTGCGCGCCGTGGGGCACCACGCAGGTCATGCTGTTGACCACGCTCAAGGCCACCAGGCCTTCATCGGCAAAGGGTTCGACGTCCGGCCACAGTGCGGCGAAGTGGTGCGAGTTACGAATCGCCAACACTGCGATCCCGGCGCTGCGGGCTTTCTCGACCAGCAGGTTGCGGGCCGCCGCCAGGGCCGGCTGGGCGAAACCGCCGCCAGCGTCGACCCGCACGAAGCCCGACGCCGCGTCTTCAACCTTGGGCACGGCCTGGCCGTTGACCCAGCCGCTGGCCAGCGACGACAGGTAGCCGGCAATCCGGAACACGCCATGGCTGTGGGAGCCGTCGCGCTGGGCACTGGCGCAGTTGTAGGCCAGCACCTTGGCCACCTCGCTCGAGGTGCCGTGGCGTTCGAAAATCTGTTGCAGCAACAGCGTCAGGTCGGCGAACGAGATGGCGGCCATTTCCGCCGGGGCGGCAGTGGGTTGGGACATGCTGAGGCTCCAATCGAATTGTTTTTATGAGTATGAGGCGGTGCAAGCAACTATCCAGCCGTGACAGTTATCTGTCAAATGTTGACTTTATGACAGAAAACATCCATTTTCTGCCCCAAGCGCTGAATAACAACAGGAAACAGCCTTGAGCCAGCCTATCAAACAACGCCTTGAAAGTAGCCTGTCCACCGCCGCCGCGTCGGGCCGGGCGATTGCCAGCTATATGTTGGCCAATCTCTATGAACTGCCGTTCCAGACCGCTGCCGATATCGCCGCCAAATTGAATGTCAGCGAATCCAGCGTCGGGCGCTTCTGCCGTTCCATCGGTTATAGCCATTTCAAGGATTTGAAGAACGACCTCAAGGCCGACCTCGGCGACGGCCCGTGGCTGGTCGGCGACCGCCTGCTGGAATTCCGCCAGCAAGCCAGTGAGGGCCCGCAAGGCCTGCCGCGCAGTTTCGAGCTGGAAGTGGCGGCGCTGGTCAAGGTCTACGAATACAGCCTGACCCCGGCCTGGCACGCCGTCAGCCAGCGCCTGGCGACTCGGCGCAAAGTGTTCGTCGCCGGCTTCCAGACCGAGCGCGGCATCGCCGCCTCCATGGTCCACCTGTTGCAGTACCTGCGCGATGACGTGCACTGGGTCGACGGCGCCGCCGGGCATTACGCCGAAGTGCTGCTCAGCGTTCCCGAAGACAGCGCCCTGGTGGTATTCGAAGCCCGGCGTTATTCGCGCCACGCCCTGACCCTGTGCCGCAAGGCCCGCGAAGCCGGGATCGCGGTGACCCTGGTCACCGACACCTTCTGCGACTGGGCCGAGCAGAACGCCGACGAGGTGTTCCGCGTGCCCACCGAATTCAATCTGTTCTGGGAATCGACCGCAGCGATGCTGTCGCTGGTCCACCTGCTGGTCAACGACGTCTGCAAGCAAATGCCCGCTGCCGTCGAAAAGCGTCTGGAGGCCATCGCGGCGCTGCACAACGAGTTCGTTGGATACACATCGTCACCAAGCTCAAAACAATAAAACGAGGTGCTGGATGAAACACGTCATTCGCTTTGCCGGTGCATGTGCAATGGTCCTGGCTGCGGCCAGCAGCGCGCAGGCTGAAGTACTGAAGATCGCCACCGAAGGCGCTTACCCGCCGTTCAACTACGTGGACTCGGACAACAAGCTGCACGGTTTCGATGTCGACATCGCCAACGCGCTGTGCGAGCGCATGAAGGTCGAGTGCAGCATCGTCGCCCAGGACTGGGAAGGCATTATCCCGGCGCTGATGGCGAAGAAATACGATGCGGTGGTGGCGTCGATGATCGCCACCGACGAACGCAAGCAGAAGATCGATTTCACCCAGCACTACTACCGCACCCCGCTGTCGGTGGCGGTGCCCAAGGACTCGCCGATCACTGACGCGCAGACTAAATTCAAGGGCCTGACCGTGGGCGCCCAGGCGTCGTCGACCCAGGCCATCTACGCCGAAGATCACTACGCGCCGGCCGGTGCCGACGTGAAGTTCTACCCGACCCTGGACGAGGCCAACAGTGATCTGGCCGCCGGTCGCGTCGACGGCGTGATTGCCGACAAATTCCCGCTGCTGGCCTGGCTCGGCACTGCCGGCAAGGACTGCTGCAAGCTCCTCGGCGACGTCAACGGCACCACCGCCGACGCCTCGATCGCCGTGCGCAAGGGCGACGACGCCCTGCGCGAGCGCTTCAACAAGGCGCTGGATGAAATCGTCGCCGATGGCACCTACAAGCAGATTTCCAGCCGTTATTTCGACTTCGATATCTACTGATTCCCCGCCCCTCGGGCCTGCCTGAGGGGCATCCAATGCCGACCAATTGCACCCTGCCCCGGCGGGCGCGGTGCCGCGTGCGTGCTTAATTTCTGCAGAGGGTTCGAGCATGTTCGAACATCTATCATTACTGTCTTTCGCCAGCGGCGGTTGGGGCTCGGCCCTGCTCGCCGGCGCGCTGGTGACCATCGTCCTGGCCCTGAGCTGCCTGCCCATCGGCCTGCCCCTGGGCCTCGGCCTGGCGCTGGCCGCCCGCTCGAAACGGCGTTGGCCGCGGGCCATGAGCACGGTGTTCGCCACCGTGTTCCGTGGCCTGCCGGAATTGCTGACGCTGCTGATCATCTACTACGGCTGCCAGATCGGCGCGCAGAAACTCCTCGCCGCGATGGGCTACGAGGCCGAAGTGGCGATCAACCCATTCGTGGCCGCGATGATCGCCTTCAGCCTGGTGTTCGCCGCGTTCTCCAGCCAGATCTGGCTCGGCGCCTTCAAGACCGTGCCCAAGGGCCAGTTCGAAGCCGCTGCGGCCCTGGGCCTGTCGCGCTGGACTACCTTCACCAAGGTGGTGCTGCCGCAACTGGTGCGCATCGCCCTGCCCGGCCTGTCGAATAACTGGCTGTCGCTGCTCAAGGACACCTCGCTGGTGTCGACCATTTCCCTGGTCGACCTGATGCGCCAGACCAACCTGGCGGTCAGCGTGACCAAGGAGCCGATGCTGTTCTACACCGTGGCCTGCTTCGGCTATCTGTTTTTCTCGGCGCTGTCCGGTCGCCTGTTCCAGTACCTGGAGCAATACTTCAGCCGCCATCAACGGAGCGCGCGGACATGAGCCTGATGGAATTGCAGCAGATGTTCCTCAGCCCCGACTTGCTGGAACGCTACGGCCCGCGCTTTATCGACGGCCTGCTGGTGACCGCCAAACTGGTGGCGATCTCCTTCACCCTCGGCGCCCTGCTCGGCTTGCTGCTGGCCCTGGGACGCTTGTCGAGCAACCGTTTTCTCAATCGTTTCACCAGTGTCTACGTGTACTTCTTCCGAGGCTCGCCGCTGCTGGCGCAACTGTTCATGCTGTATTACGGGCTCGGCTCGTTCAAGGGCTTCTGGCAGGACGTCGGTCTGTGGTGGTTCTTCCGCGATGCCTGGTTCTGCACCCTGCTGGCGTTCACCTTGAACACCGCGGCCTATCAGGCAGAGATCCTGCGTGGCGCCATCCTGTCGATCGCCCAGGGTCAGCGTGAAGCCTCGAAAGCCCTGAGCCTGTCGCGCTGGACCAGCTTTCGCAAAATCATCCTGCCGCAGTCGCTGCTGGTGGCCATCGGGCCGCTGGGCAATGAACTGATCCTGATGATCAAGGCCAGTGCGATTGCCTCGCTGGTGACCATCTACGACCTGATGGGCGTGACCAAGCTGGCGTTCTCCCGCAGCTTCGATTTCCAGATCTACCTGTGGGCCGCGGTGCTCTACCTGATCATCGTCGAAGTGGTGCGACGCAGCCTCAAGGCGCTCGAAGGCCGCCTCGGCCGCCACCTGCAGTAATGCGAATTGACTCGGGCTGCCGTGGCCGCCCCCTGTATCAAGGATCTACCCATGCATTGCGACACCATCGTTCTAGGCGCCGGGATTGTCGGCGTCAGCACCGCGCTGCACCTGCAGGCCCGTGGCCGCAAGGTCGTGCTGATCGACCAGCAACAGCCGGGCAACGGCACCAGCCATGGCAACGCCGGGCTGATCGAGCGCGCCAGCGTGATTCCTTATGCCTTCCCGCGTCAGCTGTCGAGCCTGCTGCGCTACGCCGGCAACCAGCAATCCGACGTGCGCTACAGCCTCAAGCACCTGCCCAAGGCCGGCCCGTGGCTGCTGCAATACTGGCGTCACTCCGGGGCCAAGGGCCTGGCTGCCGCGACCCGGGCGATGTTGCCGCTGGTGGAGCGCTGCGTCAGTGAACACGATCAACTCTCGGAGCCAGCCGGCATGCAGCACCTGATCCAGACCAGTGGCTGGATCGAGGCCTACAGTTCACCCGCCGCCTTCGCCAAGGCCCAGCAGGATGCCGCGGCCCTCAAGGACTTTGCCCTCAATTACCGAGTACTGGACCGCACGCAGATGCACGCCAAACAGCCTGGCCTGCACCCCGACGTGGTCGGTGGCATTCACTGGCTGGACCCCAAGACCGTCAGCGATCCCGGTGGCCTGACCCGCGGTTATGCCGACCTGTTCGTCGCCCGGGGCGGGGTGTTCGTGATTGGCGATGCCCTGACCCTGCAGCAGCGCGTCGGCAAATGGGAAGTGCTCAGCGAACAGGGCCTGGTGGTTGCCAATGAAGCGGTGGTCGCCCTTGGCCCGCAGGCGCGCGGCGTGTTCGAACCGCTGGGCTACAAAATTCCGCTGGCGATCAAGCGCGGCTATCACATGCATTACGCCGCCCTGCCCGGCGCCTGCCTGCAGCAGCCGCTGCTGGATCCGGTGGGCGGCTACGTGCTGGCGCCGATGGTCGGCGGGATTCGCCTGACCACCGGCATCGAGTTCGCCGACAGTGAAGATCCGATCAACGAAATCCAGCTGCGCCGTTGCGAAGAGTTGGCCAGCGCCTTCTTCCCGCTCGGCGAACGCCTTAACGCCGAACCGTGGCTGGGTCGTCGCCCATGCCTGCCGGACATGTGCCCGGTGATCGGCCCGGCGCCCCGGCACAAGGGCCTGTGGTTCAACTTCGGGCATGCCCACCACGGCCTGACCCTGGGTCCAGTGACCGGGCGCCTGCTGGCGGAACTGATGACCGGCGCCGCGCCCTTTACCGACCCAACTCCTTACAGCGCCGAGCGCTTCCACTGATTGTCGGAGATTCACATGTCTGCTCTCTCTGCCGTTAAAGATGCCGCGCCTCACACCCGTGCCGACAACCGCAAGGTGGTGGTCGATATCGCCGGCCTGAACAAGTTTTATGGCGCTTTCCATGTGCTGCACGACGTCGACCTGAAAGTGCGCGAAGGCGAGCGCATTGTCCTCTGCGGCCCCTCCGGCTCCGGCAAGTCGACACTGATCCGCTGCATCAACCAGCTGGAAATCGCCGAGAAGGGCCGGATCCTGGTCAACGGTACCGACCTTGCCCACACCACCCGCGAAGCGGCCAAGGTACGCAGCGAAATCGGCATGGTGTTCCAGCACTTCAACCTGTTCCCGCACATGAGCGTGCTCGACAACTGCACCCTGGCACCGATCTCGGTCCGTGGCCTGAGCCGCAAGAAGGCCGAGGAACTGGCCGAGCACTTCCTGCAGAAAGTCGGCATTGCCAGCCAGGCCGGCAAGTACCCCAGCCAGCTCTCCGGCGGCCAGCAACAGCGGGTGGCGATTGCCCGGGCGCTGTGCATGGAGCCGAAGATCATGCTGTTCGACGAACCGACCTCGGCCCTCGATCCGGAGATGGTCAGCGAAGTGCTGGACGTGATGGTCAAGCTTGCCGGCAGCGGCATGACCATGCTCTGCGTCACCCACGAAATGGGCTTCGCCCGGCAAGTGGCCGAACGCGTGCTGTTCCTCGACGGCGGCCGCATCATCGAAGACGCCCCGCCCGAAACCTTCTTCAACACCCCGCAAAGCGCACGGGCCAAGGCGTTTCTGGCGCAGATTGTTCATTGAGGCAGTTGAACAGGTAAATCATGTGACTGACCTGTAGGAGCTGGCTTGCCAGCGATGCAGACACCTTGGTTTGGCAGGTAATCCGAGATGATGCTATCGCTGGCAAGCCAGCGCCCACAATGTTTGCGGTGGATGCAGAGCTTGTGATCAGCCACAAATTCCTTGTGGGACCGAGCCTGCTCGGGATGAGGCCGGCACGTCCAACCTGTGCATTGCCTGACACACTGCCATCGCGAGCAGGCTCGCTCCTACAAGGTTTGCGGTGACCGCAGATTCTGTGATTCACCACAAATTCCTGTGGGACCGAGCCTGCTCGGGAAGAGGCCGGCACGTCCAACCGGTGCATCGCCTGACACACTGCCATCGCGAGCAGGCTCGCTCCTACAAGGTTTGCGGTGACCGCAGATTCTGTGATTCACCACAATTCCTGTGGGACCGAGGCTGCTCGGGATGAGGCCGGCACGTCCAACCGGTGCATTGCCTGACACACTGCCATCGCGAGCAGGCTCGCTCCTACAAGGTTTGCGGTGACCGCAGATTCTGTGATTCACCACAAATTCCTGTGGGACCGAGTCTGCTCGGGATGAGGCCGGCACGTCTGCCAGGGACATCGCCTGAAACACCATTATCGCAGGCAACGGAACGTCGCCCGGTTGTTCCTGCATGGTCGTTGTTGGCGATTCAACAGCTTGCCATCCATCATCCAAGCAACTGCCATCTCAGCCCGACCTCCGTGGGCACCAGCGTGGCGGAGAGTGGCCAGATGCGTGCGCGGTAGTGGGCGCCCTCCACGTAGGGCATGGCCTCGCCCTTTTTGACATAACGATCATCGGGGTATTTCTTCACCGTGTAGAAGTGATAGTTGTACGAATCGATCTTCCAGTAGCCGCTCTCCGGGCAAACCGAACCGCTGCGGCAGGTCACCCCGTGGAAGCGTGCATCCTTGAATGCCGGAGAACCTGGCATGGGTTTACCGGTGGCCGGGTCGAGGACCATGGCCTTGGTCAGTTGCTCGATCAATTCTGGGCTGGGTTTTTCGGGGGGGATGTTGGCCAGGCGCGCTTCGACCCATTGCAGTTTGCCGTCCCAGGCGGGGAGCTTGGCGGGGGGTAGCGGGATGATTTCGTTGATTTCGGGGACGCTGGGGTTGGCGTAGGAGTAGCCCGAAAGTAAGTTGCCAATTTTCTCGTATCGCTCGGCGCGTTCGAGGTCTTCCGTTTGACCGAGGTAATACAGGCGATTATCCGGTTTGGGACCTCGAAATCCATTCTCCAGAAAGGAGGCTGAGCCGCTGTCGCCAGCCGCGACACCTAACTGGAATACTGTTAGTGCCTCTTGGAAGTCACTTTTATTTTTGAGGTTGATTCCCAAGGCATTAGCCGCCCTACCATGACCCTGCTCTGCAGCACAGCGGCGCATCTTGCGAGCGATATCGGGTGCAATATCACTCGGCGCCAACTTCTCAGCGATATCGAACTGAGCCTGGGCACTACCCTTGTCGGCGGCCTTGCGGTAATAACGTAAGGCCATATCTGAGTCTTGCTGCAACCCGGCCGAACCCTGTTCCAACATGATCCCGATTAAGTAGTACCCCGTCGCCACCCCCTGATCGATCAGTTGTTGACTCAAGCGCAGATGTTCCAGACCACGCAACGTGAAGTGCCCACGCATCGCCCCATTTTGCAGGTTGATATTGGCTTTAAAGTGCCCATTCTCTGCGGCGATGCGGTACAAGCGCTCGATCTCGACATTGACGCTTTTCTCGCGCTTGAGAACATTGTTTTTCTGAAGCCAACGAGCGTACTGAAAGACCACATCAGCTTCGGCCGTAGGCGCGGCTATTTGCTCGTGGGCACAAGTAAAAGCCAACTTAGCCTTGATCTCGGTGAGTGGTATCACATGAGGGTCCTTTTTCATATAAGTGAAGGTGCTGCGGCTATCGCAAGCAGCCAGCAGCAGGCAAGACAGCAGAAGGAGACGGCGCATCAATCGAGATTCTTCAAAGTGCGTTTGTCATAATGGAATTCAACGAGGGGGGCGTAGGGCACCCCGTTAGTCTTGTCCGTCTGACGATCTTTGTTTTCGTTGATGATGTCTTGCCAAGCGTTGAAAGCCTTCCTCGCATCATCCTGCACCCCCAACCCACCCGTATGCATATCCCACAACCGCCGACGCAGCGCCTGCGTCACACTCGCCCACTCATGGGCAATGTTCAGCTCACTGTCGACCTGCATGCTGCGGGTGTTGAGATTGGCCGAGCCCTGGGTGGTGAAGACGTCGTCGACGATCATCAACTTGGAATGGATGTACACCGGGGTCCAGGGCCTGCCGGCCGGTGAATCGGGGGCCACCAGCGAGCAGATGTGCACTTTCAATCCAGGAATGTCTTCGGCCAACACGCTGCTGTCGTTGATCTCCTTGATCTTCCGGTCAAGCTCGCGCTGCCACTGCGCCAGTTCGCGCTGGC
>NZ_JBVATA010000016.1:0-23541 GCF_057814275.1 Pseudomonas sp. F007 | reverse complement strand
GTCATCGAGAGGAGGTGCAGCGAAGCCAACCGGAGGCGATGACCCACGGATGGATGCCGGAGCGAAGGTACGCCGAGCCTAGGCGAGGGGGCCGGACGGTGGGGCAAGCGTTTTTTGCTTATTTTTTGCTGGGCCGGCACACCGGCGTTTGAAAAAAAGTGAGTCGCCGTAAGGGCGAAACCATAGGTGGCCGTTACCGCAGGAATGGATATGTACACCGGGAAAATGCCTTCGCGAGCAGCCGCAAGCGGGAGACCGCTCCCACAGTGGAGAGCATTACCACAGGAATGGATATGTACACCGTAAGGTCGCCTTCGCTGGCAAGCCAGCTCCTACAGTAGAGCGAGCGTTTGTGCAGGAATGGATAGGCACACCTTGAATCAGCCATCGCTGCGATGTGGCGGCCCGACAAGCCAGCGCACACATTGACCATCCCTGCCATCCAACCAATCCCCCGAGCCCACCCCAAACCAAAAAAAAACGGCAACCGCTGGTACGGTCGCCGCATAAAAAACCGGTGCTTGTAACACCAGTCGTCACCGCACGGCGTGAGGAGTCAACACCGTGCAGCCCTGCCATACAAAGGCAAAACCTTCAGAACCCCCAGCGCAGCAACAGCAGCACCAGCACCACCAGGAACACCGTCTCCCCCACCATCAGCAGGATCGGCTTGATACCCACCGACGCCAGTTCCTTGAGGCGGGTCTTCATGCCCAGGGCGCTGATGGAAATCACCAGGCACCAGCGCGACAGTTCGTTGATCGAGCCCTGCACCGCCGGCGCGACCCAGCCGGTGCTGTTGATGCAGGCGAGGATCAAAAAGCCCACGGCGAACCACGGCAGCAGCGGCGGACGTTTGCCCGTCGGGTCGGCGCCCTGCATGCGGGTGATCATCGCGGCGGTGACGATCACCGGCACCAGCATGGCCACCCGCATCAGCTTGACCACCGTGGCCGTGTCGCCGGTCTCGGTCGACATGCTGTAGCCAGCGCCCACTACTTGGGCCACGTCGTGAATGGTCGCGCCAAGGAACACCCCGGCGACCTGCGGCGACAGGTGCAGCCAGTTGGCGATCATCGGGTAGACGATCATCGCCATGGTCGACAGCGCCGACACGCCGATCACCGTGAACAGGGTCGCCCGCTCCTTCTGCGGATGATTGGGCAAGGCCGCCGCCAGCGCCAGGGCCGCCGAGGCGCCGCAGATGGCGGTAGCGCCGCCGGTGAGCATGCCGAACAGGCGCTGGAAGCCCAGGGCCTTGGCGGCGATCACCGAGACACCGATGGTCACCACCACCAGGATCACCACCAGGGCGATCGGTTTCCAGCCCAGCGCCGCCATCTGCTCCAGGGTGATACGCATGCCGAGCAGGGCCACGCCGATGCGCAACACGGTGCGCGCGGTGAACTCGACACCGGCCTTGCACGGGCCGTCATCGGCGAGAAAATTCAGGGCCATGCCCAGCAGCAAGGCAAACAACATGACCGGCGCACCGTAGTGCTCCGACAAAAACGAGGCCGCCGCCGCGACGATCAGGCTGACGATAAACCCCGGCGCCAGTTCGCGCGTGCGACTGTGGATACGGGTGAGAGCAATGGCGCTCATGGCGCGGACTCCTCGGTTGCGATAACGATAAACGCCTGGTCGTCGATGATCTCGACCGGGTAGCTGGTGACTTTTACGGCTTTGGAATTGAGCAGGTAACCGCTGTGCAAATCGAAGCGCAGGCCATGGGCGCAGCACTGGATCACCCGGCCTTCAAGGCGCCCGCCACACAGCGAAGCGCCCTGGTGCGGGCAGCTGTCGTCGATGACAAACAACTGCCCGTCGACGTTGAACAACGCCAGGCTCTTGTCGTCGAATTCGAACAGCGCACGTCCCCCCACCGGCGGGTATTTACCAGCCGGTACTGCGATACGCCGGCTCATGCCGGCTGCCGCTCGCTGTCCTTGAGTGCCTGGTTCATCGCACTCAGCAGGGCCGAAGCCGGTTGCGCACCCACCACCGTCATGCCCTGGTTGAACTGGAAGCTCGGCACACCACTGCCGCCACCGGGCGCGCCGACATAGGCGCTGCCGTCAGCCAACAGGCTGTCGGCCACCACTTGCGGGTCGATGCCGCAGGAACGGGCGATCTGCAGCAGCGTCTCGCGGTCGCCGAGGTCCTCACCCTTGTGGAAGTAGGCAGCGAACAGGCGCTCCAGCAGCACATCGCGCTGCACCGCATTGCCCAGGGCGCTGACATGCTCGAACAGCCGATGAGCATCGGCAGTGTTGGGCATGGTCGCGATGCGGCTGAAGTCGATGTTCAAGCCGACGGCGGCGGCGGCTTGTTTAACCTGCTCCTGACGCATTGCCACGGCCTCGACACTGCCCAGGCGCTGGCGATAGAACTCAGCGAACGGCACACCTTGCACCGGCAGTTGCGGCAGCAATTGCACGCCATGCCACTGGGTGTCGATCTGCACATCCGGCTGGCGGCTGCGGAACTGCACCAGGGCATGTTCCAGCTGGCGTTTGCCGATCAGGCACCAGGGGCAGATCACATCGAAAAACACATCAATCCGTAAACGACGACTCACAACTTCACCTCTAACCCGGTTTCGGCAACGGCATCAGCGACGTGCTGACCCTGAAGACGGGCAATATCTTTGTGGTAGTGACACTTGGCGTAAAAGAACACCGCCGCCGCCGCGAGGCTGACCAGTGGCACCAGTTGAAACGCGGCATGCAGGCCGATCAGGTCGGACACCCGACCGGTGATGAACGGGCCCGGCGCCAGCCCCAGCAGGTTGTTGGCCAGGGTCAGGGTGGCGAACGCGGTGCCGTGCACCGAGTAATGCGTCAGGTTGGCAACCATCGCCCCGCACGGGCCGGTGGTGCCGGTGGCAATCAACATGCCCAGGCAGATCAGCAGCAGTTGCAGCGGTCCGGCTTGTAGGGCAAACGCCGCCGACAACAGCAGGCAACTGCCCAGGCAGAAGGCGATGGCCAGGCTGACCTTGCGCTCAGGCGAATGTCGGCACAGGCGATCGCTGAGCATGCCGCACAGGATCATCCCGGCGCCGCTGCACAGGACAATGATCGCCGCCATGCCGCCGGCCTTGTCGGTGGGCATGTCGTAGTAGCGGTTGAGGTAGCTGGGAATCCACACCATCACCGTGCCGCCGACGAACAATTGCAAACCGCTGGCGACGTAGGTGGCGACCACCGAACGGCTCGACCACAGGGTGCGCAACGGCTGCTTGACCTTCGCCGCCGCCTTCGCCACGCGTTGCGGGGCAATCCGCGCTTCCTTGACGATCAACGGGTACAGCAGCGCCAGCACCAGGCCAAACAACGCCATGCCGGCGAACGACCAGCGCCAGCCGAGCTTGGCGGCAATCGCTCCACCCAACGCCATGCCCAGCACCGAGCCGAACATCCCGCCGGCCATGAAGGCACTGGCCAGGGTTGCGCGCATGTGCTTGGGGAACACCGAGATCACCACGGCGATCCCGACGCTGCCATAGGCCGCTTCACCGACGCCGACCATGAAGCGGGCGATGAACATCTGCTGGTAGTCCTGGGCCAGGGCGCAACCCAGGGTCGCGACGCTCCAGAGCATGGCCATGATTGCCAGGCTCTTGACCCGGCCATAACGGTCGGCCATCAGTGACAGCGGGAAGGTCAGCAGGCCGACCATCAGCGCAACGATGCCGCTGAGCAGGCCGAGCTGACCGTCGCTCAGGGCCCACTCGCTTTTCAGCAGCGGGAACACCGCGTTGAGCACCTGGCGCGACATGTAGTCGGAAATCAGCAAGCCGAACGTCAAGGCAAAGACGATCCAGGCGTAGCTGCGTGCAACGCCGACACAACCTTGGTCGTCATCGCCGTCGGCAATTGGGTGAAAGGCCATTTAGCCTCCTCAAAGCTTTGTTTTATTGTTTTTATCAAGCAAGTAGCAGCACCGCCGGCGAGCGTTCACGGACGCTCGCCGGCGGTGTCGGTCAGCCGCGTTGCGGCACACCTTTTTGCCCAGCCTTGCGGTTGGGGGCCATACCGTTGGCCAGCAGGGTTTCCTCGATGCTGTTGTATTGCACACCGATGCGATAGATCTCGCGGGCTTCCTTGCCGTTGGCCACTTCGCGGCCCAGCTCGTGAGCAATGCGCACGGTTTGCTTGATCTGATCGACCGAACCGAAACGATCACCCTTGTGATCAATGATAGTGTCTTCGTTGCCTACCCGAGCGTGCAGCCCCATGGCCATGGACATGGTGTTGAACGGCAGCACGTTCTTCAGCAGCGACTCGGCGGTCAGGGTGCAGGCGTCCGGCACGCGGTGGATGAAGTTCATGAAGTTGAACGGGTTCGGGCCGTCGAAGCCGCCGCCGATGCCGATCCAGGTCAGGTTCAGCGGGCCCATGTAGACGCCACGACGCACCAGGCGCTCGAGGGTTTCCAGGGCGTGCATGCCGGTCAGCTGGAAGTGCGGCTGGATGCCGTTTTCGGTCAGGCGCTTGAGGTGCTCGGCAACCCAGGCCGGGCCGGCCGGTACGGTCATTTCGCTGTAGGCGGCGTGGATCAGCGGGTTATCCAGGGAAGTGCCCTTGAGGTACTCCGGATACAGCAGCTCCATGATGTTCATCTGGGTGGTGTTGATCGCCACCGTCACCTGGTCCGGTTTCGGCGTCAGTTCGGCGAGCATGTGCCGGGTGTCGTCGGACAGCCACTTGGCCGCTTCGCCGTCGCTTTCCGGGGCAAAGGAAATCGAGCCACCGACCTGGATGATCATTTCCGGCACGGCTTCACGCACACCGGCGATCAGCTCGTTGAATTTCGACAGGCGCTTGGAGCCCTTGCCGTCCAGTTCACGCACGTGCAGGTGGAGCACGGTGGCGCCGGCGTCGTAGCATTCGACGGCCTTCTGCACCTGTTCGTCCATGGTCAGCGGGATGTCTTCGGGGAAATCTTCCGGCATCCACTCCGGGCCATACGGGGCCACGGTGATGACCACTTTTTCCATGTTTTCCGGGTGCAGGGAATCGTCGAAGAATTGCATGGTTTACTCCAGTTCTTATGATTGTCCCGTCCACCCGGGCGTGCGCCGGGCAGACGTGTTTACGAGAGCGAATGCACGAGCGGTGGATCAGTAGGTCTTGTCGCCGATGATCCCGGCGCGCTCCATCTTGCGGTGGCACGGCGGGTAGTCCATGACCGCGTAATGCTGGGTGCTGCGGTTGTCCCAGATCGCGATGCTGTTGGGCTTCCAGCGCCAACGCACCTGGTACTCGGGGATGTACGCCTGGCTGATCAGGTAACGAAGCAACTCGCCGGCACCGGGGTTGGCGTCCTGGCCGAAACGCACCCGGCCAGGGGTGTGGTAGTTGCTGAAATGGGTGGTGAAGGCGTTGACGAACAACACTTTCTCGCCGGTTTCCGGATGGGTGCGCACCACCGGGTGCTCGGCGTCCGGGTACATGGCCTTGAGCGCCAGGCGTTTTTCGATCGGCATGGCCGCGCCGAAACTCGCCTCGATGCTGTGGCGGGCACGCAGGTCGGCGATCTTCAGCTTCACGTCGTCCGGCAGGTTGGCGTAGGCCTGGACCATGTTGGTCCACATGGTGTCGCCGCCCACCGGCGGGCATTCCACGCAGCGCAGCACGCAGCCCATGGGCGGTGCCTCGCGCCAGGTGGCGTCGGTGTGCCAGGCGTTTTCATAGCGGTCCATCGGCTGGTCGGGGTTCTTGTAGATCCGTACCAGGCCCGGATGCTCCGGGTCGCTGCCGGCCACCGGGTGGTCTTCCAGCTCGCCGAAACGCCGGGCGAAGGCCACGTGTTCGGCGCGAGTGATGTCCTGGTCGCGCAGGAACACCACGCGATGCTGGAGCAACTGCTGGCGGATCTCGGCAAACAGACCGTCGTCATGCACCGCGTCGGCGAGATTGACGCCGATCAGCTCGGCGCCAATGCTGCAGGTCAATTGTTCGACTTTCATGGCTGGCCGCTCCTTAAATGACGAAAATCGACGAGCCGGTGGTCTTGCGTGATTCAAGGTCGCGATGGGCCTGCACCGCGTCCTGCAGGGCGTAGTGCTGGTTGATCTCGATCTTGATGCGGCCGCTGCCGACGTGGTCGAACAACTCGCCGGCCAACTCGGCTTTTTCCGCCGGGTCGCTGATGTAGTTGGCCAGGGCCGGACGGGTCAGGAACAGCGAACCTTTCATCGCCAGCAGCACCGGGTCGAACGCCGGGATAGGGCCGGAAGCCGTGCCCACGCAGACCATCAGGCCACGGGGTTTCAACGAATCCAGGGAGCCCATGAAGGTGTTCTTGCCGACGCTGTCAAACACCACGTTGACGCCGACGCCGTCGGTCAGTTCACGTACGCGGGTGGCGACGTCTTCGTGGCTGTAGTTGATGGTGTGGTCGCAACCGTGAGCACGGGCGATTTCGGCCTTCTGCTCGGTGGACACGGTGCCGATCACGTTCAGCCCGAGCAGCTTGGCCCATTGCGAAACGATCAGGCCAACGCCACCGGCAGCGGCGTGCAGCAGGATGGTGTCGCCGGCCTTGAAGTCATAGATGCGGCGCATCAGGTACGAAGAGGTCAGGCCGCGCATGGTCATCGCCGCAGCAGTTTCGAAGCTGATGGTTTCCGGCAGCTTGATCAGCGGCGCGGCCGGGATCAGGCGCTCGGTGCTGTAGGCACCCAGGGTATTGAGAAAACCGGTGTAGGTGACGCGGTCGCCCACCTGCACGTTGGTCACGCCTTCGCCGACCGCCTGGACCACGCCGGACGCCTCGACGCCCATGCCGTTGGGCATCGGGATCGGGTAGGTACCATTGCGGAAATAGGTGTCGGCGTAGTTCAGGCCGACCGCCACATGGCGCAGACGTACCTGCCCGGGACCGGGTTCACCGACGTCGACATCTTCATAGCGAAGGACTTCGGGACCGCCGGTTTCGTAGAAGCGAATGGCTTTGGCCATGTTTTATTATTCTCCAATACAGGGTTGGCATTCGGTATCGATTTGCGCTGATTGGACTGTAGGTCGCCACCCGTTGGCTCGCTTCTCATCAGGCGACAACGGCTTTTCATTTGATGACACACCCTGCCCGGCAAGAGATGACTTATCCGCCGGCGGTCGCTAACCTGCGCAAATAACCCCGCAGGCCAGTCCTCCATGCACCCGGCGAGCCCCTCATGAAATCCCCCGCAGGCCTGCTGTTATCGGCCATCGAACTGGACCGCGACAACGCGGTGCCGCTGTACCGCCAGCTGTACCTGCAGATTCGCAAACAAATTCTCGGTGGCAAGCTGCAGGGTGGCGTGCGCCTGCCGTCGACACGGACCCTGAGCAAGGAACTGGCGCTGTCGCGGATCACCATTCTCAACGCCTTCGACCAGTTGATCGCCGAGGGTTTCCTCGCCTCGCGCACCGGCGCCGGGACCTATGTCGGCGACGAATGGGAGGACCGTGGGGCGCGAGATGCCGAGGCTGAAGAACCGCCGCCGCGCCTGTCAGACCTCAGCCAGTCGATGCTGTCGCTGCGCAGCGATCATTTTCGCGGGGTGTCCTATACCGATTGGGACCCGGCGACCCCGACCTCCTTCCTGCCCAGCCACAGCACCTACGACAGCTTCCCGCTGGCGGTGTGGCGCCGGCTGATGAACCGTCACCTGCTCAAGCCGACCAAATCGATGCTCGGCTACGGCGAACTGCAGGGCCTGCTGGCGTTGCGCACGGCCATCGCCGAGTACGTGTTCGACGCCCGCGGTATCGACTGCAAGGTTGAACAGGTGGTGATCGTCTCCGGCGCCCAGCAGGCGTTCAACTTGCTGGCGATGCTGCTGCTCAACCCCCAGGACCGCGCCTGGATGGAAGACCCGGGGCATATCGCCGCACGGATTGCCCTGCAGGCCCAGGGCGCCCAGGTGGTGCCGTTGCCCATCGACGAACAAGGCATCGACATTGCCCAGGGCCTGGCCGAATGCCCGGACGCGCGCCTGGTGTTCACCACGCCGTCGCGCCAGCACCCGCTGGGCGTGACCATGAGCTACGGGCGGCGCCAGGCGTTGATCGACTGGGCGACGCAGCAGCAGAGCTGGATCATCGAGGACGACTGCGACAGCGAGTTCCGCTACCACGGCCGGCTGCTCCCGGCGCTCTGTGCCATGGACCGCATGACCCGGGTGATCTACGTCGGTACCTTCAGCAAGGTGCTGTTCCCGGCCCTGCGCCTGGGCTATGTGATATTGCCCCAGGCCCTGGTCGACCCCTTCTGCACCCTGCGCGCGGTGATGGATCGCAGCCCGCCAACCCTGCTCCAGGCGACCACCGCCGACTTCATGAGCGAGGGTCATTTCCTCGGCCATATCCGCCGCATGCGCAGCCTGTACCAGGCGCGCCAGAATGCGCTGGTGGAACAACTGCAACGGCAACTCGGCGAGTTTTTCACCCTCACTCCGGTGGATGCCGGCATGCACCTGATCGCCTGGCTGCCGGTGGGCGTGGAGGACGACCAGCTCGCCCGCGACCTGGCCCGGCACAACATCCATACCTACGCCCTGAGCGACTACTGCCTCGCCCATCGTCTGCCGCCGGCGTTGCTGATCGGCTTCGCCGGCACCCCGGAAAAACTCGCGCAGACCCGCGTCGAGGCCCTGGCTCGCGCCCTGCGGGAATTGGGTTACCTGCCCCGGGCCGACTGAGGGCCGGCAAGTGGTCTTATGATTTAACCGATAATGGATCTATCGAGAGTTCCTGACTGGCGCGATAAAGGCTGCGCCGGTAGACCCGGTGTCTGAACCAGGAACGACTCGAATGAACAATAAGATCCAAGAGCGCTTCAACACCTTGCTCAGCCACAAGGCTGGCGCGAACGAAACAGTCCCGACCCTGACCCCGGCACTGGCCCGCCAGTTGCTCGAGCGCCTCGACCAACTGCGCCTGTTCGCCCACGCCTACCCGCTGCTGACCAACCTGACCCACGGCCGCGTCACCCCCGCCGACCTGCTGGACTTCGCCTATCGCCACGAACTGCAAGGGCTGAGCCTGCACCTGCTGGACGGCGAGGAAAACAGCCTCGGCCAGATGAACGCCGATCAGCTCCAGGCCTTCGCCGACAAGGCCCGCGCGCTGGACCTGGCGGTGCACCTGGAAATCAGCAGCACACGCAAGGCCGATGTCGATCAGGTGGTGGCCATCGCCCGGGCCCTGGGCACGCGCAATATCCGCGTCTACTCGCGGTATGAAGGCACGCTGTCGCAGGTCATGGACCGGATCGAGACCGACCTGCACTACCTCGCGCAGCAAGCCGACGAGCACGACCTGTTCTTCGATTTCGAGCAGCACGAAGAACTCAAGAGTGACGAAATCGCCCAGCTGTTGAGCCGCCTCAACCACCCACGCCTGCATGCGCTGTTCGACTTCGGCAACATGATCAACGCCTGCGAACAGCCGTTGCCGGCGCTGCGCAACCTCGCGCCGCACATCCGCCAGGTGCACCTCAAGGGCGTGCGCGTGGTGCCCGAACACAACGGTTTCGGCCATTACGGCGTGCTCCAGGGCAGCAGCGACGACGACCTGCCCAATGCGCGGATGCTGTTCGAACTGCTGCTGCTCGGCGAGTCCAGCCCGCAGGTGATTGCCTTCATTCTCGAGCAGGAAAATCACTACGTGGCGCCGGCATTCCGTCAGGTCGACGAAGCCTGCGACCCGTTCATTGCCTACCGGGAAATGAGCGAAACCGCCCTGCCCCACGGCTTTTCCCTGGAGCGGATGCTGGCCGACGAACACCGCTGGGCCAACAACCAGGTGGCCTACGTGCGTGGCCTGCTGGCCGAACTGCGCACCCTGGCCGAACTCACCCTGGCCCACAGCGACCACGCCTGAACCGGCCGCGACTCGCTTCATCCAATCACGCCTGGAGAATAACAATGACAACTCAAGACAAGGCCAAATGGCTGCGCTTCCTGATCCTCGTCCTCGGCGGCGGGACCATCTACAAACTGGCGAACCTCAAGGACGCCTTCTACATCCCCATGCAGCAATTCATGGGCCTGAGCCACACCGAAATCGGCCTGCTGCTGAGCGCCAACGCGATCATCGCCACCGCCCTGTTCGTCCTCGGCGGGATGCTCGCCGACCGCTACGACACCCGCAAGATGATCCCCCTCGGGCTGATCGGCACCGGTGGCCTGGGCTTGTACCTGGCGACTTTCCCACCCTTCAGCAGCCTGCTGATCGTCTTCAGCCTGCTGGCGGTGTGCGCCGACTGCCTGTTCTGGCCATCGCTGCTCAAGGCCATCCGCAACCTCGGTGACGAGCAGGAACAGGGTCGTCTGTTCGGCTTGCTCGAAGGCGGTCGCGGGGTGATCGATACCCTGGTGGCCTTCTCCGCCCTGGGTATCTTCGTCGCCCTCGGCTCCGGTGAAGCCGGGCTGAAATCGGCGATCCTGTTCTACTCGGTGATCGATATCCTCGCCGGCACGTTGATCTGGCTGCTGCTCAAAAGCGGCGACACCCAGGTCAGCGCCAAGCCGAAAAAAGGCCTGGGCAACCTGCTGGAAGCGATCAAGGTGCCAGGCATCTGGCTGGTCAGCCTCAACGTGTTCATGGTCTATATCGTCTACTGCGGCCTGACCTACTTCATTCCCTACCTCAAGGAAATGTACGGCCTGCCGGTGGCCCTGGTCGGCGCCTACGGCATCATCAACCAGTACTTCCTGAAAATCCTCGGCGGCCCGGCCGGTGGTTTCATTGCCGACAAAAAATTCAAAAGCACCAGCCGCTACCTGAAATGGGCCTTCCTCGCCCTGCTGCCGTTGATGGGCGTCATCCTGCTGATCCCGAAAAGCCCGGGTTTCATCTACGCCGGCATGGCCGCCACCCTGTCCTTCGCGCTGATCGTGTTCTCCATGCGCGGAGTGTTCTGGGCGCCCATGGGCGAAGTCGGCATCCCGCCCCACATCACCGGCTCCGCCTTCGGCATCGGCTGCCTGATCGGCTATGCGCCGGGGATGTTTGCCTACGTGATCTACGGCTCGATCCTCGATCACTTTCCCGGTGAGCAGGGCTACAACTATGTGTTCAGCCTGATGAGTGTGCTGGCGTTGATTGGCTTTATGGTGTCGAGCCTGTTGTATCGGTCGGTGCAGAATAGGTCGGTGGGGGGTGGTGCAGTGGTGAGTGCTGCTTGATTTTGCGGGCTCCCGCAGTCTATCTGTGGGAGCCCGCTTGCGATGGCTGATTAACGGTGTACATATCCGTTCCTGCGGTAACGCTCGCTTTAACTGTGGGAGCTGCCCGGGCGGCGTTCCGCTGCTAGCGATGGCAATTTATCGGTGTACATATCCATTCCTGCGGTAACGGCCGCTTATGGTTGCGCCCTTACGGCGCCTCACTTTTTTTCAAACGCCAAAAAAAGTAAGCAAAAAACGCTTGCCCCAACATCCGGCCCCCTCGCTTAGGCTCGGCGTACCTTCGCTCCAGCATCCATCCGCGCGCTACGCGCTCCCCTCGGGTGCATGCCTCCACTCAGCCTTCTGTAACGGGGCCGGTGGATCAAAATCAAAAGCAGCCGAGGCGGCCTACCGGCCGGCCTAATCAGGAAGGCCGCCCGCAATCCCCTGTGGGAGACAGCCTGCTGGCGATGGTCGTTAACGATGACGCGGCGGTCCTGGATGTACGCGGTGGCCACAGATTTTTCGCTGGCAAGCCAGCACACAGTGGATCTGCGGTGGATGCAGATTTTGCGGTCACCACAGACATTGTTGGAGCGAGCCTGCTCGCGATGGGCGTCAACGGTGACGCAGCTGTCCTGAATGTACGCGGCGGCCTCGGGTTTTTTTCGCGAGCAGGCTCGCTCCTACAGGGGATCGGTGCCAACCAGAAGAACAGGCCGGCCGGCAGGCCGCCTCACCCGCCGCTACCACTCAACAGGCCGAGCGTTAGCTCGCCTGCCGCTCTTGATCTTGATTCACCGGCCCCTTCGGGAGGCTGAGTGGAGGCATGCATCCGAGGGGAGCGCGTAGCGCGCTGCGGCGCAGCCGCAGTCATCGAGAGGAGGTTCCAGCGAAGCCAACCGGAGGCGATGACCCACGGATGGATGCCGGAGCGAAGGTACGCCGAGCCTAGGCGAGGGGGCCGGACGCTGGGGCAAGCCTTTTTTGCTTATTTTTTTGCTGGGCCGGCACACCGGCGTTTGAAAAGTGAGGCGCCGTAAGGGCGCAACCCTAAGTGGCCGTTACCGCAGGAATGGACATGTACACCGACAAATAGCCATCGCTGGCAGGCCAGCTCCCACAGTTAGACCGAAGTGGCCGCTGGAGTTGAGTTCACCTCGATCCCTGAAAGGAGTGAACCTGCTCACGATGGAGCACCCCAGACACCCCCCTACACCATCACCTCCACATCCCCAGTCGCAAACGCCACACAGGAATAAATCCAGCCAAAATCCCGGTCCGACTGGCGCAAATGCGCTTCCTGCGGATTAAACACCGACCCAGACAACAATTTCACCCGACACAAACTGCACTCCCCCGACCGACAGGCATTCTCGACGAAATAACCATTACGCTCCAAGGCATTGAGCAACGGCTCACCCACCTTGGTGCGAAAGCTGCCACGCCCCTGCACCGTCACCTGCACCTCAGCCTCCAGATCAACGCCTTCGGGCCAATCAACCTGCCGATCCGGCGACTTCGGCGCACCGTTGGCCTCAACCCGAATCCGTCGCCGCGCCACTCCCAACTCGCTGAGCAGTTCCAAACAGCTGTCATTGAACGGTGTCGGCCCACATACATAAAACATCCGATTGCCGATCTCGCCCAACTGCGCCTGCAACCGTTCACGAGTCAAACGCCCACTGTGCCCGCGATAACCGGCGGGCGGCCGGGAAATCACCTCGGTCAGGCGAAACTGCGGGTGCGCCTCGGCCAGGGCGCGTAACTCCTCGGCGTAGATCACATCATCGACGTAGCTGTTCACATAGATCAGGTGCAGGCGCTGCTCCAAGCCACGCTCGAGGATATTCAACAGCATGCTGCGCGCCGGCGCCGCACCCGAGCCGCCGGCGAGAAATACCAGATCGTCGCCGTGAAACAGCGGGTTATGGTGGAAGGTGCCCATCGGCCCCGAACTGCGCAGCGACTGGCCGACTTGCACACGGTCCAGCAGATAACCGGACACGAAGCCGTCCACGGCGCGCTTGACCGTCAGGTCGTAGTACTGGCGCTGCGTCGGCGAGGAAGAAATCGCATACGGCCGCGCCGTGTGCACGCCGTCGATCTCGACGAACAGGTTGATGTACTGCCCGGCCTGGAACGGCGGCAGCGGCTGGCGATCCACCGCCTGCAGACGCAGGGTCCTGGTGCTCGGCGTGTCGTCGATGATCTGCAGCACTTCCAGCGCCAGGCGCTTGGGGTGCAACTGGACCACGGTGCTGGCGACCTCGCCACGCACTTCGTAGAAATCCGAACCGCTGTGCTCCAGCGCCAACTTTGTGGCAAGCGCCTCGGTGTATCCGGCGATCAGGTGCATCGGACTCTGTTCAGACATGCGCCACCTCATTGCTTTTCAGTTGCTTGAGCACGGCCCTGGCCGTGGATTCGCCGGCCATGTAGGTCGGCTGGAAACCGCCCATGGACGTCCAGGCGCCGGCCATGTACAGCCCCGGCACCGCGTCCAGGCGTTCGCGCAGCAACGCCGAGTCCTGGGTCGTTTGCTGGAACCCGTAGATCGCCCCGCCCGGGGTATTGAGGTAGCGCATCATGGTCAGGGGCGTCGCCACCTCGACCTCCTCGATGTGCTCTCGCACCTTGGGGTAGACCTTCTCGATCACGGCGATGAGCTTTTGCGCGAACTCATACTTGGTCCGCGCGTAGTCCTCGGGTGCCACCGATTTCCACACGTCGCCGTACTGCAGGCAGACCAGCACCACCTGGCTCTTGCCCTCGGGCGCGGCACTCGGGTCCTCGAGGTTGTAGCAGGTCAGCATGCCGCCCAGCGGCGGCTCGAGGCTGCCCATGCGCGCGTGGATCTGCGCCTCGTCGAGGGTCTCGTAGATGAAGCTCGAAGCGGTGGTCACCCCCAGCTCCTGCGGCGTGCAATCCAGCCCAAGGTAGATCACGAAGGCCGAGGTGCCCATGCGCCGGGACTTGAAATCTTCCTGGATCTGCAGCGGCGGCCGCTCAAGATCCAGCAGTTCGTTGAAGGTGATCAGCGGACTGGCATTGGACACCACCGCGGCGCAGCTGACGCGCTCACCGCCCTCCAGGCTCACGCCACACACCCGCCCGGCGTCGGTGTGAATCTGCTCCACGGCACAGTTGAAACGCACCTCGCCACCGGCCTCGAGAAACGACTCCACCAGGGCGTTGGACATGGCCTGGGAACCGCCCTTGATGTGCCAGGGCTTGAACACCGCGTAGGCGTAGAGCATGGTCGCCAGGTCGGAGAACGGCAGGCGCTCCGGCGGTACGCCGAGGTACAGCCAGTAGGTCGCCAGAATGTTTTTCAGCTTGGCGTCGTTGAAAAACTCATCCAGCACCTCCCGCGCCGAGCGCAGGCCGTACTGCAGGTAAGTCGGGCACAACGATTTGAGCAACGCCTCGCTGTTGGCCCGGGTGGCCTGGGGCAAGGTCATGAAGCTTTCCAGGGTGACCTTTTCACACAGCGTCATGAAGCGTTCTATGGCTGCGCTTTCTGCCGGATACAGCTCCTGCAGCAGGCGCCGGATCCCCGACCAACTGGCCGGCAGGGTCACATCCAGTTCGCCCGGGACCACCAGCCGATACAGCGCGTGTTCCTGGATGAACTCGACCTTGTCCAGCACCCCGAGCTTGTCGAACAGCTTGCGCATCACGAACGGTTTGTCCTCGGTGCCCAGGCCGCTGAGCTGATGCAAGGCCACCTCGAATTCGAAGTTGCCACGCACGAACGAGGTGGCGCAGCCGCCGGGAATGTTGTGCCGCTCGATCAGCAAGGTGCGACTGCCACCCCGTTGCAGCGCGGTCGCAGCGGTCAGCCCGGCATTGCCGGCACCGATCACCACGGCATCGTAGTGCTTCATCGATCACCTCCAACTTTACATCGATAAGATCAGGTTAAAAAAAACGCCTCCGAGGCGAATGTGAGCGATGCTAAGATCACATCTTAGCAGCGTCAAGATATTTTCCAGTGATAATATCCAGCCCCCCTGCACTCCCCCGTTTCCAAGGCCCTGCCCCATGAGCAAGACACCGCAACGCGCCCGCGACACCTACCACGTCGGCAACCTCGCGCCGCAATTGCTCGACGCGGCGCGGCAGATGCTCGAAGAAGTCGGGCCGACCAAACTGTCGCTGCGTGCGGTCTCGGAACGGGTCGGCGTCAGTGCCACGGCGGCCTACCACCACTACGCCAACCGTGCAGAACTGGTGGGACAGCTGGCGGCCCAGGGTTTTCGCGAACTGGCCAAGGTGATGCGCAGCGAGCCTGAACAGCTCGACGGCCGGCTGAAACTGCGCGACGCCAGCCTCGCCTACTTCAGCTTCGCCCGACGCAATCCGGCGCTTTATCAACTGATGTTCGGCCCGGAACTGGCGAGTAGTGAAATGCCGCTCGACTACACCGAGGCCCGCGACGCGGCCTTTGGCCAACTCAAGCAGATCATGGTCGAGGTGCTGGGCCAGGATCCGGATTCCAGTGAGGTGCGCCGCGCCGCGTTGGCCGCCTGGTCCTACACCCACGGGCTGGCCTCGCTGGTGATCCATGGGGTGCTGCAGTTTCCGGCGGGCACTACCGACGAGCGCTTCGTCGACAGCACCTTGCAGGGCTTCGAGCATTTATTCGTGATCGGCCCTAGTGCACCGCAGCCAACAAGCGCTGATTGACCGCCATCTGATCCCGCCCTCGGGCCACCAACCAGCGCTGGAAATCGCGACAGTGGGCCTTGTCGAACGCGTCCTTGGCCCCCACCAGGTAATAGGACGAAGGCATCTGCAGCGCGTGGCCGAACGGCATGATCAAGCGCCCGTCGGCCAGCGCTTCGGCGATCATCGAGTGCTGCGCCAGCACCACGCCCTGGCCGAGGATCGCCGCCTGGATCGCCATCGATGACAGCGAATACACCCGATACGCCTCGCCCATTGCCGCAACGTCGATCTGCTGCGAACTGAACCAGTCGCGCCAGGACGGCGGCGAGGCGAATTTCGGCAGCCAGTCGATCGACAACAGCGGATAGCCCAGCAGATCCTCCGGCGTGCGCAGCGGTAAATCCTCGCGCAACAGCCGCGGGCTGCAGACCGCCACCACGCAATCGCGGAACAGTTCCACCGCGTGTTCGGTCGCGCGGTGATCGCCGTAGGTCACCCGAAAATCGATTTCATAACCCTCCGGCGACGGCTCGGCATGGCTGCCGTCGAGGAACAGATTGAGCCCCGGATGCTCGCTCTGCCAGCGGTAGATCAGCGGCGCCAGCCAGTCGGAAAGCAGCGACGGCAAGGCGCTGATGCGCAGGTTGTGGGTACTCCTGGCGCGCTCGACTTCGACCTGGGCGATGCGCAGGGTTTCGAACGCCGCCACGCAACTGTCGTGATAGCGCTGCCCCGCTGCGGTCAGGCTGATTCGCTTGCCGACGCGGAAGGTCAGGCTCAATCCCAGGCTGTCTTCCAGCAACTTCATCTGCTGGCTTACCGCACCCGCCGAAATCCCCAGCCGGCGCGCCGCTTCGACAATTCCGCCATAGCGTCCGACGGCTTCAAACACCTGGATGGCGCGCAGCGAAGGCAAGTTGTTCATCGGCATCTCCCGGGGGGCGAGGGCCGATTATTAGTTTAGCTGAGCTAAACGAAGCAACAGTTTTAGTCATCTTTTCGAAATGTCAGGTTCTCGTATTCTGGACCTGTACCACGACCTTGCATTAGCCCGGCGCCCACTCGAAAAACTCAAAAAAGGCCAGAACGATGAAAAAACTCATGCTCGCCACGGTTCTCACGCTCGCTGCGACCAGCGCCCTGGCCAACGACCTGACCACCATCCGCTTTGGCGTCGATCCGACCTTCGCCCCGTTCGAATCACGCGAACCCAGCGGGCAACTGGTGGGGTTCGATATCGACCTGGGCAATGCCATCTGCGCGCAGCTCAAGGCCAAATGCGTGTGGGTCGAAAGCGCCTTCGACAGCATCATTCCAGCGCTCAAGGCGAACAAGTTCGATGCGATTCTTTCAGCGATGACCGTCAACGAAAAGCGCAAGCAGACCATCGATTTCTCCGACCGCCTGTACAACTCCCCCAGCCGCCTGATCGCCAAGGACGGCAGCGGCCTGCTGCCCACCGTCGAATCGCTGCAGGGCAAGCGCGTCGGCGTCGCCCAGGGCAGTACCCAGGAAGCCTACGTCAAGGCCAAGTGGGCGCCGCACGGCGTGACCATGGTCTCCTACAACAACCAGGACCTGGTCTACCCGGACCTTACCAGCGGGCGAATCGACGCCACATTGACTGACGCCGTGGTGGCCGATATCGGCTTCCTGCAGACCCCGGGCAACACCGGTTTCGCCTTTGCCGGCGACGCGGTGCGCGACGAACAGATCCTCGGCCTGGGCATCGCCATCGGCCTGCGCAAGGACGACCAGAAACTGGCGGACGCGATCAACGGCGCGCTCGCCGAAATGCACAAGAACGGCACCTACGACCGGCTGCAGAAGCAGTACTTCAGTTTCGACATCTACCACTGAAACCGCCGCCCGCAACCCTATAAGGAGCCATCCCCATGTTCTTGCGAAACGCCTGGTACGTCGCCGCCAGTGAAACCGAACTGGCTGAACAACTGCACCCCGTCACCCTGCTCGGTGAAGCCGTGGTCCTGTACCGCAAGGGCGACGGCACGCCCGTCGCCCTCGAAGACGCCTGCCCACACCGCAAGCTGCCGCTGTCGATGGGCCGGCGTAAAGGTGATGACCTCGAATGCGGCTACCACGGCCTGACCTTCGACTGCTCCGGCCGTTGCGTGCGCGCCCCCGGCAGCCAGCGCATTCCCCAGGGCGCCAAGGTGCGCAGTTATCCGCTGGAGGTGCGCTACGGGTTCATCTGGATCTGGATGGGTGACCCGGCGCTGGCCGATCCCGGGAAGATCTGCCACGTGCCGGAATGGGGTGATCCGGCCTGGGGCCTGAATCGCGGCGACAGCATGCTGATCCCGTGCAACTACCTGTACATGACCGACAACCTGCTGGACCCAGCCCACGTCGCCTGGGTCCATCAGTCGTCTTTCGGCAACGCGGCCTGTGCCGAGGAACCGCTGCAAACCACGGTCACCGAGCAGGGGGTGATCGTTTCGCGCTGGATGCGTGACGTCGAAGTGGCACCCTTCTATGCCAAGTTCGTGCAGTTCAGCGGCCACTGCGATCGCAAGCAGCACTACGAAGTGCACTACCCGTCCCAGGCAATCATCAAGGCCCTGTTCACCCCCGCCGGCACCGGTCGCGACGACGGCGAACTGCACGAGCAGGTGTTCCTGATGAACTCCTACAACTTCATGACCCCGGTGGATGAAAACAACACCCGCTACTACTGGTTCCAGGTGCGCAATTTCGATACCGAAAACGAGGACGTGTCGCGCCAGTTCGACGAGGACGTGCGCCACGCCTTTGCCGAAGACCGGGTGGTGCTGACCGCCGTGCACCAGGGCATGGCCAACAAGCGCACGCCGAACATCGACCTGGCCTCCGACTCCGGGCCGCTGCGCTTTCGTCGCAACCTGGACAAGTTGATCGCCCTGGAACAGCCGGCGAACCTGATCCCCCTCTCGCGTCAGCTGGAGGCCTGAGATGGGCACTGAATTGCAAACCCCAGGCGGGTTCAAATGTTATCGGGTGATCGAGAAAAAAGCTGAAAGTGCGGTGATTACCTCGTTCGTGCTGGAGGCGGCCGACGGTGTTTCCCCGCTGCGCTTTCGTCCTGGGCAGTTCCTCGTGGTGCGTCTGGACCTGGGCGACGGCGTGACCGCTCTGCGCAACTACAGCCTTTCCGGCGACCCGGCGAACCCGGCGCGGTTGCGCATTTCGGTGAAGCGCGAACTCGCGCCGTTCGATCGCCCGGAGCTGCCAGCGGGCCTGGGCTCCCACTATCTCCACGATCAGGTGCAGGTCGGCGACAGCCTGGAGATCGCCGGCCCCACCGGCAGCTTCGTCCTCGATGAAGACAGCCCGCGCCCGGTGCTGCTGTTCAGTGGCGGCGTCGGCCTGACGCCGATGCTCAGCATGCTGCACCGACTGAGCGCCGATTCTTCGCGCCCGGTGTATTTCGTCCACGCTTGCGAAAATGGCGCGGTGCATGGGTTTCGCGACGAGGTACTGGCCCTCGCCGACCGTCGTCCGGGGATCAGCACGCACTTCTGCTACCGCAACCCGACTCCCGAGGATTTGACCCACCCGGCCTGCCACAGCCAGGGCCTGATCAGCCGCGAAACCCTGCAACAGCTGCTGCCACTGGACGACTATGACGTCTACCTGTGCGGCCCACGCCCGTTCATGCAGGCCAACTGGCGCCTGCTGCGCAGCCTGGGCATCGCCGCCGGGCGCATCCACTACGAGTTCTTTGGTCCGGCGACCGTTCTTGATGAGGATGAAGTTTGTGCACCTGCGGCGCCGGCGCTGGAGGCAGCCGTTGTGGCCGAGGGCGGACTGAGCGTCGAATTCCTGCCCTCCGGCAAGCGAGTGGCCTGGGATCCGGGTTGCCATTCCCTGCTGGAACTCGCCGAACAGGCCGGCCTGACCCCGGCGTTCAACTGCCGGGCGGGCCTGTGCAACACCTGCCAGGTGCCGCTGCGCCAAGGCTCGGTGGAGTACTTTGAAGAGCCGCTGGATGTGCCGCAGGATGGGAGGGTTTTGTTGTGCTGTTCGCGGCCGACCAGTGCGGTGACGTTGGATTTTGGGGGGTGAATACCGAGTTCGCCTTTGACGCTTAAAAAAATCTGATATCGGGACTGCCCGGGCGGCGTTCCGGGCGGCTTTCCAATCCTGCGTAAACGTTCGCCTCATTGTAGGAGCTGGCTTGCCAGCGAAGACTTTCTGTCGGTGTGGACATCGGCGCAGAATTGCAGCCGATGTCGTGACCCTGTGACAATCCGTTAAAGACCCATCCTACACACCACACGGAATCGTCTGATACCCACGGTTATCCCCTTCATGAAAGCCTTCCTGCGCTTCATCGAGGGTAGGAATAGTCCTCCCACGACACTGAAAAGGTCCAGGGAGGTCTGAGTTTTGTCCGATAAATACCGCGTTTTTCACAACCACACCCTCGAAATCCACCGGCTCCAGGCCAAGATCGACCTCCTCACCTTCGACGGCGAAGAAGGCCTCAGCCGGCCCTTTCTCTACACCCTCGAATTCACCAGCGATACGCGGGACATCAGCGTCGAAGAGGTGCTCAACAAGCACGCCTGGTTCAGCCTCTACGGGCCGCCGGAAGACAGTTATTCAGGCTTGCGGGTCATCGAACACAAGCCCGCGCGCACCCTGTTCGGGATCATTACCGGCTTCCAGCGCCTCTCCGAGTCCGCCAAACTGACCCGCTATTCGGTGACCCTCGAGCCGCGCCTGGCCCTGGCCGGACGCGGCAAGCAATACCGGATCTACCAGGACCAGTCGGTGCCGGAGATCGTCAAGAGCATCCTCCTCAGCCGCCACGACATGGAGTATTTCGACTGTCCATTCCGTCTGGTGCACGAGTACCCGCGCCGCGAGCAGGTGATGCAGTACAACGAAAGCGACCTGGATTTCATCCATCGTCTGCTGGCCGAAGTCGGCATCTGGTACCGCATCGCCAGCCATCCGACGGTGCGCCGCGACGTGGTGGAATTCCACGATGAGCAGAAGGGTTATGAGTTCGGCATCAAGCTGCCGTACCACCCCCTGACGGGCCAGAGCAACGACAAGGACCGCCTCTGGCACCTGCAGGCCCGCCACCAGGTGGTGGAAAAACACATCACGTTCCGCAGCTACAACCCGCTCGATGCGCGCGCCTACCTCGATGGCGATGTGAACCAGGTGCGCAACGACAAGACCACCTACGGCGAGGCCTTCAACTACGCCGAGCCCTACCGCGAACTGGGCAATACCCTCTACCAGTTCGAAAGCCTGGCCCGGGAAAGCGGTTACCACTTCGCGCGCCTGCGCCACGAGCGCTACCTCAACCAGCGCACCCGCCTCAGCGGCACCAGCAACTGCCTGAGCCTGGCCCCAGGCCAAGTGCTGGAGACGTCGAAACTTGCCCCACTAGCCTTCGAGCGCCGCGCAGTGATCACCCATCTGCGCACCCACGCCGCCCGCAACAGCGCGTTTATCGCCCACTTCGACGCGATGCCCTACGACGCCTTCATCTGTTTCCGCCCCCCGATTCCGACCAAACCGAAGATCGCCGGCACCATTCCCGCGCGCATCAGCAGCAACGTCGCCCGCGACACCTACGCGGAAATGGACCGTCACGGCTACTACCGGGTCAAATTCCTCTTCGACCGCGACACCTGGCCCCAGGGCCGCGAAAGCCGCTGGCTGCGCCTGGCCCGACCCTACGCCGGCGACACCTACGGCCTGCACCTGCCGCTGATCGACGGCACCGAAGTGGCGATCGCCTTCGAAGAGGGCGACCCCGATCGCCCCTACATCGCCCACGCCCTGCACGACAGCGAACGCCCCGATCTCGTTACCGACAGACGCCGCGACCACACCCGCAATGTCTTGCGCACGCCGGCCAACAACAAGCTGCGCATGGAAGACAACCGCGGGCAGGAGCACGTCAAGCTCAGTACGGAATATGGCGGCAAGAGCCAGCTGAATCTGGGGCATCTGGTGGATGCCAAGAAGCAGAAGCGAGGGGAGGGATTCGAAGTCAGGACTGATGACTGGGGGAGTATTCGTGCCGGTAAAGGGATCTTCATCAGTGCCGATGCGCAGCCCAAAGCACAGGGGCAAGTGCTGGAAATGGACAGCGCCGTGGCACGCCTGCAACAGGCCGGCGAACAGCTGCAAAAACTCTCGGTCGACGCCCAGGCCGCCAGCGCCGATCCGGCGGACGTCGCAGCGCAGTTGAAGCTGCTGCGCGAGGACCTGACACAGCTGCAATCGCAAGTCCTGCTGCTCAGCGCGCCCAAGGGCATCGCCCTCACCAGCGGCCAACACCTGCAACTGGCGGCCCAGCACAACCTCATGCTCAACGCCGGCGGCCAGGCTGATCTGAGCGTGGTCAAGCGCCTGTTCATCGGCGTCGGCGAAGGCCTGAGCCTGTTCGTGCGCAAGCTCGGGATCAAGCTGATCGCCAACCAGGGCCCGGTGCAGATCCAGGCACAAAACGACCGCCTGCAACTGATCGCCCGCCACGGCCTTGAGATCAGCAGCAGCGAAGACGAAATCCGCATCACCGCGAAGAAGAAAATCACCCTGAATGCCGGCGGCAGCTACATCACGCTGGATGAGTGCGGCATTGAGTCGGGGACGGTGGGGGATTATCGGGTCAAGTCGGCGAGGCAGTTCTTTACCGGCCCGGCGCAACAAGCACAGGACATGCCGGTGCTGTCCCCGCTCGCAGAACACCAAAACCAAACCCAAAAGCGCAAGTTTCATTCCGCCTGATTGTTTGACAACAAGGAGCGACACTCAACATGGCCAGTTGGCTTTCTTTCTTTTTCGGCCTCCCCGATGTGCCCAAGAGGGCGCCCACCCAACGGCCAAAACCGCGAATCCTGCCCATCCGCGACAACGGCCTCAACCCCAAGCTGCCCGACACGCCCAAGCTGACCCCGCTGAAAAACTGGAGTCACCCGTTCAAGGACAGCCGTGACCCGCTGCAGCAACTGACCCACATGGCCAAGGCCGCCGCCGGTTACTACCCGCTCGGGCGCAACGGCATGTTCCATGGCGGCGTGCATTTCGACGGTGGCACCGCCGGCACCCTGGATCAGTCCAGCGTGCATTGTCTGGCGGACGGTGAGGTGGTGGCCTACCGCGTCGACAGCCGCTCGCCCACTACCCGCTATTTCCTCGAGGGCATCACCGTTGACGTGCCTTTCTCGCGCAATTTCGTGCTGGTGCGCCACCACCTGCAGGCGCCGCACATCACCGGCAGCCCGGACGTACCGCCGAGCCTGACCTTCTACAGCCTGTATTTGCACCTGCAGGATTGGGCGGTGTATCAGGACAATCGCGCACAAACGCGGCCACCGTTCTGGCCGCAAAGTCCGATCCAGCGCGTCAAGCAGACGGCCAACGATGGCCGCCCCGGCCACCCCGAAGAGACCGGCCTGAACGTGCGCAACGCCGACTATCAAGGCAAGGTCATCGACCTGTTGCCGCGCGGCACCGAGGTGGTGGTCAGCGGAAAAGGCTATTACCGCAAGCTGGAAAATCGCCTCGGCCCGGGCGCGCTGCTCGACGCCGACGGCGCATTGCTGGGCTACATCGCCGCCAGCCTGCTGCGCCCGGAGGCTGACGGCGAGCACCGCATTGTCTCCTCGCGAGAGCGGGTCAATGTGCGCGCCGAGCCGGATATTTCCAGCGAGGTGCTGCTGGAATTGCCC
>NZ_JBVATA010000015.1:0-65156 GCF_057814275.1 Pseudomonas sp. F007 | reverse complement strand
GCTGGTGACGGATGCGTGGGTTGGCAAAGCCGTAGAGGATGTCCACCACGAAGTTGACCAGGATCACCAGGCAGGCGATCAGCAAAATACCGTTTTGCACCACCGGATAATCCCGGGCGCCGATGGCTTCGATCAGCCATTTGCCGATGCCCGGCCAGGAGAAAATGGTCTCGGTCAGCACCGCGCCGGCAAGCAGGGTCCCGACCTGCAGGCCGACCACCGTCAGCACCGGGATCAGCGCGTTGCGCAGGCCGTGGACAAACACCACGCGCGCCGGCGACAGGCCTTTGGCCTTGGCGGTGCGGATGTAGTCTTCGCGCAGCACTTCGAGCATCGAGGAACGGGTCATCCGCGCAATCACCGCCAGCGGGATGGTGCCGAGCACAATGGCCGGCAGGATCAGGTGGTGCAGGGCGTCGAAAAAGGCGTCGGGCTCGTCGGCCAGCAGGGTGTCGATCAGCATGAAACCGGTGCGCGGCTCGATGTCGTAGAGCAGGTCGATGCGTCCTGACACCGGGGTCCAGCCCAGGCTGACGGAGAAGAACATGATCAGGATCAGGCCCCACCAGAAGATCGGCATCGAATAACCAGCGAGGGAAATGCCCATCACCCCGTGGTCAAACAAGGACCCGCGCTTGAGCGCCGCAATCACCCCGGCCAGCAGGCCGAGGATGCTGGCGAAAAGCAGGGCGGCCATGGACAGCTCGAGGGTCGCCGGGAACAGCGAAGTGAACTCGGTCCACACGCTCTCGCGGGTGCGCAGCGATTCGCCCAGGTCGCCCTGGGCCAGTTTGCCGACGTAGTCCAGGTATTGGGCGTACAGCGGCTTGTTCAATCCAAGGCGTTCCATTGCCTGAGCGTGCATTTCGGGGTCGACGCGACGTTCGCCCATCATGACTTCCACGGGGTCGCCGGGGATCATGCGAATCAACGCGAACGTCAGCAGGGTGATGCCGAAGAACGTGGGGATCAGCAGTCCCAGTCGGCGGAAAATAAAACTCAGCATTGGGGCGAGTCACTCCTTGTCGTGTGGGTCATGCAGGGGGGATGGATAAAGGGGCCGGCGCACCGGCCCCGTTTCGTCAGTTCTGGTTGGCGACGCCATAGAAGCTGCTGAGGCCGAAGGGGCTGATCTGGAAGTCCTTCACCGTGTCGCGCATCGGCTGGTAGACCGTGGAGTGGGCGACCGGGGTGATCGGCACCTGCGCCTTGAGTACATGCTGCGCTTCTTTATAGAGTGCGGTGCGCTGCTCCACGTCGGCGGTGGCCGCGGCGGCCTTCACCAGTTTTTCGTAGCCCGGATTGCACCACTTGGCGAAGTTGTTGCCGTTGACCGAACTGCAGCTGTAGAGGGTGCCCAGCCAGTTGTCCGGATCACCGTTGTCGCCGGTGAAGCCGATCAGCATGACGTCGTGCTCGCTGTTGTGGGCGCGCTTGATGTACTCGCCCCATTCGTAGCTGACGATCTTGGCCTTGATGCCGATCTTCGCCCAGTCGGCCTGGAGCATTTCCGCCATCAGCCTGGCATTGGGGTTGTACGGGCGCTGTACCGGCATGGCCCAGAGAGTGATCTCGGTGCCTTCTTTCACTCCGGCAGCGCTCAGCAGTTCCCGGGCTTTCTGCGGGTTGTAGGCCGGGTCCTTGATGGTGTCGTCGTAGGACCACTGGGTCGGTGGCAGGCCGTTGACGGCCAGTTGGCCGGCGCCCTGGTAGACGGCGTCGATGATTGCTTTCTTGTTGACCGCCATGTCCAGCGCCTGGCGCACTTCAAGCTGGTCGAACGGTTTGCGGGTGAAGTTGTAGGCGATGTAGCCGAGGTTGAAGCCCGGTTGGCTGGGCATGCGGATGTTCTTGTCGGCCTGCAGTGGCTTGATGTCGGCCGGACGCGGGAAGGCGGTGATCTGGCACTCGTTCTTCTTCAGCTTCTGCGTGCGCACCGAGGCGTCGGTGGTGATGGCGAAGATCAGGTTGTCGATCTTCACGTCTTCCGGCTTCCAGTAATCCTTGTTGCCCTTGTAGCGAATCTGCGCGTCTTTCTGGTACTTGCTGAACACGAATGGACCCGTGCCGATCGGCTTCTGGTTGATCTCCTGGGCCTTGCCTTCCTTGAGCAACTGCCCGGCGTATTCGGCCGACTGAATCGAAGCGAAGCTCATGGCCATGTTCTGGATAAAGGCGGCGTCGACGTCCTTGAGCGTAAAGGCGACGGTGTGCTCGTCGAGTTTTTCCACCTGGGTGATTTTTTCGTTCATGCCCATGTCGGTGAAGTAGGGGAACTCGGTGGGGTAGGCCTTGCGGAACGGCATGTCCTTGTCGAGCATGCGATTGAAGGTGAACAGCACGTCGTCGGCGTTGAAGTCGCGGGTCGGCTTGAAGTAGTCGGTGGTGTGGAACTTGACCCCTTCACGCAGGTGGAAGGTGTAGGTCCGGCCATCGGCAGAGAGATCCCAACTGGTGGCCAGCCCCGGGATGACTTTGGTACCGCCACGCTCGAACTGCGAGAGACGGTTGAACACGGTTTCGGCGGAGGCGTCGAAGTCGGTGCCCGTGGTGTACTGACCCGGGTCGAACCCGGCCGGGCTGCCTTCGGAGCAGAACACCAGGTTGCTGGCAGCGTAGGTGCAGCCGGAGCCGAGGATCAGGCCGGCAGCGATCAGGGTTTTGAGCGTGGTTGTCTTGCGCATGCGAACCTCATTGTTGTTATTTTTGAGGGCGGCAGATCAGGTCGTTGAAGGCTGGGGGGATGCACCTGACCCTGCGGTTTTACGGACCATGGCTCGGGCGCTGGCGCTGAGGGGGGAAGGAACCTCGCGCCGTCTCCGGCCGAGGCAGAATTTAAGTGAATCTAAAATTAAGTTCAACTTAAATTCAGTAGGGCTTACTTTTGTGGTGAGGCCTCGAAATGCAGACGACGCCCCCTGTGGGAGCTGGCTTGCCAGCGAAAAACGTCAACGATAACGCGACCTGTCTGGATGCGCACGGCGCCCTCAGGTTTTTCGCTGGCAAGCCAGCTCCTACAGATTTGCGGTCAACCCGCAGGATGATCGTCCAGCAAGCCACCCATGGTGGTCACCACCAGCACTTCCGCCACTTCATCCCCCGCATTGGCAATGGAGTGCGGCTTGGTCGAGTCGAAATGCACCGAGCCACCAGGGCCGAGCGGGTAGGGATGGCCGTCGATGGTGTAGACGATCTGACCGCAGAGCACATAGGTGAACTCGGCACCGTCGTGGGAGATCAGCTCGGACTGGTAACCCACCGCCATGGTCATCTTCATCGCGTTGAGCAGATTGCCCGGGAAGCTGCTGGACAGGCGCTCGTAGACCAGTGGCTGGTTGCCAATGGAATAGCGCACGCGCTGGCCCGGGTGGGAGTCGGGCTGGGGCTGGGTCGGCTGGTCGAACAGGGTATTGAGGGGAATGCCCAGGGAACCGGCAATGCGCGCCAGGGAAGAGATCGACACGCCAGTGAGGTTACGCTCCGCCTGCGACAGGAAGCTGGCGGTGAGGCCCGCCTCGGTGGCGACCTGGTTAAGGGTCTTGTTGGCGGCGCGCCGGTAGCGACGCAGCCGTTCGCCGATCAGTTCTTCGGTCATTGGCGTGGCTCGTGATCACAAAGGCGCCAGTATAACGGGGGACGCCTCGCAGAAAAGGCTTTTCGCCGGAGAGAAATTAAGTGTCACTGAAAAGACGCCTTGACGATGATTTAAGTCGGGCTTAAATTTTGTCAGCGCAATATCACTTGGGAGAACGCGATGACAGTGGGTGTAGGTGGCAAAACTGCGGAACAGGCGCTGGCCGGCCTGACGAACATGACTGCGGGCATGCAGCCCATTGGCCTCGATGAGTACCAGGCACGTATCGCCAAGGCCCAGGGCCTGATGCGCGAGCAGGGCATTGCCGCTCTCTATCTCAATGCCGGCAGCAACCTGCGTTACTTCACCGGGGTCAAGTGGAACCCGAGCGAACGCCTGGTCGGCGCCGTGCTGCCCGCCAACGGCCCGCTGGCCTACATCGCTCCGGCCTTTGAAGAAGGCACCATCCGCGATTTCCGCGAGGTCGACGGGGTGATCCATGGCTGGCAGGAACACGAGAACCCCTACCGCCTGCTGCTCGACATTTTCGCTGGCCTGGGGATCGCCGCCGACGCCGTAGTGGGCCTCTGTCCGTCCCTGGCGTTCTTTATGTTCGACGGCATCCGTCGCCTCGGATCGGGCTTCGAATTCGTGGATGCTTCTTGCGTGATCAACCCGTGCCGCTATCACAAATCCGCGACGGAACTGGCGCTGATGCAGCGTGCCAAGGACATGACCCTGGAAGTGCAAAAGGCCGCCGCCAGCATCCTGCGCGTCGGCATCAGCACCACCGAGGTCGCCGAGTTCATTCGCGAGGCGCACCGCAAGGTTGGCGCCCCGGGCTCGACCTTTTGCATCGTGCTGTTCGGCGAGGCCAGCGCTTTCCCCCACGGGGTCAAGCACGCGCAGGTGCTCAAGGACGGCGACATGGTGCTGATCGACACTGGCTGCCTGCTCCACGGCTACCAGTCGGATATCACCCGCAGCTACGTGTTTGGCACCCCGAGCGAGCGTCAGCGCGCCCTGTGGAACCTGGAAAAGACCGCCCAGCAGGCGGCCTTCGACGCTGCTCGCCTGGGCCAGCCGTGCGAGGCCGCAGATGCCGCCGCGCGCCTCAGCCTGGAAGCTGCCGGCCTCGGTCCGGACTACCAGTTGCCGGGCCTGCCGCATCGCACCGGCCACGGCATCGGCCTGGACATTCACGAAGGCCCCTACCTGGTGCGCGGTGACCAGACGCCGCTGGCCGAAGGCATGTGCTTCTCCAACGAGCCGATGATTTGCGTGCCGGGGGAGTTCGGTATTCGCCTGGAGGATCACTTCTACATGACCGCCAATGGCCCGCGCTGGTTTACCCAGCCGAGCCACAGCGTGGACGATCCATTCGGGTTGCAGGCCTGAGGAGAGGCGGGATCGCGACGGACGCAGCGCACTCCTGGCGCTGCGTCTGGTGAAGCACCGATGAGCGAATTAAGCGGTCCGGGCGGCCAGGGCTTTTTGCCGGCGATACAGAATCGTCGTCGCCGTGAACCCGCACACCGCCGCGAACATCAGCCAGTAGGCCGGTGATGCCTTGTCGCCGGTGGCCTGCACCAGCAAGGTCGAGATAGCCGGGGTAAACCCACCGAACACCGCCGTGGCCAGACTGAAGGCCAGGGAAAACCCGACGACCCGCACATTCTGTGGCATGACTTCGGTCAGCGCCGCGACCATCGCGCCGTTGTAAATGCCGAAGAAAAACGAGAAGTACAGCAGCACCGCGAGCAGTCGTTCGAAACTCGCCGCCGCTGCCAGCCAGTGCATCGCGGGATAGGCCGTGAGGATGCACAGCAGCGATATTCCCAGCAACAGTGAGCGACGGCCAATGCGATCGGAGAGGGCGCCGCCGATCGGCAGCCAGATAAAGTTGCTGATACCGACCAGCAGCGTCACCACCAGGCTGTCGGTGGTGCTCAGGTTCAGCACGGTCCGGCCAAAGGTCGGGGTGTAGACCGTAATCAGGTAGAAGGTGGTGGTGGTCATCGATGCCAGCAAGCCGCCCGCCAGCACGGTGCGCCAGTTGTCACGCATCGAGCGAAACACTTCACGGGTGGTAGGACGATGGCTGCGCGCACTGAAGGCGGCGGTTTCTTCCAGTGAGCGGCGGATGATGAAAATGAACGGGATGATCACGCAGCCAATGAAGAACGGAATACGCCATCCCCATTCGGCGATTTCAGCGGCTTGCAGCGTCGCGTTGATGCCGTAGCCCAACGCAGCGGCAACGACAATCGCCACCTGTTGACTGGCCGACTGCCAACTGGTGTAGAAACCGGTGTGGCCGGGGGTGGCGATCTCCGCCAGGTACACGGAAACGCCGCCCATTTCCGCGCCGGCGGAGAAACCCTGCAGCAGCCTGCCCAGCAGCACCAGGATCGGCGCCGCGATGCCGATGGCGGCATAACCCGGCACCAGGGCGATCAAGACGGTCCCGGCGGCCATGATCGACAACGTCACGATCAAACCCTTGCGCCGGCCCACCTTGTCGATGTACGCCCCCAGCACAATCGCGCCCAGCGGCCGCATCAGGAATCCGGAGCCGAACACCGCGAAGGTCATCATCAACGAGGCAAATTCGCTGGTGGCCGGGAAGAACGTCCGGGAGATGTAGGTCGCGTAGAAGCCGAACAGAAAGAAGTCGAACTGCTCGAGAAAATTACCGCTGGTGACCCGCAAAATGGCGCCAAACTTGGACCTCTTGGCCGGGGTTGTTGCCGTTGTCGTTTTCATCATGGCTACCGTTGTGCTCACTGTTATTTTTGGAATGAGTGCTTCAGCCGTCAGTCGCTGCCGGCGTTGATCGGATTGGGTTGACGCTTCTCGATGGCGTGTTTGAGCAGCGCTGCGCTGCGGAATATTCCGTGGGCGAATTTGCTGTAGGGCATGGTCAGGAAGAACGCCATGACCAACCCGAGATGCACGGCCAGCATCAAGCCCAGGGCGCTGGTTTCGCGCACGGCCAGGAGCGCCAGGCCGCTTGCGCTGACCAGCCAGAGCAGGGCGATGAAGCCGCGATCCATGGGTTTTTGCCGGGCATCGCCGTGCTCCGAATTACGTCGCAGGCTCAGCCACAGAAGGCCTGCCGGGCCGATCAGCAGGCCGATGCCGCCGGCAATACCGAGGATCACCGGCACGCTGAAGATCGGGTAGGGCGCCGACCAGTTCAGCACGTAGTGGAACAGCGTGGCGACGCCGGTGGCGGCGAAGCACAGCATGAAACCGTAGAAGGTCAGGTGGTGGAACCGCCGGCGCCACAAGGTGAATTGATCGTCGGCGTTGTTGCAGCCTGCGCCGTGCCCGCCATCCAGGTATTTGAGCGTGGCGACGCTGGCCGTAGCCTCCACTGCCGCAGAGGTTTTCAACGGCAGCGGCGCTGCGACCGGTGAGACGTTGCGCCAGAAACGCCGTACCCCCAGGGTCAGGGCCAGTACTGCAAAGCCGAACACCGAGCCGAACATCAGCGCCAGGGTGTTGTGCGGGAAGATCTTGTAGAAGTCACCCCCGGGAATGGCCGTGAACAGGTTGCCCATGAGCAACAGGGTCAGGCACAGGAACAACGACAGTCCGCCGCCGGCCGCCAGCGCCAGGGTCAGGCCATTGCGCTGGTACAGCTTGCCCAGCGCGGGCGGCCAGGCGTATTCGGCGTAGGTGTCCAGGCGCACTTTGGCCATGGCCTTGGGGATGTTGACCTCGAATTCGTGCGGTGCAGCGTACTGACAGGCGTGCAGGCACGCGCCGCAGTTATGGCACAGGTTCGCCAGGTAGTGGACGTCGGCCTGGGTGAATTCCAGGCGTCGGGTCATCGCCGGAAATACCGCACAAAAGCCTTCGCAATAGCGGCAGGCATTGCAGATGGTCATCTGCCGCTGGACTTCAGTTTCGTCAAGATTCAGCACCGGGATCAACCCGCCCGATGCCTGGGGATCAAACAGTTGCATGTCGCGACTCCGTTTTTGCAGTTGGAACGCCAAAACCCACCGATGCGGCCGCCTGCGCACCGGCGATGCGCCCGAACGCAGTACCGATGGCCATGCCGATGCCGGCGGTGTAGCCCTTGCCCAGCACATTGCCTGCCATCATTTCTCCCGCGACGAACAGGTTGGGGCTCGCTTTGCCGTTGAAATGCACGGCCGCGGTTTCGTCGGTGGCCAGGCCCAGGTAGGTGAAGGTGACACCCGGTTTCAGCGGGTAGGCGTAGAAGGGTGGTTTCACCAATGGCCGCGCCCAATGGGTCTTGGCCGGCTGCAGGCCTTCGGTGTGACAGTCGTCCAGCGCGGTGTGATCGAAGGTGCCGACGCGGCAGGCGCGGTTGTAGTCCTCGACCGTCTTGACGAATGTTGCTTCAGGCAGCTGCAACTGCCGGGCAAGGTCCTGCAGGGTGTTGGCGGTGGTGCCGGGAAAGACCGGCGGCATGAAACGGCCGAGGGCTTGCTGATCGATGATCGAATACGCCTGCTGGCCGGGCTGTCCGGCGACCAGGCGGCCCCAGATCGCATAGCGTTTTGGCCAGAAATCCTCACCTTCGTCGTAGAAACGTTCGCCCTCCCGATTGACCACCACCCCCAGGGATACGCAGTCGATCCGGGTGCAAATGCCGCCGTCGTACAGCGGTGCGCGGGCATCGATCGCGACCATGTGGGCTTGCGTCGGGTCGCCGATCACATCGGCGCCCAGCTCGAGCATGCGCTTGAGCACGACGCCGGTGTTGAAGCGGGTGCCGCGGATCAGGAAATTGTCCGATGGCCATTCACCGCGCTCGTTCTGCCCCCAGGCTTCGCGCAACCATTCGCGGTTGGATTCGAAGCCGCCGGCGGCCAACACGCAGGCCCGGGCTGCAATGCGCTCCGCAGGCAAACGCTGTCCATCGACTTCACGTTCGCCAATATGCGCGGCGACGAACTTGCCGCCGTCCAGCTCGATATCGGCGACAGGCGCGTTATAGCGAATGTTGATGCCCAGGCGCTCGGCGCTGCGGAAGTACGCATTGATCAGCGCCTTGCCGCCGCCCATGAAGAAGGCGTTGGTCCGCGCCACGTGCAAAGCACCCGACAGTGACGGCTGAAAATGCACGCCGTGCGAGCGCATCCAGTCACGGCAGGAAGACGAGGCCCGAATGGCAATGCGCGCCAGTTTTTCATCGGTCAGGCCGCCGGTGACCTTCAACAGGTCCTGCCAGTATTCTTCTTCCGGATAGGCGTCGACCAGTACATCCTGAGGGGCGTCGTGCATGCACCGAAGGTTGCGGGTGTGCTGGGAATTGCCCCCGCGCCAGATTTTCGGTGAGGCTTCCAGCACCATCACACTGGCGCCGGCTTCGCGCGCCATCAGTGCGGCGCACAAGGCGGCGTTGCCTCCCCCTATGACTAAGACATCGATCATTCTCGTTCCTCGATTGGCAAGGAAGCGGGAACCAGGTGCTCCTTGCGAGTGGGGGAACGATAGGGGGGGCGGGGGATGCGTCGAAAGGCTGCTTTTGACGCGGGGTGTTTAGTTTTTCTAAAGGCTTTGCCGCGAGGAGGGCGGTTGCAGCGGGCTTACGCGTCCAGCCCTTCGATCCACGTCGCCCCTGGCCATTGCTTGTCGACGACCAATTGCCGCGCCACATCGACAATGACCAGGCGCGTTGCCAACGCCGCCGGAGACAGCTCGTCGTCGGCCAGGGTTGCCAGCAGATTGCGCCGCCCGACATGGGCATCGGCAATCCTCACCAGCGACAGCCCGGAGCCGTCTTTCAACGCCGCGGCCGCCCCCGGTTGAATGGTCGCCGCGTGCCCGGCGCGAACGGCGTTCATCAGCACCGCGAGTCCGTCGACCTCCATGATCACATTGGGCGTCAGCCCAACTCGCTCGAAGGCGCTGACCAGTGTCGAGCGCAATCCATGTTGCACGCTCGGCATCACCAGCGGCAGGCCGCCAAGGTCGGCCAGTTGCACCTCGTCACCGGACGGCGCCTGCGGCACGCCGGGCGCGGCAATCACAAAGAGCTTTTCGTCCAGCAAGGGGGTCACGCTCCAGCGCTTGCCCCCTTCGAGCTGGAACAGGATGGCCAGGTCAATTTGCCGTGCATTGAGCTGCGCCGCCAGGTGACCGGAGAGCATTTCCACCAGATGCAGCTGGATGTCCGGATACCGCGCACGCATGGCATTGATCAGCGGCAACGCGAGCACCGTCGCGGTGGTCGGTGGCAGGCCGACGCTGACATACCCGCTCATGCGCCCGCGATGGGCCGCCATGATCGCGTTTTCCGCCTGGCGCAGAGTCAATTGAGCATGATGGAGAAAGCCGACCCCGGCGCTGGTGGGCGTCACGCCGGTGGAGGTTCGATTCAGCAGGCGCACGCACAGTTCGCTTTCCAGCTTGGCGATTTGTTGACTGAGGGCCGACACCCCGACGTCCAGCTCCAGCGCCGCCCGCCCGAGGCTGCCGAGCTCGATGATTTTGACGAAATAGCGCAGTTGTCTCAGTTCCAAATGGGGCGGCTCCTGGCGGATTTGATTTGGGGGACTGTTCGTTTGTCCAACCCTTTGCCAATTTAAGCGTCTGGTACGGCCAAGATCTACGACGCAACATCATACCGACTCATTTGCGCACTTCATCGCCTTGTATTTGACCAACCGCCGAGCAGGGCTAAAGTCCAATTGTTCGGTGGACTTCGCAATAAAGGTCTGACCTGTCAGGCGTTGATCCGCAACGGCTGTCGCCTCACAGGTTGCGCAATCGCCAAGTTGGAACAAGAGTATTCCCTATGATCAAACACCTTCAAACAATCGCTTTGATTTCCATCTTCGCAATCACTGCCGGGTGCCAAACGGATCAAGCAACTTCCGCCACGGGTGCGAACGTTGTGAAGGGCGCGAACGCTGAGATGGATCAGGAGGCGAAAGCGGCGTTAAAGAGTTTGTATGCCAGTACGCCGCAAGCGCGTGACCTGGCGCGCAAAGCCAAGGGAATCCTGGTTTTCCCTGATGTGCTGAAAGCGGGTCTGATCGTCGGTGGACAGCATGGCGAAGGCGAATTGATCGAGAACGGCAAAGTGACCGGGTACTACGCAACGACTGCCGCTTCATACGGTCTTCAGGCGGGTGCGCAGAAGTTTGCTTACGTGATGTTCTTCATGACCTATTCGGCGATGAACGATCTGAAAGATGTCAAAGGATTCGAGGTCGGCGTGGGCCCAAGCATTGTGGTGGTGGATTCGGGCGTGGCCAAGTCGCTGACCACTGCAACGGCTCAGTCCGATGTCTATGCGTTCATCTTTGATCAGAAGGGCTTGATGGCTGGGCTGGGATTGCAGGGTTCAAAAATCACCCGGCTGAATCGCTGAAGCCGTCGCTCGGTCGCTTCACGGGAGGCTCAAGCGACAGTGAGCCTCCGTCATTTTCCGGATCACGGACAAAAAACGAACTCGACGGACCCATCACGCACTGATTTTTCTCCGTGCGCGTTCTGTCATATTCGGTATTATTTCATTGCAGATAGTAGCCAGCCCATCGCTTGATCAATGAGGCTGCACCGTGTTTCCACGTCTTCTGTGTTCGCTGTCCGTTTTGTCATTGTCCATCGCCGCTGCCCAAGCCGCCGAGACTCACGTCCTCGATACTCCCCACCTGCGCAGCATTGATAACTTGCGTGATCTTGCGGGGACTACCAGTGCCTATTCCACGGCCGGGGATGGCACGATGCGTAGCGGGGTGTTCTATCGCTCCAACGCGCTGACCCCGTCTGCCGCGGACCTGGTCACCCTCAATTCCCTGGGCATCAAGGCCATCTATGACCTGCGCACACCCAGTGAGATTGCCGCCACACCCGACACAATGCTTACCGGTGCGACCTACGAAAACATCGACATCATCGGCAGCACCACGTCCGGTTCGAACATCACCACGGTCTCGTTCAAGAGTGCAGCCGATGCCATCGCGATGATGGAGCAGACCAACCGGGCATTTGTCAGTGACGCCGGCATGCGCAGCCAATTCACCCGACTGTTCAATGAGCTGGCCAGTGTCGAGGGTGCCGCGCTGTTTCACTGCACGGCTGGCAAGGACCGCACGGGCTGGACCGCGGCCGTATTGCAGAGCATTGCCGGGGTCGACAATGCCACGATCATGAGTAATTACCTGGCCACCAACGACTACACTGCCGCGCGTGTGGCGGCGACCCTGGGCAGCCTGCCGCCAGCGATGGCGGCCATTTATGCGCCGCTGCTCGGCGTCGAGGCCAGCTACCTGCAAGCCGGCCTGGACGAGGTCACCGCGCAGTACGGCAGCATGGACAACTACCTCAAGCAAGGCCTGGGGCTGACCCAGGAGACCCTCTATGTGCTGCGCGGCAAAATGGTCTACTACAACAGCCTTCCCGGCCAGGCAGAACTGATGGGCAACGCCGCCGCCGGCGCGCAGCTGTTGCAACAGCTGCAGAACAGCAGCCTCTCGGGCACCTACAGCGACTACAACTACTATCTGCAGTCGGCCATCGATGCGGGCGACCTGGCGGGCGTCCAGTCCACGGTCGGCGGTCAGGTGCACGCCGACGCGGCCAGTTACCTGCTGCGTCAAGGCGCGATGATCGATCAGGCGGCGGCGCCGTTTACCAGTGGCATGGATCTCAAGGTCGGCCAGTACCGCTTGTGGTCCACCGCGTTGGCGAGTTACCTGGGCACCGACGGTTCGTCCCAGGCCTCGAGCAGTAACGAGCACAGCCAGGGCCTGATGGTCGGCCTGACCCAGCGCTTCTCCGAACAACTCAGCGCCCATGCTGGCGTGGGGTACAGCAAGGGCAGCGTCGGCGGTGCGGGTGGCGAGGCGGACACCGACTTGAGCTTTGTCAGCATGGGCGCACGTTTCGCGATAGACGGCCTGGAACGCGGGCTGTTTGTCGACGCCGACGCCAGCGCCGGCTATATCGACTACGACAGCAAACGCGACCTGGGCAGCGGCCTCGGCACGGCCAAGGGCGAAAGCCACGGCAATCTCACCGGCGCGACCCTGGCGGTGGGCTATCGAGTGCCGCTCAGCGGCGTCACGCTGGAACCGAGCCTCGGCTTTCGCGTCAGTCATCTGAACCTGTCAGGTTTCCAGGAGAACGGCAGCGAGCTGGCCCTCGACGTCGACAGTATTCACCAAACCCGCCGCAGTGCCGTGGCCAACCTCAACGCAGCGTTCGCCCCGTTCGGCATGGGCGCCTGGCAACTGGTGCCGGGCGTGCAACTGGGCTATGAGCATGTGCTCGGCGATCATCAGGTCGACAGCCAAGGTCACCTGCTGGGTCTGGATATCGAACAGCGCGCCGCCTTCGATAATCGCGACCAGTTCACCACAGGCTTCAACCTCATGGCCAATCTCGGCCCGCTGAGCCTGGGTGCCGAAGTGGGTGCCAGCGCGGGCGGCGACAGCCACGGCTACAGCGGCGGGCTCAAGGGCAGCTATCTGTTCTGAGCAAGCACCTTGGGTTTGGGCCGCCAGGGTCTGGCGGCCGGAACCTTAATGCTCCGCTCGCGTGCGCCGTCCAGATTTCAGTTGCGCCGGGCTGATGCCATAGGCGCTCTGGAAATACTGGCAGAACCTGCCGACATTACTGAAGCCCAATCGCAACGCCACGTCAGTCACGGAAGGCGAATCGCGTTGGCCGAGCGCTTCGTACGCACGCTGCAGACGCACCTGTCGCTGGTACGCCACGATCGAGCTGCCCATGAATCGTCGGAAACCGTCCTGCAGCGCTCGCTGGCTGACGTTGGTCAATCGGGCCAGATCCGTCCCGCTGAGCAGATGCTCGGGATGCGCCTGAATGTGCTCGACCGCCAGCTTCACATGCCGTGGTGCGATCAACGGAGCAGGCTGTCGCAGGGCCTGGGTGAAATTATGCGGCCAGGCTTCCAGCACCGCGTCCAGCAGCATCTCGCGCAGCCGCGCTGGCATCAGTGTTGCGCTGTTGAGCAACGCATCGAACTCGGCGCCGGTGGCCAGATCAATCAATGCCTTGATCCCCTGGAATAGCGGATTCTTCAAATCAACCACGGGCTCGAAGACCAGCCGTTCGACAATGGGCTTTGCCAATAGCGCTGACAGTCGTTCAGTGAGCAACCCTCGCTTGATCGAAATGCCGTGCTGCGCATGATTGTCGATAAAGCGCATGGAACGAATGTCGACCCTGTCGATTGCCAGCCCGACCTGTGAAACGCCTACCGACTCGCCGGGGTGATTGACGATGAGGGTGCCGGCGGTAGGAATGACGAAGGTGATTTCGTCCTGGGGATCGGGAAAGATCACCGAGAAGTCGCCTCGATAATGCATGCGCCGAAAACTGACACCTTCATACCGGCCGTAGACGCCGCCGATGATGATGTTCGCGGGCGGGGGCAGCACGTCGGAATAACGATTGCCGAACATCTTGACGAACAACGCGCCGAAGTCATCGCTGCACATGTCGTTGGACCGGAGAATGATTTGCTGGCGGGACGAAATTGAGGACACCTGGGCTGGCACCTTGTAGTGAGGCTTTTTTTATCGGGGTGACGTGCGCGAGACCGAAGAGGGTAGCGGGCAAAGGTGACAGCTTGGTGACGGCTTGTTGTTCATGCCCCGGGGGAGCGCACCGAAGATGGCTGCGGAGTAAAAAATTCATATATAGTCGGTATTGAATTAATTAATCCACTGATTTACTCTCGATCCCACGTTGTACGAATTCAACGGCTGTTAGCACCTAAAAAAACAAACAATCGGGAGCAAACATGAAAGCGAAGATGATATTTGGATTGTTCATGACGGCCGCCGCGTCGCTGCCAGCCTGGGCCGCGGATTGGACCGTCGGTGCTAACGTCGGCAACGTGCCCTGGGAGTTTCAGGATGCCAAAGGCGAGTTTGTCGGCTTCGAAGTCGATGTTGTAAAAGAGGTGGCCAAACGGGCCGGAAAAAGCGTCGAGTTCGTCAACATTCCCTTCAACGGCCTGTTCAGTGCCGTGCAATCCAAACGTGTTGAAATCGCTATCTCATCCATCACTATCACGCCAAAACGTCTAGAGTCGGTGGCCTTTGCGCAGCCTTACTTCGACAGCGACCAGTCGCTCACTGCGCTGACCACCTCCAAGGTCAAAAGCCTGGCTGACATGAACGACAAGGTGGTCGGCGTCGACACCGGCTCGACCGGCGACATGTGGATCGGCCAACACAAGGACGAGTACAAGTTCGCCGATGTCTCGCGTTATGAAGGGCTCTCGCCGGCCATGCTCGATCTGGCCTCCGGACGAATCGATGGCTACCTCAGCGACATTCCGGCGGTGCTCTATTACATCAAGGACAAGCCGCAATATTCCATCGTCGCGCGCATTCCCACGGGTGAGCGCTACTCATTGATGCACGCCAAAGGCTGGGCAATGAGTGATCAGGTCAACGACATCATCAGCAAGATGAAAGAAGACGGCACCCTGGGGAACATCCACAAACAGTGGTTCGGCGCCGAGGCCGATAAAGACTCCAGCACCCTGAAAGTGACCGCCGTTCTCAAGTAAGCCCTGCTGCTGCGTATAAGTGGCGACGACGGTTCGCCATTTATATTGACCGAGGTATCCCATGGATCTTTTGCAGACATTCTTCAATTGGAACGTGCTCGTCGATTCGCTGCCGCTGATGATGCGCGGTTTGGGCGTGACCATTTTGCTTGGGGTGGTGAGCATTGCCCTGGGTCTGGTGGGCGGGCTGTTGCTGGCGTTGCTGCGGTTGTACTCCTACGCACCTGTTCGAGCGCTTGCGCGTGTCTACATCGATATCATGCGCTCTATTCCACTGCTGGTTTTACTGGTACTCATCTATTACGCGCTGCCTTTTGTCGGCATTCGACTGTCGTCTTTTGCGGCCGCTGCCAGTGCGCTCTCGCTGGTCTCCTGCGCCTACAGTGCGGAGATTTTTCGCTCGGGCATCGAGGCCATTCCCCGTGGTCAGTTCGAAGCGTCGGCCTCTCAAGGCATGAGCTTCTTCAACACCATGCGCGACGTGGTTTTACCCCAGGCCATCCGCATCGTCATGCCGCCGATGACCAGTAACTGCATCAATGTCATGAAAGACACGGCGCTCGCTTCAGTCGTCGCCATGCCCGACTTGTTGAAGCAGGCCACCCAGGCCCAGGCGCTGGCTGCCAACCCGACACCACTGGTGGGTGCGGCCTTGCTGTACCTGCTGCTACTGCTGCCGCTGGTACAAATGGTCAGTTGGGTTGAACGTCGTAACGCCTCTGGAGGAAAAACCGCATGAGTACGTTGATAGACATCGAAAAACTCGACAAGTACTACGGCAGCTTCAAGGCGCTGAGCAATATCAACCTGCAGGTGGAAGAGGGTGAGGTGGTGGTCATCCTTGGCCCGTCCGGCTCGGGAAAATCGACCTTGATTCGCTGTATCAATCTGCTTGAAGACTACCAGCAGGGCGATATTCGCGTGGGGGGAGAGCGGGTTGAAAACGGTCCGCGACTGAGCGCCATCCGCAGTGAAGTGGGTATGGTGTTCCAGGGCTTCAACCTCTATCCGCATCTCACTGTTCTGGACAACGTGTCGCTGGCGCCGATCCGCGTTCGCGGGCTGAGTCGGCGCGATGCTCACGCCAGGGCCAGGGAATTATTGGTGAAAGTCGGCATGGGCGATCACGCGCACAAGTACCCGAGTCAATTGTCGGGTGGCCAACAGCAGCGTGTTGCGATTGCCCGCACCATGGCCATGGAGCCGCGGGCGATTCTGTTCGACGAACCGACTTCGGCGCTCGACCCGGAAATGGTCGGCGAAGTACTCGATGTCATGCAAAACCTTGCTCGCTCCGGCGTCACCATGGTCGTGGTGACGCACGAAATGGGCTTTGCCCGGCGGGTCGCCGACCGGGTGATCTTCATGGAAAGCGGACGCATTGTTGAGCAGAACATCCCTGAACCCTTTTTTACTGCCCCCAAGGAACCTCGCACACAAGCGTTCCTGCAGGCCATCTTGCATCATTGACCCAGGCTGGAGAAAGTAGAGTGAATTCTCTCGATATCGATTACGTTCGCAAGCAATTTCCAGGTTTGGCCGATGGTTATGCCTACATGGATAACGCCGGTGGTTCGATGGTACTGAGCACCGTGGCTGAGCGTGTCTGTGATTACCTGCTCAACAACAGTGTGCAACTGGGTGCGTCCTACACACCCTCCGTTGTCGCTGGCGAGCGCGTGATGCAGGCGCGCCACTCGGTCATGCAGTTGATCAACGCCGAGCATCCCGAAGAAGTGATCATGGGCGGCTCGACCACTCACTTGTTGCAAATACTGTGTCGCGCCATCGCCCCGTCAATCGTTCCAGGTGATGAAATCATCGTCACCAATTGCGATCACGAAGCCAACATCGGCCCTTGGGTCAAACTGTGCGAAAGCCGTGGGGCGACCTTGCGCGTGTGGCAGGTCAATCTCGACAGTTGTGAGCTGGAGCTGGATGACCTGCAGGTCTTGCTCAATGCCAACACCCGTTATGTGGCCATGACCCACACCTCGAATATTCTCGGCTCGGTCAATCCGGTTGCCGAGGTGGCGCGGCGTGTCCATGGGGTGGGTGCGAAACTGTGTGTGGACGCCGTTGCCTATGCGCCGCACCGTCTGGTGGATGTGCAGGCCAGTGGAGCCGATTTCTACGTCTATAGCTTCTATAAAACCTTCGGCCCGCACTTCGCCGTGCTCTGGGGGCGTCGCAATCTGCTGCTGGAGTTGCCAAGCCTCAACCACTTTTTCATCGGCCAGGACGTGGTGCCTTACAAACTGCAGCCGGGTAACGTCAACTACGAGTTGTCCTTCGGGTGTATCGGTATTACCGATTACCTTCTCGACATCAGCACCCGTCTGGGAGCGCAGGGTAGCGAGCGCGAATGCATGCAGGCTGCGTTCGATGCCTTCGAGGTGCAGGAGGATTTGCTCGCCGAGCGTCTGTTGGCGTTTTTGCGTCAGCGCGAGGGCATTCGAATCATTGGCAAAGCGCATACCCACAATCGAGTCCCCACCATCAGTTTCGTGGTTGAGGGCGTTCAGTCAGAGGCTGTTGTGCGCCGGGTCGACGAGCAGCGGATCGGCATTCGGTTTGGTGACTTCTATGCGCGGCGTCTTATCGAAGCCCTTGGGCTTGATCAGTTTGGCGGGGTGGTGCGGGTGTCACTGGCGCATTACAACACGCTGGAAGAAGTCGACCGCCTCATATCTGCGCTGGATCAAGCAATCAATGGGTTGCGTTGACAGGCGTACACTCCTCTCATTTTACGAGCCTTCATCATGGCCTTACCTGAAACCCTTGCAGAGCTGCGTGACTGTATCGCGGCCCAGCACGAGCAACTGACCGGTCGTCTGCGCGATGCTGCCCGATTTCTGATCGACAACCCGCATGAGATCGCACTCAACACGGTGGCCGAACTGGGAAAACGCTCGAACATTGCGCCTTCCGCCTATATTCGGCTGGCTCAGGCACTTGGCTTTGCAGGTTTCAAGGAGTTGCAGCGCCTGTTCCGTGCGCCGTTGCAACAGGCTGCCGACACCCACAGCGAGCGCATCCGGCATTATGGCGGTGAGACGCTGCTGGAAGATCCGAGTGACGTCGGGGCGATTCTGCGGGAGTTCAGCCAGGCCAATATCGTGTCGCTGGAACACCTGGCAGAAGGGGGCGAGCAGGCCAACATAGAAGCCGCCATCGCCCATCTGCAAGTCGCGCGTACGACCTTCGTTATCGGCATGCGCCGTGCCTTTCCGGTGGCTTCCTATCTGAGCTACGCCTTGAGCCGCGTGGGTCGGCGCACCGTGCACATCAGCGGCGCGGGCGGCACATTGCCAGAGCAGGTCAGCGCCATCGCCGAAGATGACTTGTTGGTAGCGGTGAGCTTTCCACCCTATGCCACCGACACCGTCGAGGCGTGTCGTCAGGCGCGAGAAGCAGGCGTGACACTGGTGGCGATCACTGACAGCGTCCTGAGCCCCATCGGGCAAATGGCCGACACGGTCATTGAGGTCAACGATGCCGAGTTACTGGGTTTTCGCTCGCTCACGGCTTCGTTTTGCATTGCTCAAACCCTGGCCATGGGACTGGCGTTCAGCGAATGGCAATCGGACGGCACGTTTGACCATGAGCGACTGAAAGCGATCGACTGCTAAGTCGCTGATTTCGCCACATCCTCGATCAACCTTTGACTTCAGGAGAACATCCCGATGGTTTCACCTGCACGCGATTTAGTGGGCTACGCAAGACAACGCCCGCAAGGTACCTGGCCCAATGGCGCACGTCTGGCCATCAGCCTGGTGATCAACTATGAGGAAGGTTCCGAGCGTTCCCTCGCCATGGGCGACCCGGACCAGGAATCGATGACCGAATGGGGCAGCTATTCAATACCCGACGGCACACGCAACCTGGCGATGGAGTCGATGTATGAGTACGGTTCTCGCGTCGGGATCTGGCGCATCCTCGATATTCTCGACCAGCAATCGGTTCGCGCAACGTTTCATGCCTGCGCCGTGGCCTTTGAGCAGAACCCTGATGTGGCGCGCGCCGCTGTCGCCGGTGGCCACGAGATTTGCAGCCACGGCTATCGCTGGGAAGAAGTGTTTCGCCTGAGCGAGGAACAGGAGCGTGAGCACATGCGCCTGGCCATCGAATCGTTCGAGCGCACCTGCGGCAAGCGCCCGGTTGGCTGGTATTGCCGTTATGGCGCCAGCGTCAACACGCGACGGCTGGTCGCCGAGGAGGGCGGCTTTCTTTACGATTCCGATGCCTACAATGATGACGTTCCCTACTTTGTCGAGGTTGAGGGCAAGCGTCACCTGGTGGTGCCGTACACCGCTGATGTCAACGATTTCCGCTACTGGAACTCTCCGGGGCTTTCCCAGGCATCGGACTTCTTCGAATACATGAAAGAAAGCTTTGAAGTCCTTTATGAGGAATCGGCAGAAGGACCGCGCATGATGTCCATCGGCTTGCATCCGCGCATGGTCGGCCGTCCTGGACGGGTCAGGGCGATAAAACAATTCATCGAGTATGCCAAGCAGCACGGCGGGGTCTGGTTTGCCACGCGAGAAGAAATCGCCCGTGCCTGGCTTGAACGCGCATGATTGCGTAGCAATCATCCCGGATCTCTGCCAAAGGAGTTAGCCATGTCAACGCTCTATCCCAGCATCGACCCCGAGGGGCTGGTCGAGTACTCAGTGGTCTACACCGACCGCTCGCTCAACCACATGTCGCAGTCGTTTCAAGGCGTGATGAAGAACATTTCCAGTACCCTGCAACAGGTCTACAACGCCGAGGCTGTCGCGGTGGTCCCAGGCAGCGGCACATTCGGCATGGAAGCGGTGGCCCGCCAGTTTGCCACTGACCAGCAATGCCTGGTGCTACGCAACGGCTGGTTCAGTTACCGCTGGAGCCAGATCCTAGACATGGGCAACATCCCGGCGGCCACCACGGTGCTCAAGGCCCGACCGGTCGACTCGGGTCGCCAGGCGGCCTACGCCCCAGCCCCTCTGGACGAAGTGCTGGCAGCCATTGCGGCTTCGCGGCCGCAGATTGTCTTCGCTCCTCACGTTGAAACCTCATCAGGGATTATCCTGCCCGACGAGTACCTGCGGGCCGTCGGCGACGCCGTGCATGCGGTGGGTGGCCTGTTCGTGCTGGACTGCATTGCCTCGGGCACGCTGTGGGTCGATATGCACAAATGCGCCGTCGACCTGCTGATCAGCGCGCCGCAGAAAGGCTGGAGTGCCTCGCCTTGCTGCGCCCTGGTGATGTTCAGTACGTTGGCCCTCGAACGCATCGAGCAGACGCAGAGCAGCAGCTTCGCCTGCGACCTGAAAAAGTGGCTGCAGATCATGCAGGCCTACGAGCAGGGCGGACATGCCTACCATGCGACCATGCCCAGCGATTCGCTCGCGCGGTTCAACGAAGTGATGAAAGAGACGCAAGCCTACGGTTTCGCCAAGGTCCGCGACGAACAACAGGCCCTGGGCGATCGGGTGCGCGCAATGCTGACCGGCAAAGGCTTCAAAAGTGTCGCCGCAGCCGGCTTTCAGGCCCCAGGCGTAGTGGTGAGCTACACCGATGATGCCGACATCAAGAACGGCAGGAAATTTGCCGAACACGGCCTGCAGATCGCCGCCGGAGTACCCCTGCAATGCGACGAGCCGGCCGACTTCCAGACCTTCCGCATCGGTCTGTTCGGACTCGAAAAGCTGCACAACATCGAGCGCACGGTCAGCACCCTCGAGCAGGCACTGGACGAGGTGATGGCTGACTGAACCGGTATCGATGCCCTGGCCGCCGTGGTCCAGGGCATGTTGCGCCTGATCGGCTGGGCCAATGACTTCTGCAAGAGGCTTGATATGCACCCTTTTGATACGGTGATTCGCAACGCCCGCGTGGTCACCGCCGCGGACACGTTCACCAGCGATATCGGTATTCGTGACGGGCGCATCGTCGCCCTCGGCCTGGATCTTCCGCCCGGACACCAGGAAATCGACGCGGCAGGCCGGCATGTCACCCCCGGTGGCATCGACAGCCACGTGCACCTTGACCAGCCGACGGGCGACGGCTCGGTGATGGCCGATGACTTCTTCAGCGGCACCGTCTCGGCGGCCTGCGGCGGCACCACTACCGTCATCCCGTTCGCCTGCCAGCAGAAGGGCGAAAGCCTGCGCGCTGCCGTCGATGACTACCATCGTCGGGCAGGTAACAAGCCGGTGATCGACTATGCCTTCCACCTGATCGTCACCGACCCCACCCCACAGGTGCTCGGTGAAGAACTGCCAGCCTTGATTGCTGAAGGCTATACATCGTTCAAGATCTACATGACCTACGACGCGTTGAAGCTGGGCGACCGGGAGATTCTCGAGACGTTGTCGGTCGCCCGTCGTGAGGGTGCGATGGTGATGCTCCACGCCGAGAACAGCGATTGCATTGCCTGGCTTACCGAGCGGCTGCTGGCGGCCGGGCTGACTGCGCCACGCTACCACGCCGCGTCTCGGCCGATGCTGGTGGAGCGCGAAGCGACCCACCGGGCCATCGCCCTTGCCGAACTGGTGGATGTGCCGATCCTGATCGTGCACGTGTCGGGTCGCGAGGCCGTGGAGCAGATTCGCTGGGCCCAGAGCCAGGGGTTGAAGGTGTACGCCGAGACCTGCCCGCAGTACCTGTTCCTGACCGCCGATTCGCTGGGCAGTGATGACAGCTTTGACGGTGCCAAGTGCATTTGCAGCCCGCCGCCGCGCGATGCCGCCAATCAGCAGGTGATCTGGGATGGCCTGGAGAACGGCTCGTTCGAGATTTTTTCGTCGGACCACGCACCGTTTCGCTTCGATGGCCCGGACGGCAAGAAGGCCCACGGCGACGAGGTGTCGTTCGACCAGATCGCCAACGGCATTCCCGGTGTCGAAACCCGCATGGCATTGCTCTGGTCCGAAGGCGTGCGCAGTGGGCGCATCACGGCGCAAAGCTTTGTCGCGCTGACTTCCACAAATGCCGCCAAGCTGTATGGGTTATATCCGCGCAAGGGCAGCATCGCCATCGGTGCGGATGCCGACCTGGTGATCTGGAACGAAGGTGAGTCGGTGCACCTGTGCAATGAAATGCTGCACCACAATGTCGACTACACGCCTTACGCCGGCATGACGCTGAGCGCGTGGCCGGCCATGACCCTGTCTCGCGGTGCGGTGGTCTGGGACGGAGTGCCGCAGGGTGAGGCGGGTCGCGGCCGGTTCATGCGGTGCGAGCGCCCGGCACCCGCGCAGTTGCGCCGACGCAGGGCTGAGTTGGTCTTGTGAGCGGTCGCGCAGGTCGCAGAGATGAAGTGAGCAGGCTTGATTCCACCTCTGCTGTAGCACGCGTCCGATCTTCAGCGGGCCTGATTTCAAGCGGCTCCGCGCGTCGCTGCCGGTATCTCCCGGCTTAAAGCTTGATCGCGGCCGTCAGGTTCTGACGCATATAGTCGAGGAAGCGTTGCTGGAACAGCATCGTGTGCTCATGCGCGGCTTTTTCGGCGGCCTCGCCATTTCGGGCCGCAATCGCCTCGATGATCTCATCGTGGTCGCGGCCCAGCCTGTGCGCGCTGGCGGAGCTGACGACGTGATCGAAATGCAGGTGCAGCAAGCGTTGGCCTTCGCCCAGCAAACGCTCGTAGGTACTGGTGAAATAGGGGTTATGACTGGCGTGGGCGATGGCCATGTGGAAGGCCTTGTTGCGCTCGGACATCTCCTGGAAATCGCCGCTGTTGACCGCTTGCAGGTATAGCTCGTCAGCCTCGCGAATCGCCTCCAGTTCTTCCGGTCGATGCTGGGTGGCGGCCAGGCGGGTGACGGTGCGCTGCAGCAGGTCTAGAGCCGCGACGTAGTTGGGGAAGTCTTCGATTTCGAAAGGCGTCACCAAGGTCGTGCGGTTGGGCAGGATGGTCACCAGGCCCTCGGCAATCAGGCGAGCCAGGGCGTCGCGCACGGGGGAGCGCGACAGGCCGAACTGCGCGGCGAGTGACACCTCGTCCAACTGTGCACCAGGCCTGAGTTTGAGCGTCAGGATCTGTTTGCGCAGTTCTTCGTAGATGTACCGGCCGCCGTGACGGCGAGCACCATTTTCGGGTTCTTGTTTTGCAGCCATCATCAGGTCTCGATTGGTGTGGCGCCGAGTATACATGCCATTGCCGTGGGATTAGTGGGTGAAGCCGCTGCCCCAGGTGTCGCTGAGCATGAAACCTTGCGCCAATGGATCATCCGGGTCGACGCCCAGCTGCTGCAACCCGTATAACCAGGCCCGGCCCGTCACCCGTGGCAGCACGGCGGGGCGGCCGGCCACTTCGGTGGTACCGAGCAGCGTGACCTGGAACGTCCCGCCGATGGTGGATTGCGAGGTCAATTGGTCACCGCTTTTCACCAGTCCCCGTGCCGCCAGCGTGGCCAGGTTGGCAGAGCTGCCGGTGCCGCAAGGCGAGCGGTCGACACGTCCGGGTGGCAGGGTCGTGCACGTCTGGTAGGTGCGATCATCCAGGCGATTGCGGAACATGACGTACGCCACTTCATTGACCGACGGCATCAACGGATGCTGGACGTCGATCTGGCGATTGATCACCTCCTTGAGCGCGACGCCTGCGGTGGCCAGTTCACGGGCGTTCTCGGGGGCGATCGTGAGACCGATCTGTTCGACGTCGATCAGCGCGTAGTACACGCCGCCGAATGCCACGTCGATTTTCAAGGGGCCGAATTCGCGGGTGTCGAGGGTCAGGTCCAGGTACTCGACGAACGCCGGCACCATGTCCAGCGAAACGCTTTGGCAGCGCCCGTCGGCGCAACGCGCCCTGGCGGTCACAAGGCCGGCCGGGGTGTCCAGTACCACCGTCGTCTCAGGCTCGACCATCGGCACCATGCCCAGTTCCAGCAGCGCGGTCACCACGCAGATGCAGTTGCTGCCGGACATCGGGTGCGCCTTGTCCGCCTGCAACACGATAAAGCCTGCCTGGGCTTCGGGGCGTGTGGGCGGCAGCAGCAGGTTGACCGACATCTGCAGGCAGCCCCGGGGTTCGAGCGTCACCAGGCGCCGCAGGCTGTCGTCGACTTCATTGATGTAGTTCATCTTGTCCAGCAGGGTGGCGCCCGGAACATCCAGAACACCGCCGGTGATGACTTTGCCGATCTCGCCTTCGCAATGCACTTCGGCGAGTTGCAGGGTTTTTTTCCAACGCATGGCTGACCTCATTTGATAAAGCGACCCAGGCCGTTTTTTGCGAGTCACGACAAGAAACGGCCCGGTTGCCGGCAGATCGTCCGTCAGCCCTGGCAGGCTTCGAAGACTCGGCGGAACTCGGTTTTCTCATCATCCGTCAACGGCAACAAGGGGGCACGCGCATTGCCGACCTTGAACCCGGACAGCTCGGTACCGTACTTGACCTTCTGCACGAACTTGCCGCTCTCCAGGTTAGCCATGACCGGGAACAGCGAGCGCATGGTGTTCTGCGCCCCCTGGATGTCGCCGCTGGTGAACTGGCGATGGAAGTCCACCACCTTCTCCGGAAAGATGTTGGCCGGGCCGCAGATCCAGCTACTGGCACCCCACAGGTAAAAGTCCAGGGCCTGGTCGTCAGAGCCGCAGGACAGCTGAATACCCTTGTGATTCTCACCGATCTCGATGGCCCGCAGCAGGTTGCCGCTGCTCTCCTTGATGGCGATGACACGGGGATGGTCGTTGAGCGCGGCGACCACGTCCATGCCCACTTCGACGTTGGTACGAATAGGGTAGTTATAGAGCACGACATTGATTTGCGGGAAGGTCGCCAGGATCGTGTTGTAGTGCGCCAGCAATTCTTCCTGGGACGGCAGGGCGTAGTACGGCGGTGCGATCAGCAGGTTGGTGTAGCCGGCATCGACAGTCTGCTTGATTTGCTCCAGCACTTCGCGGGTGCAAGAACCGTTGGCGCCGGCGATCAGGGTACCGCGATTGCCCACCACCTCTTTGACGGTGGCCAGGATTTGCCGGCGCTCATCATTGGTCAGCGCGTAGTATTCACCAGTCGATCCCAGCGGCACGAAGCCACTGACGCCGGCCGCCAGTTGTTTTTCGAGGATGGCGGCGAGAGTTTCGTGATCGACGTTGCCAGCCTGATCGAAAGGGGTGACGAGGGCCGGCAGGATACCGTTCAGTTTCATGGGGATGTCTCCGTGTGGATGTAGTCAGTAGGCGTAACGGCGCAGCAGACGCCCCTCGACCACACCGACCAGGCGGGTGAGAGGGAATGCCACGAGGAAATAGATGACGGCCACGGCCGAGAGGAACTCGACCGGGCGAGCGGTGCTGTTGGAGATGTTCTGGCCGACGAACATCAGGTCGGCGACCCCGACGGAAGAGATCAGCGCGCTCTCCTTGAACAGGCTGACCACGTTCGACAGCAACGGCGGAACCGCCCGCAGCAGCGCCTGGGGGAACACGACGTAAAGCACCTTGACCCGCGATGTCAGACCCAGGGCGATACAGGCGTCATGCTGTTCGCTGGCGATGGACTTCAGGGCGCCGCGAAAGGTCTCGCTGGTGATCGCGGCCATGAACAGGGTCAGCGCGATCAACACCGAGGCATAGGGAGGAATGTTCAGCCCGAACACCACCGGGAAGCAGAAGAACACCCAGAACAGCTGGATCAGCAACGGCGTGCCGCGGAAGAACTCCACGAACAGGGTCAATGGCAGGCGCACCAGCGGCGTACGCAACTGGCGCAGCAGGCTGACGATGAATCCGGCCAGGCTGCCCAGCACGGCGCACACCAAGGTGAATCCAAGTGTCAGGCCCAGCCCTTTGAGCAACACCGGCCAGTAGTGCAGAACAACGGAAAAGTCGATTGGCATGGCTCTGTCCTCAGCGCTGCACAGCAAGGTCTTGGCGCCGCTCGAACCATTGCGCCAACTGGGCGATGGGCAACGACAGGGCGAAGTAGACGAGTGCGATCAGGGTGTAGGTTTCAAGCGGGCGATAGGCTTCGGTCGCCAGGCTCTTGCCGACATACATCAGGTCGGCGACGGCGACGATGGCGACCAGCGCGCTTTGTTGCAGGGTGCCAATGCCATTGGTGATCAGCACCGGCAAGGCGCTGCGTACCGTCTGTGGCAAGACCACGTACAAGGTGCGCTGCCACGGTTTGAGTCCCAGTGCCACGCAGGCGTCCAGGTGTTCGCGCGGCACCGCCTGTACGCCAGCTCGATAGGCTTCGGCGTTGAATGCGGTGAGGTTCAGGCCCAGCGCCAGAAAGCCCATGGCGATCGGATCGATGAACACGTTGAACAGCATCGGCACGCAGTAGAAGAACCAGACGATCTGCAGCAGCGCCGGGGTGCAGCGGAAGAACTCGATAAACAGTTGCGCCGGCCAGCGGATGAAGAACCAGCGGCTCATGGTCATCAGGCACAGCAGGAAACCGCAGGTCAGCCCGATCACGTTGGCGACCAGCGCCAGTTCCAGGGTGACCTTGAGTCCGTCGAGCAGCGCCGGCAGGCTGCCGTTGAGGAAGTGGAAGTCGAATTGGTAATTCATGGCATTCCCTCAATCCAGGTGCAGGACCTTTTCCAGGAACTCGCGGGTGCGTGGTTCCTGTGGTCGGGTAAACAACTGATCGGGATGGCCTTGTTCGACCACCTTGCCATTGGCGCAGAACACCACGCGGGTGGCGATATGCCGGGCGAAGTGCATGTCGTGGGTGACGATGATCATCGCCATCTTCTGTTCCGCCAGTTGCAGCATCACGTTCTGCACCTCGATCACCATTTCCGGATCGAGTGCCGAGGTGACTTCATCGAACAACATCAGGCGCGGTTCGAGCATCAGCGCCCGGGCAATGGCCACGCGCTGCTTCTGGCCGCCCGAGAGCTGGTTGGGGTAGGCGTGGAGTTTGTTTTCCAGGCCCAGTCGGGCGAGGTAGGCGCGGGCTTTTTCCGTGGCCTCGGCCTTGCTCAGGCCATGCACCCTGACCGGCGCGAGAATCAGGTTGCCCAGCACCGACAGGTGCGGGAACAGCGTGTAATGCTGGAACACCATGCCGATCTGCTTGTGCAGGACTTCATCCAGCGGTTTGCCTTGTTTGCGAGCCCCGTCGATGTAGGGTTTGCCCTGGAACTGAATGGTGCCGCCCTGGATGCCTTCCAGGCCCATCAACACCCGCAGTAGCGAGCTTTTGCCGCTGCCCGAGGGGCCGATGATGACCAGGCGATCGTCGGCACTCATCTGCAGATTCATCCGGTCCATCACCACCAGTTGCTCGCCGTAGGCCTTGCGGACCTCATGCAACTGGATGAAATCGCCGGCGTTGGCCGAATTCGGGATGAGCGGAACCTGTGGCTGGGAGGCCACCAAACGGGGAGTGTTCATGAATGTCGTCTCCACGAGGGCGCACGCAACGTCGCCCCCGGTCTGTCAGCGAAGGTTTACCGGGTAGCGGGTACGCCGTTGCACGGTGCATGGGCGTTGTGCCCTGGGACTTGCCCGAGGTGGGCGGGCGAGGTGCCGAGCAGACCGGCTTGCAGCGCTGAGGCGCGGGCCAGGTTCCTGTAGAGGGACAACGATTGATTGACAGCCATTTTTTACCTCTCCGTTGAGCTTGTTTTTGTTAGGCAGAAGGGCAAATCGATGAATAACGCATGCTTGTGTGTTGTGTTGTATGCAGCGTTGCATTCAGATTAGGTCGAGCTTATGATCGTTGTCAACGGGCAAACAACGACCGGGCGATTGCTGGCAACCTTTGGCACACCGAAGGCCGTGGAAGCGCCTGGTCGATTCGCTAAACAACAAGAATGAGGAAAACCTGTGCGGCCAACTGTCGTTGTAGGTGCCGGAATCGTCGGCACCACCCTCGCGTACCAACTCCAGCGCCGCGGCAAGCGGGTGGTGCTGCTGGACAAAGCGGAGCCTGGCAAGGGGGCCTCCTTCGGTAACATGGCGAGCATCGCCGTGACCGAATTCATGCCGGCATCCCGTCCGGGCATCTGGTCGCAGATGCCCAAGTGGTTGCTCGATCCCGAAGGGCCTATCTGTATTCGCCCTGCTTACCTGCTCAAGCTGATGCCGTGGTTCCTGCGCTTCCTGTCGGCCAGCCGTCCGGCCAAGGTCCGCGAGCTGGAAGCCGCAGGTGCCGTGTTGTGCTCGCGAGTGCATGAAGACCTGGCGCAGTTGCTCAAGGTCGCCGGCCTGGACCACATGCTCAGCGACCAGGGGTGCCTGAGCCTGTACACCGACGAAGCCGAATACCGTGCTGATCGTGAACATATCGAGGTGCTGGAACGTTTCGGTTTTGCCCACCAAATCCTCGATCGCGAAGCATTGCAGGCCCTGGAACCGGCGTTGGCCAATCAGATCGGCAAAGCCGTGCTGTTTCCCGAGAACCGCTCGATTTCCGACCCCTATCAGTTGGTGGTGCAACTGGTCGAACGCTTCAAGACGCTGGGCGGGGTGGTGGTTCGCGGCGAGGTGGTCGGTTTCGACCAGGCCCTCGGTCACGTCGGCGGGATTCGCTTGAAGGATGGTCGGCTGATCGAAGCCGAAGAGGTGGTGCTGGCGGCGGGTGCCTATACCGCAAGGCTATCCAAGCTGATCGGTGAGCCCATCCCGTTGGAGACCGAACGCGGCTATCACACTCAGGTGATGGCGCCGGGCATCTCCCTGCAGCACTCGATCATCTGGCCGGCAAAGGCGTTCATGGTCACGCCGACTGCCGGCGGCATCCGCATTGGCGGCACGGTGGAAATGGCCGGCCTGGACGCCGACCCCGACTATCGCCGGGCGCAGATTCTGGTCAAGCGCGCCCGTCAGGCGCTGCCCGACCTGCAAGTGCAGGACACCTCGCAGTGGATGGGTCATCGTCCAGCCACGCCTGACACGGTGCCGGTGATGGGCCGATCGGCCACCCGGCGTAATGTCTGGTACGCCTGCGGCCACGGGCATCTGGGCCTGACGTATGCGGCCACGACCTCGCGCCTGATCAGCGACTTGATGACCGGGCAGACGCCGCCCATCGACATGACCCCCTACCGCGTCAACCGTTTCTAATCACAACGCCATGCACAGACAGGTGATCGATATGCGAAGCAAGCTTTACATCGACGGCAAGTGGGTAACCCCCGTCAGCGACGGTTTTGAGACCGTGATCAATCCCGCCACTGAAGACGTCGTGCAGGAAATTGCCGCCGCCACCGCAGCCGATGTCGATCTGGCCGTCAAGGCTGCCCGACGGGCATTCGACAAAGACGGTTGGCCGAAACGCCCGGGCGCCGAACGGGCGAAATTCTTGCGCGCGATTGCCCAGGGCATTCGCGATCGCCAGGATGAGATCGCGACCCTGGAGGTCATCGATAATGGCAAGCCACTGCCGGAAGCGCTCTGGGACATCGGCGATGCCGCTGGCTGCTTTGACTATTACGCCGGCCTCGCCGAGCAACTCGATCATTGCGGTGCGCAAAGCATCACCTTGCCCGATGGGCGATTTACCTCCAAGGCCGTCAAGGAGCCCATTGGCGTCGCCGGCGCAATCATTCCCTGGAACTACCCCTTGTTGATGGCCGCCTGGAAAGTGGCCCCGGCCCTCGCCGCCGGGTGCACCGTGGTGTTGAAACCCGCCGAATCCACGTCGCTGACCTCCTTGCAGTTGGCGGCGATTGCCGATCAGGTCGGCCTGCCAGCTGGCGTGCTCAACGTGGTGACGGGCATCGGCGCTGTCGCTGGCCAGGCGATCATCGATCACAAGGGCGTGGACAAGCTGGCCTTCACGGGTTCGGGGCCGGTGGGTTCGAAGGTCATGGCGGCGGCAGCGCGCGACATCAAACGGGTCAGCCTGGAACTGGGCGGCAAGTCGCCGTTTGTCGTGTTTGACGATGCGGACATCGAGCAGGCCGTCGAATGGATCATGTTCGGGATTTTCTGGAACCAGGGCCAGGTCTGCTCCGCGACCTCGCGCGTGCTGGTGCAGGAAGGGCTTTACCCGCAGTTGCTCGCCCGGCTGGTTGAAGAAACCCGTCGCATCAAAATCGGCAACGGTATGGAGGAGGGGGTATTGCTGGGCCCGCTGGTCTCCAGACGCCAATACGAACAAGTGCTCGCCGCCATTGACGCCGCACGCGCGGCGGGGGCGACGGTGGCCTGTGGGGGCCGCCGCCCCGAGGGTTTCGACAAGGGCTATTACCTGCAACCGACCGTGCTCACCGACGTGCCGCTGGATTGCGCCGCCTGGGTCGAGGAGATCTTTGGCCCGGTGGTCTGCGTGCGGCCATTCAAAACCGAAGAAGAGGCGGTCGAGCTGGCCAACGATTCACGCTTCGGCCTGGCGGCGGCGGTCATGTCCAGGGATGACGAACGGGCGGAGCGGGTGGCCGCCGCGTTTCAGGCAGGCATCGTCTGGATCAACTGTTCCCAGCCGACCTTCACCGAGGCGCCGTGGGGCGGCTACAAGGCGTCTGGCATCGGTCGCGAATTGGGTCACTGGGGCCTGGACAACTACCTGGAAACCAAGCAGATCACCCGCTACGTCAGCGATGCCCCGTGGGGGTGGTACATCAAGTAAGCGATTGAAACCGCCAGCGCCTGGGCAGGTTCGGGCGCTGTTTTTCCAACGAATCGATGGAGGTGCGAATGGCTCAACCACTGCAAGGACAAACGGTCCTGGTCACGGGCGCAACGGGCGGCATTGGTGCGGCCATCGTCGCGCAACTGGCGGGCGAGGGCGCGCGGGTCATCATTCATTACGGACGTGACAGGCTCGCCGCCGAACGCCTGCTGGAGCGGATTGGCGGCAATGGGTTTGTCGTGCAGGGTGACTTGTCGACGCCGCTGGGCGCCTTTGACTTATGGCAGGCGTCCATCGCCGCCGCCGGGCGCATTCACGCGCTCGTCAACAACGCCGGTATTCGCACGGAAGTTTCCATTGAGGCCGCGCCGCAGGACTGGTCCGCGGCCTGGCAAAAGGAGTTCCAGGTCAACTTCTTCGCGGCGGCCGATCTGTGCAAGGAAGCGATCCGCCATTTCAAGCAGTTCGACGGCGGTCGCATCGTCAATATGGCCAGCCGGGCCGGCCAGCGTGGGTACGCCGCCGAAGCACTGCCTTACGGCGCTACCAAGGCGGCGCTGGTCAACCTGACCAAGTCCATTGCGCGCTCATTTGGCCCTGATGGCGTGGTGGCAGTCGCCATTGCCCCGGGTTGGGTGCGTACGGACATGGCCGAGCAGTTCATTGCTACCTACGGCAAGCAAGCCGCGGTGGCGGACATTCCGATCGGTGAAATAGCCGAGCCGGCAGAGATCGCCGAATTGGTGGCATTCGTGCTGCGCAAGTCCCAGGCTTCGCTCAATGGCGCCACGCTGGACGTCAACGGCGGCAGCTACATCCGCTGAACCCCGGGGCGATTCCTTTGCGGCGCTCGCCCCGCGTGCCATCTGTCAGACAAGGGAGCGTTTGCCGCTCCCTTGTTTCATGTCCGGCTACGCAACCGCTTGTGCACCGGTGATTTCCACCAGAGAGCCACAGATGAATGCGGCCTCTTCACTGGCCAGGAAGGCAACCAGTGCCGCCACTTCTTCCGGTTTGCCGATACGACCGAACGGCACCATCTTGTCCAGGTCGGCGATGGTTCGCCCTGAACGGAGTACCCCTGCTTCGAGCATCGGGGTGTGGATTTCGCCGGGGCAAACGCCATTGACCCGGATATTGTGCGGCGCATAGTCACGCGCCAGGTTCTGGGTAAAAGAGGCCACTGCGGCCTTGGTGACGTTATAGGCGATGTGACCTGGAGCGGGATGCAGGCCCCACTGGGAGGCCGTGTTGACGATAGCGCCTGAACCCGACTCGATCATGATCGGCAACACTGCGCGGCACAGGTAAAACATCGAGTCCAGGTTGACCGCAAAGCTTGTATGCCAATCCTCTTCGCTCAGTGCAAGCAGGTCGCCACGCCGATTGATCCCTGCATTGTTGATCAGCACGTCGATACGCCCGAACTGAGTGACCACCTGTTTGATCAATTGGCGGCACGCCGCCGGGTTGGCGATATCGGATGCCAGAGCCTGTGCAGTGCCGCCGGCGTCGTGGATCTGTTGCACCACCGTTGCGGCGGCTTGCAGGTTGACATCGGTGACCACCACCGTCGCCCCCTCGGCCGCCAGTCTCGCGGCGATCGCTGAGCCGATGCCACCTGCACCACCGGTGACAATCGCGACTTTGTTTTCAAACCTTCTCATGGACACTTCCTTCCAGGCAGCCCTGGCCGCCGCATTCGGGGTTGAGGAATGAACATGCCGCTTGCCCAGGCGCAGCAAGCGGCACTGAAAGATCTAACGATGAATTATTTGCCGGCGTTGACCTGCAATGACGCCTTGTCCACCAACTGTTGAATCTCGCCGGTGTCACGGCGCTGCCTGATGTAGATGTTCAGCACTTCCATGTCCGCCGGTGCGATGTCGCGACGAACCCCGAACGCCACACCCTGCTTGGCCAGGGCCGGTTTTGGAAGAATTTCCCGTGCCCAGCCAGGGTTGGCCAGGGCGAAAAGGTGGTTGGTATCGCTGGCGTCGACCAGAACGTCGGCACGCTTGGACATGACGGCCAATCGTGTTTCATCCATGCCCGGCAGACGCATGATTTTGGCATTGCGCAGGACCGAAGTGATGGCCTTGTCCTGTGCTGTGCCGGACATCACGGCGAAGGTCAGGTCGGCTTTGTCGAGCGCGGCAATTTCGTCGGTGGCGTTGGCGACCTTGGGGTTTTCCTTGTTCACCAGCAGTGACACCTGATAGTCCGTGGCAGGGGCGCTGAAGCCCACCGCCAGAGCGCGCTCCGGCGTCTGGTTCAAGGCCATCGCCAGGTCCCATTTGCCGCTCTGCAGGCCCGCCACCAGGTTATCCCAGCTGGTGTCGACGAACTGGACTTTGACTTTCAACACCTTCTCGCCGAAGTCCTTGCACAGGTCGACGAAGTAGCCGCTGTAGTCGCCCGAGGCGGCGTCACGCATCACATAAGGCGCTGCCACTGCAGCACCGCAGCGCAACACGCCAGCCTTCTGAATGTCTTGCCAGACCGACGGCTCGGCGGCCTGGACGGCCGACTGTCCGAGCAGGGCGCCACAGAGGCTGGCGCCGACAATCAATTTTTTAACGGAAGCTGAGAATAACCGGACCATTTTTGACCTCACTGTTGATGATTGTTATAGGCAGAAAGGTAAAACGTATTTACCACACATCTGTGTGTGCATGGTTGTGTGCAGGTTATGGGTTGGTCTTGATACTGTCAATACGCCGCCGATTGCTGGTGCTGCCTGTACTTGTAAGTTGGGTCAGGCGCCGCTTCGGCAGGCCGACCAGCAGGCTTCCCCAGCCTGTAGTTTTTCTGCAGGCTGACCCGAATATTTGTGGTTAGTACACGGCAGTGAGATCTGGCCTCATAAACAACGAAGTCACTCACCAGCCGAGAAAAAACATGTCCGACCACAAGGCTCCCACTTCAAAGGATTCGTCCTGGCAGATGGATCTCCCGCAATTTGATGCAACCCCAAAACACGCGGCCTATGACGTCGTCATTATCGGCGGGGCAACGATGGGGGCATGCACTGCATGGTTTCTCGCGTCGAACCCCGACTTCACAGGCAAGGTCCTGGTTGTCGAGCCCGATCCTTCGTTCGCCAAGGCTCAGACCGGTGCTTCGAACAATTGCATGCGTCAGCAGTTTGCCAATCCGATCAACGTCAGGATTGGTCAGTTTGCGGCTGAGTTTGCGAAAGCTTTCCGCGAGAACCTGGGAGGCGATTGCGTAGTACCAGAACTGCCGATCCGCAATTTCGGCTACTTGTACCTTTCCGACAGTTCGGCGCTCACATCGGTACTGGAGCGGGATCAGCAGGTACAGGCGGAACAGGGTGCCGGCACCCGTATGGTCAGCCGTCAGGAAATTGCCGCGCAATATCCGTTCTTGCGGCTTGATGACATTGAAGCGGGCAGCCTGAATACCCAGGACGAGGGCTATTACAACGCGCCTTTGATGATCGAGTGGCTGATCAAAAAATCCATTGAGCGCGGTGTGGATTACGTTCGCAACAAGGTTGTCTCCATCGGCCGCGAAAACGACAAGGTCACCACTGTCACCCTGGAAACCGGCGAGGTTATCCAAGCGGGCCATATCGTCAATGCTGCGGGAACCCGTGCGGGTGAGATCGCGGCCATGGCCGATCTCAAACTGGATATTCAGCCCAAACGTCGTTACACCTTCATCTTCCGAGCGAAGCAGCCGCTTGACCGTGACTTGCCGCTGACCATCGACCCTACCGGGGTGCATTTCCGTCAGTTCGGTGACGACTATCTGGTTGGCTGCCCACCGATGGGAGAGGACGAGACGGTCGATTGCGATGACTTCACCGCCGAAGAGGGGATCTGGGAGAAGAAGGTCCACCCCATTCTGTCAAACCGTATCCCGCAGTTCCGTGATGTGGAAATCATTGATTTCTGGATCGGGCACTACGACTTCAACACCTTCGATTACAACGTTGTGATCGGTCCCCATGACGTGGTGTCGAACTTCCACTTCAGTAATGGTTCTTCGGGTCATGGCTCCCAACAGGGCCCTGCTGTCGGGCGCGGTATTGCAGAGCAGATCATCTACGGTGAGTTTCGCTCGCTGGATCTCTCACCGTTCCTGTACGCACGCTTTGCCAAGGGTGAGCGCGTGATCGAGCGGGCCGTGATCTGACGATGTGCAGATGGCGCTGTACCTCACCGTCAGCGCCGTTCTGCCGAGTGCTACAGCCGAGTGGAAGGACAATCGACTGCGTTCAACAACCACATGACCACGGTTCCAATCACTGAATTCGGCGTGATCGGTTCAGCCGTCAGTACGTGGAAAGCAGCCTCTGTCTCCAGCGGAAACTGATCCCCAAATGCCCTCACGAGGGCACCCGTTTTCAGTGAGCGAGCGACCAGAGGCTCCGCGATCAGCGCAATCCCCACGCCTTGTTCGGCGGCATCCAGCACCAGGCTTGTCTGCGAGAAGGACGGTCCCGAAAACCGGGTGCCAGGCAATCCATAGACATCGAACCACCGCGGCCAATTGTTATGAGTGTCCGAGATCAGCGGTACATGCAGCACATCCTGTGGCTGCTGCCAGCTGCCGTATCCGCTCAAGGTTGGTGAGCACACGGCGATCGCCCGACCGGGAAGAAGGAAGCTCGCCGCTGCGTCGGGGAAGGGCGGAACACCCCAGCGAATGGCCATGTCGACGTTGCCCCGGCCTCGCAGCGGCCGCGTGACATCCGACGCATCAATCATGACGGAAATCTGCGGGTGATCTTCAGCCAGTCGAGCCAGACGCGGCACTAACCAGCGGCTGGCGAGTGCCGCCGTGGTGCTGAGTGTCAAACGACAAGGGTCGTCTTCGCTTTCGCTTTGTAGCAGGGCCCGGGTGGCCTCTTCGATGATGCCCATGGCCAGTCGAACACGACTCACATACGCCTGCGCAGCCGGTGTCGGAGCCAAACCTCGGGGCAAACGGACGAACAACTTGATGCCCAGTTTGTCCTCCATGGCACGTACCTGCTGAGCGATCGCCCCTTGCGTCACGAAGAGCTCTTCGGCGGCGGCTCGAAAACTGCCAAGTCTGGCGGTGGCTTCGAATGCAACCAGCTGATTGTGAACCACCTGCGTCATGCGGTGCGCGTCTGGGATTTTCATGGCAGGCCCCTTGAATAGGAAGTGGGTTTTCTACTGGCTCGGGTTTCTTTTAAAGGTTTTAGGGGCTAGCCTCGGCGCAGTGATCTTTCGTATATCGCCAGAGTAACTGCGTTGCACCGGGATAAGAGAGGCACCCTGACTTTCACCACGAGATAGAATTTCCACTGCCATGCCTGAAGGTTTTCCAGGGTTACCCTCGCTCAACGCACTTCGCATATTCGAAGTGGTTGCCCGTCATTTGAATTTCCGTCTCGCCGCTGAAGAACTGGGCGTGACTCAGGCTGCCGTCGCTCAGCAGATCCGAGGGCTGGAGGCCAGTCTTGACATTCGCCTGTTCGAGCGCTTGCCGCGCGGCCTGGGATTGACCGATGCCGGTCTGGCCTACAGCGGCAGTATTCGCAGTGCACTGGCGATGATCGACGAGGCGACGCGTTTGCTCAGGCCGGAGCCGTCGCACCTGACCGTCAGTGTCACGCCAACCTTTGCCTCGAAATGGCTTATTCCGAAACTGGGTACGTTTGCCGAAAACCATCCGGACATCGACTTACGGGTGTTGGCGACGGACAGGCTCTCGCATTTCCATACCGACGGCGTCGATATCGCCGTTCGCTACGGCCAGCCTGCGTTCGGAGCGGGCCTGAATACCGAGCTGCTGATGGAGCAGCGCATCGTCGCCGTGGCCAGCCCGAGGCTGTTCGAAGGCAAGGGGCTGCCTGCAAGCTTCGAGAAACTTCAGGATTTCCTCATGCTCCACGACGCCCATAACTTCTGGCCGGAGTTCATGGCAGGGCTATTCCCCAACCATGCACAGCCGACTGCCAAGAACATGCGTTTCAATCAGACCTCCCTGGCCATCGAGGCCGCCATCAGCGGACAAGGCATAGCCCTGGCCAGCCATGCCTTCGTCAAGGACGACATCGCCGCGGGACGGTTGGTAAAGGTGTTCGACCAGCAGCTTCTGCTCGACAAAGCGTTTTATCTGGTGTGGCCACGCAAGGCGCGACAGTCACCCGCCTTGCTGGTGGTGAAGGATTGGCTCAAGCAACAGGTATTCGATAGTTAATCTACTGCCAGGGCAAAGCCTTGCTGCCTCCCTCCACATCGAGACTGCTGCTAGGGTTAACGCACTTGAGAAAGCCAACCCTGGAGGCCGTTATGTCAGTAGAAAAAGTAGCAATCATCACCGCCGGTGGCAGCGGCATGGGCGCGGCAGCGGCGCGGCGCCTGGCAGCCGATGGTTTCAAGGTCGGCATCCTGTCCTCGTCGGGCAAGGGTGAAGCACTGGCCAAAGAGCTGGGCGGCATCGGCGTGACCGGTAGCAACCAGTCCATCGATGACCTGCAGCGCCTGGTGGACGCCGTAGTGGAAAAATGGGGGCGTGTTGATGTTCTGGTGAACAGTGCCGGCCATGGCCCTCGCGCACCGATTCTGGAAATCAGCGATGAAGACTGGCACAAGGGCATGGACACCTATCTGCTCAACGTCGTCCGACCCACCCGTCTGGTCGCGCCAATCATGCAGCGCCAGCAAGGTGGCGTGATCATCAATATCTCTACCGCCTGGGTCTTCGAACCCAGCGATCTGTTCCCGACTTCAGCCGTGTTCCGAGCGGGTCTGGCCGTGTTCACCAAGATCTTCGCCGATAACTTCGCCAAGGATAACGTGCGCATCAATAACGTACTTCCTGGTTGGATCGATAGCCTGCCGGCGACCGAGCAACGTCGCGACAGCGTTCCGCTCCAGCGTTATGGCACCAGCGAGGAAGTTGCCGCCACCATCGCGTTTCTCGCAAGTGAAGGGGCTGCCTATATCACCGGACAGAACATCAAGGTTGATGGCGGTGTAACGCGCAGCGTCTGATCTCCGGTCGCCGCAACCCTCGGTTGCGGCCTTTTTGTCATGTGGCGGGTTTTCCCATGCTCGATGTTTTGTTCCAGCGCATCTGGGCGGACCTGGCAATCCCGGTCGGCGCGCAGCGCAATCCTTTTCGTCTGATGCAACTGGCGACCATCGGCCCTCAAGGCTGGCCGAAATGCAGGACGGTGGTTCTGCGTGGCGTCGATCAGAGCGCTTGCGCGTTGTTTTTCTATGCGGATAGGCGCTCGGCACTGTGCGCCCAGTTGCTGGCTGAAGAACGTGTCGCGCTGACTGCGCTAAGCCCTTGCGGGGTCATGCAGGTTCGTCTGGAAGGCAGCGCCAGTCTCGTCGACGATCTCTCGCAGCGTCAGCGCGATTGGCAGCAGGCGCGAGGTAAAACCCAAGCGTTGTTCAGGCATGGCAGCGTTCCGGGGCAGGTGATCGATACCCCTGAACACGGCGATGAACCGGCTGGTGATGGCTTTGAACACTTTGCAATCATTCGCGTCCAGGCGACAACCGTGGAGTGGCTCGATCTTTCCCGCGCCATCCATCAACGGGCTCGCTTCGTGCGTCGACAGGCGCACTGGCAGCCTACCTGGCTCGCCCCCTGAAGCAGGTATCTCATGAGCAGAATCGCAATTCACAGTGAGCAAGCGCCGACGGCAATCGGCCCCTATTCCCAAGCTGTACGGATGGGGGGTCTGGTGTTCCTCACTGGGCAGATTCCACTGGACCCGGTCAGCATGCAGTTGGTCAAAGGCTTCGAGGCCGAAGTGGTGCAGGTGTTCGAGAATCTGAAGGCCGTTGCCGAAGCCGCAGGCGCAAGCTTTGAGGATGTTGGCAAGCTGACGCTGTATCTCACCGACCTGACAGGGTTCAACATCGTTAACGAGGTCATGGGTCGCTACTTCAGCGCGCCTTATCCCGCGAGAGCCTCGATCGGTGTTGCGTCTCTACCTCTGGGAGCCTCCATAGCGGTGGACGCGATCATGGTCATTCGCTCGGCGAGATGACCCTGGCAGCGACTCGACGAGTACCTGTTGCTTTTAACCAGATCTTATATAATGTAGAGATAGTTACATTTTAAGTTGAATTCTCTACATGATTATTTGGTCGCTACTGATCCTTGGCCTGCCCACCGCTAACGCCACCGAGCGGATGCGCGCCTGGCGAACCCTGAAGGCTGCCGGTGCCGCGGTGCTGCGCGATGGCGTGTATCTGCTGCCGGAACGCAGCGCGGGCCGGGAAACGTTTGAAACCGTGGAGCGGGAAGTGCTGGCCATCAACGGTACGGCGTATCTCCTGTCGCTGACTGAGCGTGAAGAGCGCTTCAGTGAGCTGTTCGACCGCAGCGCTGAGTACGCCAGGCTGATGCAGGAAATTGCCGGCTGCCGGGCAGACTTATCAGTGGAGAATGCGCTGCAAATAGCCCGGCAGGCGCGCAAGCACAGAAAGGCCTTCGGTCAGTTGGCGGCGATTGATTTCTTTCCCGGCGTGCTCAAGGCTCAGGCCGATTCATCCTTGCAACAGCTTGAGACCGCGATCAGTCGTGCATTGTCCGCCGATGAGCCGAGTGCGCACGCCGAAGCCATCAATCGGCTGGAGCGCGGCGACTACCAGGGACGCCGATGGGCCACCCGCAAGCGCCCATGGGTGGATCGGTTGGCCTGTGCCTGGCTGATCCGGCGCTTCATCGATGCCGATCCCCAATTCATCTGGCTGGACAGGCCCGGCGACTGCCCAGGCGATGCGCTCGGCTTCGATTTTGATGGGGCCCGATTCAGCCACGTTGGCCAGCGGGTATCCTTCGAGACCCTGATCGAGAGCTTTGATATTCATCAGCCAGGCCTGGCACGCCTGGCAGGCGTCATCCATTACCTGGATGTGGGTGGCGATCAACCCAGCGAAGCACCGGGTATCGAGCGCGTCCTCGCAGGCTTGAGAGAAAGCATTGGCGATGACGATCAACTGACCAGCGTCGCCGCGGGCATCTTCGATGGCCTGCTCACCGCTTTCGCAACGGAAGAAGTCGAAAATGTTTGATTCCACCTCCGCAACAAGCGGCCAGCCGCCAGCTCAGGCAACCCAGCAGCCGGTCGGCCTCTATCAAGCCTTCCTGTTCTGGCTCAAGTTGGGCTTCATCAGCTTTGGCGGACCGGCCGGGCAGATTTCGATCATGCACCAGGAGCTGGTGGAGCGTCGGCGCTGGATCAGTGAGAAGCGCTTTCTCCACGCACTGAACTACTGCATGTTGCTGCCTGGCCCGGAGGCCCAGCAGCTCGCCACCTACATGGGCTGGCTGATGCACCGCACCTGGGGCGGGGTGATTGCTGGCGCCTTGTTCGTGTTGCCGTCGCTGTTCATCCTGATTGGGTTGTCCTGGATCTACCTCGCCTTTGGCGAGGTGCCGGTGGTGGCCGGGGTGTTCTACGGCATCAAGCCAGCGGTCACGGCCATCGTCGTTCACGCGGCCCATCGCATCGGCTCGCGCGCCCTGAAGAATGGCTGGCTGTGGGGCATGGCAGGGGCTTCGTTCGTGGCCATCTTCGCCCTCAACGTGCCGTTCCCGCTGATCGTGCTGGCGGCCGCCATTATTGGCTATGTGGGCGGGCGCATCGCCCCGGACACATTCGTCATCGGCGGCGGTCATGGCGCCGCGAAAAACAACTATGGCCCGGCCCTGATCGATGACGATACGCCGACACCCGAACATGCCCGTTTCAGTTGGGGGCATCTGCTGCGCCTGTTGCTGGTCGGTGCTGCACTGTGGCTGTTGCCCATGGGACTGCTGACGTTGTCGTTTGGCTGGGATGGCACCCTGACGCAGATGGGCTGGTTCTTCACCAAGGCCGCATTGATGACCTTTGGCGGCGCATACGCGGTGTTGCCCTACGTCTACCAGGGGGCGGTCGGGCACTATGGCTGGCTGACGCCGACCCAGATGATCGATGGTCTGGCCCTGGGGGAAACCACCCCCGGGCCGCTGATCATGGTGGTCGCCTTCGTGGGCTTTATCGGTGGCTATGTGAACCCGATGTTCGGCGCGCAGCACCCATTCCTCGCCGGCGCAGTCGCGGCGAGTCTGGTCACCTGGTTCACCTTCCTGCCGTCGTTCCTGTTCATCCTCATCGGTGGTCCGTTGGTGGAGTCGACCCACAACGAGCTGAAATTCACCGCGCCGCTGACCGCGATCACCGCCGCAGTAGTAGGCGTGATCCTCAACCTCGCGCTGTTCTTCGGTTACCACGTGCTCTGGCCAACGGGCTTGAGCGGGACCTTTGACTGGCCGTCGGCACTGATCGCGGTGGCAGCTGCGCTGGCGTTGTTTCGCTTCAAGCGAGGGGTGATTCAGGTGCTGTTCGCCTGCGCATTGGCCGGCCTGGCCGTTCACCTGGTGCGTGGTTGAACCCGGCGGGGTTTCTCAGTGTCAAGGGTTATGGCGGCGCGAGGTCCATCGTTGATCGAGTAAAGCCAAGGCGCGTGACCTCTGTAATAATGATGGCCATTGCGGCGCGAGGGCCTATCGAGTGCTCGTGCCATCATCGGCAATTTGGCTTTGGAGGACTCCATGCGTGACATTATTGACGGCTTTCTGCGCTTTCAGCGCGAGGTTTTTCCGCAACGCGTCGAGCTTTTTAAGCACCTGGCGACCACACAAAATCCCAAGGCGTTGTTCGTCACCTGCTCGGACAGCCGCGTGGTACCCGAACTCCTGACGCAGCGCGAACCGGGCGAGCTGTTCGTGATCCGCAATGCCGGTAACATCGTGCCGTCCTATGGTCCTGAGCCAGGCGGCGTCTCGGCCACCGTCGAATATGCCGTTGCCGTACTCGGCGTGGAAGACATCGTGATTTGCGGTCACTCGGACTGCGGGGCGATGGGCGCGATTTCACGCTGCACCTGCCTGGACCATATGCCGGCGGTCGCCAACTGGCTGCGCCACTCGGACGCTGCGAAGGCCATTAACGCGGCCCATGAGTTCGACACACCGCGGGCCAAGCTCGACGGCCTGGTGCGCGAAAACGTCATCGCGCAACTGGCGAACCTGCGTACCCATCCCTCGGTGGCGCTGGCGCTGGAGCAGGGTCGGATGAATCTGCACGGCTGGGTCTACGACATCGAGACGGGCAGCATCGATGCGCTGGATGGTGCGACACGCAAGTTCGTGTCACTGGCGGATTCGCCGAGCACCGTTGCTATCTCTGCGCGGCACGGCAAACAGATGTAAGGGCGACAAGCAGGAGAGGGTGGTTGCTCAAGGTCGCGCGCATGCGGGCGGACCTTGAGCAAGTCGATGGGATCAGTTGCGAACAGTTGGCCGCGGATTGCTGCCGATGTCAGCCCTTGCTCAGATCAACCAACGGCGTCTGCCGCACCTCGGTCTCGCGCCCGGCCTGAATCTCGCTCACCTGCTTCAAGGCCTTATCCACCGCCGCCTTGTCCGACAACAAGCTGTAGCTGATGCGGAACTGCTTGTGTTCCTTTGGCCCAATGGTCGGAACCAGGTTCAGTGGCCGCTGATAACGGCGGTTGTAGGAAAAACTGGTTCCCGGCTCCAGCCCCGTGACGTAGCCCTGGCCTTCGGTATCGGTGTTCTTCCACAGGGAGAACACCGGCAGGGTCTGCGTATTGAAACCGACCGAAACGCCCAGGCTGCCGGCCTTGTTGTGCAATACGGTCAAGGTATCGCCCTTGGCGTCGGCATAAGGCACGACGTTGTAGACCGTTTCGTCGTAGTCCTTGGTCGGTGCGCGGTAGGTTTGCCAGTCCGGCAGATCGCCCTTGGCCTTGTCGTTGAACGGCGACACCTGTTTCACCGGCGCGGCGAACCGAGCGCCTTGCTCGAGGAACGGGGTGCTGAAGTTGCTGTGGTACAGCGCCTGGTATTCCTTCGGATAGTCGCCGTTGTTGGTCAGCGTGTCGTTGAGGGCGAACGTCACGCTGCCGGGTTCGGTGACCAGCTCGGTCGCGACCGAGAAGTCGACCTTCTTGAACGCCTGCTCTTTCAGTTCCCCGCGCAGGGTGATGGCGTACGGTGGCTTTTCATCAATGTGCAGGGTGACTGTGTTCGCCGGAATGTTGGCGGCCCGGCCGTGCAGGGTCAGCAGTTCGCCGTTGTCGATGCCGGGGTGGCCGACCCATTCGTAGCCGCAGCGGGTGACCAGTTCATTGAAGCCTTCCAGCCAGCCCAGACCCCCACGGCCATTGAGTTCGATGAAGGCCGGATTGACCACCTCCTTGACCGGCGAATCCCAGCCCATGCGCACCTCGCCGACCGAGGCCTGCAACACGTTCATGCCGCGCGTCGGCACCACCGAGAGTTTCATCGTGCCGTTGTCGATGTCGACAATGCTCACGCCTTCCTGCCGACCGCCGTGCAAGGTGCGCAGGGTCACGCTGAAGGGTTTGTCGGTCTTGATGCCCAGTTGCTGGCTGGTGATCTGCCAGTTCTGTGCGGCTTTGTCGGTGTCGAGCAGCACGTAGTCCCAGGCCATGGCGTGGGAAGCAGCGGACAGCGCGCTGAGGGCAACAACGAGTTTGAGCGGGGTCATGGCGGCAGCCTTTCTTGGAGTTGTGGCGATTTTATAAACTGGGTTAAACGTTTCAGCAAGCGTAAAAATCGTTTTGTGGGAGCGAGCCTGTCGAATCGTCGCACCGTCGCGAAGGCGGCATATCAGGCGACGCCCATGGCGCGCCTCCACCGCTAATTACCCCGGCCGCCCGCAAACGACCACTCATCACTGGCCGTCGTGGTGATGACCACCATCACATCCTCTGCGTTCAGCCCTGTGGCCCGTCCCAGCTTCTCGACCAGGTCGCGGTAGAAGCGCTGTTTCGTCTCAACACTTCGTGGGCGGCCGGCGGTGATCGCGATCAGCACAAAGTCATGGCTACGCGGACCGCCCAAGTAGTGGGAATCAAATATCAGCTCGCCGACCGCATGCTGGTGAATGACCTGAAACCGGTCGGCCTGCGGTACTTCGAAGCTCTCGACCAGGGCCTCGTGCAATCCCTCGGACAATGCCCGCAGATACTCGGCGGACTTCCCCTGGTGCAATGAAATTCGGGCAAAGGGCATCAACCATTACTCCTGACAAGTTGGCTGGCAAGCCTGTAGCTCACTGAGCAAATTCAGCGCTGACGCAGCGGTCGGCCATCCTGAGTAAAACGCCAGATGGGTAATGACTTCCGCCAGATCATCAACGGCCAAACCGTTATCCAGCGCGCGCTTGAAATGGAAGGGCAGTTGCTCCAGTCGGTACATCGCCACCAGGGCGGCCACCGTTGCCAGACTGCGATCCCTAGGCTTGAGTTGCGGCCGGTTCCACATGTCGGCAAACAATACTTCGTCGGTGAGTTCGGCAAATTTCTGCGGGTAACTGCGCGGGCTGTCCGGCCCGTTGACTGTTGATGCACTCATGTTTATTTCCTCGGAGGTCGGCGGCGACGGAGAAAAATTAACAAGTCGCAACCGTTCCGAATATCAGATTTAATGGCGGTCATTATCCTGTTTTAGTGGACTATCCAATGCGCCGTCCCACCTTCGATCTTGAGGTATTGCGGACCTTCGTCACCGGCGTCGAATACAACAGCTTTGCCAAGGCGGCGGATCGGCTCGGTCGGTCGACGTCTGCGGTCAGCGCCCAATTGAAGAAGCTCGAAGAGCAGGTCGGTACGCCGATATTGGCCAAATCCGGGCGCGGGCTGGTCCTGACCCCAATGGGTGAAACACTGCTCAGCCATGCCCGCCGGTTGCTGGAACTGAATGATGGGATCTTCCAGACGCTGCACGAAAATCAGACCGCCGGGACCCTGCGTCTGGGGCTGCAAGAGGACTTCGGCGAGCACTTCCTGAGCGATATCCTGCGCCGCTTCGTGCAGACGTATCCGCGGGTCAATTTTGAAGTCCGGATCGCCCGAAATGCCGAACTGCTGGCTCTGATCGACAGTGCAAGCCTGGACCTGGCGCTGGCCTGGGACACCGGGCACCTGTCGCCTCATGCCACGCGGCTCGGCGAAACCCCGATGCACTGGATTGGAGCCCGCGACAGGCCACTAGCAGCAACTCTGGATGACGCGCCATTACCCTTGATCCTGTTTGAAGCGCCTTGTGTCATGCGCAGCACCGCCACCCAGGCGCTGGATGGCGCAAAAATACCCTGGCGAATTGCCCTGACCAGCCCCAGCGTCGGCGGCCTGTGGGCAGCGGTCGCCGCCGGCTTGGGCCTGACACTGCGCACCCGGATCGGTCTGCCGTCCCATCTCACTGTGGTGTCTGGCTTGCCCGTGCTGCCATGCCTTGGCTATGTGTTGCACAGCAGTGGCGAAGACCTGCCACCCGCTGCCCGGCTATTGGCGGCACTGATCAAGACCAGCCTGCAAGAACAGGCATTTGATTCCTCGATGAGCACCTGAGTGAGGGGTCAATGTTCGGCGGACAGCCGCGGCGTCAAGATCGCCAAAACAACCGCCACGATGAACAGCGCCGGCACGTCACCGACCAAGTGCCCCATCTGCGCTGGCTGGGTGAGCGCCTGGACGGCCATGATCGCTGCGTGTACGGCGCTGGACCATACGGTGAACCAGATCAGGCTCAGATTGGCCAAGGGGTCACGTGCGGCCAGGATCAGAAAAACGCCAAGGGTGGCGTAGAGGCCAATGATCATCATCGGGTAGTCCGAGTGACCGTCGTGCCAGGCCCAGCCGGACGGCCAAAGCAACATGAGCGGGTAAAGCGCAAGACACGCCAGGCCAGCCAGGACCAGCGCGATGCGCAAATACTTGAGGCGATCGACGGCGGTCATGGCGCAATCCTCTGTGGGCCGATGTAGACCAAGAATAGCCGCCAACGACTATTTCCATACCCAGAATCCGTCCTGATTCACCAGATGCTACTAACCCCCCTGAGTATCAATATCGGCGTCTTGAGCCGGCTTATGTTCAGGCTCAGATTTGAAATCGGGACTGTATGGGTTCTCTTTGGCGACCGGGTCCGGCTTTGGATTGTTGGTCGCACCGACCTGGGCCGTTTTCGACGACACTTCAGACCGCTTGGGGTCATGACCCGTTTTGTTATCCGTGCTGTTCGTACCGTCTTGCTGCGACATGTTCCCCGGTGCCTTCTCATCGATATCCATGTTGCTCTCCGATGGTTATTTGAATGTCCGTGCTTGAACATGAGAGGTAGGCAAACGCTGTAAGTGCCCGGCGATGGACGAATGGCGAGAACACAATCCCCCGGCTCGCTGGCGGGGTTTTATTTGTAGTTTCGCCGGGGCGCGACAGGCAGAAAACGACCCAGAGCAGCAGCTGGCGACAGACAGAAATCGGCCAGAAGCGCAGACCCTGCAACGAATGACTGCCAGCTTCATCGGCATCAGGCCAGACGGCGATGGCTCAGGTGCGACCAAATGATCTCGCCTTCACTACTTAGCCTTATTGCTTACACGCTGCGTGCAATCAGCCCATGCTCTGTCAGGCCTGAGGCGAACCCAATGCAACAACCACTTCGTCGATGAAGTGCCTGAGCTTTGCGGAGGGGCGACGATCGAAGGCATAGATCAGATTGACGGGATACGTGGGCCCTTCGAATTCCTCGAAGAGTACGACCAGTTCACCCCGTTGCACGTAGGGTATCAGTACATCCTCGACGCAGAGCGTGATGCCGAAGTCCGATAATGCGGCGTTCACCTTGGCCAGGGTGTTATTGACTTTCAGTCGACTCGCAATGGGGATCGTGAACGTCTGCTGATTTTTAGTGAAACGCCAGAGTTTGTCTGTCATTCGATCGGAGAACAGATAGCCCAGGCAGTCATGGTCCACGAGTTGTTTGGGATGGAGTGGGGTCCCTTTGCGTGACAGATAGGCAGGGGATGCGCAAGCAAACATCCTGAAAGGTCTCAAGCCGCGTTGTACCAATGCTGCACTGTCGGCCAATTGGGGTTTGCCCAGCCGAAACACGACTTCGAATCCCTCTTCTACGATGTTCACGAACCTGTCCGTCAACTCCAACTCGATTTCTGTTTGCGGGTAACGCGTCAGATATTGGGTCAGGAATGGGATGAGTCGATGAGAACCATAATTATAGGGCGCGCTGATGCGAATTTTTCCGCGCGGAGTCGAGTTTGCTGACAGCGCCAGCTCATCGGCCTCCTCAACGTCGCTGAGGATAGCCTTGCAGCGCAAGTAATAGTCCCTGCCCACGGCGGTCAGGCTTTGGCGGCGAGTGGTGCGGGTGATCAGTTTGAGCCCTAACCGAGACTCCAGATTGCCGACCTGTTTGGCAATCAGCTGTGGCGTCACGCCTAACACGGCAGCCGCTTTCGAGAAGGAGTCTGACTCAGCTGCCGCCACGAACGCCGCCATGCTTTTAAGCTTGTCCATATCTACAACCTTTAGTTGTCAATGTAGTGCGATGTTGAGCATTTATCTTAATAGTCACCCTGTCTAGCATGGCTTCGGTCAATCAGATTGAGCACTGGCGCTTCGAGGCGCGGGGAGAAAAATGAAATGGTGAACATATCCAATGAAACAGTGGCCGCTACTGAGCGCCGGTTGTTGCACGTGACCACTCAGGCGCGAGTCAGATTCTTGCCTGGCACCTATGCGTTTCTGGAATTCCCTCTATCGTCGTTTCCTGATGCGGCGCATCCCGACGCACTGGCACTCGTTCGGGACGACAAGGTGTGGAGTCAACTCGTCCCGTACAAAGACGCCGGGCAAGAGCTGTTTGGCGTATTTCGTTTCCACTTCCCTGAAGGTGCCGACAACAGCGGGTTCGTGGGCTGGTTGGCGATGCGGTTGAAGCAACGTTTTGGAACCGGCGTTTTCGTCACCTGCGGCCAAAACCGGGATGAGGGCGGAATCTTTGACTATTGGGGTGTCCCGGCCAGCCTGGCTGCGGACGTCTTCGCAGATATCCAGGCGTTGGTTGATGGCCGAGTGTTGGAGGAGATTCAGGACGACTGATAAAGGATCTGGTCGCGTGGGGCAGATGTCCGCTTCTGGCCGAATCAGCCTGTCACCACAAGCTGAAATCGGCCAATACCCTTCAGTTGTTCAAACCACCTGATAACTCTGGATCGCAACGTCCCTGGCCCCCCAAAACACCTCACTCAGCCGAAGCCACAACCGCCTTCCTGCCCAACCGAATCAATTCGTTGGAGAAACACAGTCCGGCAATGATCAGCGCCGCCCCCGCGTACAAGCTGTCGCGGGGTACTTCGTTGAGCGCGACAAACGCCAGCAGGGCGGCGAACAGGGGTTCGGTGAGCTCCAGCGCCTGCACCTGGGAGGGCTTGAGATACTCGATGGCTTTGGTGGTGCAGAAGAAGCCGAGGATGGTCGGCAGGGTGGCCAGGGCCAGCAGGGCGGCGATTGCCAGCGGCGACAGTTCGCCGATCGCGAAGCCATCGGCCGCCGCCGGCATCAGCAGGTACAGGCTGCCAAAGAACAGCAGTTGGCGGGTGAAATGCAGTCCTCCGGACACGCCCATGCGCTTCATGGCCACCGAAAAGGCCCCATAACCGCAGCCGCCCATGGCCGCGAGCGCAGCCCCTTGCAGGGTAAAGCCTTGCTGCAGGTCGGCGCCGAAGATCACCGCGATCCCGGCGATCGCCAGCGCAGCGCCGACGGTGGCGTTGGCGGTGATGGCGTCCTTGAGGAAGATCCGCCCCAGGATGATCGAGGAGATCGACGCGCTGGCCATCAATATCACCACCACACCGGCGGCCGCGTAGTGGCGGTAGGCGGCGGTCTCGAAATGGAACAGCACAAAGATGCCGAGGAACGCACAGATGGCCGCCTGAGTCCATTTGATCGACGGCCCCGGACGCCTGAGGAAAACCAACAGGACCGACAGCAGCAGGCAGCCCAAAACGGTCTTGATCACAGCCACACTGCTGGCGCTGAAGCCACTGCTCATCAGCACTTTGCTGAGTACACCGATGGTGGCGTTCAGTGCCGCAGCGCAGAGCGCAAAGACCACGCCTTTGCTGAAAGTCGATTGCATGGATAACGATCCTTGTTGTTGAGGGGGTGTTTGGTGGAATGCCGTTCTGGATGTCGTCAATCAGCCGTCAGCGGGTTACGTAGCATGAATTGACGAACCTCGCCGTGTGCTGCACCGACAGAGCTATATCCGGCTTGGCGATGCCATGCCGCCTGGAAAATTGCTCGAGCGCCGTGGTATCAAATCGAGTGGTCTGGATAAAGTCCAGGGCTTCGGGTTTTGAATTGAGGAATCGCGCGATGGGCGCAATGCTCAGGAGCAACTTCAGCACGGGCAGCGGAATGTGGTGCCTGGGAGATTTTACGCCAACCGGTTGCGCCACTTGTACCAGTAGCTCACGCAAATTGGGCGTCTGGTCATCCAGCGCCAGCAACTCCTGGCCGGCCATGGCCGGATCAAACGCACTCACCGCCACCAGCTCGACCAGGTGATCCACAGTCACCAATGGCAGCCAATGCCTGGGGCTGCCGGGCACTGCCGTGAGCTTTCCCTGCACCAGGTTGCGGATCAGGTCCACCAGCGGCTGGCCTTCAAGAATATGCCCGGTGCGGCTGTGACCACAGACCGTGGAAGGGTGGACCACGGTGATCTCGCCGCCCTTGGCGGCCATCAGCTCCAAGGTCGAAAAATGTGCTTCCAGCTTGCTGCCCTCGTACCCACCGACGCGCCGGTACACGGCAGACCAGTCGGTGCGCTGCGGATGATCAGGATCGATGCCGATGCGTTGCAGGTGTTCGTGGTTTTTCAGCATGTAGCCGCCGATCATCACCATCCGGCTGTGTTGCTCGGCCGCCAGCAGCGCCACGCGCTTTGCCCCTTCAACATTCACCGCGCGCGACTGCTCCGCTGTGAGCCCCCAGGCGAAGTGGGCGCCGAGATGGAACACCACGGCGGCGTGCTTCAGTACTGCTCGGTCAGCCGGACTCAGCCCCAGGTTGTGCTGTTGCAGATCGCCCGCCACGGCAAAAATTCGCGTGCCGCTGCCGCCCAGCTGGTCGACTTGCTCGCGCAGCGCCGCCAGTCGCTCCGGGCGGCGCATCAACACCCGAACGGTGTGACCTTTTGCACTCAGGTTCGCCAGCAAATGTTGACCGATGAAGCCGGTCCCCCCGGTGACAAAGCACTCCACGCTCATTTTCCAGCTCCTGTTTAAGGTTAGAAATCAAGCGTAAACTATCGACCCAACTCTACAGTCAAGCGGTGTTTTTCATGAAAATCGGTGAACTCGAGGCCCGCAGCGGCGCCAGCCGTCACACGTTGCGTTACTACGAACAAATCGGCCTGATCTCACCGCTGCGGCAAACCAACAACTACCGTCGTTACACCGAGCAAACCCTGCAGGATCTGGTGTTTATCCAGCGTGCGCAAAGCATGGGTTTTTCCCTGGGGGAAATCGGCGAGATCCTGCAGGCCCAGCGCAATCAGCTGATCGATTGTGCTGAAGGCGCCAAGTTGATTGAAAAGAAGATGGCGGAAATCAAAGAGAAAATTGCCAACTTCCAAAGCATCTATCGGTATCTGGACCAGGAGCGCTTGAACCTTGAAGCCAGCGCCGCCCGGCAACTTGAGCTGCAGCGGTTGAACAGCGCTGGCAACTGAACGGTCAGCTGCTGGAAACCTGCGCTGTGACCTGTCTGCGCTTTCAAACAACCCTGGCGATCCCATCCCTCAGTTTCGGCTAAGTATTGGCTTGTATCGTTGCGTTCGCGCAAGTCGGCGTTGCTTGCAAGAGCGCCTGATACAGAGCGTGCAGGGACCTTCGTTGTGCAACCTGGTCCGTCTATACCCTTACTTGATCTGGAATGCCTCATCTCATGAGTACCCCTGTCAGTCTGAACAAGCTACCGGAAATAACCCTGGCTTTCTGGGTGATGAAAATCTGTGCCACGACGCTTGGCGAAACAGCCGGTGATCTGCTGTCCATGACCCTGAATGTGGGCTATGCCATGAGTTCGCTGATCCTGATCAGCGCGTTTCTGGTGACCCTGGGCTTGCAGCTGTTTTCCAAGCGTCACAACCCGGTGCTGTACTGGATCGTGATCCTCTCCACCAGCACTGCGGGCACGACCATGTCGGACTTTATGGACCGCACCCTGGGCCTGGGTTATGCCTCGGGCTCGCTGATTTTGATCAGCCTGTTGATCACGATTTTTGCCGTCTGGCGCCTGAGCGAAAAAAGCCTGTCAGTGGACAGCACCCATACCACCAGGGGCGAGCTGTTCTACTGGACCGCCATTCTGATCTCCAACACCCTGGGCACTGCCCTGGGCGACTATTTGGCGGATGACTCCGGCCTCGGCTTTGCCGGTGGCGCACTGCTGATTGGTTCGGCGATTGCCGTCGTGGTGCTGGCCAGGTTTTACACACGTATTTCCGGCGTGCTGTTGTTCTGGTTGGCGTTTGTCCTCACCCGACCGTTCGGTGCAACCCTCGGCGACTTCCTGACCAAGCCCCATGAAAAGGGCGGCCTGGACTTTGGCACCATAGGTTCCTCGTTGGTGCTTGCCGCGGTCCTGGTCGTCCTGGTGGGTTTTGCCGCCAAGGCCCGTCGCGTGGAGGAAGTCTACGGTTAACGCCGGGCATGCATGACCCTGTAGGAGCGAGCTAGCTCCGGGCGGCGTTCCGACGAAAAACTTCAAGGCGCCGCATTCATTCAGAATGCCCGCATTATCGTTGACGTTTTTCGCGAGCAGGCTCGCTCCTACAGGGTACTTCTGCGCTGGGTTGCCAGGCTTTTGCCGTTCAAGGCGTCCCCAGCGCAGCCTTCGCCAGAAACTCCGTCACCAACCCCACCACCTCTTGCTGAATCGCCTCCCGCGACCGCGCATTCTCGCCATCGCGGCAAATGACGCCATCCCCGGGCGCATCCTCTTCCAGCATTTCAATGGCGCCCGGTTTGCAGATCGACATGAAACTGAAGTGCGTGGCGTCCTTGATCTCGACGTAACGACTGCTGGCCGCTGGCAGACGTCTGGCCAGGTCGGCGGATTCCAGTTGCGCAGGCAGGTCGTCGGAGGGCGCGCCGGCGGCAATCACCAGGATCGGCACGGGCAGCGTGGCGAGGCTGGCGTCGGTCATGCCGCGTGACAGGCCGAGGTCCAGCGAGACGATGGCGGTGACCGCCGGGTAGCGCCGGTCGGCCGCCAGTTGGGCCTTGGCCTGCGCGGTGCTCGCGGGATTCATCTGTTGATAGACCCTGCAACTGCTCAGCTTCGTATGGACTTTGCAATCCTCGGCGAAACGCTCGGGATCGAAACGTGCTCCAGCCATTTCCAGGGCCGTCCAGCCTCCGAGGGAGTGGCCGACCACGGCAATGCGCTGCGCTGCGACCGCGCCAAATTGCTCGGGCTTTGCCTGCACTGCTTCGATCGCTCGACGCAGGTCAATCGGCCGTTGCCACAACTGCGCCGCCGCTTGCGGGCTGCGGTCGTGGGTGGTGCTGCCCGGGTGATTCACTGCCGCGACGATGTAGCCCTGATCGGCCAGGGCCGTGGCAAGCCACATCTGGTTGCTCCAGTTGCCGCGATAACCGTGGGACAGCACCACCAAGGGATGCTCGCCAGCGCTCGGCGGCGCGTCGCGCACGGCAGAGCCACTGACGAACACCGGGTTGTCGTCGATCACCTGTGCCTTGGCAGTGGTGGTCGCGGGGTACCAGACCACCATTTCCAACGGTCGCTGCGGATCCGCCAGGGTGGTGCTGTAGAAGCCGATGGGGTGGGTGTCAGCGTGGGTGGTGGCAGACAGGCCGATCAGCAGCAGGGCGCCCAGAGCTGTTTTCAATGTTGATTCTTCCTTGAGTGCATGGGGTGTTTTCAGGCGGGGCTGTGCGCAGGGTAATGGAGCGGTTACAAAGTTGAAACCTGGGCTTAATTGAACCCGATCAACCGGCTTTCGATTCTTGCCCCCGGCATCAGTTGCTGCAGACCTAGCGTCAATTCATCACCGGCCATCCTCAGTGCCTCCATGGGCATTGCCGGCAAGCTCTCCAGAATGAACCACATCCGTTTCGCACTGCAGTCCAGCCGCGTCCGGGAGCCCTGGCGCCAGTTCCAGCGACGGCAGGTCACCCCCAGCTCATCGCGCCAGATCACCTCGCCTGGTTCGGGCGACTCGTGCACGGTGTTGCCGTCCTTGACGGTGTCAAACAGCTCAGTCCCATCGGCGATGGTCAGGCGCGGCGCACCCACGTAGGCATCGAAATTTTCCCCGCCAATCGGCAGCGCGTACTTGATGCTGATGGCGTTGTAGAGATCGACGATCGGGTCGATGCCGGCCAGCGTCCCGTCCCGCAGCACCCGCTTGCGCAAGGCTTCTGCCGAGCACGGGGTGCGCTGGGGTTTGGCGCCGAACAGCCTGAAGGTCTCCGCCCAGGCAGCCAGATGACCTTGCGCCCAATTCGGCCTGTCGGCGGCCAGGGTTTCGCAAGCATCCGCCAGGGCGCGTGTGGCGAATTGAGGATCAAGGATTGGCGTCGCTTCAACGCTGATGCTCAGGGCACGGAAACCGGGTGCAAGCTCGGCGATGCGGGGGTCAAGCACGGGAACGAGAAAAGACATGGAGGTTTCCTTGGTCATGAAGGTTGCAGGTTCCCTGGGTGTAGGTGGCCATTTCCTGCAGGAGCAATCGAGCATTGGCCGGCTGCTACTGCCAGTGTTTTAACCGTTCCAGGTCATTAGATCTAATGATTTACCGTGATGCTCAATAAGGATTTCTTATCAGCTGAGTTCCACCCTGATTGCACATCACCCCCCATCACCTACGCTTACCGCTTGCCGCAAATCAGCCACTGACAGGGGGTCATCAACCATGGGCTCAAACAGGCAAAACCGCTTCACCTCTTCAGCCTTCGCCGCCGCCTTGTGCCTGATCCCCAACGCCCAGGCCGAAGACTCGGCGGAGCTGGCGAAAAAAGCCCTCAACCCGGTGGCAGCCATGTACAGCCTGCCGGTGCAGTACAACTGGGATCAGAAGATGGGGCCGAGCGGCGAGGGCATGCACAGCGTGACCAATATCCAGCCGGTACTGCCGTTTACCCTCAATGATGAGTGGAACCTGATCTCGCGCACGATCCTGCCGGTGATTGATCAACATGGCCTGGTGGACGGTGGTTTTGCGGACAAGTCCGGGGTGGGGGATATCACCCAGAGTTTTTTCTTTTCGCCGAAGCAGCCCACGGCCAGTGGCTGGATCCTCGGCGCCGGGCCGGCGATTCTGATTCCCACTGGCAGCAATGAATTACTCGGCAGCGAGCAGTGGGGCATGGGGCCGACGGTGGTGGCGCTGCAACAGGCCAATGGCTGGACCCACGGGGTACTTGCCAACCATATCTGGGGCCTGGACGGCAGCCCGCCGGATGACAAGCAGAAGGTCAACCAGACGTTCGTGCAGCCGTTCCTGTCCTTTACCACCAGCACCCTGACCACCTACGGGGTGAACAGCGAATCCACCTTTGACTGGCAGTCGCGGGAATGGGCGGTGCCGGTCAATCTGACGGTGACGCAACTGCTGAAAATCAGCGGCCAGCCGCTGACGGTGCAGGCCGGGCCACGCTACTGGCTCGACAGCCCTGAAGATGGGCCGCAGGGGTGGGGTTTTCGATTTGCGGTGACCTTGTTGTTTCCAAGGTGAGATGAATGTCAGATATGCCGCAGGCTAGTTGCTCCTGCGATGTTGGGGGGGGATCACAAGATAGGTATCACCGCAAATCCCTGTAGGAGCTGGCTTGCCAGCGAAGAACTCAGCGTCACCACCTCCTTCCAGAATGAACGCGGTGCCTGGGCGTTTTTCGCTGGCAAGCCAGCGCCTACAGTTCAGGTTGGGGTGATACCAGAGGAACCAGGGCAGGGCGGGGGAAGTAGTCCATCGACAGCGCCCTGCGGGGCAACCATCGATGGACCGTATGGCGAGGTTGAAATCCGCCTCCGGTGAAGGAGGCGGGGTCGGTTGCTATTGGACCACCAGCGGCGCGGTGCGCACGGTGCCAAGGGACGAGCGCAGGGTGACGGTCGGGTTGGTGGCGCTAGGCACGATGGTCGTGGTGGTCGCCGTCAGGCGCCAGCGGCCAGTGACCGGTACTGTCGCAGTGCCCAGGGTGACCGGGCCACTGGCCGTGCTGACCTGCACGGTGATGGTGTTGCCCACCACCGCCGAGGAGGTCCCCGAGATGTCCCAGGTGAAGCGGTTGTTGGAACGTGCGCGGGCTTCGGCGGTGGTCAGGACCAGGGTTTCCTGGGTGACCAGCGGAGTGACCTGCATGGTGACCGTGGCCGGTGTCGACAGCGCCCCCAGCGAATCCCTGACCTGATAGGTAAAGGTGGTGGTAAAGGCACTGTTGAGTGGCTGCGGTGCGGTGTAGTTCAGCACTGTGCCGTTGGTGGTCACACTGCCCTGGCCGGCGCCCGGCTGGGTCAGGAGGATCACGGTCAGCGGGTTGTTGCCCTCAGGGTCGAAGTCATTGGCAAGGACGTTGATGGTCGAGGTTCCGCCCTGGCTGGCAGCGGTGTCGTTGACCACCACAGGTGCCTGGTTAGGGCTGACGGCGACCGTGACCACCGCAGGTTCCGAAGCCAGGCCTTTTTTGTCCCGGGCGATGTAGCTGAATTTCACCGTCATTGCGGCATTGGTGATCGGTGGGGTGTAGGTCAGGCTGGTGGTGCCGTTAAGTGCCACCGAGCCCTGCGTTGCTGGCGGCTGCACGACGCTGTCGATGGTCAGCGGAACGTCTCCGTCGGGATCCGTATCGTTGGCCAGCACATTGATCGTGATCGGCACTCCCGAACTGGTGCTGGCGTTATCGGCCACTGCCAGAGGCTTGTTGTTCTCGCCGGGGGTATCGGCGATGCCGCCGATCACCACCGGTTCGGTGTCTGCGCCGCCGGCAGCCGATTTGATCGTCACGCTTTCCGGTGGTTGCGCTACATCGTTGACCTCCAGGGTGCCGTTGCCTGGCAGCGGACCGTAGCCTTCGGCAACCAGGTTGGGGTTGAGGACCTTGTCGCTGGAGTTGGCTTTGATGGTCAGGCGATGCAAGGCCGGATCGTAGTTCGCGGCAGTGATTTTCACCACATCGATCGGGGTGCGTGATACCGAGGTGGGTTTGTAGGCAATACCCAGTTCGCTGGCGGTCAGCACCACCACCGAGGGCGGGGCGTCCGGTGTCGTAAAGCGGGTGTAGAAATAGCCGCTGTTGTTGCTCAACAGTTCCGAGCCGGAGATGCAAGGCGCCTGTGTCGTTCCAACCAGAGCCAGGGTGGTGCGGTAGCAGACCGAGGCAGCTGCCGGGGTGGGGGGCTGGTTATTGATGGTGCGGTGCGAGTCGACGAATACTTCGACTTTAGAGCCACCGCCGTCACGCTCGTAGGTGACACGCTCGATCTCCACCGGGGTCTGGGTGCGCTCGTCGAACAGCTTGCCGGAGATCGCCAGCAGCGGGGTATGCAGCGTGCCGGGAGGACCGGAAATCTCCAGGTAGTTCTGCGGTTGACCCTGGGCATCGAGCACCGGGCTGCCGCGTACCGTGTCAGTGATGTTCGGGTCGCCGATGAATTTCTCGACCTTTTGGGTTTCCGGGTTGGTCTCGGTGAAGTAGCGGGCAATTTCCACGCCTTCGGCATTGGTCAGCACATTGGTTGCGGTGGCGCTGTACAGGAACGGTCCGAGGGCGCCCTGCAAGGCGCCGGAATAGTTGAGCGTGGCGATGCCGACGTCGCTGGTGTCGTTGATCGCCCGCCGGCCGGGGGTGGTGACCACGTAGGTTTTGGTACCGTAGGGATGGCGCACGGTGTACATGCCCGCGGTGGGCACGGAGGCGCGGATCCTGATACGCGCGAAGTTGTGTTGCTCGCCATCGACGATCTGGCCTTCGCCCGCTACCGCTTCGAGTGCCGCAACGTACTGCTCGATGCCGTAGGTGCGGTCGCCGACACTGCCGTCGGCGGTGAACCAGAAGGCTTCACCCGGCCAGTTGTTCGGGAAGATGATCGGATCGGCCGGATTGAATATGGCATCCGCGGGGATGGTGCACATGTAGCCGGGGGCTGCTGCGGTGCCCGGCGCGCGCGAACTGACGGTCTTCACCAGGCACAGTTCGAGCTTTACATTGCTGAAGTCCTGATACCACATCGGGAATCGGCCGCTGGCGAGGGTGTAGGGCCCCGGGTCGAAACTCTGCAGGGCGGCGCTGGCACTCCCGGCCATGGCAATCGACAGGCTCAGTGTGTTGAAGATGAAACGTGGCCACGTGTTCATGAAACCTCCTGGCGCTCTATTCGAATTCGAAAGGGTCATGGGACGATGACCACTTCTTCTGTATCGCTACCGCCGTTCGCCGAAACCACCCGTACTCGTGCCGGTGGAACTCGGCCGGTCGAAGGCGTGCCGACCTTGTCGGCGCCGTTGCCGACAAGAGGACCGAGCAGCGCGCCACTCCTGTCGACGTAAGCGGTCATGGCGGGCGGCGAGGTGCGGTCACTGCTCGACGCGGCGATGGTCAACTGGCCGCCGCCGACGCTGTATTCGGCGCGGGTGATGGTGACCAGGTCGGTCAACGACACGGGCACGGTAGTGGGTGCGAGGGCGGTGGGAATCGCCAGGTGGTTGTCGGCGGTCACTTGCAGGGTCGCCGGTATCGAGGGGTTGACGACCGACTGGCCATACCAGCTGCCGGTCGAGTTGGCTTCCGTCATGGTCACGGCCGTGCCTGCACTGTCGAGGAAGCTGACCGAACCGGGTGGCGGCGGGGCCAGGGTAAAGACATCCTGGTGCGCGACCACCGCACCGTTGACGTTGCCCCGCGAGTAACTGGCCCGCTTGACCAGGGCCGGAGCCGGCAGATCCACGGCGCTGAGCTTGCCGGAAACGGCGAACACGTCGCTGCGCACATCGATGCCGTTCGGGCCCTGGACCCGCAGGAAGTTGGTATTGAAGGGGCTGCCGGTGACCTGCTCTTCGAAGTTGGGGTCGCCGACGAATTTTTCCGCCTGGCCAGTGTCCGGATTGGTCTCGGTGTAGGGGCCATTGACACTGCGCAGGAACGGTCCGATATCGCCCTTCAACGCGCCGGTATAGTCACCGGAGGGGCCGATACCGATATCGCGGGTCATGTTGATCGCCCGGGTGCCGCCGGTGTCGAGCATATCCTGGGCGGTCACGTTGAACACGTCGACGCCATAGGGGTGAGTGATCGTGTATTCGCCGGCGACCGGCACATCCACGCGAATCCGGATCCGCGCGAAGCTCTGTTGATTGCCGTCGGCGACCTCGCCATTGAACGCTGCTTCGATGGCCGCGCCGTAACCCAGGTCAATGCCACTGGCGGCGTCGGTGATCGCGCCATCCGCGGCAAACCAGAAGGTTTCATCGGGGAAGTTGGTCGGGAACACGATGGCCTGGGTGTCATCGAACTCGCCCGGGGCCGGGTTGAGGATGCACATGTAGGAGGGCGTGCCGGGTACCCCGGCGACGCGCGAACTGACCGCCTTGCTCAGGCACAGGTCCAGGGTCCGGCCGTGGGTGTCCTGGTACCAGGCGGCATAACCGGTCTTGTTGCCACTTTCAAGAGGATAGGGACGCTCACCGGTGACTCCCGGGTCTACGGCGTAGAGCGCTGCCTGTGTCGTCCCGCTGCTGAGTGACGCAAGCAGGATCGAACTTGCCAGTAGGGTCAATCTGTTGTGCATGATGCAGTCCTCTCGAAATGGCGCTGGCTGAGGTACAGCTCGGTCGAAGGGTGTCGAATCGGCTTGAGCAACGATCGTGCCGATTTGCTTTGAGGGGGGTGTAAAGCCGGTGATCCGGGGGGATGCCGCTGAACCGGCGGTATTAAAGAGAGGAGGGTGTGGGCGGCATGCCGCAGGCCACGGACTAAGGTCTGATAAGGGTTGAACCGGTGCACTCGAGCGGCGGCCAAGGGAAGTTGTGTCAAAATATGACGGCCAGGTTACAGACGCCCTCTCAGCGCAGGCGAAAAATCGGGTGCAGGGGCAAGTGCCCCATTGCTGGGGAAAATTTCCTCCGCAGTGGGGACGTTTTTTCATGCCAGAAGTGGGGGATACCGGAAAAATAGTTTCCCGTGCCCGGGACAGGCCTCCAACTCATTGAATAGCCGATGATTTTTTTGTGGCGCAGATTTTGCCAAGCCAACTCAGACATTGGATCCACTGACTGGGAGGCCTGCCGACATGATCTGCGCCCAACTGCACACTGGAATTGAACTCGAATCCATCCGCGCCTGGCTGAGAAAACCCCGAGGCCTGGCGGTCCTCGCCGGCGTGTGGCTGGCCGGCGGTGAATTCGCTGAAGCCGCGGTGCAGTGCCAGCGCACGATGGTGGCCAATGTCGTGGCCATGGACCAGCCGCTGATGTTCAACCGGCTCGGCGCGCACAACCCCAACGGCATGATGTACGCCCTGCGCGCCGATGTGGTCGACAGCAATGGCCAGTTGATCACCCAGGGCGGCAGCGCCACCCCGGGTCAAGTCACCCTGCGCCCGGACAAGCGCCCGCGGCCCCTGGTGCTGCGGGTCGCCGCCGGTGATTGCCTGACGGTCAACCTGCAGAACCTGCTGGCGCTCCAGGCCAACCCCAATGGCCAGGGCAATGACCACGAGAACCCGGCGCTGGGCGAGTTGCATGTCGATGCACAAGTCGCCGACCGCCACGTCGGTTTCCAGGTCAACGGCCTGCAGGCGTTCGGTTCGATCAACGATATTTCCGCCAACAGCGGGCGCAACGACAACACCCTGCTGGCCCCCGGGCAAAGCCGCAGCTACACCCTGTATGCCGAGCGCGAAGGCACCTTCGTCGCCACCAGCTACGGTGCCACCTTCGGCAGCGAAGGCTCGTCTGGCAACGTCGGCAACGGCCTGTTCGGCCAGGTAGTGGTGCTGCCCAAAGGCGGTCGCGCCTATCACAACACGGTCACCGAAGAAGACATGCGCCTGGCCACGCGCGGGCGCACGCCAGCCGGCCAGCCGGTGCTCGACTACCAGGCACGCTACCCGGTGCAGCAACCCTGGATTGCCGAAGGCAAGGCCGGCAAGCCGATCCTCGCCATGGCCGACGGCAACGAGATCATCGCCAGCAACGCCGACGCCATCGTCATGGGGCCCAACGCCGACGGCAGCTTCCCGCCCACCACTTATCCGCTGGAAAGCCAGGGGCGACGCAACCCCAGCCTGCCCAATCGGCTGGAGCCGTTCCGCGATTTTGCGGCGGTGTTCCATGATCAGTCGGCGGTGATCCAGGCCTTTCCCGGCTTCTGGGGCGACCCGGTGTTCGGCCAGATGCTCGACCCGGCGCGCGACGCCTTCATGGTCAACTACGGTTCCGGCGGCATGGGCGCCGAGGTCATCGCCAACCGCGTCGGGGTCGGGCCGATGCATGATTGCCTGTCCTGCGCCTATGAAGAGTTCTTCCTCAGCGCCCACGCCACCGGCGATATCGCCATGCAGGTCGACGTGCCGGCCAACACCGGCCTGGAAACCCTCGCGCCCGGCCAGGTGCCGCCGACCGACAGCGTCGGGATCAAGGCGAGCATGGCGCTGTACCCTGCCGAGCCCTCCAACGTCGCCCACAGCTACCTCGGCGATGCGGTGAAATTTCGCAATATCAGCGTCGGCTACGAGCAGCACGTGTTCCACCTGCACGGCCACCAATGGTTGTTCAACCCCAACGATGACAACTCCGACTACATGGACGCCCAGGGCGTCGGCCCGGGTTCGGGCTACACCTACGAGATCGCCCACGGCGGCTCCGGCAACCGCAACCGGGTGGTCGGCGATGCCATCTATCACTGCCATTTCTACCCGCATTTCGCCCAGGGCATGTGGGCCATGTGGCGCATCCACGATGTGTTCGAAGAGGGCACGCGGCTGGCGGTGACCCAAGAGGGCAGCAACGACTACCACGCCGAGCCGTTCGCCTTGCGCAGTGGCCTGCCAGCCACCGGGGCGCGGGCCTTGCCCGATGGCGAGATCGTCGCCGGTACGCCGATTCCGGCGGTGGTGCCGTTACCGGGCAAAGCCCTGCCGCCGATGCCCGGCAAAGTGGTGGTGATCCCGAAAATCAGTGGTGAAACCCAGGTCGCCGAGCACGAGGCGGGCGACGATAGCCCGGCTCACGGCGGGCCGAAAGTGGTCGGCTCGCTGGCCCTGGTCGACCGCAGCGAAGCCAACCGCAACGCCGATGGCAGCCTGAAAAACCCTGGCTATCCGTTCTGGATCGGCGGCCTCGAAAGCACCGTCGGCCAACGTCCGCCCACCCCACCGCTGGACATGCTCGACGCACCCACCGCCACTGCCCTGCGCGACAGCGGCAAGGCCTTGTGGTCGGCGCTCGACCCGGCCCAGGCCGGTGGCTGGGATGGCGGCCTCGCGCGGCATGGCCTGGATGGCTGGGCGGCGGGCGGTGAGGCGCAGGTGACCACCACTTCGCTGGACATGAGCAAGTCGCTGGAACGGGCCAAACCGGTGTATTTCCCGGAGGAGGGCACCGAGGTCGAACAGGCGGCCATGGCCTTTCACGCCAAACCGTCCCACCCGAGCTTCGCCGTGCTGCCCAGCGGTGAACTGCAGCCGCGCAACTTCCTCACCAACGGTGCGCCGCCGGTGGCCGGTGCGCCGTTCTTCGAGCCGTGCATGGACGATCGGCAAAAACGCCTGCTGCGCAGCGCCGGCGCCGGCCTGTTCAACAGTGGCGAGCGCCTCGACGCCCAGTCGTTCAGTGGCGCCTCGCCGTTCAGTGCCGATCACCCGCGTGTGTACAAGGGCGCCAATATCCAGTTCGACGCGGTGTTCAACAAGGTCGGCTACCACTTCCCGCAGACTCGCATCCTCACCTTGTGGGAGGACGCCTGGCCGGTGATCACCAAGCAGCGTCCGCCGGAGCCGCTGGTGATGCGCATGAACACCTTCGATTGCACCATGTACCAACACACCAACCTGGTGCCGTCGGTGTATGAGCTGGACGATTTCCAGGTGCGCACGCCCACCGATGTCATCGGCCAGCACATCCACTTGCCCAAGTGGGACTTGACCGCCGCTGACGGCTCGGCCAACGGCTGGAACTACGAGGACGGCGTGCTTTCGCCGTCCACCGTGGTCGAGCGTATCCACGCCATTCGCCGCTTTAACAATTGCCAGGCCGGCGACCCCCGCGAAGGCAGCGGCGATTGTCCGGTGGCCAAGCAGCATCCATTCTTCGGCCAGTTCAACCGTGCCGACTGGCTCGGCGCGCGGACCCTGTTGCAGCGCTGGTTCGCCGACCCGGTGCTCAACGTGCACAACATCGATCGCGGCCTGGGCAACATCTTCACCCATGACCACCTCGGCCCATCGACTCACCAGCAAGTGGGCATGTATGCCACGGTGCTGGCCGAACCGGCGGGTTCCAAGTGGTACCACGCCGAGACCGGTGAGTCCCTGTACAACGGCGGCGGGCGCCAGGACGGCGGTCCGACGTCCTGGCAAGCGGTGATCGAAACCGGAGACCTCGACGGCGACAGCAAGAACGACAGCTTCCGCGAGTTCTTCCTCGAGTTCAGTGACTTCCAGCACGCCTATGAAGCCGGCGTGTATGTCGGTGCTGGCCCCGATGGCATTCCCAATGCGGGCGCCTTCCCGGCCACCGCCGACAGCTTCCGCTACGCGATCAACCCGCCGGGGCGCAAGGCTGCGGCCAACCGCCTGGACTCGGTCCTGGAAGTGGCCAGCGGGCAATTGCTGACCTGCCCGACGCGACCCTGCCCACAGGCAATCTCGGCCTCCGATCCGGGGATCTTCGTCGTCAACTATCGCCACGAGCCCTTGGGGCTGCGCATCTACGACCCGAACAAGATCGCGCCGGATGGCAAGCCCGGAATGCAGGCCGATGGCCTGGCCGGTGATCTGGCCTACGCCCTGCAAAGCCGCACCGACCGGGCGATCCCGGCGCTCAACCTGGCCCCGAGTGCGATCCGTTCGGCGACCGGGCCGACGGGCGGGGTCACGCTGATGCCGGCACACATCAATCGCGGCGACATGCCGGGCGATCCCTTCACCCCGACCTTGCGCACCTACACCGGTGACAACGTACGCCTGCGGGTGAATGCCGGCGGCCATGAGGAGGAACACAACGTGACCATGCACGGGGTCAAGTGGCTGCATTCCGGCAGCGGCTTTGGCAACAGCTCCAACACCGGTTGGAAGGCCTCGCAGATGATCGCGATCTCCGAGCAGTTCGGCTTCATGGCGCCGGTGGCGATGATGTCCAGCGCCGCCAGCGACACCGGCGACTACCTGTATTCCATGGATGCGTCGCTGGAGGGTTACTGGAGCGGCCTGTGGGGCATCATGCGCAACTACTCGCAAACCCGCAGCGACCTGTTCCCGCTGCCCAACAACCCGCGCCCGGTGACCGCGCGCAACACCGCCAACTTCAATGGCGTGTGCCCGCGCACCGGGCCCAATCCCAACGGCATTGGCACCCGGCCGACGGTGCAGCGCAACTACGAAGTGGTCGCGGCGCTGGCCAACGACATCCTCGCCAACCCGTTGGGCCTGACCATCGGCGACCCGGCCGGCGACGGCCAGCATGTCGGCGGTCCGCTCAACCCGCTGGGCGGCACCCTGGTCTACAACCCGAGGCCGGTGACTGTGCCGCAGGTGACTGTCTTCGACCCTGAAGATGGCGAGACCTTCACCATTGGCGGGCAGTCCGGGCCGTTGCACGACCCGACCGCCATCCTCTATGTGCGCAAGGCCGACCTCGACCCGGTCAGCGGCAAGCTCAAGCCCGGGGTGCCGATCGAGCCGCTGGTACTGCGCGCCGCCGCCGGTGATTGCATCAACATCACCCTGGAAAACCGTCTGCCGCTGGTGATGCCGGACCTGGTCAACAACGCGGTGATGCAAGGCACGGTCAAGCGTGATCGTTCCGGCGCGCAGGGTTCGAGCACCTTCAACAACAACCTGATGCGGCCTTCCAGCCACGTCGGCCTGCACGCGCAGTTGCTGACCTACGACATCAGCAAGTCCGATGGCTTCAACGTCGGCGGCAACCCGGTGCAGACTGTGGCGCCGCGGATCGGCAACAGCGGCGCCTGGCCGAGCCGGACCTACCAGTACTACGCCGGGCACCTGGAGCGCGCCGGCCAACCGGTGGCCTCGCAACTGGGACGCAACGTCGACGTGATTCAGGCCACGCCCATCGAGTTCGGCGGCCTCAACCTGATGCCGGCCGACCCGATCAAGCAACCGCAGAAAGGCCTGGTGGCGGCCATGACCATCACCCCGCACGGCTCGACCTGGCAGGAGGATGCCGCGTCCCGGGCCTCGGCCACGGTGCAGGCGCCGGGGGGCACCCCGTATCGCGACTTCGCGATGGTCTGGCAGAAATCGCTGAACATGCGCTGGGCCAACGGCTTGCCGGTGGAGAACATGGCGTCCGAGGGACCGGGCGTGCCCAACGACCCCAAAGACAACTCGGACATGGCCATCAACTACAAGAGCGAGCCACTGTGGTACCGCTTCGCCCGCGCCCCGGACGCACCCTTCGGCCAGGCCGGCGGCCACGGCCTCGGTGCGGTACCCCATGCGCACCGGGCCTACAGCAACAGCCTGGTGGGTGGCGACCCGGTGACCCCGATCCTGCGGGTCAAGCCCGGCCAGCCGTTCCGCACTCACGTACTGATGCCCTCGGGCGGCAGCCGCGGCGCGACCTTCCAGCTCGACGGCCACATCTGGGCGTTCAACCCGTTCCAGGCGGAAAGGGTCGACCTCTGGGGCTACCCGATGAAAGACGCCGGCATCGGCTCGGTGCGCTTCGGCTACAACCCCATGGCCATGTACATCGGCGCCCAGGAAAGCGTACTCCCCGCCGCGCACTTCAGCTTCATGTTCCCCAGCGCCGGCGGCGCCAACGCAGTGGCGGGGGATTACCTGTACCGGGACTATGCGGCGTTCGGCAATCTGGGCGGGATGTGGGGGTTGTTGCGGGTGAGTGATGAGCCGCTGCCGGGGGTGGCGCAATAGCGGGGTGAAAGACGACAGCCTGGGGGCGAAAGTCCCTGGGCTGCGGTTGCCCATTCCTGCGGTAACGCTCACTACTGTGGGCTGGCTTGTCGGGCCGCCGCATCGCAGCGATGGCTATTTGTTGATGTGCATATCCATTCCCGCCGAAACGCTCGCCCCACTGTAGGAGCTGGCTTGCCAGCGAAGGCGAACTTACGGTGTACATATCCATTCCTGCAGAAGCGCTCGCTCCACTGTGGGAGCTAGCCTGCTGGCGATAGCTATTTGTCCGTGTACATATCCATTCCTGCGGTAACGGCCACCTATGGTTTCGCCCTTACGGCGACTCACTTTTTTTCAAACGCCGGTGTGCCGGCCCAGCAAAAAAATAAGCAAAAAACGCTTGCCCCACCGTCCGGCCCCCTCGCCTAGGCTCGGCGTACCTTCGCTCCGGCATCCATCCGTGGGTCATCGCCTCCGGTTGGCTTCGCTGCACCTCCTCTCGATGAC
>NZ_JBVATA010000014.1:0-111306 GCF_057814275.1 Pseudomonas sp. F007 | reverse complement strand
GAATTGCGGAGAGTGTTGAGCATCTTGCCACACACGAACAGGTCAATATCTTGCAGCCAACGATGTATAGCGATCCGTTATTGGTTGCCCTGCTTCGTGGCAATCACCTGGCCTATGTAACCAACCTGCTGCCCGGAGCGGCCCAACCAATCGAGCTGACCCTGGCCAGCCAGTGTGTCGCCGTCGATGACGGGCGCACCATCGGCTTCGGGAATAATCCACTGGCCGACCTGTCCAATATCGAGCAGCGCATGGCTTTTGTACTCAGGGCGGCAGCCCAGTTTCATCAACTGCTGCAAGGCGGTGATCGCTTCCGAATCGAGCAAGCGATCCGGGATATTTCCGCCGGCGGGGGTGTGCGATGAGTCTGCTTCGTCCTGTTGGTTGGCAACGGTGGGCCTGGGGCTTGGCATTTCTCGTGATGACGGTCTGGTGGATCGACGCACAGTCGGAAAAGGAAATTGCTTTGGTGATTGGCGAGCCGTACGAGGACATGCGCCAGCGTTCCAGTGCATCCATTGCATCAGCCATCCCTGCGCAAGTGTCATTCAATATCCCTAAGTCTGATGCCAGGCTGCGCTTCGTCGATCCGAAGTTTGGCTTTGTAACTCCAGCAGCACGTTTTTTCGCGATCATCTACCAGAATGATCGAATTGGCAGCGTCCGAATGTCCCCTCAAATCGAGCCACTGCTTCTCGACGACATTTTCAAAGTCGTGCTGGATTTGCAGGAACAATGGCGCAACGCCGGTTGGGTACTCACTCGCCCCGATCAATATCCTGCGCTCGCCGACACACCACAATGGCGTGCCAGGTTCAGCGGGCTCAGGCCCATGGGTACGACCTATTGGCAGGCTGGTGATCTATATCAGGTGATGATGTCGGTGCGTCGATTCAAGGATGACAAGCGGCCTACGGAGGATCGTTACCTGATTACCTTGAGTATTGCCAAACCCTGGATGAAACCGTGAGGTTTCGTCGCCCTGTGACCGGGCAACGATGGACCTGGGGCTTGGCATTTCTCGTGATGACGGTCTGGTGGATCGACGCACAGTCGGAAAAGTAAATCGCTTTGGTGATTGGCGAGCCTTACGAGGTTATGTACGACCATCTTGACGCGGTGTTGCTGATGGCCCCTTCGCTGGCAAGCCAGCTCCTACAGTTCAGTGAGCCCAGCCAACCGCTATCCCCCCAACACCCCCCGCAACCCCTCGATAACCTCCCCAACCGAAGGCCCTTCAACCGCCGGCGGCGTCGGGCTTTCGCCGAACTCGCGCCAGATAAACAACGTCAACTCCGCCCCATCGGTCAGCGCCTGGCCGTTGGCGAGTGAGCCAAACGTCTGCAGCAGGCGATAGCGCGGGTCGTCCCAGAACAGTGCCTCCACCCAGGCATAAACCGGAATGAAATGAAAGTGGATCGGATACCCCGGCTCATGCCCAAAACGACTGATGTACAGCCACTTCGGCTTGAGCCGGGTTTCCAGCGCGTCCTGGGTCCGCGCGAGCAGGCCACCCAGTTCCGCCAGGGCGGCGGCGGGCAGGTCGCTCAGCGATTGGGCAGGGGCCTTGGAACCCAGCATCAGGTAACCGGGCAACGCGGACGCCATGTGGTGATTGAGGATCCAGTGATCGGTCTGATGAATGATGAAGCGAGCCGGAATCTGCACTTATTCAGCCCTCTGCGGCACCAGATCGAATCGATAATCGTGCAGGTTGCCGCCCTCGCGGTCGAGCGCCTCGATCAGAAACCCGCAGCGCTCCAGCACTCTCGCCGAGCCGAGGTTGCTGGCGTACACGCTGGCCAGCAGTTGCCGCAGTTTCCACTGCGACCGCGCCACCCCGATCAGGTGCTCCAGCGCCCGTGTCGCCAGGCCCTGACCACAGGCGTGCTCGGCGATCCGGTAGCCGACTTCGGCGCGAAATCCGGCGCGGTCGATGTCTTTCAGATTGGCCCGGCCGATGATTTTGCCTTGCGGGTCCTCGATGACAAAGGGGTGCCAGGTGCCGGCGGCGAAGCCGGCCAGGTAGGCGGCGATATGCGCGCGGATCCCGTGCAGCGAGTAGAAGTCCGAGCCACGGGCATCGATATGACGTTCGAACCAGTCACGGTTCTGCACCTCGAACGCCAGCAGCGCCTTGACGTCATCAGCTTGCAGCGTGCGAATGGTGATGGCCTTCATGAGCTGAGCACCACGCCGGCGGCCAGGTCGCGCAGGAAACCGGCCACCTCGTCACGATCGCGCAAGTGGACCACCGGAACCTGCGGCGCGACCGCCAGGCGCACCGCCTCGATGCCGGGACGAGTGACGCGGTCGAAGTGCCAGACGTAGTGCAGGAACTTGAGGAATTCACGGTCTAGTTTTTCGCTGCAACCGTCCGGTTTATCCGCCCGTGGCCGGTTCAGCGCGCTGCGCAGGATCACCCGGCGTATGCAGGTGTGGCGCGGGGTGTCGAGCCAGATGATCAGGTCGGCAGTGGGCAGGCGCAGGTCGAAAGTCTTGCGCGAGTAGTTGCCTTCGCAGACCCAGGCGTCGCCGGCCACGGCCTCGCGCACCCGTTGGCGAAACAGCGTGGTGTCGGCTTCGACCCAGTCGGGCTCCCAGAACAATCGGTCCAGATGCACCACCGGCAAACCCAGGCGCTGGCCGAGGGCGCGGGCCAAGGTGGACTTGCCGCTGCCGGAGTTGCCGAGTATCACGATGCGTTGCATAAGCAGATCCCTTGCTCAAAACCGGCGAGTCTAAAGCATCTGCCCCACCGCCTGCGACTTGGGTCGTAGTGCGTCTGGCCCAGGCCCATTCTCTTTGGTCGCGAATCCCCGGTTAACGTTGGACGCCGATTCACCCGGCTGCAATGCTTCGGACTCGCCCACGGAAAAGGAGTTCAGCCATGCTCGGTGCTTACGCCCAGTACAGTCAGCACTACATCACCACCCTGATGATCGTCACCACGCTGTTCTTCGCCCTGCCGATCTTTCTCGCGCCGATGGCCTGGGCGCGGATGATGGGCTGGACGATTCCCGAACACCGGCACCTGGCGATCTACTTCGGCCGCTGCCTGGGGGCGTTCATCCTGGTGGTGGAAGCGGCCATGCTGCGCTCGGCCACCACCGGCACCAGCTTCAGCTACGCCTTCGACATGCTCTTCGTGGTGTTCAGCCTGATGTTCGTGGTGCACGTCTACGGCGCGCTGAAACGCATCCAGCCGCTCAGCGAAACCCTGGAGATCGGCTTCTGGGCCGCGCTTTTCGTGCTCAATGTGCTGTTTTATCCGGCCACCACCATCACGCTCTAGGGCGCCGGGGCACAGGGTCTAGAATGAACGGGTCATTCCTTCATCGTGGAGCCTCGAGATGACCAGCAAAAACACGATTTGCCTGTGGTACGACACGGCGGCCCTGGAGGCCGCGACCTTCTACGCCGCGAACTTCCCCGACAGCAAGGTGGGCACTGTGTATCGTGCGCCGGGGGACTACCCCTCGGGCAGGCAGGGCGACGTACTGACCGTCGAATTCACGGTGATGGGCATTCCCTGTATTGGCTTGAACGGCGGGCCGGCGTTCAAGCACAGCGAGGCGTTCTCGTTCCAGGTGGCGACCGACGACCAGGCCGAGACCGACCGCCTGTGGCATGCGATCATCGACAACGGCGGGGCGCCCAGCGAGTGCGGCTGGTGCAAGGACAAATGGGGCCTGTCGTGGCAGATCACCCCGCGGATGCTGATGGCGGCGATCAGCAATCCCGACCCGGCGGCGGCCCAGCGCGCCTTCAACGCGATGATGACCATGAGCAAGATCGACATCGCCACCATCGAGGCCGCGCTCAAGGGCTGAGTTGTCCGCGAGGACTATACTTATCCAGTGTTGTTACCGCTGTGGCGCGTACTCCACAGCCCATTGACTCTCAGTACGCCAGGTCAAGCGACAGAGGGTTTTGTCATGAAGAACCACACCTTGCAGCATTTGTCCCAGGACCTGGGCATGGCGGTCCACGATACCTGGACCACCACCCGGGTGAAGTCGGCGCTGGCCATGGCCGACAAGGCGCTGAGCCTGCAGATCCACGTCAAGACCCACGCCGGCACGGTGACCTTGAGCGGCCGGGTCATGACCCATCGCCAATGTGAGCGGGCCATCGAACTGGCCCGTGGCGTCCCTGGCGTCATGGCAGTCGATGCCCGGGACCTGCTGACCCACGTGTTCCATCCCGGCGACCTGCCCCAGGCGCCCGATGCCGAGGAAGCCAGCGAGTATCGCTCGCCGTTGTCGGGCAAGCAGGACGATCACTGACCCCCAACCCCTGGCTTGGCATCAGGGTGCCGAGCCAGGGGTGAGCGGTCAGAGCGGCCGAGCCTGCACATGGCACCTGACCTGTTGCGTCCCGCTGCCGAGCAAGGCTTGCGGTAACTCGCAGCCCGCTGTCCGAAAGGCACAGCGGTCGTGGAAAAAACACCCTGCAGGCAGGCGGCGGTTGCCGGGCAGCTCCGTGGGCGCGGCTACCTGCTCGTCCTGCAGCGGCACTCCCAGGCGCGGCACCGCTTCGAACAACAGCCGCGTGTAAGGGTGTTGTGGCCGTTCGAGCACCTGGGCCGCGCTGCCCAGTTCGACGATCTGTCCCAGGTACATCACCGCGACACGGTCGGCCATGTGCCGGACCACCGAGACGTTGTGGGAGATCAGGATGTAGGTCAGGTTGCGCGCCCGTTGCAGGTCGGCCAGCAGGTTGAGGATCTGCGCCTGCACCGAGATATCCAGGGCCGAAGTCGGCTCGTCGAGGACAATGATGTCGGGGTCCGAAGACAGTGCCCGGGCAATGGCAATCCGTTGCCGCTGGCCACCGGAAAACTGGTGTGCGAAGCGATCCAGGTACTCCGGGCGGATACCCACCTGTGACGCGACCCGGGCTGCGACCTCGCGCATCTCGGCACGCGACTTGTGACCACGGGCATACAAGGGTTCGGTGATGATCCGCCAGATCGGCAGGCGCGGATCGAGGGACGATTGCGGGTCCTGGAAGACAATCTGGATATTGCTGCTGCCCTGGCCATGCTGGCCGGCGGTCCAGTTCAACTCACCGCTGGTCGGCGGCACCAGGCCCATCAGCAACTGTGCCAGGGTGCTTTTGCCGCAGCCGGACTCACCGACGATGCCCAGGGTTTCCCCGGCCCGCACCTGCAGGTCGATGCCATTGATTGCATGGGCGTAGCCGCGTGGCCGGCCCAGCCAGTCATTGCTCACCGGGAAGCGTACACGCACGTCCCTGAGCCGCAGAATCTCCGGGGCGGTGGCGCTCACGTCGTGGATCAGCGCACTGTTCATCAGCAAAGCTCCTTGACCGGCAACCAGCAGGCACTTTTGCGCTGCTCGTTGCCATTGACCGGGTTGAGAGTTGGTCGTGTGGCGCACATCGGCATGCGCTGGGCGCAGCGTTCGGCAAAGGTGCAGCCGGCAGGCAGGCTGGCAAGGTTCGGTACTTGTCCGGGAATGGTCATCAGCGCCTGGCCGGGTTCGACCATTTCCGGCAGGCCGCTGAGCAGGCCCCGGGTATAGGGATGCTGCGGATTGCCCATGACTTCGGCCGTACTGCCTTGCTCGACCACGGCACCGGTGTACATCACATAAACGCGGTCGCAGAACTGTGAGACCAGCGCCATGTCGTGGGTGATCAGCAGGATCGCCGTGCCTTTTTGCCGGGCCTTCTCACGCAACAGCAACAGCACCTGGCGCTGCACCGTGACGTCGAGCGCGGTGGTCGGTTCGTCGGCGATCAGCAACTGCGGTTCGCAGGAGAACGCCAGGGCGATCATCACCCGCTGGCGCATGCCGCCCGAGAGCTCGAAAGGGTAGCTGTCCAGCACCTGCTCGGGACTGGCGATGTGCATGTCGCGCAGCAGGGCGATGGCCTTGAGCCGGGCTGCGGCCTGGCTGATTTTCTGGTGATGGACGATGACGTCCAGCATCTGCCGGCCGATGCGTCGGGTCGGGTTCAGCGCGGTCATGGGTTCCTGGAAGATCATCGCCGCGTCGCGGCCGCGGATCTGCAGCAAGTCTTTCTCCGGCGCCGCGAGCATGTCACGGTCGAGCATGCTCAGGCTGCCACTGGTGATGCGATAGCTGCGCTCGGGCAGCAGGCGCATGCTGAGCATCGCCGTGACCGACTTGCCCGAGCCCGATTCGCCGACCACGCCGACGATTTCCCCGGGATTGACGTGCAGCGACACGCCGTTCAGGGCTTTGACGTTGTTCCTGTAGGCCGGGAACTCCAGGCTCAGGTTGTCGATGGCCAATACTGCATTGGAGGTTGGCATGGTCATTTCCCCTGTTGCCGTGGGTCGAGCAGATCGCGCACGCCATCGCCCAGCAGGTTGAACCCGGTGGCGGTGATCAGAATCGCCAGGCCGGGGAAGGTCGAATACCACCAGTTATCGAGGATGTAATTGCGCCCGGTGGCGACCATCGCGCCCCATTCGGCGGTGGGCTGTTGCGCGCCAAGGCCGATGAAACCCAGGGCCGAGGCCATGAGGATGGCGCTGCCGATATCCAGGCTCAATTGCACCAGCAAGGGCGGCATCGCGTTGCGCGCAACGTGCCAGTGCACCATGTGCCAGCGGCCGGCACCGAAGGTTTCGGCGGCCTTGACGTAGCCCATCTGGCGAATGGTCAGGGCCTGGCCGCGGGCCAGGCGCACGTAGGACGGGATTCGCACCAGCGTGATCGCCAGCATGGCGTTGAACAGGCTGGCCCCGAGCGCGGCGGCCAGGGCCATGATCAGCACCAGCGACGGTACCGACAGCATGATGTCCATCAGGCGCATGGTCAGGGCGTCGAAGCGCCCGCCAATGACCCCGGAAAAACAGCCCAGCAGCCCACCGATCAGGCACGAGGCGAAGGCCACGAACAGACCGACGCCCACCGATTGCTGGCTGCCGTACAGCACCCGGCTGAACAGGTCGCGGCCGACTTCGTCGGTGCCGAACCAGTGTTCCGCCGATGGCGGGGCCAGGCGTTCGGCGAGGTTCAGCGCGTTCGGATCGTGGCTGGCGAGCCATGGGGCGAAGATCATGCACAGCAGGACGATAAAGGTAATCGCCAGGCCAGCCATGGTCAGCGGGCTGCGTCGGACCCGGTAGCCCAGGTAGGCGAGTTTTGCGCTCCAGCGCGGGCCTTGTGCGGCCGTCAGGGTAGCGGACATTTCAATTCACCTCGCCGATGCGTGGGTCGATGACGCGGTAGAGAAGGTCGATGGCCATGTTCAGCAGCACATAGATGAACGACACGAGGATGGCGAAGCCCATCACCGCCGGAAAGTCCAGGGCCTGGATCGACTTGACCACATAGGCGCCCATGCCCGGCCAGGCGAACACGGTTTCGGTCAGCACAGCGCCGTACAGCAGATCACCGAGGGTCAGCCCGAGCACGGTCACCGAGGGAATCAGTGCGTTGGGCAGGGCGTGGCGCAGGATCACCGTCCAGCGCGACAGGCCGTAGGCACGGGCGGTGCGGATGTAGTCCTCGCCCAATTGGTCGAGCATTGCCGAGCGGATCTGCCGGGCCACCACACCCAGGGTCACGAAACCCAGGGTCGCCGCCGGCAGGATCAGGTGCTGCAGCGCGTCGACGAACAGTGCGCCGTCAGCGGCCAGCAGCGAGTCGATCAGGTAGAAGCCGGTGAATGTCGGTGGTGGGCTCATGCCCTCCGACAACCGACCGCCGCCAGGCAGCCAGCCGAGGTGGCCGTAGAACAGCACAATGGCGCCCAGTCCGAGCCAGAACGCCGGGGTGGAAATGCCGGTCACTGCCAGGGTGCGGGCGATCTGGTCGATGGCGCGGTTGTGATAGACCGCCGAGAGGACGCCCAGCGGTACGCCCACCAGAATCGCCAGGAACAGCGCCACCAGGGCCAGTTCCAGAGTGGCGGGGAAGAACGCCTGCAAGTCTTCCAGCACCGGGCGGTTGGTACGAATCGATGTGCCGAGGTCGCCCTGCAGCAGGTCCATCAGGTAGCGACCGTATTGCTGGTACAGCGGCAGGTCGAGGCCCAATTGATGGCGAATGCCAGCCACCAGTGCGTCGCTGGCACGGTCGCCGGCGATCAGCCGGGCAGGGTCGCCGGGGATCAAATGGGAGATAGCAAAGGTAATCAGCGAAACACCGAATACGACCAACACCAGGCCGAACAGGCGCTTGCGCAACAAAGTCAGGAAGGCCATCGGGCACCTCAGTCACGGCAACGACAAAAATCAGAATCCGCGCCAGCCAGCCCTGGCCGGCGCGGGGAACCGCCGGGTTACTTGCTCATGCTGCCGAGGTTGAACACCTGCTCGAGCATTGGGTTGAACACGTAGCCCTTGACCGAGTCACGCATCGGCAGGGTGTAGCTCTTCTGATAGAGGTAGGCGTAGACGCTGTCCTTGAGCACGATCTTCTGCGCGGCCTGGTACAACTCGACGCGCTTGGCCGTATCGCTGGTGGCGGCGGCTTCGCGGATCAGGCTGTCGACCTCGGCATTGCTGTAGAACGAGCGGTTGCCCTGCAGGCCCTGCATCTTCGAATCGAACCAGAAGTTCATGAACATGTAGGGGTCGGCAAAGTCCGGGCTCCAGGCGCCGGCGGCGATGTCAAAGTCGGCCTGGCCGACGCGCTCGCGCAGGGTGGCGTTGGCGGTCTTCTCCAGTTTCAGGTTGATCCCCAGCGGTGCCAGCGCGGCTTGCAGGGTCAGGCCGATCGGTTCCCAGTTAGGGTCCTTGTCGGAATACATGTAGCTCAGGTTGGTGATTTTCTGCGGTGCCTTGGCCAGGCTTTCCTTGGCCGCCGCCATGTCTTGTTTCATGGTCGGCAAGCTACTGTCATAGGCCCACATGCCGTCGGGGATCGGCCCGTTCATCAACTTGGCCTTGTCCTTGAGAATGCCTTTGACGATGCCGTTGTAGTCCACCGCTTCGGTGATTGCGCGACGGGCGTCGACGCTGGTCAGCGGGCCTTTCTTGTTGTTCAGGTACAGGTAGGTGACCCGCAGCGACGGGAACTCCTTGACCACCACGCCGGACTTGCTGGCGAGCGCGCCGAGCTGGTCTTCGGGCATGTCTTCAATGATGTCCAGGTCACCGCGTTCCAGTTGCAGGCGACGCACCGACGGCTCGGCGATGATCTTCACTACCACGCTTTTCAGCGCCGGTTTGGGGCCGGCGAAGTAGGTGTTCGGCTCCAGGGTCAAGGACTGGCCTTTTTGCCAATTGCTCAGGCGGAATGGACCGGAACCGGCGGTGTGGCTGGACAGCCAGGCGTTGACGTCGGCGCTCTGCTTGACCACGGCCGGGTTGATGATCGAAGCGCCGTTGTGCGCCAGGGTAAACAGGAACGGCGCGAACGGTGTCTTCAGGGTGAAGCGGATGGTTTGCGGATCGACGACCGCCACCACCATGTCTTCGGGGAACGCGCCGGACGGCCCTTGCTTGAGCGTCATCAGGCGATCGAAGGAAAATTTCACCGCTGCGGCGTCCACCGGGGCGCCGTCATCGAACTTGTTGCCAGGCTTGATCTTGAACTCCCAGACCAGGTTGTCCGGCGACACTGTCCAGCTTTCGGCAAGGTCGCCCTGGACTTCGGTGCTGCTCTTGTCACCTTCGACCTTATAGCCCACCAGGCGCTGGTAGGACGGGTAGGTGATGGTCCAGTCGTTGTTGTCGAAGGTCACGGCCGGGTCGAGGGTCTGTGGGTCGGCGGGCTTGCCGATCACCAGGGTGTCCTGGGCCACGGCGGCACTTGCCGCCTGCCAGGCGCCGAGACTGAGGGCACTGCACAGGACGCTGAGCAGCAGTTTGCCGGCGCCGGGAAAGGGTTTGCGGGTCACGGTGTGGATGGGGGTCATGCCGGTTTCCTTGATCATTCGATAGGGAAGAGGTTTGTTTTTATAAAATCTATAACCGGGCAGTAGCAGGTGAAGCAGGGTGAAACTGAACTTTTGTTGTTATGCGCCGCCGGTTGCTGGCGGAACTCTGCGGTTCCATGGCCATGGCGTATTTGCGGCGGGTTGCAGTCGACTATTGCTCCAGCAGGGGGAAATCGTCGGCATTCGGTAATTCGAAGTGCCACCACTCAGTGGCGATGGCCTGGAAGCCGGCACCGAGCATGATCCCCAGCAGCAGCAAGCGATTGCGCTGCACCTCGGGCGGCAGGTCGGGGTAGAACTGATGGGATTTTTCTTCCATCGCGTCGAAGGCGGTGCCCATGTCCAGCGGCGTGCCGTCGGCGTCCACCAGCGTCAGGTCGATGGCCACGCCACGGCTGTGGTGCGAGCCCAGGTGCGGGTCGCGCACGTAGTCGTTGTTGGGCAAGGCTTCCCACAACAGATACTGGGCGTAGGGTGGGCGGTAGGCGTCATAGATGCGCAGGGTATAGCCCGCCAGGCGGGCCAACTGGCTGGCCTTGGCCAGGCAGGCGGCGGCTTCACGGTGCAGCAGGCAACGGCTGGTCGGGTAGATGACTTTGCCAGCCAGGTTGTCGGCACTGGCGTAGATCAGTTCGATTTCTACCTGATACTGCTCGGCATCAATCTCGACGAGGGGGTTGTGGTTCACGCAAACACTCCAGTTAAGCTTCGGTGGGGCGAGGGGATCAACCTTCGAACTGGCCGAAGGCTTTTTGCAATTGACGGTTCCTGGCCAGGCGCTCATCCAGGCGCTCACCGTATTTTTCCGCGACAGCCGATACCATCAGGTTCAACAGGCACGCCAGCGGGGCGGGCGAGTCCCAGAACTGTCCGACATCGGTTTTCAGTTGCAGCAGGTCCAGCGGGTAGTCCCGTGCCCAGGGGCATTGCAGATCGGTGATCAGCGCCAGCGGCAAGCGGTTGTCGATCGCGGCGTCGCAGAAGGTCTGCGTCACGCTGGAATAGGCGCGAAAGTCGGCAATCAACGCGTACGGATTGGCAAAACCGGAGTTCAGGGTCTCGGCGTAGATACCTGAGAGACCGTCGACGTAGTAGACCTTGGGGCGAATGTATTCCAGGTGGCTGTGGAAGGCCGTGAGGATCCCGCGGGTGGATTGAATCCCGAGAATGAACACTGCATCGGCTTCGTAGATGTTTTGCACGATTTGCGCAAACGTCTCGCTGCGCGCCAGGCCGTAGACCATCTGAATCGCTTCGATTTCGCGGTGCAGGGAGCGTTCGAGGGCATCGTCGGCAGTGGATTCGGCGCGAAATGCGGCAATACGGTCGGTAATCAGCCAGGAAGTCGGCGCTTCCCCGCGCAGGCTCTGTTTGACTTCATCGATGTTCTGGTAGCCCAGTGAGCGCAGGAAGCGACCCACGGAAATGCCGGTGGTGCAAGCCTGCTGCGCAATGCTGTCGGCCGACTCGAACGGCAGTTGTTCCGGGTTACCCAGCAGGTAACTGGCGATGCGTTTGCCGGTGGGCGTCAGGGTGGAGAACTTTTCTTCCAGCACCTGCAGAAAACTGTTCTTTTCCATGGACATGGGAGCGCACCGGGAGTGAAATTGTTATTGGTATGTCATTTATTTGCCTTGTGTTACGAACATAACATCTGTTTTCGAGGGAACACAATGTCTTTTTTCAGGCGCGGGTAAGAGGGGGGATAACGGCCTGGCAGGTCACGGCGAGCCTGCTCGCGCAGAACGATCACCGCGACGGCTCACCTGCCAGGAGGTTGCGCCTGGCCGAAGGGCTCAGGCGCGGTGAGTGATTTTCTTCAACCGATAAGCCAGCGCCGGCCGGGTCAAACCCAGCAGGCGCGCGGCTTCCGAAACGTTCTGCTGGCTGCGTTGCATCGCGGCCTGGATCAGGGCGTCTTCCACTGAGTCGAGGCTGATGCCGCTGCCGACGATTTGCTCGATCCAGCCATCGGCGCCACTCGGCAGCGACTCCACCAGACGTCCATCACTGGCCACGCTGATGCTTTCGAGCAGTTCCGGGGAGTGGGGGAAGAGGGCGTCGACGGCGATGCTCTGGTTCTCGTCGGTGATGATCACCCCGCGTTCCATCAGGTTTTCCAGTTCGCGGATGTTGCCCGGCCAGGGGTAATTCAGGCAGACCTCCAGCGCTCGGTCCGAGAGGCCCAGGGTCTTTTTGTTGTAGCTGGCGTGGAGCTTGTCGAGGAAGTGTTCGATCAGCAGCGGGATGTCCTCGCGGCGCTCACGCAGGGCCGGGATGCGCACCGGGAACACGTTCAGGCGATAGAACAAATCCGCGCGGAAACGTCCCTCGCGCACGGCCGTTTCCAGGTCTTCGTGGGTGGCGGCGATCACTCGCACGTTGACCTGGCGGGTCTGCGAATCGCCGACCCGTTCCAGTTCCTGCTCCTGCAGAACCCGCAGCAGCGAGGCCTGGGCGCGCGGGGTCAGTTCGATGATTTCGTCGAGGAACAGGGTGCCGCCGTTGGCCCGTTCGAAGCGCCCCATGCGCGACTGCTGGGCGCCGGTGTAGGCACCTTTTTCCACGCCGAACAGCTCGGCTTCGATCAGGTCGGCGGGGATCGCCGCACAGTTCAGGGCGATGAACGGGCCGCCGGCGCGTTCGCTGCGCAAGTGCAGGCTGCGGGCGATGACTTCCTTGCCGACCCCGGTTTCGCCGAGCAGCAACACCGAAGCCTTGCCGGCGGCGACCTTGTCGATCAGACCGCAGGTCTTGCGGTAGATCGCCGACTGGCCGATGCCGTAGAACTTGCCGGCTTCGAGTTGCAGGCGCTGGCGCATGTTCGCCACCTGCACTTGCAGCGCCTGCAACTCATCGATGATCGGGTCGCTCTGGAAGTAGCGCATGATCTCGTCGGCGTCCTCCCACTGTTCCGCCGGCTTGCCGATGATCCGGCACTGCGCGTCGCCGCAGCCACGGCAACTGACTTCCTTGTAGATGATCTGCCGGCCGAGGAAAAACGAGCTGTAGCTGATCGCGTAGCCCAGCAGCATCCAGCACACCGGCTGCTCGGAATGCAGGTTTTCACTGTGGCAGTTTTCCACTTCGAAGGAGTCCTGCCATTCGATGTCGGCGTAGAACTGGCCGTTTTCCAGGTCGATGTCGATGGCTTGCGGACGCACCTTGACCATGCCCTTGAGCGAGTGCAGTTGCGGGCCGGTGAAGAACATTTCGACGTCGCTGCCGTGGGGCCGCAGCTTGCGCGCCAGCTCGGCGTCCTTGAGCCCGGACTGATAGCCCAGCCGCAGGAAAAAGCCCTTGGCGCGTTCGACGCCGAGCATCTCGATCAGCTCGCGGCGACACGACGCCATCATCGAGACCTGGACCAGCAACATGCGCTGCTCGTCGAGCCAGATCTTGCCCTCGGTCCCGAGAAAGCGAACCTGGTCGGTCAGGTCCTTGAGCGCCGGTGGGCGCTGCGAGGCCTTGTAAGTGGTGATCATGCAGGTGCGCCCCTGATTGTAGTTATGTGGGGTTTGACGCGTTCCGCCCAGGCGGTGGCGGAGGTTTTTTTATCAGTCACCGCGAGCGGTTTTTTACGGCAAGGCGAGCTCGGGTTTCCTTTTTCTAAGGCGCCTGAAAGCGCGCCGAAAGTCAATCTCGGCGTCATTGCTCATTTGCTCAATCGACGGGTCGCGGGTTGAGCAAATGATCAAATTCAGCGGGCCGGCAGCTTGCCTGGTAGACGTCGCACGAATCCGGGTTAATCGGTAACTGTCTGTTAATAAACGATTAATTTCAAAAAATAGCACCTTGGCACCCTTGTTGCTCTAGCCCCTCGTACCTCACCTGGGAGTTTTCGAGCATGACTGACACCGGCACCCCCTTCGACCAACTGCCGCGCTACGTCCGGGTTCGCAGCGAGCCGGACGCGACCTTTGTCGAATTCGATTTCGCCATCGGCTACCCGGAGTTGTTCGTCGAGCTCGTGCTGCCCCGGCAGGCCTTCGAGCAGTTTTGCCAACACAACCACGTTCGGCACATGGACGCCGCCATGGCCCAGGCCGTGGACGACGACATGCACAAGTGGCGTTACGGCGACAGCCAATAACAACAACAGGACGCAAGCGATGAACATCGAAATCAAGACCACCAGCGTCGAGCCGATCCGGCACACGTTCAGCCACACCCGCCGGCGCTTCGGCGACAAACCGGCGAGCCGTTACCAGGAAGCCAGTTTCGACCTCGAATCGGCGCGCAACTTTCACTACCGCCCGCTGTGGCAGCCCGACAAGTTGCTCAACGATCCGAGCCGCACCGCCGTGCTCATGGCCGACTGGTACGTGGTCAGCGACCCGCGCCAGTTCTACTACGGCCCGTACGTGCAGACCCGGGCGAAGATGCAGGAGAACGCCGAGCACGACTTCGCCTTCTGCGAGAAGCGCAACCTGCTGGCCGGCCTCGACCCCCACAGCCGCGAGCAGATCGCCCGCCTGCTGCTGCCGCTGCGTCACGCCGAGATGGGCGCCAACATGAACAACAGCGGGATCGCCGCTGACGGCTTCGGCACCAGCCTGACCCAGATGCACATGTTCCACGCCATGGACCGCCTGGCGATCGCCCAGTACCTGTCGCGTATCGGCCTGATGCTGGAAGACGACGGCCTCGCGCTGCTGGCCCAGGCCAAACAGCAATGGCTCGAAGACCCGGCCTGGCAGGGCGTGCGCCGTTACGTCGAAGACAGCCTGGTGATCAAGGACTGGTTCGAACTGACCCTGGCGCAGAACCTGGTCAGCGATGGCCTGTTGTACCCGCTGCTGTTCGGCAAATTCGACGAACAACTGAGCGCCGCCGGCCACGGCCAGGTCGGCATGCTCACCGAGTTCATGCGCCTGTGGTTCGGCGAAACCCAGCGCTGGGTCGATGCACTGGTCAAGACCGTGGCGGCCGAAAGCCCGGCCAACCGCACCTTGCTCGAAGGCTGGATCGCCACCTGGCGCGGCCGCGCCCTGGAAGCCCTGGCACCGCTGGCAGCCATCGGTCCGGGGCACGAGGCCCTGCAAGCCGTAGACAACGAGTTCGGCGCCCGCCTGCAGAAACTCGGCCTGACAGGAGCAGCAGCATGACTTCCCTCGTCTACATCGCCTTCCAGGACAACGACAACGCGCGCTACATCGTCGAAGCCATCGCCGAGGACAACCCCCATGCCGAGGTCCAGTACCAGCCGGCGATGATCCGCGTGCAGGCCGAGCAGCGCCTGGCAATCCAGCGCGCCACGGTCGAGGAAAAAATCGGCCGCACCTGGGACGTGCAGGAAATGCTGATCGACGTCATCACCCTGGGCGGCAACGTCGAGGAAGACGAGGACAGCTTCACCCTGCACTGGAATTGAACGCCGAACCTACAACGACAAGAATCGGAGTGCCGCCACCATGGCCGCGAAACGCCTGAACCAGAAAGAAAAATACCGCTGCATGACCCGCGACCTGGGCTGGGAGCCGAGCTACCAGAGCAAGGAAGCCATCTTCCCTTACGAGCGCTTCGAGGGGATCAAGATCACCGACTGGGACAAGTGGGAAGACCCGTTCCGACTGACCATGGACGCCTACTGGAAGTACCAGGCGGAGAAGGAGAAAAAGCTCTACGCGATCCTCGACGCCTTCTCGCAGAACAACGGCCATACCAACATCTCCGATGCCCGTTATGTCAACGCGCTGAAGCTGTTCCTCTCCGGCGTGACGCCATTGGAGTATCAGGCCTACCAGGGGTTTGCCCGGGTCGGCCGACACTTTGGCGGCGCCGGCGCGCGGGTCGCGTGCCAGATGCAGGCGATCGACGAACTGCGCCATGTGCAGACCCAGATCCACGCCATGAGTCACTACAACAAGCACTTCAACGGCCTGCACGACTTCGCCCACATGCACGACCGCGTGTGGTTTCTCTCGGTGCCCAAGTCGTTCTTCGAAGACGCGCGCAGCGCCGGACCGTTTGAATTTCTCACGGCGATTTCGTTCTCGTTCGAGTACGTGCTGACCAACCTGCTGTTCGTGCCGTTCATGTCCGGTGCCGCGTTCAACGGCGACATGGCCACGGTCACCTTCGGTTTCTCGGCGCAGTCCGACGAGGCCCGGCACATGACCCTCGGCCTGGAAGTGATCAAGTTCATGCTCGAACAGCATGAGGACAACGTGCCGATCATCCAGCGCTGGATCGACAAGTGGTTCTGGCGCGGCTATCGCCTGCTGACCCTGGTCGGAATGATGATGGACTACATGCTGCCGAACAAAGTCATGTCCTGGGCCGAGGCCTGGAAGGTCTATTTCGAAGATGCCGGTGGCGCGCTGTTCAAGGACCTGGAGCGCTATGGCATCCGTCCGCCGAAGTACGTCGAGCAGGCGCAGATCGGCAAGGATCACATCAGCCACCAGGCCTGGTCGATCTTCTACCAGTACAGCCAGGCCACCAACTTTCACACCTGGATGCCCACCGACGAAGAACTCGACTGGCTATCGGCCAAGTACCCGGACACCTTCGACGCCGTCTACCGGCCGCGCTACGAACACTGGCGCGCCTTGCAGGAGAAGGGCGAGCGCTTCTACAACCCGAGCCTGCCGATGCTGTGCCAGATCTGCCAGATCCCGCTGGCGTTCACCGAGCCGGACGACCCGACCACCCTCAGCCATCGCAGCTGCGAGCACGAGGGCGAGCGCTACCACTTCTGCTCCGACGGCTGCTGCGAGATTTTCCAGTACGAGCCCATGAAATACATCCAGGCCTGGCTGCCGGTGCACCAGATCCTCCAGGGCAACTGCGGCGGCGCCGACGTCGAGGCGGTGGTGCGCGACTACTACAACATCAACCCAGGCCAGGACAATTTCGAATACCAGGACTCGCCAGAGCATCAGCGCTGGCAAGCCTGGCACCCGCAGACCAAGGCCCCGGCCTGACGGAACGCCGCCTGCGTGGCGGCTTCCCCTCCACCGACAATAACAAGGAAAAATCATCATGCCCGTGACTGCCATCGGCGCGTACAGCGCCCAACCGCTGGACAGCCAGCAACACTTCAACGGTGCGCAACTGGTGTACCTGGGCTGGGACCGGCACCTGATGTTCTGCGCGCCCTTTACCTTCCCATTGCCACCGGACATGGCCTTTGCCGACTTCCTCGAGCAGGTGGTCAAGCCGGCCATCGCTGCGCATCCGGACGCCCGCCAGGTCAACTTCAACGACGCCCGCTGGCGCCTCGACGGCCAGCCGTTCACCCCCGAGCTGGAACTGAGCCTGATTGCCAACGGCATTGGCCACAAGAGCCTGCTCAATCTGGTCACCCCCGGCCTGAATGGGCTGGCCGGCAGCGGCAACTGAGGACAGGATCATGAGCTATCTGGTAACCATCGAACCCACCGGCGAGCAGATTGAAGTGTCGCCGGGCCAGACCATCCTCCAGGCGGCGTTGCGCCAGGGCGTGTGGCTGCCGTTTGCCTGCGGCCACGGCACCTGCGCCACCTGCAAGGTCCAGGTGCTGGAAGGCGAGGTCGATATCGGCGCCGCCTCGACCTTCGCCCTGATGGACATGGAACGCGAGGAGGGCAAGATCCTCGCCTGCTGCGCCATGCCCACCAGCGATCTGGTGATCGAGGCCGACATCGACGTCGACCCGGATTTCCAGGCCTTTGCGGTGGAGGACTATCGCGCCGTGGTCAGCCAACTGGTCGACCTGTCGCCGACCATCAAGGGCGTGCACCTCAAGCTGGATCGGCCCATGGCGTTCCAGGCCGGGCAGTACATCAACCTGCAACTGCCGGGCATCGAGGGCACCCGGGCGTTCTCCCTGGCCAATCCGCCGAGCCGGGCCGACGAGCTGGAGCTGCATGTGCGGCTGGTGGAGGGCGGGCAGGTCACCGGGCACATCCATCAGGCGCTCAAGGTCGGTGATGCGCTGGAGTTATCCGGGCCTTACGGACAGTTCTTTGTCCGTGGCTCACAACCGGGGGGGCTGATTTTCATTGCCGGCGGTTCGGGTCTGTCCAGCCCGCAGTCGATGATCCTCGACTTGCTGGAGCAGGGCGATGAACGGCCGATGGTGCTGTTCCAGGGCGCGCGTAATCGCGCCGAGTTGTACAACCACGAATTGTTCGAGGAACTCGCGCTGCGTCACCGCAACTTCCGCTATGTGCCGGCCCTGAGCCAGGCCGCGGACGACGAGGGCTGGACGGGCTTTCGTGGCTATGTGCACGACGCCGCGAAACAGCATTTCGACGCCCGCTTCAGCGCCAACAAGGCCTACCTGTGCGGGCCACCGCCGATGATCGACGCGGCGATCACCTGCCTGATGCAGGGCCGGCTGTTCGAGCGCGACATCTTCATGGAGCGCTTCTACAGCGCCGCCGACGGTGCCGCTGATGGACAACGCTCGGCCCTGTTCAAACGCATCTGACAAGTCTTTTGCCACCGATAACAACAATAAAGGTTGAACCATGATCAGCACACCGCATAACACCCTCGTGCGCGGCGCCGTTGCCGCGTTGATCGGCCTCGGCGCGAGCCTGCCTGGCGTGGCCCTGGCCACCGAAGGCGGCGGCACCTCCTACCCCTTGGGCGCAGAGAACTACATGTCCGGGGCCATGCCGCCACCGGGCTTCTATGGGCAGTTGTTCGTCAATCATTACGAGGCCGACAACCTGCGCGGCAACGATGGCGACAAGCTGCCGGTGGATTTTCGCGTGCGCGCCAACGCGATCACCCCACGGTTGATCTGGGTCAGCGACTACAGCCTGTTCGGCGCCAGCGTGGCGCTGCATGCCATCGTGCCGCTGGTGGACCTCAAGGTCGAACTCAATGGCCAGTCGCAAAGCAAGCAGGGCCTGGGGGACATCATCTTCGGCCCGGCGTTGGGCTTTCATCACAGCGAGAAATTCCACAGCATCCTCGCCCTGGACATGATCGCTCCCAGTGGTCGCTACGACCGCGATGACCTGGCCAATATCGGGCGTAATTACTGGGTGATCGAGCCGGTGTATGCCATGTCCTATATCGACCCGAACGGGCTGAATCTCGACGCCAAGCTGATGTACGACTTCAACCGCGAAAACCCGGCGACCGACTACCGCTCCGGGCAGGAATTCCATGTCGACTACGCCCTGGGTTGGGGGCTGGGCAATGGCTGGGTGCTGGGCATTGGCGGTTACTACTACCGCCAGACCACCGATGACCGCCAGGATGGCGAGCGGATTGAAGACAACAAGGGCAGGGCGCTGGCGATCGGGCCATCGATCAAATACAGCGGCGCCAATGGCTGGTTCGTCACCGCCAAGTGGGAGCAGGAAACCCAGGTGCGCAACCGGGCGCAGGGGGATGCGTATTGGGTGAAGCTGACGGTGCCGTTCTAGGCGTGACAACAATTGCCGACAACCTGTAGGAGCGAGCTTGCTCGCGAAAGCGGTGGATCAGTCAACATCTCTGCGCCTGAAGCACCGCTTTCGCGAGCAAGCTCGCTCCTACAAGGGGTGATGGTGCTCACAAAATCCGGCCACCGGTGGACGATCCCGCCACGCCTGTGGCAAGGTCGCGCGATAAAAATATCTAACAGCGGTCGGGGTTGCGGCAATGGCGGTGGGTGAGGCGGGTGCAGCGCAGATATCGATGGCAACGCTGGCGGCGTTCAATCGCTGTCTTTTGCAGTTGGCGCGGGTGGCCCGTGAGCGCGGTGGGTCGCATTTTATTGCCGAGGGCTTGCAGGAATTTCGCCAACTGGTGCCGTTCGCCTCGGCCTGGTGGGGTGAGATGTCGGCCTCGGACGCCAGCGCGCCGCCACTCAACTGGATGCACGGGCGCATCGACCTGCCGGACTCCTTTGTCAGCGAATGGCGCGAGGTGGCGGGGCTCGACTGTTTTGCCCATGACAGCTTTACCCGCCTGGGCGAGGTGATGCGCGACAGCGAGTTCACCGATCCCAACGAGCCGGTCAACGTGTTCGCCCGACGCCACGACCTCTACCACCTGATGAACATCACCTTCGAACTGCCGGAAAGCGGCTTGTACTTCTTCGTCTGTCTGTACCGGGGCGTCGATGGCGCGTTGTTCTGCGATCAGGACGCCGCCCTGTTCTCGGCGTTCTGCGAGCACTTGCTGCAACTCTGGCGCTTCCAGGTGCAGGACATGATTCGCCTCGACACCGGCGACGGCGCCAGCGACTTTGGCGTCGCGCGCCTGGACGGCAGCCTGTTGTACGTGGGGGCGCGGCTGTGCGCGGCGATCGAGCGCGAAGTGCCGGGCTGGAATGGCTCGCTGCTGCCGCCGGAGGTGATCGCCCAACTGTCGGCAGTGCCTTGCGTGATGCGCCTGGGGCGGGTGGCCCTGACTCTGAGCCCGAATGCCGAACACGTGATCCTGTCCCTCGAAGCACCCGCGCCCGGCGTGGTCCTGGCGCCCCGGGAGCGCACGGCGGCGATGTTGTTTGCTGCCGGGCACTCGTACAAGGAAATCGCCAAAATCCTCACCCTGAGCCCGGCGACGGTGCGCACCTACCTGCGCAATTGCTATGTGCAACTGGGGGTCAAGAGCAAGGTCGAGCTGGGCTCGGCGCTGCGTGGGTATTCCTGAAGGGCAACTGCGGTCGGTCCCACATTTACGGTCACCGCAAGCCCCTGTAGGAGCTGGCTTGCCAGCGAAGGCGTCCTAGAAAACGCTAGAAGCTTCGCTGGCAAGCCAGCTCCTACACAAGCCAGCTCCTACAGGTGAGTCTGTTGGATCGCGGGCAAGCCCCACGGTGTGTTGCTCATGGGATTACCTCCAGACCCTCCTCATCTGCAGAGGTCCGCTTCGCGCTCTTGTTCGCTAGGGTGTGCCTGCCTGGGTAGCCGGCATTGGCCGATCGCCCGATAACAACAAGAGAGCGCAGCGATGCAACGATTCATTCCCAACCTGTTGGCGGCCGCACTGGCGTTGACCGCCATTCCGGCGATGGCCGCCGCCGACCTGGTGCTGTTCAACGGCAAGGTCTACACCGCCGAACCCGGCCAGGCGCTGGCGCAGGCCGTGGCCGTGCAGGACGGCAAGATCCTCAAGGTCGGCAGCGATGCCGAAATCACTGCCCTGGCGAATGCCAGGACCCAGCGCATCGACCTCGCCGGCAAGGTGCTGATGCCCGGCCTGATCGACACCCACAGCCATCCGGTGGTCGCCGCCTACGACAGCATGGGCGCCAACCTGCAGGACGAAGTCATGCCGGTGGCCGAGCTGGAACAGTGGATCATCGAGCAGGACAAGGCCGGAAGGGCGCGGGCAGGGGACGTGATCAGCATCGCCGGGACCAGCTCGGCCTACTGGGAAAAGGCCCGCGAACTGGGCCAGCGCTTCAACCAGGGCCGCTGGGCCGACCAACCCATCGTGCTGGGCGGCATCGACGGTCACACCGGCTGGGCCAACAACGCCATGCTCAAGCGCCTGAAGATCGACGCGGCGCTGGTCAAGGGCCTGTCCGAACAGGACCGCGCCTTTGTCGGGCATGAGGCGGATTTCACCCCCACCGGCTACTTCGCCGAGTCGCGCTGGGACATCGTGCGCGGCGCAGTTCCCGCCCCGAGCAAGGAAACCATGCTGCAGGCTGCCCGCGAAGCCGTGCGGGTCAACAATCAATATGGCGTGACCGCCTGGATGGACGCCGCCGCCAACGCCGGCAGCGAAGACTCGCTGTTCGACTTCAAGGCCGGCCCGGACAGCGTCGGCGTGTTGCCGCTCTATCAGGCGCTGGCGCAGAAAGGCGAGCTCAACGCCCACGTCGCGGCGTTGCTGCTGACCAATCCGAAGAGCCAGCCCAAGGACCTGGACGTGGTGGCCAAGGTCATGCAGCAGTTCCAGGGCGTGCCCAACCTGACCTTCCCCGGGATCAAGATCTTCGCCGATGGCATCCTCGAATTCCCCGGCCAGACCGCAGCAGTCATCGTGCCGTTCAAGAACAGCAACAAGAACGGCCAGTTGCTGATCGACCCGGCGCACTTCGGCGAACTGGTGGTGGCGGCAGAAAAACGCGGCTGGATCGTCCACACCCACGCGGTCGGCGACCGTGCGGTGCGTGAGGTACTGAACGGCGTCGAATATGCGCGCAAACTCAGCCCGACCCCGGTGCCCCACAGCATCGCCCACCTGCAACTGGTCAACCCCAAGGAATTTCCGCGCTTCAAGCAACTGGGGGTGATCGCTTCGATGCAACTGCTGTGGGCCACTGGCGAAAGCTACACCGTCGAACTGGTCAAGCCGTACATCAGCGCGTTTGCCTACGGTTATCAGTACCCGGCCAGGTCCCTGCATGACGCCGGCGCGACCATTGCCGGTGGCAGCGACTGGCCGGTGTCGAGCCCGAATCCGTTCAATGCAATCGCCCAGGCCAGCACCCGCAAGGGCCCACTCGGTGTGTTGAATGCCCAGGAGAGCCTCGACCGGCAGAGCATGTTCCAGGCCTACACCCTCAACGCCGCCAAGACCCTGCGCCTGGAGCAGCAGATCGGTTCGCTGGCGCCGGGCAAACAGGCTGACCTGATCATCCTCGACCGTGACGTGTTCAAGGTCAGCGACGACGAACTGTTCGACACCCAGGTGCTCAAGACCTTCTTCGCCGGCAAGCAGGTCTACGCCCCGGCTTCCTGACCACGCCATCGCCACCATTCGTCCGGGCCCCGCGCAACGCGCAGGGTCCGGCAACGCCGTGCCTGACATTACCCGCACACTCATAACAACAAGGGTTTCCCATGAAAGCACTCTCGGTCCTGACCTTGGTCGGTTGCGTCCTCGCGCCCCTGACTTCGCAAGCGGTGACGCTCAACGACGATTTCAACCTCGACATGATCGCTACTGCGACCAGTGATTATCGCTCCCGTGGCATCTCGCAAAGCCTCGGCGATCCGGCGGCGCAGTTCGGCGCGACCCTGACCCACAGCAGCGGCCTGTACATCGGCGCCTGGACCTCCAGCGTCGACTTCGGTGATGACTTCAAGACCCGCCAGGAACTGGAGTACTACGCCGGCTACTTCTGGCAGGCCAGCGACGCCATCAGCCTCGACCTGGGCTACATCAAGTACGACTACCCCAAGGAGGCCCAATTCAACCTCAGCGAGGTCTACGCGATTCTCGACCTGTACGGCGTGAAACTCGGCACCTATTACTCCAGCGACACGCCCAACGTGTTTGGCGAAGACCAGGACACCTTCTACGCCTACCTCGGCTACACCCTGGCCTTGCCCGAAGCGTTTGGCCTCGACCTGCGGATCGGCCGCAATGACGTCAAGGACGAAGCCTTCGTTTCCCCCAACGGCGACAGCCGCTCCACTTACTACGAGTGGGAAGCCAAGCTCAGTCGCGACTTTCTCGGGGTCAACTGGGGCCTGAGTTACATCGACACCAACCTGAAAAAAAGCGAATGTGCCAACTGGTACGGCTTTGACGACCTGTGCTCGGCGACCGTCGTGGTCAGCGCCAGCAAGGCGTTTTAACGCCGCCTGCGGTCCACCAGAACAATAAATCCAGGAAATATCCTTCATGACCAAGGTCATCGATAACCCCAAGCGTCATTCACTGATCGAGTCGCGCTCGATCGATTTCATTCCCGAGGCCGAGCGTCATGGCAGCCTCTGGAGCCAATTCACCCTGTGGCTGGGGGCCAACCTGCAAATCACCGCCATCGTCACCGGCGCCCTGGCCGTGGTGCTGGGGGGCGATGTGTTCTGGTCGCTGATCGGCCTGTTGCTCGGCCAGGTGCTGGGCGGCGCGGTGGTGGCGTTGCACGCCGCACAAGGGCCGAAGCTCGGCTTGCCGCAGATGATCTCCAGCCGCGTGCAGTTCGGCGTCTATGGCGCGGCGATCCCGATCGTCCTAGTGTGCCTGATGTACCTGGGCTTCAGCGCCACCGGCGCGGTGCTTTCGGGCCAGGCGATTGCCCAGTTGATCGACGTCAGCGACAGCGCCGGGATCCTGATTTTCGCTGCCAGCATCGCCTTCCTGACGATCTTCGGTTATCGGGTGATCCACATTGTGGGCAGGGTTGCCAGCGTGTTGGGGATCATCGCCTTTGCCTACCTGTTCACCCGCTTGCTGACGCTTAACGACATCGGCCTGCTGCTCGACAATCGCCACTTCAGCTGGAGCACCTTCCTGCTCGCCGTGTCGCTGGCAGCTTCCTGGCAGATCGCTTTTGGCCCTTATGTGGCGGACTACTCGCGCTACCTGCCGAGCAGTACGTCGTCGTTTAAAACCTTCGCCGCCGTGGGCCTGGGCACGGTGCTCGGCGCGCAGGCGTCGATGGTTCTCGGGGTGTTCGCTGCGGCATTGGCCGGGGCGAATTTCCGTGGCCATGAGGTGGCGACCATCGTCGGCCTGGGCAGCACCGGGGTGATGGCGTCCCTGCTGTACCTGAGCGTGGTGTTCGGCAAGGTCACGGTGTCGACCCTCAACGCCTACGGCAGCTTCATGTGCATCGCCACCATCATCAGCGGCTGGCGCCGACGTCTGGAAATCAGCGCCGGGCAGCGCATGGTCTTCGTCCTGTTGATCGTCGCCGCGTCTACGACCCTGGCGCTGCTGGGGCAGTACTCGTTCCTCAACTCGTTCAAGTACTTCATCCTGTTCCTGCTGACCTTCTTCACGCCGTGGAGCGCGATCAACCTGGTGGATTACTACTTCATCAACAAGGAACGCTACGACATCCCGGCCCTGTCCGACCCGGCGGGGCGCTATGGAGGCTGGAACGTGCTGGGCATCAGCGTGTACGTGATCGGCGTGCTGATCCAGTTGCCGTTTGTCGACACTCACTTCTATTCCGGACCGATGGTCGCGCAGTTGGGCGGGGTGGACATTTCCTGGATCGTCGGGCTGGTGGTGCCTGGGGTGATTTATTACTGCCTGGCGAAGCCGGCTGGTGTGGCGGCGGGTCTGACGCACCGAGGTGCCTGATTCGCCGGCAAGCCGGCTCCTACAGGGGGTGAACGTATGTGGGATCAATTTACAACGCGGGCTTTGTAGGAGCTGGCTTGCCAGCGAAAGCGGTGTATCAGACACACCGCCTTCGCCGGCAAGCCGGCTCCTACGATTGCCCGCGATACCTGATCTACACTGCATGGACCCATTGCAGTCACCGCTCGGAGGTCATCATGAACAGGTTGTCGTCCATTAGCCTGTGCGTCGCGTTGTCGGTTGCCGCCAGCCAGGGATGGGCTGAAACGGTGGTGCCGATGAAAGGTCAGAACTCGCAGCAGGTCCAGCTCGATATCAACGAATGCCACAGCATCGCCGCCAGCCAGGGCACTTCGACCACCGGTACCTCCGGTGGTCGCTTGCGCGGGGCGGCCGTCGGTGCGGCGGCGGGGGCGGTGGGGGCGCAGGTGCGGGGCAATCAGCGCGACGAGGTGTACGACCGCGTCGATGACGACGTCAAACAGGAATACCGCCAGGATCGTGCCAAACAGACCGCCGCTGCCGGTGCCGTGGTGGGAGGCTCGCGGCAGCGCCAGGAGCGTCGGGCGGACGCCAAGGCCGGCAGTTCCGCCACTTCCAGCGCCTACACCAGTTGCCTGCAGGGCAAGGGCTACCAGGTCACGCCTTGAGACGGACGGGGCGCTTCGCCGGGCTGGCCAACCGGTCGATTCACGGTTCAAGGGAATAAGTAGCTGTTTTCAAAACAATTTGTTTGCCTGGGGGGTTCCCAGACGCAAGAAATGTTGGTAAATTGCCGCCCACTCGCACAGAGGCCAGCCAAAGGCCAATGATCGAAGTGCTACAGGGGCGTCGCCAAGCGGTAAGGCAGCAGGTTTTGATCCTGCCATGCGTTGGTTCGAATCCAGCCGCCCCTGCCATATTCTTCCTGCTGTTCTCGGTAAGCCGGGATGAGCAGGCAAAAAAACGCCACGGCCTTCCAGCCTGGCGTTTTTTTTTGCCTGCGGGGTGGGGCGCGGTAGACTGACCGGCCTTTTTCCTTCTCAACGCAGAGACCCCGATGGCCAACCAAGACATCACCTTCACCCCCGATCCCGATGCCGACTCGATTTCCTCCGACGTCGCCGGCTTCAACGGCGTGCTGGTCTCCACCCAGATCCCGACCCGCGCCGACGGCAGCCTGGAACTGGGCGACATCACCCTGCAAAGCGAATGCACCCTGCAGGCCCTGAAAGTGGCCCTGGAACGTGCCGGCAGCTCGATGGACCGAGTCATGCACCTGACCATCTACCTCACCGACATGGCCGATCGCGCCGCCTTCAACGAAGTCTACAAGCGCTTCTTCGCCAAGCCCTGGCCAGTGCGCGCCGCCGTCGGCGTGGCCAGCCTGGCGGTCGAAGGCATGCGCGTGGAAGTGACGGCGATGGCGGCCAAGGCCTGAGCCTCGCGCCGCCATAGGGTGCTCAACGGCGAATGAACCGGCCGTTGCGCGCCTCGGTGCTGGCGCCCTGACTGAATGACAGCGCGCCATTGACCCACACCGCCTCGATGCCTTGCGGCGGCTGGGTCGGCGCGTCGAACGTGGCGCAGTCGCGGATCTGCCCGGCATCGAACAGCACCAGGTCGGCCCAGGCGCCGACCTTGAGCACGCCACGCTCGCGCAAGCCGAAACGCTCGGCGGGCAGGCCGGTCATCTTGTGCACCGCCTGCTCCAGGCTGAACAGGCCCAGGTCGCGGCTGTAGTGGCCGAGGACCCGGGGGAAAGTTCCCCACAACCGCGGGTGCGGACGCGGGTCGTTGGGCAGGCCGTCGGAGCCGATCATGGTCTGCGGGTGGGCGAGGATGCGCTGTACGTCGCGCTCCTCCATTTCGTGATAAATCGCACCCCCCGGCTCCAGGCGCCGCGCCGCTTCGACCTGCGGCACCTGCCACAGGTCGGCGATCTCCTTGAGGGTTTTCCCGGCCATCTCTGGATGGGCCGCGGACCAGGTGATCTGGATCTTGAAGCCCTCGTCGACAATCGCCGGATCGATGGTGGTCGAGCTCGCCGCATAGGGATAACAGTCGCAGCCCAGCGGCTGTTGCTCGCGTGCGGCATCGAGCCGAGCGAGGATCGCCGCGCTGCGTCCCCAATTCTGTCGCCCGGCGCATTTGAGGTGGGAGATGATCACCGGCACCCCGGCGTCGCGGCCAATGCCGATGGCTTCGTCGATGGCGTCGACGATCCCGTCGTCTTCGGAGCGAATGTGGCTGACGTAAATCGCGCCGACGGCTTGCAGGGTCGCGGCCAGCTCATCGACCTCGGCGGTCGGCGCCTGCGCCGCGTTGCGGTAGGCCAGGCCGGTGCTCAGGCCCAATGCACCTTGCTGCAGCGCCGCGTGCAGGTCGTCCGCCATGGCCGCGCGTTCTTCAGCGCTGGCCGGGCGGTCGAAATGCGCCATGTGGTTGGCGCGCAAGGCGGTATGCCCGACCAGCGCCGCCACGTTCACCGCCGGCCGCACCGCTTCGATGGCCTCGGCATAGGCGGCGAAACTCGGGTAACGGAAATCCTCGGCGTTGCCCAACAGGTTCATCGGATCCGGCGGCTCGCCGCGCAGGCGCACGCCGGCGGCGCTGATGCCGCAGTTGCCGACGATCACCGTGGTTACGCCCTGGCAGATCTTCGGCAGCATCGCCGGGCTGTTGAGCAGCGCCAGGTCGTCGTGGGTGTGGACGTCGATAAACCCGGGGCTGAGGACCTTGCCCTCGGCATCGATCTCTACCCGGGCCTGCAGCCGGGACAAATCGCCAAGCGCCTGGATTCGCCCCTCATGCAGCGCGACATCGCCGCGAAACGGCGCCGCCCCGGTGCCGTCGATCAGGGTGGCGTTGCGGATCAGGGTGTCAATCGCGTGCATGCGTGGGCTCCAGCAGGTCAGGTTCAGTCGCCGTAGATGTCGTAGCTGAAGTATTTGCCCTGCACCTGGGCATAGGTGCCGTCAGCGCGGACCGAGGCAATCGCGCGGTTGAAGCGTTGCGCCAGCTCGTCGTTACCCTTGGCCACGGCAATCCCGGCGCCTTCGCCGAAGTACAGCGTGTTGCGCAGCTCCGGTCCGACAAAGGCAAAGCCCTTGCCCTGCGGGGTCTTGAGGAAACCTTCGTCCAGCGGCGCGGCGTTGGCGATGGTGCCGTCGAGGCTGTTGGAGACCATGTCCAGGTAGATTTCCGACTGCGCGCCATAGCGCACCACTTGCGCCCCCAATGGCTCGATCTTGTCGCTGGCGTAGCGATCCTGGGTGGTGCCACGCTGCACGCCGATGCGCTTGCCCTTGAGTTCGCCCAGATCATCACTGACCGCAACACCCTCGCGCATCACCAGGCGCGCCGGGGTGGCGTAGTACTTGTCGGTGAAGGTCACCGAGCGCTTGCGGTCGTCGGTGATCAGCATCGAGGAAATCGCCGCGTCGATCTTGCGCACTTTCAGCGACGGGATCAGCCCATCGAATTCCTGCTCGATCCACACGCAACGCACCTGCATCTGTGCGCACAACGCGTTGCCGATCTCGTAGTCGAAACCGCCGAGGCTGCCGTCGGCATTTTTGAAGGCGAAGGGCGGATAACCGGCCTCGATGCCCAGGCGCAGGGTTTTATCCTCGGCCTGCGCACCCAGGGTGCAAAGACTCAGTACACAGCCCAGCCACAACGCTTTTTTCATGGAAAACCCCGGGGCTGAGCCCCTGTTGTTTTTTTGAGGAGTTGAGTGCGGTTATTTGTCCATAATGGACTTATTAGTCTCGAATGGTCAATCCGTTCTTCCACCGCCGGTAATCCTCCCGCATGCACACCGCACAGGGTCGATACCCCGCAGCAATGGCGGCTGTCTCGTCGGCAAAGAACACCCGCTGCCTGACGTAGCCGCCACGGGCAATGGCGCGCAGGGCGCCGGGGCAATCCAGGCGGCCGTAGATTTTCGAGCGTCGATGGCCGCCGAGCAGGCCGGGTTGTTCGCTGGCGACGGGCTGGCCGTCGGCGTCGAGCAGCCAGTAGATTTTCACCCCTTGGGCACTCGCCACAGGTACCAGGCGGCCGCCGTGCGATGGGGGCTCCAGGCTGCGCCGAGTTCGCTCATCGCCCGTGGCTTTGGTGCGTCGCTCAGGCCTTTGAGGCGGCGATAGCCATCGCGCACGCCAAAGTCGTCGGCGGGCAGGATGTCCGCTCGTTCGAGGGTATAAATGAGCAGCATCTCCACGGTCCAGCGGCCGATACCGCGCAGGCGGGTCAGGCGTTCGATCAGCATTTGATCGTCCATGGCCTGTGCTTCCCGGTAGCCCGGCACACTGCCGTCCAGGGTCGCGGCGGCGATGCCGTGCAGGGTGGTGATCTTGCTGGCGGAAAAGCCGCAACTGCGCAGCACGCTGATGTCACTGGCCAGTAATTGCTTGGGGCTGGGGAACACCTGGTCGGGAAACAACGCGAGCAAACGGCCTACAATCGCATCGCCGGCGTGGGCGTGCAGTTGTTGGTAGGCGATGGCCCGCACCAGCGCCTCATAGGGTTCGCGGGCGGGTTTCGGTTGGTGCAGGCACGGGCCGATGGCCGCGACATGGCGCGCCCAGTCCGGGTCGAGGGCGGCAAGGAACTGGCTGGCGGTGGAGTAGGGCATGGGGGCTTCGCGAACGTCGGGATGACTTGGGCAGGTTAGTCGTCTACGCGCTGCGTCGCACCCGCGGTCTTGCGTTCAAATTCGATCGGCGAGGGCGTTCCAATCGCACGGGCGGCGTGTTCGGCCCATTGCTGGTAGATCGCCGGACCGGGATGGAAACCGTCGCGCGCCATCTGCCCGGCCGCTGGCGACAGGTTGATCTCCAACAGTGTGCAGCCGGCGGTGTGCTCTACCAGCGTCGCCAGATGCTGGTTGAAACGCCTGGCGCGGCTGCCCAGATAACCACGCAGCGGACGTGGCAAGGCGGGGAACAGGTGCATTGGCGGCAGCGGCGAGACGATGATCTGCTGCACGCCGAACGTGTCGCGCAACAGTTGCAGCAGGCTTTTTTGCAGCACCAGCCACTGTTCCAGGGTGATGCGGCTGGTGACATCGTTGACGCCAATCGACAGCAGCGCCACCTCGAAAGGCTGCGCATCCTGTTCCTCCAGCAGCGTCAGCAGCGCCCGGGAATCCAGGCCCGACTGCGCCCACAGCGTCCAATTGACTTGATAGTCGCCTGCCAACTGCGCTACCAACCGGCCGCTGAGGGCTTGATCCTGAGTCTCTGCGCCAACCCCGGCGGCGGCCGAGTCGCCGACAATCAACAGGCGCAAGGGCGAGCCGCTGCCGACCTGCCCCTGGCGTTCGCCGCTGGGCTCCGGCAGTCGCGGCGTGACCCGGCGGGTGTACAGGCCCTGCAATAACAGCAGCGGGCCGAGTACGCGCTCGGCGAATTGTTCATGCATGACGACGCCTTAGGCCCGACGCGCCAGCAACAACACACTGGCCGCCGCCGACAGCAGGGCCGCGCAGCAGCGGTTGAACAGGCGCTTGCCCCGCGGCTGGCTGAACCAGCGGCGCATGTGCAGGCCCATGTAGGCGTAGGCCGCAATGGCGATCCACTCCAGGGCCAGGAACAACGCGCCCAGCACGGCGAATTGCGGCGTGACGGCCTGGCTCGGGTCGACGAATTGCGGCAGGAAGGCGGTGAAGATCAGGATGGCTTTCGGATTGCCCGCCGCCACCAGAAACTCCTGACGCGCCAACCCGAGCAAGCCAACCTCGGCGCGCCTGCTCTCGGCTTCAACCTGCACATCGGCGATCCACAGTTGCCAGGCCAGGTACAGCAGGTAGGCCGCACCGACAATCTTGATCCCGTAGAACAGCCACTCCGAGGTCTGCAACACCACCGCCAGGCCGGCGGAGGCGAGGGCGATCATCGCGGCGAATGCCAGCAACCGACCGCCGCCCGCCAGGCACGCGGTGCGATAGCCGTAGCGCGTGGCATTGCTGACCGACAACAGATTGTTCGGCCCGGGCGCCATGTTCAGGGCGAAGCAGGCGGGGAGGAACAGGGTGAGGGTGGCGAGGTCCATCGGTGGCTCCGAGGGCTGGGGGGCGATAGGGGAGTGTGCATTATTGGGGGCGGGGCTGATAGCGGCTTGCGGTGTTTCTGGCTTACCGAGTTGTGGCCTTCGCTAGCAGGCTAGCTCCCACAGGTTTTGTGTCGATCACACATCCTGCGGTGCATCCTGTAGGAGCTAGCCTGCTAGCGATTGCGGTGTGTCTGACAAATGGGTGGTACATGTGCAGATGGGATCGCGGGCAGGCACAGCTGACTCACAGGTATCACAATCCCCAATACCACCCATCCCGACACACGATTGGTCGGCCCCCTTAACCCCACGTCACCCTTGGGCCTCCAACTAAAAGGCCCGCCGCAGCATGCGTTATCGACGTCTCGACCTGAACCTGCTGGTGGCCCTGGATGCCTTGTTGACCGAATGCAGCGTCAGCCGGGCGGCCGAGCGCTTGTGCCTGGGCCAGTCGGCGACCAGTTCGGCGCTGGGGCGGTTGCGCGAGCATTTCAATGACCCGCTGCTGGTGCAGGTGGGGCGCCGTCTGGAGCCGACAGCCCTGGGCCTGGTACTGGCGCCCAAGGTCCAGCAAGCCCTGGCGCTGACCCGGGAAATTGTCGATGCGCCGCTGGACTTCGACCCGGCCAGTTGCAACCGGCAATTCACCCTGGTGGCCTCCGACTACGTGGCCGGGGTGCTGTTGCCGGCGGTCAGTCGCGAGCTCGCACGGGTCGCACCGGGGGTACGGCTGAGCCTGCGCGATCTGCCGGTGCCGCGTGACGGTGATGTGGTCAGCGAAGCCCTCGACTATCGGCGCAGCGATTGCGTGATCGTGCCCCAACGTCGCTTGAACCCGGCCTATCCCCAGGTGCCGCTGCTCAGCGATACGTTGTGCTGCCTGGTCTGCGCACAGGCGCGGCAGTATGCCGAGGGCTTGAGCCTGGCCGACTTTTGCGCCGCCGAGCATGTGGTGCGCGAGTTCGCTGACGGCCGTAACCTGGCGATGGACGCCCTGCACCTGAACGAGCTGGGTATAGAGAGACGGGTGGCGGTGGCGCTGGAAAGCTTTGTGCTGATGCCGGAATTCGTCGTCGGTACGGCGCGCATCGCCACCTTGTTCCGCCGCCAGGCCGAGGGTTTTGCCCGGCGCTATGGGCTGCGGATTCACCCCGCACCGCTGGCGTTTCCGCAGGCCGTGCAGGTGCTGCAATGGCATCCGTATCAGGAACGCGATCCGGCGTTGACGTGGTTTCGCGGCCTGTTGCTGGAGCAGGCCGCGTTGCTCGATCAGCCGGGCGACTGATCGCCGGTATCGGCCACCAGCCCGGCCAACTCGATGGCGGCCACGGCGCAGCGTTCGTCGTTGTCCGAGGTGTCGCCGCTGATGCCGATGGCCCCGACAATCACCCCCTCGGCATTGCGGATCAACACCCCGCCGGCCACCGGAATCACTTCGCCGACGGTCAGGCTGTTGATCGCGTCGAAGAACGCCGGCATTGCCTGGGCGCGTCTGGCCAGCTCGCGTCCGCCAAAGCCCATGCCCAGGCAGCCACGGGCTTTGCCGTTGGCAATTTGCGGGCGCAGGAAGCTCGCCTGCTCGTCGCGCAATATCGCCAGTGGATGAGCCGCAGCATCCAGCACCACGGCGGCCAGGGGTTTGAAGCCGATGTCCCGGGCGATGCGGATCGCGCTGCTGGCGATCTCGATGGCGGTGGGCAAATCCAGGGTGCGCATGGTGTTTGTCCTCATACTGACCACTTGCCCAGTTGGGCGACGCGGTCGCGGGTGTACAGGTCGGTCCATTTCAGCGAGTTGAAGTCCGACACTTGCTTGGGGTTGTACGGGGTGCGTTCCAGGCGCACCGGCTGGCCGGCCTTGTACACCGCCTTGAGCCGCGAGCGGTCCTGGAGAATGCGGATGTCCTGCAGTGGCGAGCCGTCGAGCAGCAGGAAGTCGGCCTGCTTGCCCACTTCTAGCGAGCCGAGGGTCTCGCCACGGGGCATGCAGCGCGCGCCGACGGCGGTGGCGGCATACAGGGCTTCGGCAGGGGTGAAGCCGAGGCGGGTGACCAACAGTTCCAGTTCTCGGGCGTGCCATTCGCCATAGGGTGTCACAGCAAAGCCACTGTCACTGCCACAGGCGAAGGGCACGCCGGCAGCCTTGGCGCGCTTGAGCACCGCCGAACCGACTTCCAGGGTGCGTGCGCAGTAACCGGCGTAACCGGTGCTGATCGCCGGGTCGTGGGGCTGGCAGAAGTCCACGGTGTTCTGCGGGAAGGTCATGGTCGGCGCGAGGATGCTGCCGGCTTCGAGCAAGGCCTCGATGCAGGCGTCGTCCATATAGAAGGCGTGGAACACCAGGTCGACCCCGGCGCGGGCGGCGTACATCACCGCCTCGCGGCCATAGGCGTGGGTCGCCACCTTGCAGCCGAGGCGATGGGCCTCCTCGACCATCTCGCGGGTTTCGTCGGCGGTGAACGCGGCGATGATTTCGCCATTCGGTCGGCGGTGTGTGCCGTCCATGGCGATCTTGATCAGGTCCACACCGTCCTTGGCCTGCTTGCGGATTTCCGCCAGGGCTTCGCTGCGGCTGGTGACCAGGCGCGCGGTGAAATATTCCGGGGCGCCGACCCGGCTGGGGAACCAGTCATTGAGGCTCTGGCGGTTGGTGATCACCCGGCTGCTGGCGGCGATCCGCGGGCCTTCGAACAGACCGGCGGCGACCGCGTTGCGCACGGCAATGCTGAGTTGGCCGCTGTCGCCGGGGCAGACCATGCTGGTGACGCCGGCGGCCAATACGTGCTGGGCGAAGAACATCCCGCGCAGCGCACGGAATTCGTCGCTGGTCCAGATATCGATGTCTTCCTCGCTCTGGGCGTTGCCGAACGCCAGGTGGGTGTGCACGTCTACCAGGCCGGGCATGACGAAGTGGTCGCCGGCGTCGACCACGCGGTCTCCTGCCTGTGGCTGCGGGGCCATGGCGGTGGGGCCGACGTAGCTCAGCAGGCCGTTTTCCACCACCAGGGTTTGCTGCTGACGGGTGTGCAGGCCCGTGCCGTCGAACAGGGTCTGGCATTTCAGGTGCAGGGCGTTCATGGCGTTCTCACGTTGTTTTTGGTTATGCCGGGCGAGGCTAGGGCGCGACCGGGGAGGGCACCAGCAACTTGCGTCAATGGCTGGGTATTGATGGTGTCGATACTGGCTGTGGGTCAGGCGCCGTGGGCCTTGGCGACGCTGCGCGGCGGGTATCGCGAGTGACGATGGCTGGCATCGTGATCGGCGATTTTTGGTCGATTGGCACTGGCGTCTATGGTGCGCGCTCAATCCACGTAGAGAGCTGTTGCCATGACTACCGAAGCGCTAAGAAACCAGCTGCTGGGCCTTGAACAGGAACGCCGCCGGGCGTTGATCGAAGAAGACCATCCACGGATCGCCGAGCTGTTCGCCGATGACCTGGTGTACGTGCACACCACCGGGTTGGTGCAAGACAAGGCGCAGTACCTGGAGTACGCGAAAAGCGCCGTTGAATACCTGGAGATCGAGCGCGGTGAGTTGCTGATTCGGTTCTATGGCGAGCACCTGGCGGTAATGACCGGCAGCCAGTGCAACACCCTGCGCAAACGCGGCGGAGAGCAGTCGATTCGCGGGGATGGCTTTGCCACGCAGGTGTGGACGTTGGGCGAGGCGGGCTGGCAGATCAGTTCGTTTCAGGGGACGCGGGCGGTGTAGGGGGACAGCAACTCTTGTGATCGACCCTGTAGGAGCCGGTGCCCGCTTGCGGTGCCCGCTTGGGGCTTGCCGGCGAAGGCGGTCTCAAGCTTCGCATCGACAGTACGGATGCTTTCGCTGGCAAGCCAGCTCCTACAGGGGTTTGCGGTGGATACATAGCTTGTGATCAGCCACAAACTTGTAGGAGCCGGCGCCCGCTTGCGGCTTGCTGGCGAAGCATTCAGCGCCACCGTGTTCATCCTGAATGAACGCGGTGGCTGGGCTTTTTTCGCTGGCAAGCCAGCTCCTACGGGGATTTTGCGGCGGATGCGATCTAGCGGTCAGGCAGTGTGCCCACCCAGATTTTCCGCCACCCAATCCGCAATGTACTGCCCGGCATTGATGCTGTTGTCAAAGCTCGAATGCTGCACGCCACCCTCGCGTTCGGTGAAAATCTTCAGTTCGCGTTTCGGGCTGTTGACCAGTTGCTCGTAGGTGCGCTGCGCCCATTTCAACGGGATCTGCGAGTCCTTTTCGCCGTGGGTGACCAGGAACGGCACTTTGATCCGGTCCAGCACGCCGTCGAGGTGGACGTTTTCGGCGATCGCCATGAATTCCTCCATGTCCTTGGCGCCCCACACCCATTGCACATGCGCCCAGTAGTGCGGCACCGGGAAGCTGCCTTCTTTTTCCAGGCGGCGTTTCTGCACGTCGCGCCAGTCATGGTTGGCGCCCCAGACCACGCCGCAGGCAAAGCGCGGTTCGAAGGCCACCGCGCGCGGACAGTAGTAGCCGCCCAGCGACACGCCTTCCAGACCAATACGTTGGGCATCCACGTCGCTGCGGGTTTCCAGCCAGTCGACCACGCGGCTGGCCCAGTGTTCGCTGTCGTAGCGGGCGATCAGGTTGTGCAGGCGCAGTGCTTCACCGGTGCCGGGCTGGTCGATGATCAACGACGACACGCCGCGCTTGGCCAACCAGGCGGGCAGGCCGACGCGGTATTTCATTTCCTTGGTGGAATCCAGGCCATTGACCTGCACCAGGATCGGCGCCGGGCCGTTCACGCCTTCGGCGCGCACCAGCAAGCCGGAAATGTGTTTGCCCTCGTAAGGGATTTCAACCCGCTCGCAGTTCTCCCGCGACAGCTCGATGCCACGCTTGAAGGTCTGCAGGAAACGCTGGTACAGCTCGCTGCGGCCCGGCGCGCCATGGGCTTGCAAGCGCTCGCAGGTGAGGTAATAGGTGGCGGCGCGGTTGTATTTTTCACCGGCAGACAGCAACCGGCCCTGGCCTTCGTCTTCCTCGGCCAGGCCGCAGAGTTTGTCGGCCATCTTCGCCCAGGTTTCGCGAAAGGCCTTGGTACCCGCGGCATCGGGTTGCAGGGCGGCTTCCTGCAGCGGTGCGCACATCTCTTCGATTTCGCCCATGCGCGCGCCCATTTCAATGGCCAGGTCGACGGAGAGATTCCACACGTAATTGGTTGGGAAGTAGCGGAACATGATGTTGTTGTCCTTATGGTTACCTTGGCGTTCTCAAGGCACGTTAAGGACGCCCCGGCTAGTTGACCAATCGTGACTCGGGATGCGAGGTATCACCGGCGGCGATAGGAGCCTGCTCCAGGTGCTGGACAAACTCGCTGATGCGCTCGCGCAGCCAGCGGTGCATCGGGTCGCCGTCGACACTGCGGTGCCAGAGCATGCACTCGCGCATCACCGGGATTTTCACCGGCGGATTGAGGATGCGCAGCGGCAGATGTTCGGCGTATAGGCGCGCCAGGCGCTGGTGCATGGTTGCGATGCGCTGGGTGCCGACCACCAGTTGCGGCAGGGTGTTGAAGTCATTGGTGATCACCTCGATGCGGCGGTTGAAGCCGTACTGGTTCATGAACCACTCTTCAATGCTCAGGTGCCGGGTGCGGCCAAAGCCGACCGAGACATGGCCCATGTCCATGTACTGCTCCAGGCTCAGGCTGTCGCCGACCAGGGTGTTGCCGGTCCACACCACGCACACGTGATCTTCCTCGAACAGCAACTGGTGCGGGTGGCCGTCGATGATGTAGCGCTCGGGCACGATCATCAGGTCCACCTCGCCGCGCACCAGCAGCTCGCCGGAGTTGTCGCCGGGGCCGAGCATTTCGAAAGTGATGTTGGGCGCTTCCTGATGGATCTTCTGGATCACCTGGGCGAACAGCACGCTGATCAGGTAATCCGAGGTCACCAGGCGGAAGTGGCGCTTGCTGGTGGTGGGGTCGAACACCGGCTTGGCGGTGATCGACGACTGGATTGTCAGCAGCACTTCGCGAATCGGCTTGGCCAGTTCCTGCGCATAGGGCGTGGGCTGCATCTTGCGCCCCACCTGCACCAGCAATTCGTCTTCGAAGTAGTTGCGCAGCCGGCCCAGCACGCCACTGGTGGCCGACTGAGTCATGTGCAGGCGTTCGGCGGCACGGGTGATGTTCTGCTCTTCGAGCAGGACATCGAGTGCCACCAGCAGATTGAGGTCCAGGTGGTTGAAACGCATCAGGCATGTCCGCTTTTGTATTTATTTTCGCGATACATTCCGGTGATTTCATTGTGCCGTCAACCCCGCCTGCAGGTATCGCGTTTGCCGATAGGTCACATCCCCACTCGCGATTAGTCAGCTGCCAGCCGTCAGGTCAATCTTCGCCGCAGTCGGACCTGTGGCCGACACCACCCGCGGATGCCATGCGCCGCCCAACGCCCGACTCGAGCGTTCGGCCGCCGTCTGCGGATAATAATTTCAACGGAGTGGTAGCCATGAACATCATTGGTCTTGATGCCCTGATTTTTGGCGTCGATGACGTCCAGGCCTGCAGCGCTTGCCTGAGCGACTACGGCCTGGCGCCGGTCGACGTCGACAGCAACGGTGGGCGTTTTGAAGCACTGGACGGAACGGCCGTGATCATTCGTCGGGCGGATGATCCGACCCTGCCGGCGGCCATCGGCCCGGGCCCATCGATTCGCGAGACGGTCTACGGGGTTGCCAGCGCGGCTGATCTTGACGCGATCGAAGACGAACTGGCCCGCGATCGCCAGGTCACTCGCGACAACGGCGTGCTGCACAGTGTCGACGACATGGGTTTTGCCATTGCCTTCCAGGTCACCGTGCGCCGGCCTTATAGCGCCCCGGACGACCTGAGCAACGCCGCCGGCCACGCGCCGCAACGGCCGCTGAACCAGCCGGGGATCACCCTCGACATGCAGGCGCTGCCGCGCACCTTGTCCCACGTGGTGTACTTCGTGCCCGACGCGGCCAAGGCCGAAGCCTTCTACGCCGAGCGCCTGGGTTTTCGCACCACCGACACCTTTGTCGGCGCCGGCCCGTTCATGCGCCCGGCAGGCTCGGACGATCACCATTGCCTGTTCATGATTCAGACCCCGCCGCACATGAAAGGCTGCGAACACTTCACCTTCCACATGGGCAGCGGCACCGAAGTGCTGCTGGCCGGCACCCGTTTCGAGCAGAAAGGCTGGACCAGTTTCTGGGGCCCGGGCCGTCACCTGTTTGGCTCCAACTGGTTCTGGTACTTCAACAGCCCGCTGGGTTGCCACATCGAATACGACGCCGACATGGACAAGCATGACGACGCCTGGGAAGCCCGCCGCGCACCGCTGTCGGCGGATAACTCGCAGCTGTTCCTGTTCAATTCGAAAGCCAAATGGGCACCGGGTGGGCCGCCGCCGAAGGGGGTGTGATTACGGATTTTGCGACCAGCCACCACCCCCTGTAGGAGCCAGCTTGCTGGCGAAGGTGGTCAACGATGACGCGTTCATCCGGATGTACGCGGCGCCCTCGGGTTTTTCGCTGGCAAGCCAGCTCCTACAGGGCATGTGTGGGGAGGTAATGATGAGCCAGGCCGATTTCCCCCTGTGCCCCCTGGACGATCTGCAAGACGGCCAGGCCCGCGGGTTCGATCCGTTGCAGCGCGGCAGGGACAGTGTCTTTGCCTTGATCCATCAAGGGCAGCCAAGGATTTATCGCAACAGCTGCCCCCATCTGGACGTGCGCCTGGAGTATCGCAAGGACCGTTTTCTGTCCGCCGACGGCCAGTTGATCGTCTGTTACGCCCACGGTGCGCAGTTTCTGCTAGGGACTGGGGAATGCGTCTACGGCCCTTGTCTCGGGCAACACCTCGAGGCATTGCCATGGCGGGTGGAGGAGGGCTGGCTGGTGCTGCAGATGCCGGTCAGGGAGACAAATCCACCGCCGTTCGAGGTATCGCGTTTGCAGATACATCACATCCCTACTCGCGATTAGTCAAATCCCTGCTTTGCCGGGAAGCTGGACCCAACGACGCAGTGCCCGACGCTGCAGCGAACCACAAGAATAACAAGTGAGAACACCATGAATGCAGTGAGCAAAGTTCTGATTGTCGGCGGTGGCATTGGCGGCCTGTGCGCGGCCATCGCCCTGCGACGCAAGGGCATTGAGGTCGATCTGGTCGAGCTCAAGTCGCAGTGGACGGTGTACGGCGTCGGCATCATCCAGCAGAGCAACGTGGTCCGCGAGATGGCCAAGCTCGGCGTGCTCGACGGCTATCTCGACGCCGCCTACGCCTTCGAAGACGTCGCCATCTACGGCCCGGCCGGCCAACAACTGGCGCGCATTCCGGGGCAGCGCCTGGCAGGCCCGGAGTACCCGGCCAACGTCGGCATTTCACGCCTGGCACTGCACAACGTGCTCTGCGAAACCACCCTGCAACTCGGTGCCCAGGTGCGCCTGGGCCTCAGTGTCGAAAGCCTCGACGACACCGGCGATAGCGTTGACGTGCTGTTCACTGATGGCAGTCGCGGCGAGTACGACCTGGTGGTCGGCGCAGACGGCCTGTTCTCGAAAGTTCGCGGCCTGATCTTCGGCGACACCTACACGCCGCGCTTCACCGGCCAGTCGGTGTGGCGCTACAACTTCCCGCGCGCGCCGCAGATCGATCACCTGGCCAACTACCAGAGCGCCGAAGGCAACGCCGGCCTGGTGCCCCTGGCCGGTGACTTGATGTACCTGTTCCTCACCTCCCACGAACCGTCCAACCCGTGGATGGACCCAACCACCCTGGCCGAGCAGATGCGCCAGCGCCTGCAAGGCTTCACCGGTGTGATCGGCGAATTGCGCGAACAAATCAGCGACAGCAGCCAGGTGGTCTACAAACCGATGGAAGTGGTGTTCGTCAACGAGCCCTGGTACCGCGGGCGCGTGCTGCTGATCGGCGACGCCGCCCACGCCACCACCCCCCACCTCGGCCAGGGCGCCGGCATGGCCATCGAAGACGCCATCGTCCTCAGCGAAGAACTGACCGCCGGCGGCGACGTCGAGCAACAGCTGCAGCGCTTCATGGCGCGGCGTTTCGAACGCTGCAAGTACATCAGCGAAAGCTCGATCCTCGCCGGCGACAAGGAAATGCAACACGACCGCGAGTTCGACCGCATCGGCCTGGTCAAGCAGATGCTCGCCCGGACGGCGGAGCCGATCTGATTCGGCGCAGCCCTTCACCCACAGCAGTTACCACTATAAAAACAAGAGGTTAACGCGATGGTTAGTTCCCCGACTGCGACGCTTGCGCGCCGCCCGGTCTGCACGTCTGCACCCTTTGCTTTCAGTCTGGCCGCTGCCCTGGTGCTGTGCAGCCAGGCGGCCCAGGCCTTCCAGGTCGACACCGGCAACCCGGATTTCAAGCTGCGCTGGGATAACACCCTGAAGTACAGCGCGGCCTGGCGCACCCAGAATCCCAGCCACAAACTGACTGAAGGCCAGGTGGCGCTGAACCAGGATGACGGCGATCGGGCTTTCGAGAAGGGCCTGATCTCCAACCGTACCGACATCCTCTCCGAGCTGGACATGTCGTTCAAAAACGTCGGCGCGCGCCTCAGTGGCGCCGCCTGGTACGACACCGCCTACCAGGACGACAACGATAACGACAACCCGGCGCGGGCCAACGCCCGGTCGGTGGGTTACGACCAGTTCACCGACGACACCCGTCACCTGCACGGCGGCGACGGCGAATTGCTGGATGCCTTCGTCTACTGGAACGGCGAGCTGGCCGAGCACGCCACCTCGTTCCGCGCCGGTCGCCACGGCCTGGTGTGGGGTGAAAGCCTGTTCTTCGGTGCCAACGGCATTGCCGGTGGCATGGGCCCGGTGGACGTGGTCAAGGCACAGTCGGTGCCCAACACCCAGTTCAAGGAAATCACCCGCCCGGTCAATCAACTCTCGGGCACCTTCCAGCTCACCGACGACGTGTCGCTCGGCGCCTACTACCAGCTCGAATGGGAAGAGACCCGCCTGCCGGGCGCCGGCAGTTACTTCTCCACCAGTGACACCATTGGCGAAGGCAACGAACGGCTGATCGTCGGCGCGCCATTCCCGGCGTTCCTCGGTGGCAATCCGGCCAGTCCGGCGGCGTTCTTCCACGGCAACGACAAGGAAGCGCGCAGCTCGGGGCAGGGCGGCCTGCAACTGAAGTACAACGCCGAGACGGTGGAGTACGGCCTGTACGCGATCCAGTACCACGACAAGACGCCGAAGCTGTACCTGCGACCTTCCACCGGCGCGCCGAACTTCAGCACCGGGCAGATCGGCGAGTACTACTGGGTCTATCCAGAAGACATCCGCGCCTTCGGCGCCAGCTTTTCCACCACTGTCGAGGAGTACAGCTTCGCCGGTGAAGCCTCGATGCGCTGGAACATGCCGCTGGTGTCCAACGGCCAGACCGTGCTGCCCGGGGTCGAAGCCGACAACGACGATCACCCGCTGTACGCCGTTGGCCGCACCGCCCACGTCAACCTCAACGTGCTGGCGTCGTTCGGCCCCAACTTCATTGCCAGGGAGTCCGGCCTGGTCGGCGAAATCGCCTGGAACCGCCTGCTCAGTGTCACCAAGAACCGTGAGGCGCTGGACCCCGGCGCCACCGATGACGGCCTCGGTTTCAAGGTGGTCTACACCCCGACCTACCGGCAGTTTTTCTCCGGCGTCGACATCAGTCTGCCGGTCGGCCTCAGCTACTTCCCCCTGGGCAAGTCGGCGGTGGTCAGCACCTTCGGGGCGGACAAGGGCGGCGACATGAACATCGGCATCACCGCCACCTACCTCGACCGGGTCACCGCCGGCCTCACGTACACCCACTACTACGGCCCCGAGGACACCAACCTCAACGCCGCCAGCCAGTTCAATTTCAAGCAAGCGCTGAAAGACCGGGACTACCTGGCCTTCTCCATCAAGACCACGTTTTAAGAGGACTTGCGCATGACCCATAACAATAAATCCGGGGCGTTCAAGCTCAGGACCCTGTGCTTTGCCTTGCTCGGCAGCCTGACCCTGTGCAGCCAGATGACCCTGGCGGCAACGGCTGAAGATGCGGCCAAACTGTCGAAGAACCTGACCCCCTTCGGCGCCGAGCGCGCCGGCAATGCCGATGGCTCGATCCCGGCCTGGGACGGCGGCTACACCAAGGTCGATCCGTCTTTCAAAGAGGGCGGCAAGCGTTCCGACCCGTTCGCCGCCGACAAGCCGCTGTTCAGCATTACCTCGAAAAACCTCGCGCAATACGCTGGCAAGCTCAGCGCCGGCACCCTGGAAATGTTCAAGCGCTTCCCTGACACCTACCGCATCGACGTCTACCAGACCCGCCGCACCGCTGCCGCGCCGCAGTGGGTGTATGACAACACCCTGAAAAACGCGACCCGCGCCAAGCTGGTGGAAAGCAGCGCCGGGCCGGTGCCCGAAGGCGCCTATGGCGGCATCCCGTTCCCGATCCCGCAGAACGGCGCCGAAGCCATGTGGAACCACCTGCTCAACTGGCGCGGCACCTCGATTTCGATGCACTTCCGTCACTACCTGATGACCGCCGATGGCAAGCAGGTGATGACCACCGACGGCCAGGCCATCCAGGAAATGCCCTACTACTACCAGGACGGTACGCCGGAGTCGTTCGCCGGTGACTACTGGCTGTTCCGCCTGCTCAACGTCGGCCCGCCGTTGCGTGCCGGCGAGCAGATCATGGGGCGCACCAACCTCAATGGCGACCTGTCCCAGGCCCACGTCTACCTGACCGGGCAACGCCGCGTGCGCAAGCTGCCGAATGCTTGCTGCGACACACCGACGCCGGCGACCGCCGGGGTCATGTCGTTCGACGAACTGAGCGTGTTCCAGGGCCGCATGGACCGCTTCAACTGGAAGCTGGTGGGCAAGCAGGAGATGTACATCCCGTACAACACCAACAAGGTGCAGGCGGCGGCGAAACCGGAAGACCTGTTCCTCGCCCACCACCTGAATCCGGATTACGTGCGCTGGGAACTGCACCGCGTTTGGGTGGTTGAGGCCGACCTCGCGCCGGGCAAGCGTCACCAGTTGCCGAAGGGCCGCTACTACCTCGACGAAGACACCTGGCAAGCCATGCTCGGCGACCGCTGGGACGCCAACGGCCAACTGGCGAAGACCCTGTGGTCGCTGCCGGCGGTACTGCCTGACCTGCCAGCCCAGGCGCAGCTGTCCTCGGGCTTCTACGACCTGACCTCCGGCGCCTGGTTTATCCAGAACGTCTACACCGGCCTGCCCGAGCAGTACGGCCTGGTCGATCGCTACCGCGCCTCCGAGTTCTCGCCAGCGGCGATGGCGGGTGCCGGGGTTCGATGAGTGTCCGGGCGGATCGCGGCCGGTACGGCGCGATCCGCTTTCAATCGGTTTTTCGAGGTGGGTATGAACAGAATTTGTCAGCGGGTGGGACGGCTGCTTGCGCGTCTGGCGTTGCCGCTGGTGTTGCCAATCAGCCTGGCGCAGGCCGCGGCCGTGGGCGATGCGCTCGCCACCCCGGCGATGCAGGCACCGCAAGCGACTTCCGCGGTGCTGCTGGACCTGGCTCGGGCCGGCGCGCGGCTGGTGGTGGTGGGGGAGCGGGGTATCGTCCTGCTGTCCGATGACAATGGCCTGAGTTGGCGTCAGGCGGCGGTGCCGGTGTCGGTCAGCCTGACGGCGGTGCAGTTTGTCGACGCCGATAAGGGTTGGGCGGTGGGGCATGGCGGTGTAGTGCTCGCCAGCCGCGATGGCGGTGAGCACTGGGTGGTGCAGTTGGACGGCGTGCGCGCCGCGCAACTCGAACTGGCGGCCGCCACCGAGGAACTGCCCAAGGCCAACGATCAGGACGCTGCCAGTGCACGGGTACAAACCGCCGAACGGCTGGTGGCCGAAGGCGCTGACAAGCCGTTTCTCGCCCTGCAATTCATTGACGCCCAACACGGCCTGATCGTCGGCGCCTACGGCCTGGCTTTCCGTACCGAGGATGGCGGCAACAGCTGGCATTCGCTGATGGGCCAGATCGACAACCCCATGGGCGCGCACCTGTCGGCCATCGCCCAGCAAGGCGAGCACTGGTTCCTTGCTGGCGAACAAGGCTATCTGGCCCGTTCCGATGACGGCGGACACTCGTTCAGTCAATTGCAAAGCCCGTACCCGGGGAGTTTCTTCACCCTGCAATTGCGCGATGACGGGGTGCTGCTGGTGGCCGGTCTCAAGGGCAATGCCTTTGCTTCCAGCGACCTTGGCCAGAGCTTCCAGGCGGTGCCGGTGAACATGCCGGTGTCCTTCAGCGATGCCATTCGCAGCGCTGACGGCCAACTGCTGCTGGTCAATCAGAGCGGCGCGCTGTTTCGCACCAGCGGCCAACCGGGCGCCTTGCTCCAGCCTTACGGCAAGCCTTTGGGCAAGCCCGTCGCCAGTGTGATCGAGGCCGCCGACGGCAGCCTGACCCTGGCTGGTTTCACTGGACTGACGCGCCTGCCGCCGTCGGTCACCACCGCTTCGGAGTGAGTCATGAAGTCTTTCGACAACGCCACGGCCAGCCTGGCGAATTTCGATCCACGCTCCGGCTCGGTGGTCGAGCGCACGCTGTTCAACCACCGCCTGTGGGTGTTGCTGGTGTGTGTGCTGACCACCCTGGTGCTGGGTTATCAAGCGACCCGGATCGAGCTCAACGCCAGCTTCGAGAAAATGATCCCGACCCAGCAACCCTACATTGCCAACTACCTTGAGCATCAGAAGCAGCTCACTGGCCTCGGTAATGCGCTGCGGATCGTGGTCGCCAACCGCCAGGGCTCGATCTACGACGCCGAGTACCTGAAGACCCTGCAGGCCCTGAGCGACAAGCTGTACCTGTTGCCCGGCGTCGACCGCGCCTACATGAAATCGCTGTGGACCCCGGCCACCCGCTGGGTCGCGGTCACCGAGGACGGCCTCGATGGCGGTCCGGTGATCCCCGACGACTACAGCGGCAGCGCCGCCAACCTCGAAGCCTTGAAGCGCAACGTGCAGCGCTCCAACGAACTCGGGCAACTGGTGGCGTTCGACCAGACCTCGAGCATCATCTACGTGCCGTTGCTGGCGACCACCGCCGACGGCAAGGCGCTGGATTACGCGGTGTTGTCCGGGCAACTGGAGAGCCTGCGTAGCACCTATCAAAACGCCCATATCGACATCCGCATCACCGGTTTCGCGAAGAAAGTCGGCGACCTGATCGACGGCCTGAAGCAGATCCTGCTGTTCTTCGCCGTGGCGATCCTGATCACCACCGCCGTGCTCTACTGGTACACCCGCTGCCTGCGCAGCACCCTGCTGGTGGTGCTCTGCTCGCTGGTGGCGGTGGTCTGGCAGCTCGGTCTGTTGCCCATGCTCGACTACCAGCTGGACCCGTATTCGGTGCTGGTGCCGTTCCTGGTGTTCGCCATCGGCATGAGCCACGGCGCGCAGAAAATGAACGGCATCATGCAGGACATCGGACGCGGCATGCACCGGGTGGTGGCGGCACGCTTTACCTTCCGCCGGCTATTTCTTGCCGGGCTGACCGCGCTGCTCTGTGACGCGGTGGGCTTTGCGGTGTTGATGCTGATCAAGATCCAGGTGATCCAGGACCTGGCGGTGATCGCCAGCATCGGTGTCGCGGTGCTGATCTTCACCAACCTGATTCTGCTGCCGGTGTTGCTCTCCTATGTCGGCGTTTCGCCCCGTGCGGCGCAGCTGAGCCTGAAGAGCGAACAGGCTGAGCAGAGCGGCCAGGTCCGCCATGCCTTCTGGCGCTTTCTCGACCTGTTCACCCAGCGGCGCTGGGCCAGCCTGTGCATCGCCATCAGCCTGGCGCTGGCGGCCCTGGGTTTCATCGTCAGCCTGCAACTGAAAATCGGCGACCTCGACGCCGGTGCCCCGGAGCTGCGCGCCGACTCGCGCTACAACCAGGACGATGCCTACCTGACCCGGCACTACGGCGCCAGCAGCGACCTGTTCGCGGTGATGGTCAAGACCCCGGCCGGCAGCTGCGCGCGCTACGACATCCTCGCCAAGGTCGATGCCCTGGACTGGCAATTGCGGGCCTTGCCGGGCGTCGATTCGACCAACTCCCTGGCGCTGCTCAACCGACGCATGCTGGTCGGCCTCAGCGAAGGCAACCCCAAGTGGTACGAGCTGCAGAACAACCAGGCGATGCTCAACATGATCACCGCCAGTGCGCCACGCGGCCTGTACAACGAAGACTGCAGCCTGCTGACCCAGTACGCCTACCTCACCGACCACAAGGCCGAAACCCTGACCCGGCTGGTGGAGCACGTGGAAAAATTCGCCGCGGCGAACAACACCGATGAGGTGCAGTTCCTGCTCGCCGCCGGTAATGCCGGGATCGAAGCCGCGACCAATATCGTGGTCAAGCAGGCCAACCGCGAGATGCTGGTGTGGGTCTACGGCGCGGTGATCGTGCTGTGCCTGATCACCTTCCGCTCCTGGCGCGCGACCCTGTGTGCGGTGATTCCGCTGATGCTCACCTCGATCCTCTGCGAAGCGCTGATGGTCTGGCTGAACATCGGGGTCAAGGTTGCCACGCTGCCGGTGATCGCCCTGGGTGTGGGCATCGGCGTCGACTATGCGCTGTACGTGATGAGCATCCTGCTCAGCCATCTGCGTCAGGGCGCGAGCCTGTCCGAGGCCTATTACCGGGCACTGGTGTCCACCGGCAAGGTGGTGATGCTGACCGGTATCACCCTGGCAATCGGCGTTGCCACCTGGATCTTCTCACCCATCAAGTTCCAGGCCGACATGGGCGTGCTGCTGGCGTTCATGTTCGTCTGGAACATGGTCGGCGCGCTGCTGTTGCTGCCGGCGCTGGCGTACTTCCTGCTGCCGGTGCGCCGCGAGGCAAGCGTCACGGTGGACAACGCCAGCGTTTCTGAAGCAGCACCCGTCACCCCCGTCCATCACTCGCGTATCTCGGAGCCGTGCCATGCTCGCTAATGCCGTTGAACACAATCCGCGCCGCCAGGCCGGCTGGCCGCAGTCGCTGCTGTTGCTGTTGGGCAGTTGCCTGCCGGTGCTGGGCGCGGTGTTGCTGGCCCCGGTGTTGCCGAGGATGCAGGCGCATTTTGCCGAGGTCCCGGGCAGTGCGGTGCTGGTGCCGGTGGTGCTGACCTTGCCGGCCCTGGTGATTGCCCTGCTGGCGCCATTCGCCGGGATGATCGCCGACCGCCTCGGGCGCAAGCCGCTGCTGCTGGCGAGCATGTTGCTGTACGTGCTCTGCGGCGTGCTGCCGTTGTGGCTCGAGTCGCTGCCGGCGATTGTCCTCAGCCGCGCCGGCATCGGCCTGGCCGAGGCGGGGATCATGACCTGCTGTACGACGCTTATGGGCGACTACTACAGCGGCGCCCGCCGTGAACGGTTGTTTGCCCTGCAAATGGTCGCCACCTCGCTGTCGGCGGCGGTGTTTATCGCCCTCGGCGGTTTCCTCGGGCAAAACGACTGGCGCACGCCGTTCGCCCTGTACGCCGTCGGCCTGGTGTTCCTGCCGCTGATGGCCTGGCTGCTGTGGGAGCCGCAGGCTCGGGTGCAGCCAGCGCAAGCCTTGCCGGTCGCTCAAGTGTTTCCATGGCGCGCACTTGCACCCTTGTACGGGCTGTCGCTGCTGGCGGGCTTGAGCCTGTTCATCGTTCCGGTGCAGGCCGGTTACCTGCTCAACCTGCTGCACGTCGATGCCCCGGAGCAGATCGGCATGACCATGGGCGCCAACCAGCTGGGGGTGCTGATCGGTGCCCTGAGTTTCCGCCTGCTCAGCGGTCTGCGCGGCCAGCACTTGCTGCTGATCGCCTATGTGCTGGCGAGCCTCGGCGGCTTGCTGATGGCCAACGCCCACAGCCATGTGCAGGTGGTGGTTGCCGTGACCATCAATGGCCTGGGCATCGGCCTGATGTTGCCGACGCTGATCACTTGGATCATGGCCCAGGTGACCTTCCACCAGCGCGGCCGCGCAGCCGGTTGTTTCACCGCGGCGATCTTCGCCGGCGAATTCATCAGCCCGCTGGTGGTGCTCGGCATCACTCATGGCGAGGCCACGGCGTTGCCTTTTGCCTTGGCCATTGTTGGCGGGCTGCAACTGCTGGTGGCGCTGCTCTGCCTGGCGCTGCCACGACTCGCGGGCCTGTCGCCGCGCACGAACATTGATGTCGGTGGTTCGACCATCGGCAACGGACATTGAACGAGGATCTTCCATGCAAGCGCTTCCCGAATTCAAACGCGTGGTCACCGGTCACGATCAGCAGGGCCTGGCCATCGTCGCCAGCAACGGCCCGACGCCCAACGTATTCCCGCTGTCGGCGGTGCCCGGCACGGTGTTTCATGAGCTGTGGAACAGCAGCGCCAGCCCCGCAACCCTGGACAACGCCAGCGACCCCACCAGCAAACCGCTGCAACTGAGCCCCGGGCCCCAGGGCAGCGTTATCCGCGTGGTGGATATTCCGCCGGACAGCGTGCAGAACCAGGTCAGCGCCGAGGAGGCCGCCGCCGTGTTCGCCGAAATCGGCCAGTCCCACGCCGGCACCGGCCAGGCCAATTCGCGGCACAAATTGATGCACCGCACCGAGACCCTCGACTACGGCATCGTCACCGAGGGTGAAGTGTGGCTGGTGCTCGACGAGGAAGAGGTGCACCTCAAGCGCGGTGACGTGGTGGTGCAGCGCGGCACCAACCACGCCTGGAGCAACCGCACCGACGCCATGGCGCGCATGGTGTTCATCCTGCTCGACGGCCGTTACGCCGCCGAATTGCACGACCGCCTGGGAGCCTCGGCATGAAACTCGCGACTTTGAAAAATGCCACCCGTGATGGACGTCTGGTGCTGGTTTCCCGGGATCACGCCTGGGCTGTGGACGCCAGCAGCGTCGCGCCGACCCTGCAACACGCCATCGAACACTGGAGCGACTGCGAGCCGCGCCTGCAGGACTTGTCCCGCCAGTTGAACGAGGGCGCGGCGGCACAGGCCTTCGCCTTCGATCCACATCAGGCCATGGCCCCGTTGCCCCGCGCCTACCAGTGGTGCGACGGCTCGGCCTTCCTCAGCCACGGCGCACTGATGCAAAAAGCCTTCAACCTCGATCCCATCGATGGCGCGGAAAATACGCCGCTGATGTACCAGGGCGCCGGTGACGATTTCATCGGTGGGCGTGACGAAATCGCGCTGCCGAGCGAAAGCCAGGGCATCGATTTCGAAGGAGAGTTCGTGGTGCTGGTGGATGACGTGCCGCTGGGCTGCGATGCGCCAACCGCGCTGCAGCACATCAAGCTGATCCTGCAAATCAACGACGTCAGCCTGCGCGCCCTGGCCCCCCGGGAAATGCGCACCGGTTTCGGCTTCCTCCAGGCCAAGCCGTCCTCCAGTTTCGCCCCGCTGGCGATCACCCCGGACGAACTGGGCGACGCCTGGCGCGGCGGCCGGGTGCACCTGCCGTTGCAGGTGCACTGGAACGGTGAGTGGTTCGGCCATCCCCACGGCGGGCAGATGAACTTCGATTTCGGCCAGTTGATCGCCCACGCGGCGCTGACCCGGCGCCTCGGTGCGGGCAGCTTGATCGGCTCCGGCACGGTGTCGAATGCCGAGCGCAGCGCTGGCTCGGCGTGCATTGCCGAGCGCCGGGCGATCGAGATGATCGAGCACGGCAGCCCGCGCACCGGCTTCATGCGCTTCGGTGACCGGGTACATATGGACGTGTTGGGCAGCGACGGCCAGTCGTTGTTCGGCGCCATCGATCAATGCGTCGTCCAGGCCCGGGGCTAAGGAGTCGCTTATGCGAGTGTTGATCACCGGCGCCAATGGTTTTGTCGGTCGCGAGCTGGTGCGCTGCCTGTTGGCGCGCGGCAGCCTGCGTGGACAGCCGATTGACGCCTTGCTGGTGCTGGATCGCGACCTCCACGGTCTGCCGGATGACCCCCGGGTGCGTCGGCATTTCGGCAGCGTCACCGATCCGGCGTTGATGCGCCGGGTGCTGGCCGACGGCATAGACGTTGTATTCCATCTGGTGAGCATCCCCGGTGGCGCGGCGGAAGAGCAGTACGACCTCGGTTATCAGGTCAATCTGTTGGCCAGCCTCGAACTGCTCAACCAGCTGCGCAACAAGCGCCGGCCGCCGGTGCTGGTGTACGCCAGCAGCGTCGCGGTGTATGGCGGGCAGTTGCCGGCGCGGATGAGCGAAAACGCCGAACTGCGTCCGGAACTGTCCTATGGCGCGCACAAGGCCATGGTCGAATGCGCGATCAATGACCTGGCCCGGCGCGGCGAGGTCGACGGCCGAGCGTTGCGCCTGCCGGGCATCGTCGCCCGGCCCCGGGAACCCAATGGCCTGCGCTCGGCGTTCATGAGCGACCTGATGTGGGCCTTTGCCGAGGGTGAGACTTTTTGCTGCCCGGTGTCGTCCGAAGCCACCGCCTGGTGGATGTCGGCGCGCTGCTGCGTGAACAACCTGATCCACGCCGCCGAGCTGGACGGCGCGGCGTGGGGCCCACAGCGGGTGTGGCAGTTGCCGGTGTTGCAACTGTCCATCGCCCAGGTCATCGACGCTTTGGCCGAACGCTACGGTGAGGAACGCCGCGCGCTGATCAGTTTTGCCGCCGACGCCGGGCTTGAAGCCTTGTTCGGCCAGATGCCCGCTTTGAAAACCCCGCACGCCCGCGCCGCCGGCTTCCAGCACGACCGCAACGCCGCCGCGCTGCTGCGCAATGCCCTTAATCCCGCGGCCCCCAAACACTTGCCGCTGACCGGAGAGACCCTCGATGTCACTGCCAAACACGCGTAAACGCCGCCTCGTCGACCTGTCGGTGACCCTCGACAACAACCCCTACACCGATCCGCCGCCGCTGTTGCCGAAGATCGACTACATGGACCATCAGCAGGGCTGGCCGGAAATGGCCGCGATGTTTCCGGGGCTGCAACTGGAGCAGATGCCCGGTAACGAATCCTGGGCCGCCGAGCGCCTGCAGATCACCACCCACAGCGGTACGCACATGGACGCGCCCTGGCATTACGCCTCGACCACCGACGGTGGCGAGCCGGCCTTCGGCATCGACGAGTTGCCGTTGGACTGGTGCCTGCAACCGGGGGTGAAGCTGGACTTCCGCCATATGCAGGACGGGCATGTGGTCACGGCCGCTGAAGTCGAAGCCGAGCTGGCACGCATCGGCCACGAGTTGCAGCCGCTGGACATCGTGCTGGTCAACACCCGCGCCGGCGCGCTGTTCGGCCAGCCGGGCTACCTCGACGCTGGGGTGGGCATTGGTCGTGAAGCGACGATGTACCTGCTCGAACGTGGAGTGCGAGTAGTCGGCACCGATGCCTGGAGCTGGGACGCGCCGTTCAAGTACACCCGCGAGCGCTTCGCTGCCAACGGTGACGCCTCGATCATCTGGGAAGGGCACAAGGCCGGGCGCGATATCGGTTATGGGCAGATGGAAAAACTGGCCAACCTCGAGGCCCTGCCAGCCAATGGTTTCCAGGTGTCGTGCTTCCCCTACAAGATCAAGCACGCGTCGGCCGGGTTCGTCCGGGCGGTGGCGATTTTTGAAGAGTAGGGCGCGCATCAGCCTTTGATTAAAAGCATAAGAAGAGAGAACCCATGGCTCGTTTGCTTCTGCCTCACACCTTGCTGACTGCCGCGCTGGCGCTGACCAGCAGCCTGGCCCTGGCGGCCGCGGCACCGCCGAACATCCTGCTGATCGTCGCCGATGATTTGGGCTACTCCGACCTCGGCAGCTACGGCGGCGATATCAACACCCCGACCCTGGATAAACTGGCGAAGGACGGGCTGCAATTCACCCATATGTACGCCGCGCCGACCTGTTCGATTACCCGCTCGATGCTGATGTCCGGCACCGACAACCACCTGGTCGGCCTTGGCACCATGGCCGAAGCTCTGCAGCCTTTTCAGAAAGGTAAACCGGGATACGAGGGTTATCTGAACCCGCAGGCCTACTCGATTGCCGAGTTGCTGCAACAGGGCGGGTACAGCACGTCGATGGTCGGCAAATGGCACCTGGGGCTGGAAGCCGATCAGGGGCCGGATAAACGGGGTTTCCAACAGTCTTTCACCTTGCTGGAAGGCGGTGCGCCGCACTTCAAACCGGCGACTGTCGACCCGACAAAAATCGAACAGGTGCACTACCGGGAAAACGGCCAAGCCGTGGAGTTGCCGGAAAATTTCTATTCCTCGGACTTCTACACCGACAAGCTGATCAGCTATCTGCAGAACAGCAAAAGGGACGGCAAACCCTTCTTCGCCTACGCCGCGTTCACCGCGCCACACTGGCCGTTGCAGGCGCCCAAGGAGTACCTCGACAAGTACCAGGGCCGCTTCGACCAGGGCTATGACAGCGTGCGCCTGGCGCGCATCGAGCGGATGAAAAACCTCGGCGTCCTAGCCAGTGATGCCCAGCCCGCCAAGCCTTTGCCGGTCAATCCGAAACTGCCGGGCTGGGATCAACTGAGCCCGGAACAGCAGAAGGTCGAAGCGCGGAAAATGGAAATCTACGCAGCCATGGTCGACAACCTCGACCACAACATCGGTCGCCTGATCGACTACCTGCGTCAGAGCGGGCAGTACGACAACACGCTGATCGTGTTCATGTCGGACAACGGCGCGGCAGGCGAGAATCACAGCCAGTTCTATCCGATTGGTGCGCACACCGACAACAGCCTGGCCAATCTCGGCAAAAAGGGCTCGCAAATCGACTACGGCCTGCGCTGGGCCGAAGTCAGCGCCGCGCCGTTCCACCTGTTCAAAGGCACCACCGCCGAAGGCGGCATCAGCGTGCCGGCGATTGTCCAACTGCCCAAGGCTATGAGTCGGCAAGGGATTGAACGTGGCATCGCACGGGTCGATGACCTGGCGCCGACCTTCCTTGAGGTGGCCGGGATTGCCCAGCCACAGGTCGCGGGCAAACATCCGATCACCGGCAAATCCATGTTGCCGCTGCTGGCTGGCAAAGGCAGCCCGCACGGCGACGGGCGTCTGGCCGGGGAGTTGTTCGGTAATGCCTATTACCGCGAAGGCAATCTGAAACTGTTGGGCATGCGCCCGCAGGCAGGGTTTGGCGATAACGCCCAGCCGCTGCAGTGGCAGCTGTTTGATCTACAGCACGATCGTGGCGAGACCACGGATCTGGCGGCCGCGCAGCCGGACACGGTGGAGCGGCTCAAGGGAGAGTGGATGAAGTATGCGGGGGAGGTGGGTGTGGTGTTTGCGCCGAGGTGAACGCAAATCTTCTATTCGATCACATACCCCGTAGGAGCTGGCTTGCCAGCGAAAAACGTCAACGATAACGCGCGCTACCTGAAAGCACGCGGCGATCTCTGGTTCTTCGCGAGCAAGCTCGCTCCTACGGGGCCGGTGATCGGCGCAGATCACCGGCCAGCCATCAATCCACCACCCATGCCATGGCGCACCGGCTGCCCGCGGCAAATCCATGCTGGTACTCCTCGTTCACTATCGCCGCCAACCGCTGATCCAGATCTGCGGTGGCTTTGATCTGGAAACCTGCGCGGGCATAGAAGGGCGCATTCCAGGGCACGTTTTTGAATGTGGTGAGCGTCACCGAAGCCAATCGACTGGAGCGCGCATAATCCTTCGCCGCTTCAATCAGCAGGCGCCCGGTTCCTTGTCCTTGCATCGCTTGCATCACTGACAATTCATGAATGTGCAGATCATGGCCGTGGCGTTCGGCACTGAGAAAACCCTGCGGCCGATTTTCGTCATCCACCGCAACCCAGCAGGTCGATAGTGCAATGAGTTGGCGGTGACGTTCGACGGGCATCGGCGGCGAATCAGCCAGCCACCTCAATTCACCAATCATGCGAAATGCCTGGGCCGCGGAGGTTTCAATGGCGGGCAGGAGGGGAGCGTCTGCCGGTACGGCGATGCGGATAGTCGCGGGCATAGGTTGCCTTCAGTGGTTGTCCAGCCGACAGGAAGATTGAGTCAGGTCCCAAAGGGGTTGGCGCCATCACCCATGCTCCGCCGCCAACATCGACCTGAACTGTGAAACGCTCTCGGCAGCCAGCCCGGCGGCTTCGAACACCGCGCAGGTGAAGCTGACCGGTGCAGTACCTGGCGCCGTGATGATGCGCTGCGCAGACACCGCTACCGGGCTGCTTTGATAAAGCCCGTGCCCTGCATAATCCTTGGCGTTCTGTTGCAGGAACTCGGCGCTGTTCGAGGTATGGGCAACGGTGTCGAGCAGCCCGGCTCGCGCCAGTGCCAGGGTCCCGCCGCAGATGCCGGCAAGGGTCGCGCCACTGGCTCGACTGGCCTGCAGAAAGTCTCGAAGATCCGGTGCTGCCGGGCCTTCCCAGGCGAATCCACCAACCACCACGACCACCTCCGGCTGCCAATCCAGACAGTCCTGCAGGCTGCTTTGCACCACGACGTTCAAGCCACCCTGCGAGCACAGTTGCCCGGGTTCAGGGGTGAAAAACTTCACCTCTATTCCGTAGAACGGCGATGCGGTTCCTGCGATGAATGCGTATTCCCAGTCCGCAAAACCGGGGGTCAATACCAAGCCAATCCGTGCCATTGTCGCAACGCTCCATGAATGCCGAGATTTCCGGGTGGCAGCATACAGAATTCAAGGGCTTTGCTGGTGAAGCAAGTCATTGGGTTCTGTTCATTCTCGGCTGGATTTGAGTGCGCGGCACCATCCCGGCCCCGGTCCGATTGGGGCCGCCGTTGAGCGCTGGGTTGTTCAGTGAGTTGTCCTGGTCATTGGGGCCGTGGCAGGACGATCCGCCCAGGCAGATGGCGACGGCCAGTAAAGCGAGCGGACTCAGATACGCGTACTTGAGCATGGGAATCTCCCGACCTTGGTGCTGGCAGTTCTTGGTGAATCGCGATGTTCGCACTGTAAGCCTAGGTGGTTGCGTTGGTTTATCTATCCGCGTCGATGCGCGGTAGTCGGCACATCCAGCATCGTGCTGACTGAGACACTGCTATCGCCAGCAGGCGGGCTCCTACAGGTTGTGTGTCCGATCACAAGGTTTGCATTCAACACAAAACCCTGTGGGAGCTAGCCTGCTAGCGATGGGGTCGGCACATTCAACATCTGCAGTGCCTGATACTCCGCCATCGCTGGCAAGCCAGCTCCCACAGGAATCGGGGGCGGTCACTGAATCCGGATGTTCCCGAAAAACTATAGGCGCAGCGCGGGCGGCGCTCCGCTGCTCGCGATGGCGGCGTGTCAGGCGATACACATGCCGAATGTACGGGCCCCATCCCGAGCAGGCTCGGTCCCACAGGGGATTTGCGCTGGATACATAATCTGCGTCCGCCAGCAATCCAAACTGTGGGAGCGAGCTTGCTCGCGAAGGCGGCGTGTCAGGCGATGCACATGCCGGATGTACCGGCCTCTTCCCGAGCAGGCTCGGTCCCACAGGGGGCGACGGTGGCTGCAGGACTTGTATACAACCGCTATCCAAGCCCCCATGGACAGAGCACCCACGCCACCACTCAATCCGGTAAATGACCCAGTGGCAACGGGCTCTGGGCCTTGACCGTCTGTATGGCGAAGTTGCTCCGGATATCACTCACCCCAGGCAACTTGAGCAAGGTCCCCGTGAGAAAACGCTCATAGCCGCGCAGATCAGGCACCACCACATGCAGCAAAAAGTCCGACTCGCCTGATACCAGAAAGGCCGAGATGACTTCCGGTAGCGCCGACACCGCCTCGCGGAAACGCTCGGCCTCTGTTTCGTGATGACGCTCGACCTTGATGCCGACGAATACCGTCAACCCAAGCCCGACCTCATCAGGATCGAGGCTGGCCCGATACCCCCTGATCACTCCGGCCTCTTCCAACTGACGCACCCGGCGCAGACAGGGTGAAGCGGACAGCCCGATTTCGTCCGCCAACTGCACATTGGTCAAACGGCCGTCGCGCTGCAGCGCGGCCAGAATACGGCGGTCAAAGGCGTCGAGTTTTGTTTTTGGCATGATCAAGCTGCTCGCTGGCAAATATTGGCAGGATATACCAAATTAAGTCTTTTCTGGGGTCGAATCAGCAGCCACCTGCCCTCGGTTTCAGGCTTAGACTTTTGTTCGCCACTCACCCCTATGGAGTACCGAACAATGGAAAACCCAGGCTTGTATTTGCTGGCGCTGGCGATGATTTACCTGCTGCCAGGCCCCGACATGATTCTGCTCCTGCAAACCGGCGCCTCACAGGGGCGGGCGGCCGCATTGGCAACGGCCCTGGGGCTGGCCATCGCCCGCAGCTGTCATGTGGCGCTGGCCGCGATGGGCCTGGCGACCTTGTTCAAAGTGGCGCCCTGGACCTTCGATGTGGTGCGTATCGCAGGGGCCGGCTATTTGTTGTGGATGGGCCTGCAGTTGTTCAAGAACAACACGTTCGTCCTGGCAGCGGACGGTGCCCAGACCCGGCACAAAGCGCCCTGGAAATCGGCGATTCAACGGGGCATGTTGACCAACCTGCTCAACCCCAAGGCGTTGCTGTTCTGCTCGGTGCTTCTGCCGCAGTTCATCACCCCTGACGCCGCGCCAGTGATGACCCAGTTTGTGCTGCTGGGCGTGATATTGGTGGCCGTCGGGTTGGTGTTCGACAGCAGTTACGCGCTGGCGGGAACCTGGGTCGGCCGCTGGGTGCAGCGCAATCCTACGGCGCAGCGGGTGCAGCAGTGGTTGTTTGGTGGGTTGTTGATCGGGTTTGCGCTGCGGCTGGCGTTCATGCAGCAGGCGTGAAGGGGGGTTCAGCGTCGCGCAGACAGCTGTTGCGGCGCCAGAAATGCATCGTGGAAATAATTACGGAACGCCTGCATCGCCGGGCTGAATTCGCGCTCGCGATGCCACGCCAATCCGACACTCATCGGTGTCACCTTGTCGGTGACGGTCAGGGTTTCGATGCGTTTTCCTTCCAGTGACCACGGGCGGTGCACCAGGTCCGAGAGGATTGCCACGCCGCTGCCATTGGCAACCATACTGCGCACCGCTTCAACGGAACTGGTCCGCACCCGCACGTTTGGCTGTTGCTCCGCATGCTCCCAGTAACGCATCGCGCTTTGTTCGGCTTCGTCGACGGTCAGGAGGATGAAGGGTTCCTTGGCGACGTCGGCGAGGCTGACCGCCGAGCGTTCGCACAGCGGATGGTGGCTGGGCAGCCACAACCGGCGCTCGGAGTTGAACAGGGTTTCGGAGACGATGTCCGGGTGCGTGAGGTTCGAGGTCAGCACCACCGCCATGTCGAACTGGCCGTCCAGCAAGCCTTGTTCGATGGCTTGCCGCTCTTGTTCGTGCACTTCGATGGCCACGTCCGGATGCCAGTGTTCGAGCCGTTGCAGGTGGTGCGGCAGGAAGTAACCGATCACCGTGTAGCTCGCCGCCAAGCGTAATACGCCACTGGCGCGGATGTCCGGCAAGGGGCTGTTCAACGCGTCATCGACGCTGCGCAAAATCACGTAGGCCCGATTCAAAAAGTGCCGCCCGGCGTCGGTCAGGCTCATGCCTTGGGCCGAGCGCTGGAACAACAGCGTGCCGAGGATGGCTTCCAGTTCCTTGATCGCCGTGGTCACCGCCGACTGGGAAATATTCAAATGAATCGCGGCTTGAGAGATTTGCCCGATCTCCGCCGTGGCGACGAAATAACGGACTTGGCGCAGGGTCAGGGACATGGGCACTCCGGGGTGATGGGGTATCTATTTTTCAGAAGATACTCCATCTGATAATAGATCTTCCCAAGGGGTCAGCGGGAATCTAACGTGGCCTGCATGAAGTCACAAGCGTCAGGAGCACGTGTCATGCAGGCAGTAGATTTCAATTCGGACATGGGCGAAGGTTTCGGCCCATGGACCATCGGTGACGGCGTCGACACCGAGCTGATGGGCTTCATCAGCTCCGCCAACATCGCCACCGGTTTCCATGCCGGTGACCCCGGCACCATGCGTCGCACGGTCGAGCAGGCCAAGCGCCTGGGCGTGGCCATCGGCGCGCATCCGGGCTTCCGCGACCTGGTCGGGTTCGGCCGCCGGCACATCAATGCACCGGCCCAGGAACTGGTGGACGACATGCTTTATCAACTGGGCGCCCTGCGCGAACTCGCCAAGGTTCAAGGCGTGGCCCTGCAACACATCAAACCCCACGGTGCGCTCTATATGCACCTGGCCCGGGACGAAGAAGCGGCGCGCTTGCTGGTGGAAAACCTGCAGCGCCTGGAGCCTGAGCTGCTGCTGTATTGCATGCCCGGCTCGGTGATCTGGCGGATCGCCACGGAACTCGGCCAACCGGTGATCCGCGAGTTCTACGCCGACCGTGAATACGACCTCAGCGGCTCTATCGTCTTTACCCGCAACGTGCGTGCCTACGATCCAGCTCAGGTCGCGGCGCGGGTCCTGCGTGCCTGTCAGGAAGGCGTGGTGCGCACCGTCGAGGGCGAAGACCTGGCGATCGCATTCGATTCCATCTGCCTGCACAGCGACACACCCGGTGCGCTGGCCCTGGTCGAAGCCACTCGCAGCGCCCTGGATGGCGCGGGGATCAAGGTCCGTTCGCCACGCTGAATCAGCCACAGACACCAGGCACACAGACGCCTGGGTTTGCTTATCAGAAGAATTTTTGCCTGCCTTTCTACAACTATTCCAAGAGGAACAGACATGGCGCAGCACTCAGTCATCACCCCGTTGCCAGGGACCTTCTACCGCAAAGCCACCCCGGACTCGCCGAACTACGTCGAGGCGGGCGCCGAGGTCAGCGCCGACACGGTCATCGGCCTGATCGAAGTCATGAAGCAGTTTTCCGAACTGACCGCCGGCACGGCGGGGCGCCTGGGCGCGTTTCTGGTTGAAGACGGTGACCCGGTGGAGCCTGGTCAGGTCATCGCCACACTCGACGAAGCGTGAGGGCGCGATCATGACTCAACACATTCGTAAACTGCTGATCGCCAACCGCGGCGAAATTGCCGTGCGGATCATCCGTGCCGCCAAGGCGCTGGGGATTCCCACCGTGGCGGCCTGCAGTGAGGCAGACGTCGATTCCCTGGCCGCGCGCATGGCCGACGAGGTGCACGTTCTCGGCCCGGCCCGCGCCGACAAGAGTTACCTCAATGTCGAAGCCTTGCTCGGTGCCCTGAAAGCCACCGGCGCCAACGCGGTTCACCCGGGCTACGGGTTTCTCTCGGAGAACGCCGAGTTCGCCGAAGCGGTACTCGCCGCCGGGGCGATTTTCGTCGGCCCAAGCCCGGAAACCATCCGGCGCATGGGCGACAAGGCCGAAGCCCGGCGTACCGCGCAGGCGGCCGGCGTGCCGGTAGTGCCCGGTTCCCCCGGCGAGCTGTTTGACCTCGAGTCGGCACTCAAGGCCGCCGAATCCGTCGGTTTCCCGCTGCTGATCAAGGCCTCGGCCGGCGGTGGCGGACGCGGTATTCGCCTGGCGGAAAACCCGCAACAGCTGAGCGAAGAGTTCCCCCGTTCCCAGCGCGAAGCCCAGGCTGCCTTCGGCAATGGCGCGGTGTATCTGGAGCGCTTCATCGGCAAGGCTCGGCACATCGAAGTGCAGGTACTGGGCGATGGCAAGCATGCGGTGCATCTGTTCGAACGCGAGTGTTCGCTGCAGCGCCGCCGGCAAAAGATCTTCGAAGAAGCGCCATCGCCCGTACTCGACGCGCAACAGCGCGAGACCCTTTGCGCAAGCGCCGTACGCCTGACCAAAGCACTGGGTTACCAGGGGGCCGGCACCCTGGAGTATCTGTACGACGATGCCACAGGCGAGTTTTTCTTCATCGAGATGAACACGCGGATTCAGGTGGAACATCCGGTCAGCGAGCTGATCACCGGCATCGATCTGGTCCAGGCCATGCTGCGCATCGCCGGTGGCGAGCCGCTGGGTTTGCAGCAAAGCGATATCCGACTCAACGGCGCTGCCCTGCAGATGCGCTTGAATGCCGAAGACCCGGCGCGGGATTTCTTCCCCAGCCCGGGCCTGGTGCAAGCGCTGAATTGGCCAGAGGGAGAGGGCGTGCGCGTCGACAGCCATCTGTATGAAGGCTACCGAGTGCCGCCATACTACGACTCGCTGCTGGCCAAGCTGATTGTCCACGGCAGTGATCGCGCCGAAGCCCTGGCTCGTGCGCGGCTGGCCGTGGAACAGACCACGCTGACCGGCATGGCCAGCACCTTGTCGCTGCACGGCGAGTTGCTGGAACAACCCTGGCTGCACACCGCCGACTTCCACACCGGCACTTTGGAAACCTGGCTGGCCGCGCGCCGCAGCGGAGGTGAAGCATGAGCAGTCCGATTCGCTACAGCTTTGGCGCCGACGAACATCTGTTTGCCGAAGTCAGCGACAGCATGTCCCTTGAAGCCTTCTTCAAGGGCATGGCGGTCACCCGTGCGGTGGAGCGATTGGCCCTCGATGGCGTGCTCGATGTGTGCCTGGCCAATGCGTCGTTCCAGATCCGCTTCGACCCGGACCGGATCGCTCCGGCCGACTTGCTGGAAGCGGTGAAAGGCGCCGAGGCTGAGGCCGTGGCCGAGCGCACCCTGCACACGCGGATCATCGAGATCCCGGTGCTTTATAACGATCCCTGGACCCACGAAACCCTGATGCGTTTTCGCGATCGCCATCAGGACCCGAGCGCCACGGACCTGGAATACGCCGCGCGCATTAACGGCCTGGCCGACGTCGAAGCATTCATCGCCGCCCACAGTGGTGCGCCGTGGTTTGTCTCGATGGTGGGCTTCGTCGCCGGCCTTCCGTTCATGTTCCAGATGGTCGAGCGCGAGCGCCAGTTGCAGGTGCCCAAATACCTGCGTCCGCGCACGGACACGCCAAAACTGACCCTCGGCCATGGCGGCTGCTTCGGTTGCATCTACTCGGTGCGTGGCGCCGGTGGCTACCAGATGTTCGGCGTCACCCCGGCACCGATCTACGATCCGCAGCAGAACCTGGCGTACCTCAAGGAACACATGGTGTTCTTCCGTCCCGGCGACATCGTGCAGTTCAAGCCGATGGACCGCGAGGCTTATGACCAGGCCGTTGCCGAGGTCGAAGCCGGGCGCTTCGATCTGCGCATCCGTGCGGTGGAGTTCTCGCTGGATGCGTTCCTCGCCGACCCGATCGGCTATCCCAAGTCGCTGCAGGAGGTGCTGGCATGATCAAGGTACTCAAACCCGGTCTGGCCACCTCGGTGCAGGACCTTGGCCGCGAAGGCTACTACCACTTGGGCATCCCGCCGTCCGGAGCGCTGGATCAATACGCCCTGAGCGCGGCTAACCAGTTGGTGGGCAACCCGGCCAATTCGGCGGCGCTGGAATGCACGTTGCTGGGACCGGAGCTGGAGTTTCAGCAGGACGCGCTGGTGGCAGTCTGCGGTGCACACATGACGCCGAAGGTCGATGGCGTGGACATGCATCTCGACACAGCCTTCGAAGTAAAGGCCGGACAGGTGCTGCGTTTTGATTTCCCCAAGGCCGGCGCGCGGACTTATCTGGCGGTGGCCGGCGGCATCGATGTGCCGCTGGTGCTCGGCAGTCGCTCCACCTATGCGCTGGGGGCGCTGGGCGGATTCAACGGACGCCGGTTGGCGGCCGGTGATGAACTGCCGGTGGGCGTTGCCAGCGGCAAGGGCCGTGCCGGGGCCAGTCTGCCCATGGCGCTGCGTCAGTCGTTGGGCGGGGAGATCAGCCTGCGGGTGGTGCCGGGGCTGTACTACGACCGTTTGACCCCAGCGGCGGCGGACAGCTTTTTCGCCGAAGCCTGGACGGTGGGCTCGGAAGCGGATCGCATCGGCTATCGCTTCAAGGGCGGCAGCCCGCTGAGCTTTCAGCCGCGCGAGCAACCGTTCGGTGCCGGTTCCGATCCGTCGAACATTGTCGACAGCTGCTACCCGATTGGCTCGATCCAGGTGCCCGCCGGCCTCGAGCCCATCGTGTTGCACCGTGATGCGGTGTCCGGCGGCGGCTATGCGATGATCGGCACGGTGATCAGCGCTGACCTCGACCTGATCGGTCAGATGCAACCCAACCAGAAGGCCCGTTTCGTCGCTGTGACCCTGGAAGAAGCGCTGCAAGCACGACGCTCCTACAAGAAAAAGCTCAGTTGCCTGAGCAAGCTGTTCCCTTCCTGATTCTGCCCGCCGCACGGCGCGGGTAAAGCCAAAAGGCAAGCCAACGCCGCACTTCGGTGCGGTGGCGGCTGCCCGCGCTTCAACCTTTGATGGCTTTGGAGTTCACGCATATGGCTGCTTTATCGCAATCGAGTCAAACCGGGCAGGACCCGGCCAATCACCCTGTTCCAAGCGAAGCGCGCATGGGCCGACTGTCGCTGACCATGGCCTGGTGGGCAGTGTGCAGCGCGATGTTCTACATCGTCGTCGGCGCCTCCCTGGCGCTGTCCTATGGCGCACGCAACGCGCTGATCGGCATGCTCTTGTCGGTGATCAGCTACGGGCTGGTCAACGGTGTGCTGAGCCGCTTCGCGGTGCGCAGTGGCTTGTCGGTGGCGCTGTTTTCCCGGCTGTTGTTCGGTAGCACCGGTGCCTGCCTTGCCACGCTGATCTTCTTTTCCACGGCGATCTACTACGCGGTGTTCGAGGGCTCGGTGATCGCCGTGGCGCTCAATCACCTCTATCCGCAACTCGTGTATCCGCTGGCCGCGTTGCTGGTGGTGCTGTACAGCGTGCCGCTGATCCTGGGCAGCGTGCAGCACTGGCTGGACAAGCTCAACGGCGTGCTGCTGCCGGTGTACCTCGGCGGTCTGCTGGTGGCGGTGGGGTTGTCCGTCAGCCGTTATGGCTACCAGCCGCAGTGGCTGGACTTCGGTCCGGCGGCCCCCTCTGCGTTTGGCTGGTGGGACTGCTTCGTCGCCTACATGGGCGTCTGGATATTGATGCTGTTCACCTTTGACTACGCCCGCTTCGGCAAACCGGAAGACGCCGAATACCACGGCCGCTGGAACTTCGGCATGCCGTTCTACATGGTGACCTTCCTGCTCAATGGCGCGGCGGGGATCTACCTGGTCAGCAGCATTCCCCACGAAGGCGCGCTGAACGAAGTGTCGGTGGTGATGGCGATCCTGCAGTTGATGGGGCTCTGGGGCCTGTTGTTTGTCTGGGCCACGCAAACCCGGATCAACACCGCCAACTACTACCTGGCGACCCTGAACATGCAGGCGTTCTTTGCCCGTTTTGGACTGCGTGGCTCGTACCTGATGTGGGCGCTGGCAGTCGGTCTGATCGTGTATGGCCTGATGCTCGCGGATGTCTTCGCTTATTTGCTCAAGGCGTTGGCTTACCAAGGCATCTTTGTGGTGGCCTGGGTGGGTGTTGCGTTGGCGCAGATTGTCTACGGACGCGATGAGGTGGCGGCGCTCGAACGGGTGGCCGCGTTCAACCCGGTGGGCTTGACGGCCTGGTTTGGCGCGACCGCATTGGGGCTGGTATTGATGTTTTCCGGCGGCGGCCTGAGCAGCTTTTCCGCGCCATCCACCGTGATAGTTGCCTTTGCCTTGCACGCAGGCTTATCCCTTCGAAGCCGGGTGCGGTTGCGGTTGGCAGAGTGAAGTTTTGCAGGGATTCATTCCGTGCTTGCCTGCAGTAAAGGTAGTGCAGGCAATGGGAAGCTCATGATGAGTTGGCCGAAGGGGTTGCGGTGACTGCTTTGGCCAAGTCATCCAGGCGGCATGCCTGAAGGTTCGAGCCTGACGGATCGGTGCAAGGTGTGTACGCTGGCCGCTTACGCTATAGCGACCCATTCGAGATATCCCTATGACGCCCAATCCGACAATCGATAACCTGTTACGCGTCGCGTTGGTGACAGGATCGACTTCCGGTATCGGCGCAGCCATTGCACGTGTGCTCAGCCGGGCAGGTTATGCAGTGGTACTCCATTCGCGAAATTCTGCGGAGACGGGACGCGCCATGGTTGCCGAAATGAAGCAGGCTGTTTACGTGCAAGCTGACCTTGCTGTCGAAGCTGACAGGGTCAGGCTGGTTAATGAGGCAATCGCCGCGTGGGGGCAGCTCGACGTACTGGTCAATAACGCCGGTATTAGCAGAGTCATTGCGCACGGCGACCTGGCCTCTGCCAGTTCGAAGGTGTGGCACGAACTGAACGAGATTAATGTCGTGGCGCCGTTCCATCTGATCGCGTTGGCCGAGTCAGCCTTGCGCGATGCCGCCCGTGACCGCCGAGCAGGTTGCGTCGTAAACATCAGTTCGCATGCCGGTATCCGTCCCAAGGGCGCATCGATTCCCTATGCGGTCAGCAAAGCTGCGCTTAATCACATGACCCGCTTGCTCGCCGTATCGCTGGGGCCACACATTCGCGTAAACGCCGTGGCGCCTGGCTTGGTCGACACGCCTCTGACCGCAGACTGGACAGAGGCCCAGGAGCTGTGGCGAACTCGCGCACCCATGCGCAGGGCCGCCAGCCCGGACGACATCGCCAAAGCGGTGGTCATGCTGGTCGAGTCGGACTACTTGACCGGCGAGATACTTCTGTCGGACGGTGGGTTGAATCTGACTTAGGTTTGGCGTGCTGGGGTGGAGTAGGGGAGAAGAGGGAGCATGCTGTTTCCCCGGCGGATACGGCAGTCTGGGAGGATCGACTTTTTCAACACAATCGACTGTAGCTGGCCCTTGATCCATCTTGGGCATCTGACGTTTTTGGTTAGGCACTCTTCCATTGGATACTGTATTTATGTACAGTAATAGCTTCTTTTGGAGAGAAAGCCATGCTTAAAGGTAGTTGCTGCTGCGGCGCAGTGAAGTTCTTGGTGTCGAGTCCTCCGACAATGATGGGAACATGTCATTGCTCACGTTGCAGAAAGGTCGGAGCAAGTACCTTCGTCTTCGTAAATCGCTCATCGTTCGAGCTGATTTCCGGTTCGGACTCCATCACCACCTTCAAGCCTGAAGCACCTTATAAGTACAGCCGGTGCTTCTGTTCGCACTGTGGAACAGCATTGGGCGAGGTGACGTCGACCGCCGAGTCGTTTCCCGTGGCTGCGAACTGCATCGATGAGCCATTGACCATCACCAATCTCTTCCATGAGTTCGTCAAGGAAAAGCCAAGCTGGTACGACATCTGCGACAACGCCAAGCAGTTTCCGGAACATCCCCATCAATAAGACGCTAGGCGTACTCGACCAAGGGTTGAACGTGGCAACTCGCAAGTGCCACGGGCAGCTTCTGGGTGGAAGTGGTTGTTTGTGAGTGGCTGCTTTCGGCCACAAGCGGTCGGTGGATGGAGCAATAACCAATGAGTAAGCGTCCGGCCAAGTCATCTTCCGAACGCCAGCATTAAGGGCGATGGTGTCCGCGTTTTTAAGCGGACGCGATCACCCTTAATCGCCAGGATTTCCATGCGCCAACGAAGCTCTTACTGAAATCCGAGCTGCCCTGCAAGACTTGATGCAGATGAATTAGACTAACTAACCCACCATTTTTGCGAAGTGAAGACGATGAACGCAAAATACGATAGCGAACTTCAAGCATTGCGTCGCGAGATTGAAACGGAGGGCGCCCGTCCCTCGGTAATCGACGCGCATGTCGACGCCATGCTGGCCGAAGGCGGTAAGAACTTAGCAGCAGATTTGCTCTCAATGCTTTCCGACAAGGCTGAATATGATGAAGGGATGTTTACTCTTGTTCACGCGGCTGAATCACTCGACGTAGTTCCGTATGCGTCATATGTGTCGGCACAGCTGTCGGTATTTCCAGCGTTATTTACTTCGTCGCCACGTTGGGCATCCATCATTCTCATGCGCTTGATGAATGGCGATGCGAGCCGACAGGAGCTAGTCCGCCAACTCCGTACCGCTCCAGCACCGGTAAAGGAATCAGTTCGCGTCATGTGCGTTCGAATTAACGAAGTAAGTCCGGAATTCTTGAGCAAGACGGTGCCGGTGATTCTGGCTGCAGCGTAATCTTAGAAATTCCGTAGCAAAAAGTGGACGGAACTATTTTTCGCTGTTTAAGTAAATAAATCCGCCCCTTTTACCCCTCCAACTACCGAACGACAGTTCCTGGCCGATTTCTGCCATTCACCACTGTCAGCTTTGGGCCGATTCATGCACTTCATGAAAGGCAGATATCGACCCAAAGCCGCCCTTGGCACGAGGCAGAAAACGGCCAAGAGCGGTCATTGAGTGTCTACGAAAGCCGGGCCGATCCATACAGTGGCTTGGCGCACTTGATCAGCGCGAGTAGATCTGTTTGCCGGCAAACCAGGTCTGCAGCACCTGGGTATCACGCAGTGCCTCGGGGTTGACACTGAATACATCACGGTCAAGAACGATCATATCGGCTTGCTTGCCAACCTTCAGAGAGCCCACTTCATTTTCCAGGCGCATGGCCCGAGCGGCATTGAGTGTGTAAGCCTGAAACATGGTCTCGCGGTCGATGGCCTCGTCAGCGTTCAGCACGCCTTTTGGCCCCTTGCGGGTTACTGCCTGGTAGATCGCCTTCCACGGTTGCGGCGTAGTGATCGGCCAGTCACTGGCCCCTGCAATCGTTGCCCCGGCCTTGTAGAGAGAATGCGCTGGGTAGCTATGTTCGAATGCGTGTTGGTCGACATAGGGTTTGACCAGGTCGATATTGGACTCGTCAGCACTGGCCCAGTACAACTGCATCGAGGCGATCACATCGAGTTTTTTGAAGCGCGGATAGTCATGTGGACTGACCATTTCCAGGTGAGTGATGGAGTGTGGAATACCACTGTCGCGGTCTTGGCGGGCTTGCTCGACGCCGTTCAATGCCTCGCGTACAGCGCGGTCGCCAATAGCATGAACATGCACCAGCCAGCCACGTGCATCGGCGGCGCTGACCAGTTCACCGAAGTGGGCCGGGTCCAACAACAGTTCACCGCGCTGGCCGGAGTTTTTGTAGGGTTCCAGCATCGCAGCGCTTTGCGCCGGAATTTCTGCGACACCGTCGGCGAAAACCTTGATACCTGGCAACGTCAGGTTATGTACCCCCAGGAACTGCTGGCGAACCTTGTCCAACTCGTCCAGATCAGCAGGGCGAGCCTTGGAGTCTGCCATCAGCAGACCGGCGACATGAGCTGTCAGTTCGCCTCGCTCTGAAAGCTCTTTGTAGATCGGCAGGACGCCCACCGAGTCATTATTGACGTCGGCACCTGGTAATTCATTGGCCAACGGATCCATCCAACCGGTAATTCCGAGCTGCCTGGAGTAGTCCAACGCCATCCGACCCGCCGTCATCAGGGTTTCGTGGGAAAGCGCCGGCAACATGTCGGTAACCGGGTAGTAACTGGCATCAGCCAGGAAACCGTTGGGACTGCCGTCCTTGTGCTGTCCGATAGTGCTTCGGGCCTCGACCGGCAATGCAGCGATCGATTTGGCATCGATCTTTGCGCGCTTGAGCAGAGCCCTGTTGGCCCAGCCGGTATGCATGTCATTGGCTGCAAAAAGGATGGGTAGGTCAGCCCACTCACCCTGGTTGAAGCGCGCTTCAAGAGCCGCGATATCGTCCCAATAGGTACCCGGCAGTCCACCGACGGACAAAAATTCACCCCGCACAGCCTTGCCGTCCTTGCGCCACTGGCGCAGCCGCTGTTCAAGTTCGTCCAGGGGAATTTGCTCGCCCATCAGGTTGGCCAGTTCCAACTGCAGGCCACCCTTGATGGAATGGGAATGGGAATCGAGCATGCCGGGCATGAGTACCTTTGCGCCCAGATCGATCACCCGGGTGCCGTCGACCTTCAATTGCAGAATCGCCTGATCGGAACCCACCGCGACGATTTTTTCGCCCTCTACGGCCACTGCCTGCTGCAGAGGTTGGCCCGGCTCGGCGGTGTAGACCCTGGCGTTGTGCAGGATCAGATCGACCGCCGCAAAGCTTTGTACGCTACTGCACGCAAGGCTCGCGCTGATCGCCATTTTCAAGAGCTGCTTCATTCGATGCCTCTTTCTTGTTGTGATTGTCCGCAGCCTAGCCAAGGCAAATGAGCAGTTAAATGCGCAAGCAAGCACAACTTATTTCGCTCTTTGGAAACAATCACTGATTCGCCAGATGCACGGCTGAACCCGCTGGAATATTTGCACTCGCCCAACAATCCTACGGATACTCGCCGCCCTCGCGGACTGCATCGCTTATGCGAAGAAGGAAAACAATGGACAAGATGACCGCTTTGACCATTTTTGTGGCCGCCGCCGAACACGGCAGCTTTAGCCGTGCTGCGGAACATTTGGGGAAAACCCCTTCCGCAATCACCAAGGCCATCGCGCATCTGGAAAACGAACTTGGCGTACGCCTGTTCGAGCGCACCACTCGGCGCATGGCGCTGACAGAAGCCGGCGCGGTATATCTGGAGGGCGCTCGCCAGGCGCTGATGCATCTGCAAATGGTGACCGAGGAAGTCGAGCAGTTGCAGTATGAATTGCGCGGCACATTGCGCATCACTGCGCCGCCCTCGTTTGGCCCGGCATTTCTCAATCAGGTCTGCATCCGTTTCATGCGAGAGCATCCGCAGGTTCGACTGGAAGTCAACCTCAACGACGCCAATGAGGATTTGATGGACGGGGGATACGACCTGTCGTTGCGCGACGGCCCCACGGACCAGCCGGAACTGATCGCCCAGCCAGTGATTGAGAACCGCGTCATTCTCTGCAGCAGTCCTGACTACCTGGCAAGGCGCGGTGCCTCGATCACCCTGGAAAATTACGCTCAACATGACTGGCTGCAGCTGCGGCATCCGCTGCTCAACCGCAGCTTCTGGTGGATCGAGCAGAATGGCCAGTCACTGCGCGTTCGGCAGCCGCCCCCCCGCCTGGTGAGCGACAACTTCGACTTTCTGCTGGCCTGTCTGCTTGGCGGCCAGGGTCTGCAATTCGTCCCCACCTGGTGCGCTGCACCCTACCTGGCTAATGGCCAACTGGTGGAGGTGATGCCGGGTTACTGGCGGTCATTAAGTGCATTCGGCCCGTGGATACATGTGCTGTATCTGCCCCACCGGCGCAACACGCGAAAGGTTCAGGCTTTTATCGCGTTGCTCCACGATCAGCTTCAGGAACAGGGGCTGGAAGCGGTTGCTCAGGGTTGATTGTTTCCGGATGGGCACAAAAGTTGTGCGTACTCTGACGATGATCGTCGGCAGGTGCCTCGATAGGCTAGCCACGTTGCCTGAAAATGCCGGTCGCGCAGAGCGCCCGGCATCTTCCCTAACAGCAGCGTTGCCCTGAGTCTGATGCACTAGGAGTTGCCCGCAGTGAAGATCCATACCTTAGTCACCGAGCACCGAGAGCCCGGCGCCCGTGGCTTTCAGATCGGTGAGCGGTTCGCCGAACAAATACGTGAAACAACCGATCTCTACCTGAATTTCTTCCCTCGAGTTGGCGTGTCCCTTCGTGAAGCCCAGCGCATCGGCGATAACAGCATGAGCGCCCTGCAAGCCTGGAGCCCTGACCTGGCGGCTGAGATCGGGGCCATGGCAGAAGGCGCCGACATACCGTTATGGCAATTGGCGGCTTTGAATGCGCGTACCGAAGTGCTGGCTGCGCGCACTCGGCACAACGAATGCTCGACCACCGTGCATGCGCCATCTGGCCCAAGGGCACCGCAAACGCTGCAAACCTGGGACTGGCACGACAGCCTTTGCCCGCAGGGCCTCATGCTCGCGTTCCACACCGAGCGCGGCATGAACGTCAAGCTATTCAGCGAGTTCGGCATGCTGGCCAAACTGGGGGTGAATAGCGCGGGCCTTGGTCTGCACTTCAACATCTTGCACCACCGCAGCGACAACGCCAGCGGCGGCGTGCCCGTACATGCTATTGCCCGCCGCTTGCTGGAGGAAGCCCGCAGCGTCGAGGAGGCCGTCGAAATCGCGCGTTCGGCCCGCGTCAGCGCCTCCACCGTACTGACCGTGTTTTCTCGCGAAGACAGCAGCCCACGCGCAGTCAGTATTGAACTGAGCCCTGAGCGCACGGCACTGGTGTTGCCGCGCGAGGACGGCTGGTTGCTGCATACCAATCACTTCCTTGACCCGCTATTGAGCCAGGGTGAACAAGTCGCTGACCGCGCCGACACTGAATGCCGCCTGGGTCATCTGGAGCAGGTCAGCGCCCAGATGCACAGTGCTGATCTGCGCACCCGGGCGCGGGCCATGTGTGGCGTCCAGGGCGACAATGCGCCGATCTGCTTCTACCCCGACATGGCCATGCCCGACACCGAGCGCTGGGAAACGCTGCTGAGCGTGGGGATAGACACCGAGCACTGCATGCTTGAATACGTCGCGGGTACACCGCTGCAACTGGCCAATGCAGGCTTCGAACGCTTCTGAGCCAACCCGGTACCGTACTTCTGTGCGGCACTCGATGACGAGAATAAAAACAATGCACTCGAATCATTCTCAAGCTGCGCCTTCGCGTTCCGCATTCCGGACCTTCTGTGTCTCCGGTCTCGGCACCGCGCTGGAGTTTTACGACTTCATTATCTACGGCACGGCGGCAGCGCTGGTTTTCCCGCAGGTGTTCTTTCCTGAAATGGATCACCTGACCGCAACCCTGGTGGCCTTTGCCGCCTTCGGTGCCGGCTTCTTCGCTCGTCCCCTGGGCGGCATGGTATTCGGACACTTCGGCGATCGCATCGGTCGTCAAAAAGTGCTCGTCACAACCTTGTTGCTGATGGGCCTGAGCACCTTTCTCATTGGTTGCTTGCCAAGCCATGCCAGTATCGGCGCTATGGGGCCGATATTGTTGTTGCTGCTGCGCCTGGTCCAGGGGTTCGCCGCCGGCGGCGAATGGGGCGGGGCCGCACTGTTCGGCATCGAGTCCGCACCGCCGGGCCGACGAGGATTGTGGGGCAGTTTCACCAGCATGGGCATCGGTGTCGGTGGCATCCTCGGCTCTGCGGTGTTCGCTATTGTCAGTGCCGCCTATGACGACAACCTGGTGGACTTCGCCTGGCGCATTCCGTTCTGGCTGGGTGGCGCTCTGGTGCTGTTCGGCCTCTACGCTCGCCTGAAGACTTCGGTACCTGTCGCCGCGCCTGTGGCGAAGCCGGTTCGGGCTCCGCTGGCCGAAGCCTTGCGCCAGCGGCCTCGACAGTTGCTGCTGTGTACCGGGATCGCCTTCGGTTACTGCACCATCGCCTATATTGGCAGCACGTTTTTCCTCACTTACGCCACTCAAGTCGGGTATAGCAGCACCCAGGCACTGATGTTCGACATCGCATTGTCGGTCGCCATCGTGTTCTCCGCTCCGCTTTTCGGCTATCTGTCGGATCTGTTGGGGCGGCGCAGGGTGATGGTGTTCGGGGCCGTGGTCATGGCAATGGGGATGTTCGGTTTTTTTGCGATGGTCGGCATGAAAAGCTACGCCATTGCCATGTTCGCCTACATTTTGGTCGGCTTGTTGATGGGGGCAACCCAAGGTCCGATTCCAGCCTTTCTGGGCGAGCAATTCCCACGCAGCATGCGTTACTCGGGAATCTCCGCCAGCTACCAAATCGGCGCAGCGTTGGGCGGCGGTACAGCCTCAAGCGTTGCCACCGCAATTCTCATCTTCACTGACCATAATCCAATGGGTGTGGCGTTGTACGGGGCCGCAGCGCTGGCTTTGGTTGCGATATGTTCGATGCTGCTCCGTGAGACTTCGCGCCTGAGCATGGCGCAAATTGATGAAGAGCCTTCAGAATCGATGAGGGGCGTGACACCGGCTTACCGCTGATTGCGACACGATTGAAGTAAAAGAACAGCAGTGCGAAGAAAGCAGCCTTGCAACAGGGTGTAATTTTCGCGCTGCTGATTACGTTCAGCTTGATCAGTCAGCGATAAGCGCTTTGGTAGCGTTTCGGCGTAGCAATAGCCCACGATCGACATGCGGATCCTCAATTCAGGATCAATCGACGGGCGCCCAATCGGGCTGTAGAAGTCGGCGAGGTGATGGGGCAAATCGCTCGGATCGAGACAGCGATCAATGCTGCGCAGAAGGTGGTTGGTGTGGATGTGATCTTCGAGGTTGAACGAGTAAAACAGCCGATTCTGCCCACTCGATAACTGTTCCATCATGCTGTCACATCACGATGGGCACCGGTCAGAACCCTTGAGCACCGCACTGAGGACGCGCTGTCCGTATAAGCCGACGCCAAGACCCGACACAATGAGAACCACTGCAGCGACTTTGTTAAGTGACAGGGTCTCATTGAAAATCATGACTGAACCAAGCAGTCCGAATACCGGCACCAATAACGACAATGGCGCGACGGTAGACACTGGATATCGTTTCAGAAGTGAATTCCAGACCCAGTAGCCTAACAGTGTATTCGGGTATACCTGGAACAGGATCGACAGGACGGCGCGGTAGTCGAGTTGACTTACCAATGCGCTGTAACCCGTCGAACCATTCACAGCGTAATCGAGCGCGAAAAGAGGGATGGGCGAAAACGCGCTCGACCACACCAGGAAAGCGAAAACCTGGGTGGTCCTGGCTTTTTTGTTGATCACGTTAGCCGCACTCCAGGCGACCGCTCCCAGCAGTACCAGGATCAGCCCGGCCGTCGTGACTGTTCCGTCAACGATGGAGATGATGCTTAACAAACCACACAGAGCGAGGCCCATGCCCGCGTATTGAAAGCGGGAAATCCCTTCCTTGAATATCCATGAACCCAGCAGAATGGTGAAAAACGCGCTGAACTGAAGCACCAGCGAAGCGATACCTGCCGAAAGACCAGATTTGATGCCAAGGTTAACGACGCCCCAAAGTCCGATACCGAAGACCAGGCCGTAACCAATGATGTAGCGCCACTGCACATCAGGTTTCGGAATGAAAAAGATCGCCGGGAGCGCGCATAGCGTGAACCGGATGCCGGCAAGAATGAATGGGTCAACAGTGGTGAGGCCCAGTTTGATGACCGAGAAATTCACGCCCCATATGGCAGTAATCGAGATGGCGAGTAGTAGGTGCCTGGCTTTCATACTGATCGTCCTTGATGGGTCGTTGAAAAATGAAACGTGAGAAACCAAAAAACCAAGGCGATCGCGCTAATCAAGGCGCCCAGTACGCTTACTGCAATCCAGCCCCATAACGCGTAAACCTGGGTCGCGGCGGCGGCGCCCAGCGCGCTACCGACCGAGTAGAAGCACATGTATGCGCCAACCATGCGACTTTGGGCATCGGGTCGTGCGGCGAAAATGATGCTCTGGTTGGTGACGTGTACGGCTTGCACCGCAAAGTCGAGCAGTACTACGCCGCAAACCAGAGCTATCAGTGACATTTCGGCAAAAGCGATGGGCAACCAGGAAAGCGTCAGGAGCCCCAGCGAAATGCCGGTAACGCGTTGCCCCAGACCTTGATCGGCCCAGCGACCGGCTTTTCTGGCAGCAAGGGCACCGGCGACGCCGGCCAGGCCAAACATGCCAATTACAGTGTGTGAAAGCGATAGCGGCGGGGCGCTCAACGGCAGCACTATCGATGTCCACAGCACGGAAAAAGCGGCAAAGATCAGTAAGGCCAGAAGGCCCCTGGTGCGTAAGGTGCGTTCGGTGATGAATAGTTTGAAGAGTGAACCGATGAGCGCCAGGTAGGAGTCTTTGTGCCTTGGCGCCACCGCGACAGGAACCACTTTCCACAGCACCGTCGCGATGGTCAGCATCAATCCCGAGGACACGAAGTATACGGCGCGCCAGCCCGCGATATCCGCGATCAGGCCAGAGGTAAACCGTGCCAGAAGAATCCCCAGGACAATTCCACTGGTTATTGTCCCGACTGCTTGCCCGCGTTGTGAGGGTGTTGCCAGCACGGCCGCGTACGCCACCAATACCTGAACGACCACTGCCAACAAGCCCATCATGATCATGGCACCCAACAGGGTCAGCCATTGCTGTGCTGCACCGACCGCCGCGAGCGCCGCCGCCGACAGCAGTACCTGCGTCAGAATCAAACGCTTGCGGTTTATCAAATCGCCCAGTGGGACGATGAACAGCAACCCCAACGCGTAACCAACCTGAGTGGCCGTCACCACAACGCCGATCATTGATGAGGCCACACCCAGGCTGAGTGCCATTGAGTCGAGTAACGGTTGCGCGAAGTAAATGTTGGCTACGGTCAGTGCGCAGGTGATAGATAACAATAACGTCAGCGCCGGGGAAAGCCCTGGAGAGCGGTCGGAGCTGCTGCTCTCTACGGTATCCGAATGCAGCAATTGCGAAGGCTGTCTGGAGAACCGCTTGATGGCTGAGTCCGCATCTGCTGTCATGTTCACCTCCATGGCGTTAATCAGGTTTCAATTTAAAACTAGATTCCATTGTTGTCGCATCAGGTTTTAAATTGCAACCACATTGTGTCAGGCTGGTGGACAGACTTGGCAACTCCACACTGCACAAGGTCAAAAAGATGGAAGAATATGCTTCACCAAACAGCAGCGAATGCCCCGTAGCAAGGACGCTGGAGGTCATCGGAGATCGTTGGTCGCTTATGATCATCCGCGACGCTTTTGACGACATTCGCCGGTTCAGCGAATTCCAGAAAAGCTTGGGCGTGGCCAAAAATATTCTGGCATCGCGACTGAAGACGCTGGTTGAGGTCGGCGTTTTCGACATTCGACCGGCGTCAGATGGCAGTGCCTACAAGGAGTACGTCCTTACGGAAAAAGGGAGGGAGATCTTTCCCATTGTGGTAAGTCTCAGGCAGTGGGGCGAACGCTTCCTGTTCCAGCCGCAGGAGACGCGTTCCGTGCTGATGGACAACGAGTCCGGCCAGCCTCTGATGCCGATTGATGTTCGCTCATCAAACGGTCAAAAACTGGGACCGTCTGACTGCCACAGAGTGAGACTAGTTGGCGGCGAGTCGTGAATCGACAGCAGACTTGCCTCACCCCCCCCACGTCCCGCAATCATTTCAACGCTCAACTCAACTGCCGCACTCCCAAGCCTAAAATCAACCCACCGCACAGGCGATCGATCCCTTTCCGAGCCTTCTGATACGCCGAGGAAATCCTCGGCTGCGACAACGCCAGCGCAACCAGTCCATACCAGGTCAGCGAAACCACCACCACAACCGCCAGCATCGAAACGAAGGTGCTGACGGACGGGTGGGCGGGGGCGGCTGCGGAAAAGACTGCGGCGTAGAAGGCCACGGATTTGGGATTGCCGATGTTGGTGACGATGCCCTGGAAGAACGATTTCCGGACGCTGTCCGCCGGACCTTCGCCGGGGCGCATGGCGGGATGCTTGCCGGCGTTAACGATCAGGCGTAGGCCAAACCACATCAGGTACGCCGCGCCCATGATCTTCACCACCAGCGCCGCCCACGGGAAGGCTGCAAACACCAGGCCCAGGCCCGTGATGGCGCAGGCAGACCAGAGCAGATTGACGGTCACGATACCGGCCACCAGGGCCAGCGCCTCGGTGCGTGTCGCGGCGACGGCCTTGTGGACCACGGCGACGAAGTTCGGTCCCGGAATCACTACGCCTGCCAGATAAACCCAGAAAACCGTGAGCATCGCCGCACTGTCGAACATGTCGAGTCCTTTTGGTGCTGATCGCTAATAGCGACCATGCTAGCGAGCGACGGGGCCGACAGTCAGACACAGATCCCGCAATAAACTCCGATACAGTGACGCTTTATGCGGAGTAGGCCTTGCCCGGCGATGAAGCGCTCAGGGATCGCTATCAGCGCAGCTTTTCCAGCATCTGGTAGTACCACATCCCCACCGCCAGCATCGGATTGCCGAACACATCGCCCAGCGGCACCTTGATGTGCTTGCAGCCGGCAAAGGTGTCGAATTTCGCCAGGGTGCCGGTCAACGCCTCAGCCATGATCTCGCCCATGATATGGCTGGTCGCGACGCCATGCCCGGAATAGCCCTGGCAATACCAGACGTTGTCCGACACCTTGCCCAGCTGCGGAATGCGATTCATCACAATGCCCATCGCGCAACTCCATTGGAACTCGATGTCCACGCCCTTCAGCGCCGGGAATGTGCGTTCTATGCATGGGCGCAGTTCAGCGGCGATATCGCGCGAGTCGCGTCCGGAGTAGTTGGCACCGCCGCCAAACAGCAAGCGACCATCACCGGTCAGGCGGTAGTAATCGAGGACAAACCGACAATCGTAAACGGCCAGGTCGTGCGGGTTGATCGTGCGGGCCAATTCGCCCAGAGGCGCGGTGGTGACAATCCCGCCCATAGCCGGGAAGATCTTGCCCTTGAGCTGTTTGCGCTCGAGCTTGTGGTAGACGTCGCCGGCCAGCAGAACCTGGCGCGCGTCGATCCGGCCCTGGGCCGTGACAACGGCAGGTCGGTCGCCATGGACGATCTCCAGGACCTCGGAGTTCTCATAGATCAATGCGCCCAGGCTGTGGGCGGCGCGAGCCTCACCCAGGCAGAGATTGAGCGGATGCAGGTGCAGGTTGCGCATGTTTTTCAGCGCGCCCTGATACAGCTCGCTGTCCAGATGCTGGCGCACGCCGGCCTGATCGAGGAGGGTGACCTGATCGCCCATTCCCCGTCGTTGTGCTTCATCGTGAAAAGCGCGCAGTTCGTTCATGTGCGAGGCTTTCATCGCGGTATGCAGATGACCGCGCTTGAGGTCGCAGTCAATCCCGTACTTTTTCACCCGCTGCTCGATGATTTCATGGCCGCGCCAGCGCAGGTGCCAGATGAAATCGTCGACCTCAGCGCCCAGACGGCTGCGCATCTGTTGGCGCATGGCCTCGTCGCCCGAAAGGCTGCCGGTGACCTGGCCACCATTGCGTCCGCTGGCACCCCAGCCAATACGGTTGGTTTCGACAATCGCCACCTTGAGCCCGCGTTCGGCCAGCTCGATGGCGCTGGCAACACCGGTGAAACCGCCACCGATAATCACCACGTCGACGCTGACCTGGCCTTGTAAGGTCGGGTACTGGATGGGGTCGTTGAGACTGGCGGTGTAATAGGAGGCGCTGCGTTGGGCGGTGCCGATGGCATTGTGCAGGGCGACAGTCATGTAATCGATTCCTTTGATGAATGCGGGTCAGGCATGCAGACAGACCTGCACGGCTGGGCCAGGGATCAGCCGCCTGCCGGTAGCGGCGGACAGTTCGTCAGCGGATTGAAGTAGGCCGAGAATCGGCCAACGGCTTCAGATCGAGGCGAGTGCCCCGTCCGGTGGACGCGCATGACTGCAATGCCATAGCGCCCAGAAGGCCAGAATGATGGGGAACAGGGGATTTACGCAGGGACGGGCGCGCACCTTCGGGAAGGAAGGCTGCAGCGGGCGACGGATCAAGCGCTGGTGCGGAATCATGGTTGCGGATACTCCCACTGCGCGAATGTGGGTTAAATCGGCATTTGTGAACCTTGGGGTATTGCTGGACTAAACAATCGTGCCGACTTCTCCAAGACGTCGCGCAGTCGTTCGATGAATGTGTTTAGCCGACTTCTGCCTTCCGCGACAGACTGAAATCGACTTGAGGCTGACGAGCAACACCAACAGCATCTCATCAGATCTGCCGGTGAGCCCCAAGTCGTTGAGCAGTAATGTTTGAAATTTCAACGTTGCATCGGTGGAAGCGGGCCCACGAACATCACCTTTAGGCGATCATGGCCAATCACACGTGCCAACTCTGCGATCACGCAATACATGAAGATCAGGGTAACGAGCAAAATCTGAATCGCCCAGAAGCGCGGCCAGTTCATTGAGGCCCACAGCAGTGAATTAGCATCAATGAGACTGGGGGCCTCCTTCCAGTACTCGTAAATACGCTCCAGGTAATGCACAACAAGTGCGACCAGCGCATACATCAGCGTCTTCCACGTGACATTCCAGATGATAGGTTTCTGCGGAAAGCGATTGATAAAGGGCAGCATATCCGCAACCAATACCGACTTGCCGAGGATCATGGATGCGATCAGCACCGAGGCCGAGACGGGAAGATCGACTCCGGACCCCTTGATCATGAGCCCGCGGATAAGGGCAACGATATGCAGAATGACGAAAAAGAATAGGGTCGGTGGCAAGACTTTCATGAATTCATGCTTGATCTTGTGTACCAGCGTGCTCATGTTTTTGTCCTTCTGATTAGCGTCCGCGCAGCTTACCGCCCTGATTGCCGTCGAACTAATTATTGCTATCGCGAGAAATTTATGTGGCCCGTATCACCAAGGGCATTGGCGTGTAGGGTAGATACCCAACGCGTCCGGCTATGGCTTACCACAGCGTAGTAGGCACTGTGGTGAGCGCTACTTTCGAGTGAAAAAAACCGGCAAGACCTCATCCCCCGCCGAGCTGTCATAGCCGACCCCGAAACTCCAGCTCAGTCGATCGTTGGCGTGATAGCGGGTTCCAGGCGAGGCGTGCCAGGTATGATGTTTATTAACGCCGTGTGGGCAAACTTAGCAGCCTCGCAAGAAACTTGGCTCTTAGAACTGTGACCGACTCGCCAATCCCTGATCAGTCCGTTTACGCGTCGTTCAACAAAGCAAATGAGCGATAAGTGGTCATCGTAATGCATCCTTAATTGACCCAGATTAATGCACGGCCCGATACGCATTGACCTGTCTGACTTTGAATCACAAACTTCGTGGCTCTTTTTAGATGGTCGAGGTTGTTCAGATGCGCAAATCATTATCTTTATTTGTATTAAGCGTAGTTATTTCTCATTACGCCGTTGCCGGCGAAACTGCGAACACCGCAATTGGTGGCGGTATGGGGGGAGCCCTTGGCAGCGTGGTCGGAAAGGCCGTAGGAGGCAGTAGCGGTGCCGTTATCGGTGCTGGCCTCGGCGGGGCAGCCGGGGGGGCTTTGACCGCCAAAGATGGCAAGAAAACGGAGTCCGCGATTGGCGGTGGCCTGGGCGCAGCCGGTGGTCAAGCGATTGGTAATAGCGTTGGCGGCTCCTCTGGAGGCTTGATCGGTGCAGGGCTAGGAGGGGCGGCAGGCAGTGCAGTTGGCAATAACCTGGCTAACGATGACCACCATCATTCCGACCACAAGCACAAGAACAAACATAACCATTGAGCATGATGGTTTTGTCCTGGTCTCTGAAGAAAATGAAGAAACCGGCGGGAAGCCCCTGACAGTGCAATGCGATCCTCGGGATTTGGTGTGCAAGGTGTCCGTCATTTCGAAGCTCAGTCGGCCGAACTTGGCAGGGGTGGTTCGAGTTGAATCCGCACCCGCACCACAACGGCCTACTTAGAATATGCAACTATCGCCAGTACCGATCTCCAGCCATCCGAACCTCATATACTCACCCCTTCGCCACCAGCAAAGGCTCCCCCAAATGCCCACCGCCCACGTCTTCATCGCCACCAGCCTTGACGGCTACATCGCCCGCCCGGACGGCGACATCGACTGGCTCCTGCAGCGCGACGACCCAAGCGAAGACCACGGCTACACAACCTTCATCGCCGACAAGGACGTGATCGTCATGGGCCGTGGGACCTACGAGAAAGTCGCCACCTTCGACACCTGGTTCTACGAGTTACCGGTGGTGGTTCTGTCCGAGCAATTGGCCGACTCGCCTGTGCCCGAGGCGCTGCAAGGCAAGGTGCGTTTTTCCAGGCTTGCTCCGAAGGCCTTGATGGCGGAGTTGGCGAGTCAGGGTATGGAGCGGGTTTATGTCGATGGTGGGCAGGTGGTGCAGTCTTTTCTGCGTGAGGGTTTGGTCGACGACCTGGTGATCAGCACCATGCCGGTGCTGATCGCTTCAGGCAGACCGTTGTTCGGCAGCCTGGCCCAGGACGTTGATTTGCAACTGGTCTCCAGCCGCAGTTTCCCGTCGGGCCTGGTGCAGTCGACTTACCGGATTGCACCCTGAGCCGCAGGCGTACGGGGCAGTGCTCAGTCCGCCGGATTCAGCACCGCGCGCAACAGCGCCTGCGCCTCTTTGGTCACGCCCTTGCTGATCATCTTTTCCGGCAGGCGGGAGTGATCGAGGAAGAAATCCCGCAGTCGATTCAAGGGCGCCGGCACGCCGTGGTACAGCCGTCCGAGAAAGCGTGCGAAGGCGGTGGTCTGGTTGGTGTAGTCGACCCGTTGCTGGTCGTAGCGGCGCAAGCCGGCTGCCAGTGCCTGGGGATCGCTGAGGTCGCGTCCGCGCAGGTATTTGGCCAGGAAGTAGCCGTCTTCGATGGCCATGCCCGCGCCGTAGGCGGCGTAGGGGGAGGTGGGGTGGGCGGCGTCGCCCATGATGGTCACCCGGCCTTTTGACCATTGCTTGAGTGGGTCGCGGTATTTCACGACCCAGCGGAACAGGTTGTGCGAGGTGTCGGTGGCGTCGAGGATCTGCGGTACCGGGTAGGAGAAGCCCTTGATCCGTTCGCGCACGTAGGCGGCCGGGTCTTGCGGTTCGGGCTGGTTCTCATCGCACTTTTCGACGAACCACCATTCGAAGCAATCCTTGTCCTGGTAGCGCAGCGGCGCATAGCCCATCTGGTAGGAGTGGTTGTGCTGGATGACGATTTTCTTGCGCTCGGGCCCTTCCAGTTCGCACCAGCCGAGCCACACGGCGATGCCCAGGTGCTTGAGTTCCGAGGCGCCCCACAGCTGTTCGCGCACGCTTGATTGCACGCCGTCAGCGCCGATCACCAGGTCGGCGTCATAGGCCTGGCCTTCGGTAAAGTGCACGGTCACGCCGCCAGCGTGTTCCTGGTAGTGACTGAAGCTGTGATTGGGCACCACCATATCGGCCGGGGCCGCCGCCAGAAGCCGCTCATACAGTTCGCTGCGCATCATGCCGGACTGCCAACCGGTGACGCCGGCCTGCTTCAGCAGCTCCATGTCGATGTCAAAGTTGACCCGGACCCGACCGTCGTGGCGGCGAAACTCCGGCAGGCCGGCGGCAAAAATATCGTCGACCTGCACCCCGAGGCTGCGCAGGATGACGATGCCGGTGGCGTTCAGAATGATCGCGCCACCCAGTGGGCGCAGTTGCGGGTGACGCTCGAACACCTTCACCGAGAAACCCGCCTGATGCAGCGCCACACCTGCCGCGATGCCGCCAGGGCCGGCGCCGATCACCGCCACGCGCTTGCCTTTGACGCCCAAATCTACCGACTCAATCATCTGTGCCTACCTCGCCGTTATTGTTATGAATGCGCTGCGGGTACGAGCATCAGCGCAGTGCCAATCACCATAACGACCCTGATGGCGGCGGGGCCAATCGCATCCTTCGCTATGAGGCATCGTAAAGCGCGATGCCAGGTATCTGGATTTATCGTGGCTGTTGTGAACACGAAAGGCGGGTCAGGCGTGTCCGCGTGCTTGCAGCACCTCGCGCAAAAACACCAAGGCTCTGCAAAACACCGGGTGGCAATCGTCATCCGGCAAAGGCTCGAGTGCCGCCCAGAAGAATTCGAACCGGTGGCCGTGGTCATCGAGGGTCTGGTGCGCCCAGCGCTCCGGCAACGGTCCGTCGACCTGACACAGGTGAAACGACCAGAGCTGCCCGTGGTGCCCGGATTGCCAACAGCCCAGGTCGTCCTTGATGGCGGCGGCGCGCAGGCCAGACTCTTCCCACAGTTCTCGCAGCGCGGCTTGCTGCGCGGTTTCCCCCGGTTCAATGCTGCCTTTGACCAGTTGCACCCCGGCCTGGGGATGGCGGAACAGGAGGATCCGCGGTGGTGATTCCTTGGTCAGCACAACGGCGCAGGCCTTGTCGGCACGCATGGCGATTTCCTTATCGGTAATGGGAGGCGGGGCATGATACGCGTAGCTGGGGTGCTGCGATCCGACGCTTGCAAATAGGCCGTGATGCGCATGACAATAAGAGTCATTATCAATCACGAATCCTTCCATTCCCATGTCCGCCAACCCTTCAGCGCTGCACAGCGCCGTCAATGATCTGTATTGCGACCATCACGGCTGGCTCAAGGGTTGGCTGCGCAAGCGTCTGGGCAATTCGTGCGATGCGGCGGATCTGGCGCAGGATACGTTTGTGCGAGTGATCAAGGCGCGTAACGCGCTGGAGATCCGCGAGCCACGGCCGTACCTGTCGAGGGTTGCCAAGGGCTTGCTGGTGGATCTGTTCCGCCGTCGTTCCCTGGAGCAGGCCTGGCTCGAGGCCTTGGCCGAGGTGCCGCAGCTCGAGCAGCCGTCCCTGGAAGAGCAGGCGATGCTGTTGCAGGCGCTGCTGCAGATCGACCGCATGCTGCAGGGCTTGGGGGCGAAGGTCAGGCAGACGTTTATCCTGTCGCAGTTCGATGGCCTGACCTACCCGCAGATTGCCGAGCGCCTGAATATCAGCGTGCGCAGCGTCAACAACTACATGGCCAAGGCCATGGAGCATTGCTGCCTGATGCAGATCCAGCTGGAACTGGCATGAGCCTGTCGTCGGCCGAACGTGCGGCGATCAGCGCCGCAGCCCAGTGGTATGCGCGGCTGCACTCCGGAATCGCCAGCGACGTTGACCGTGCCGGTTGGAATGACTGGCTGCAGGCAGACCCTGCGCATCGCCAGGCCTGGCAGCGGATGGCGGCGGTGGGTGAGCAACTGGCGAGTGTGCCGGGCAACCTGGCGGCGCCGGCGTTGCGCGGTGTCGAGCGCTCGCGGCGGCAGGTATTGCGCAGTGTGCTGTTGCTGGCGTCGGCCGGTTCGCTGGGCTGGTTGGGCTGGCGCAGCGACGCGTCGCAGCAGCTGTTGGCGGATTATCGGACCAGGGTCGGCGAGCGCCGGCAGTTTCGCCTGGCGGATGGCAGCTCGTTGCTGCTCAACACCGACACCTCGGTGAACCTGCGTTTTGATGGTCGGCAACGGTTGCTGCAGTTGTTGTCCGGAGAAATTCTGGTGAGTACGGCGGTCGATCCGTTGCAGCGGCCGTTCAAGGTCATGACTCGACACGCCGAAGTGCTGGCGCTGGGCACGCGTTTTATCGTCCGGGCCGAGGCGGCCGGGGGTGACGTGGCGGTGCTCGAGAAGGCGGTGCAGGTCACCGCTTTTGGCGGAGGCTCATCGGTGCGCCTGGAAGCCGGGCAGTCCCTTGGTTTCAGTCAAGGTGCTGTGGGTGCCGTACGCCGCAACGATGCCTCGGTCGGGGCCTGGCAGCAGGGCAGCATCATCGCGATCAATCGGCCGCTGGGGGAATTGCTCGCCGAGCTGTCGCGCTATCGCCCGGGTGTTGTGCGCTGTGATCCGGCGATTGCCCAGTTGAAAGTCTCTGGCGCCTTTCCCATCGATAACACCGATCTGGCGCTGTCGGCGCTCGAGAGCGGGTTCTCGCTGCAGGTCAGGCGCTTCAGCCGTTATTGGGTGAATGTCTCGGCGCCGGCCAGTAGCGCTGTGCTCTGATCAAAATCTTTTCAAGCGCTTTGCACTATTCGCGCACCTCGTTCGGCTCATCCCTCAATGAGTTTTTATTCAGCGTTTCTGGGGGAGGGTAAGCATGTCTGTGGTGTACAAATCGGCGCGTCTGGCATTGGCGGTGAATCTTGGGGTATTGGCGTTCACCGCCAGCGGTCTTTGCGCAACGGCAGCCGTGGCCGCGCCACAGCAAAGCGCGGTGCAGTCGTTCAATATCGGCGCCGGCAGTCTGGCGGAAGTCCTCAGCCAGTTCGCCAGTGCGGCGGGCGCAGCGATTTCCTTCGATGCGCGGCAAACCGACGGCATGAACTCGGCCGGACTCAAAGGCAGCTACGGCGTCAGTGAAGGCTTTGCGCGGATTCTCGCGGGCAGCGGCTTGCAGGCTGAGCCCCAGGCCAACGGCACCTACGTGCTGCGGGCGGTGCCGACTTTCGGTTCGGCGCTGGAGCTGGGCGCGACCAACATCAATGGTCAACTGCTCGGGGCGACCACCGAGGACAGCGGCTCCTACACCACCGGCGCAGTGACCATCGGCAAGGGCCAGCACTCGCTCAAGGAAACGCCGCAATCGGTCACGGTGATGACCCGCAAGATGCTTGATGACCAGAACCTCAACACCATCGATCAAGTCATGGAGAAGACCCCGGGCATCACCGTCTACGACTCGACCATGGGCGGCAAATACTTCTATTCCCGTGGCTTCCGCATGTCCGGCCAGTATCAGTACGACGGCGTGCCCCTGGACATGGGCAACCTCTACGTCCAGGCCGACAGCTTCAGCGGCGACATGGCCTACTACGACCGGGTGGAAATCCTCCGCGGTGCCGCCGGCATGATGAAAGGCGCCGGCGGAACGGCCGGTGGCGTCAACTTTGTGCGCAAACGCGGGCAGGCGACGCCGAGTACCGAGATCACCCTGTCCGGTGGCAGTTGGGACAACTACCGTGGCCAGGTCGACACCGGCGGCCCGTTGAATGATGCCGGGACCATTCGCGGCCGGGCGGTGATTGCCGAACAGAGCCGGCACTACTTTGTCGACGACGCCAGCCGCAAGGACCAGGTGTATTACGGCGCCCTCGACGTCGACCTGAATGCCGACACCACCCTTGGCCTGGGCGTGGCCTACGAAGACGTGGATGCCAATCCGTGCTGGGGCGGCCTGCCGCGCTACAAGGATGGCAGCGACCTGAAGCTGGGCCGTTCGACCTGTCTCGATCCGTCCTGGAACACCTGGCGCAGCCAACGCACCACGGTGTTCAGTGATCTTGCCCATCAGCTCAACGACAACTGGGCGCTGAAAGTCGCCAGCGTTTACACAAAGAACACCCAGGACATCAAGTACGCCTTCGCGTCCGGCGCAGTGACGCCGGGCGTCGGCACCACCGGCATGCTTGGCAGTATGTACGACTATGATCAGGTCGATTACGGCCTGGATGCCTACGTCGATGGCAAGTTCGAGGCCTTCGGCCGCCAGCATGAATTGGTGGTAGGCGCCAACGCCAGTCGCGGCAAGAAGGACGACTTCTATTCGGTAGCCTTCCTGCCGCAGCGGCAGAATGTGTTCAACCCGAACAAACACATTCCTGAGCCGGACGACAGTTACTTCATCGATAACTCGTCGCGCGGTGGACCGGTCAATTCGTTGACCAAGCAGAAGGGTGTGTACTCGATCCTGCGCCTGAAACTGGCGGATCCACTGACCCTGGTGGGCGGTACTCGCGTGAGCTGGTACAGCTCGGACACCGATTACGACTTCATCAACAGCGGCACCTCGGAACACGCCAGCACCAAGGAGACCGGGCAGGTCACGCCCTTTGCCGGGGTGCTGCTGGACCTGAACGAGAACCTCACGGCCTACGCCAGCTACTCGGACATCTTCACCCCGCAGGGCAACTACCGCTCCGAAGACGGCTCGGCGCTCAAGCCGTTGGTGGGGCAGAGTTACGAACTGGGGATCAAGGGCGCGTGGTATGAAGGACGGTTGAACAGCTCCTTCAACCTGTTCCGCACCATCCAGAAGGACCAGGCGCAGACCGACTACAACTCGTCCTGCCCGTCATCCGACGGCTATTGCTACGTCAACGCCGGCAAGGTCCGCGCCCAGGGCTTCGAAGCTGAAGTCAGCGGTGAAGTCATCGAGCGCCTGCAACTGCTCGCGGGCTACACCTACACCCAGACCAAGACCCTCGACGACATCGACGACAGCCTCAATGGCGCGGCCTTCAACACCTACGTGCCGCGACACATGCTGCGCCTGTGGGGCGATTACCAACTGGACGGCGCGCTGGATCGCTTCACCCTGGGCGCCGGGGTCAACGCGCAGAGCGACAACTTCCGGGTGTCGCCGTCGAGCGGCGAGGAAATCACCCAGTCGGGTTATGCGGTGTGGAACGGTCGCCTCGGCTACCGCATCGACGACACCTGGTCGTTGGCCTTGAACGGCAACAACCTGTTCGACAAACGCTACTACTCGACCATCGGCACCGAGACCTTCGGCAACTACTACGGCGATCCGCGTAATTTCATGGTGTCGGTGAAGGCGAGTTTCTGATTTTTTCGGGTGGGCGAGGTGATGTGCCGCAAGCTGGCGCGACCACGGATCCGCGGTCTACCCGAAACCTGTAGGAGCGAGCCTGCTCGCGAAAAACGCCCAGGCACTTCGTTCATTCTGGATGAGCGGGGTGGCGCTGAATTCTTCGCTGGCAAGCCAGCTCCTACAAAGGGGCTGGGTGATCACGGAGTCCGGGGTGTACCCGAATGAACTGTAGGAGCGAGCTTGCTCGCGAAAAACGCCCAGGCACTTCGTTCATTCTGGATGAGCGGGGTGGCGCTAAATTCTTCGCTGGCAAGCCAGCTCCTACAAAGGGGCTGGGTGATCACGGAGTCCGGGGTGTACCCGAATGAACTGTAGGGGCGAGCTTGCTCGCGAAAAACGCCCAGGCACTTCGTTCATTCTGGATGAGCGGAGTGGCGCTGAATTCTTCGCTGGCAAGCCAGCTCCTACAAAGGGGCTGGGTGATCACGGAGTCCGGGGTGTACCCGAATGAACTGTAGGAGCGAGCTTGCTCGCGAAAAACGCCCAGGCACCTCGTTCATTCTGGATGAGCGCGGTGGCACTGAGTTCTTCGCTGCGATGCGGCGACCCGACAAGCCAGCTCCTGCAAGGGTGGTCTGAACAACAATCGCACTTTTCAGATCGACAGGTTGATCACCCGGTTGCCCTGGGCGCTTTGCCCGGGGCGGCGTTTGTTGACCATCAGCTCGCCGATGCGGATCAGGTGCGCGCGGGTGATGTTGCGCGACAGCCCGAGCAGGCTGGCGGTGTGTACCTGGTTGTGGTGGCAGAAGCGGTAGGCGGTGCGCAGCAACGCATCCTCGATCTTCTCGTGGAGCGCGCCGCTCTGTTCCTCGAACAGCTTGTTGAAGGCCCGTTGCAGCAGCTCTTCGGCGCTTTCATCGCGCGGTCGATCGGTGTTGTCGCGGGCAATCCGCAGGTTGGACAGGTGCAGGTTTTCCGCACGGATCAGCCGGTCGCGGCAGATCAGCAAGGTGTGGTGAATGACGTTTTCCAGTTCGCGAATATTACCCGGCCAGTCGTAGCTCGCCAGCCGCTGCACGGCATCGTCGGCGAGGCTGACATCCTGATAACCGAGCCGGCGGCTGTATTCGGCGATGAAGTGACGGGCCAGCGGCAGGATGTCTCCCGGGCGGTCGCGCAACGGGTGCAGCTGCAGGCTGACCACGTTCAGGCGGTAGTACAGGTCTTCGCGAAAGTGCCCGGCGTTGATCGCCTTTTCCAGGTGGACGTTGGTCGCCGCCAGCACCCGCACATTGATCGGGATGCTCTTGCGCGAACCGAGGCGCACCACTTCACGCTCCTGCAGGACACGCAGCAGCTTGACCTGGATCGGCATCGGCAGATCGCCAATCTCATCGAGAAACAGCGTGCCGCCATTGGCCTCCTCGAACCAGCCGGCCTTGGCCGCCAGGGCGCCGGTGAAGGCGCCTTTTTCATGGCCGAAGAGTTCAGCTTCCACCAGGTTTTCCGAGAAGGCACCGCAGTTGACCGCCATGAACGGCCCGTTGCGCCGGCCACTGAGATTGTGGATGTGGCGCGCGACCAGTTCCTTGCCCGTGCCGGTCTCGCCGATGATCAGCACGCTGGCTTCACTCGGCGCGACCTGCTGCACATGGGCCAGCAGCGCTTGTGAACGCGGGTCTTCGAAGACCTGGGCGGTGGCCCTGATCGAAGTGGCCAGGGTCGGGGACGGGGGCAGGGTCAACAGTTGCATGGGCGTGCCTCAGGAATAGAAAGACGGAGTGGGGCGCTTGCCGCTGAGCGCCCATTCACCCAGTTCGTGCACGCGGTAATCCACCGGGTCGTGCAGGGTCTGGGTGCGCAGGTTGCGCCAGTGGCGGTCGAAGCGCAGGGACGCGTGGGTGGCGCGGGCGCCGGTGACTTCGAACAGGCGGTTGCAGATGTCCAGGCCGTGGCGGGTGGCGGCGACCTTGGCGGTGCCGATCGACAACGCCAGCTGCGCGCGCTCTTCGGCGCTAAGTTCCTCGCCCTTGGCCCAGGCTGCATCGAGCTGGCTGGCAGCCCGTTCGACCAGCAGCCGGACGCTTTCCAGACCGACCCAGAACTCGCCGTAATGGCGCAGTACGTAAGGGTCTTCACTGCTGTGACTGGCGCTGGAACGGAACCATGGGCGGCTTTCCTTGAGCGTGTAATTGCGCGCTTCCTCGAAGGCGCCTTCGGCGATGCCGAGGAACATGTTGGAGAAGTGCAGTTGGGCGATCAGCGGGCGCAAGCCGGCGAACGGCGTGCTCAGCGGGCCGGGATCGAGCAGCAATTCGCCGTGCTCGACGCGCACCCGTTCGAAGGTCGCGCTGCCGCTGTCGGTCTGGCGCTGGCCGATGTTGTCCCAGTCGCCGTGCAGGGTGATTCCGGAACGGCCGCTGGGAATCGCCGCGATCACCAGCTTGCCGCCGGCACGTTCGTCGATGGCCGAGGCGATCAGCATCTGTGAATCGCTGGCGCCGGAGCAGAAGCTTTTCTGCCCGGAGAACTCGTACCAGCCGTCGAAGGTACGCAGCACCGTGCGGGTGTCTAGCGGGTTCAGGGCGTTGCCCCAGAACCAGTGCTTGCGCGCGGTCTGTTCGAACCAGGGTTGCCATTGCTCGGGACGCGAGAACAGGCGCACGGTGGCCAGCATCAGGTGGTGGAACCCGAAGACGTGGGCCAGGGAGCTATCGACCCGGGCGAACTCGCGGGTCACCGCCAGGGTGTCGCTCCAGCTGGCGCCCAGGCCGCCGTATTGGCGGGGGATGCTCAGGGCCAGCAGGCCACTGGCGCGCAGCGCATCGCGTTCGACCTTGGGCGTGCCGCCGCGGGCGTCGCGCTCGACCGCGGTCTCGGCAAATTGCGCGGCCAGCAGGCGTGCGGTGTGCAGCGGGGTCGACTGCGCGGGGTGAAGATGAACACTCATGTCGGCTTCCTTGCTGATCAGGCAGTCTTGCGCAGGGCGCGGGCGGAGTCGGCGAACAGCGCGGCGGCACGCTCGGCGGCCAGGCGAATACGGCTGGCCAGGGCTTCGCTGTTGATTCGGTAGTCGAGGAAATCGCCCTGGCTGGCGTACACGCCAATCGGCAGGGTCAGCGCCTGGAGAAAGCTGAACAGCGGCCGCAACTGGTGATCGAGCACCAGCGCATGCCGATCGCTGCCACCGGTGGCGGCCAGCAGCACCGGAGTGTCGACCAGCGCGTCCTGTTCGATCAGGTCGAACAGGTGCTTGAAGTGCCCGGGAAAACTGCCGCGATAGACCGGCGAGGTCACCAGCAGCAGGTCAGCGTTTTCGATCAGCCGCAGTTGCTGCTCGACCTCGGCCGGCAGCTCCGAGCGCCACAAGGCAGCGCCCAGCGGACGGGCAATTTCGCCGAGCTCGATGAGGTGGATCTTCACCGGCAGGTGCTGGCTCAGTTCGGCCAGGATCGACTCGGTCAGTGCCAGGGTGCGGGAGGGGCGGCCGGTGCCGCCGGAGACGGCGACGACATTCAACGGTGTGCTCATTTCAGGTAGTCCTGTTGTCTGGTGCTGGGAATACAGCTCACAGAGCAAATGTTGTGCCTGCTGGATAATTGCTTGTTAATCAACAGGTTAACGTGATTATTCAACGGCCACGATTGTTGCTGTTGAAGCCGTTCTGCTGATCCGCTGTTGCCCTGCGGGCACTTCAACGAATGTTGGTACGCGGACAGTGATAAAGGATTTTTGATATTTCTAAAAATACTAACTAGTAATATTTAAATAGCATTTAGAGATATGTCAGTGAGCGCTGGGTCAAAGCGAGGCCCGAACGGTTCGCAGCGGGGGGGGGGTGATGGGGAGGGGCGTCAATCGTCGCTGTAATCGGCTTGCGCCTCGCTTGAGGGCGGTGTGCCGAGGTGCGGTGGGGCAGGCTCGTATTCACTGAGGACCGACAGTTCAATGCGCTTGCAGCGTGGGCACAAGGCACGGACCTTGGCCTTGGCGTGGCGCTCGGAGTCAGCGAGCACTTCACCGTAGATGGCATGGTCGGTTTGTTTCCTGGGATACGCGGTGTAATCGTAGAGGCGCATGCTTCAAGCCGTCCCTGAAAAGCGTGCACCTTGGCATGGCTCGCCGGCGCCGAATTCAAGGTATAGGTGGCTGTGCCGGGTTCGTCCACTGTCAAAGTTGACAGGTGCCCAACGGCAAGCTTTTTGCTCAGACGGGCGAGGCGCTGTGGCCGGCGTATGGATTGAAATTAAGTCAGGTCCTGCAAGTTCGTAGCAGGCGCAAATACCGACACATCCCCCCTGTAGGAGCGAGCCTGCTCGCGATGGCGGTGTATCAGTCAGCGGATTTGTCGTCTGGTCCACCGCCATCGCGAGCAAGCTCGCTCCTACAGGGTAAAGCGTCGTTCGGCGATCAGGTCAATGCGAATGCCGCGGCTCACCGCTGCGGGCGATGATGCGCAGGTGCAGGGTGGCCGGTTCCAGGCAGCCGCCGGTGGACAGTTGGCCGACCAGTTGCCGGTAGAGCTCCTGCCATGGGGTTTGCGAGGCCGGGATGTTTGGCTTCCACAGTGCCCGGCGGCGGGCCATTTCGGCTTCGTCCACCAGCAGGTTGACACTGCGGGCGTTGAGGTCGACCACCAGTCGGTCGTTGGTTTCCAGCAACGCCAGGCCGCCGCCCACCGCTGCTTCCGGCGACATGTTGAGGATCGACGGGCTGGCCGAAGTGCCGCTCTGGCGACCGTCGCCGAGGCAGGGCAGGGAGTCGATACCTTGCTTGATCAATGCCGCCGGTGGCGCCATGTTGACCACCTCGGCGCTGCCCGGGTAGCCGACGGTGCCGGCGCCACGGATCACCAGGATGCAACGCTCGTCGATGTCCAGCGCCGGGTCGTTGATGCGTGCGTGGTAGTCCTCCGGGCCCTCGAATACGATGGCCCGCGCCTCGAAGGTGTTCTCCGCGCCAGGTTCCGAGAGGTAGGTCTTGCGGAACGCTTCGCCGACTACCGACATCTTCATGATCGCGCTGTCGAAGAAGTTGCCGCTGAGCACGATAAAGCCGGCGCGGTGTTTCAGCGGGGCGTCGAAGGGGTGGATCACGTCGGCGTTGCTGGTCAGGGAGTCGCGGACGATCTGGCCGATGGTCTGGCCGCTGACCGACGCGCACTCCTCATGCAGGCGCCCGGCTTTTTGCAGTTCGTGCATCACTGCCGGGACGCCGCCGGCGCGGTGGAAACCTTCGCCGAGGTACTTGCCGGCCGGCATGCAGTTGACCAGCAGCGGCACGTCTTCGCCAATCCGCTGCCAGTCATCCAGGCTCAGCTCGACACCCATGTGCCGGGCGATGGCGATCAGGTGCGGCGGGCAGTTGCTCGAGGCGCCGAGGGCCGAGGCCACGGCAATCGCGTTTTCGAAGGCCTCGCGGGTCATGATCTGCGACGGCCGCACGTCCTGGCGCACCAGCTCGCAGATGCGCTTGCCGGTGGCATAGGCCATTTGTCCGCGCTCGCGATACGGCGCCGGAATGCTCGCGCAGCCGGGCAGCGACATGCCCAGGGCTTCGGCCAGGGCGTTCATCGACAGTGCGGTGCCCATGGTGTTGCAGTGACCCACCGACGGCGAGGCGGCGGTGGTCATTTCCATGAAGCCTTCGTAGTCGATTTCGCCAGCGGCCATCAAATTGCGCGCATGCCAGAGCACGGTGCCGGAACCGATCAGCTCACCCTTGTGGTGACCGTCGAGCATCGGCCCGCCGGAGAGCACGATGGCCGGCAGGTCGGTGGTGGCGGCGGCCATCAGGCAGGCCGGGGTGGTCTTGTCGCAGCCGGTGGTGAGCACCACGCCGTCCAGTGGATAGCCGTGGAGGATTTCCACCAGCCCCAGGTAGGCCAGGTTGCGGTCCAGGGCGGCGGTGGGGCGGCGGGTCTGCTCGGCGATCGGGTGCACCGGGAATTCCATGGGAATGCCGCCGGCATCGCGGATCCCGGCCTTGATCCGTTGCGCCAGTTCCAGGTGGTGGCGGTTGCACGGGGTCAGGTCGCTGCCGGTCTGGGCGATGCCGATGATCGGCCGGCCCGACTGCAGCTCTTCACGGGTCATGCCGTAGTTCATGTAGCGCTCGACGTAGAGCGCGGTCATGTCGGCATGGGCAGGGTCGTTGAACCATTGCTCGCTGCGCAGCGGGCGTTTTGGAGTGTCGGTCATGTTGTTCTTATCTCTTGTAATAGGTGAATCGCCAATCTGCCTGGGCCTCAGCGGGCCAGCAGGCCGCGGGCTGCCAGGTTGCGCATCAGCGCGCTGACGCCGAAGGTCCAGGGTGCGGCGCTGCTGCTGTGGGTCACGCGGTTGTGCAGGCTGCCGAGCAGCGGGCTGCTGATGCGCACCTGGTCGCCGAGCTTATGGGTAAAGCCGCTGCCGACATGATCGCGATCCTCGGTCGGGGCGAACAGGGTACCGAGAAACAGCAGGAAGCCGTCGGGATATTGATGGTTGGCGTTGAGGGTCTGCCCGGCCAGGTCCGCCGGATCGCGGCTGATCTGGTTCATCGAACTGGAGCCGTGCAGGCGATAGCCGTCCTCACCCTCGACCTGCAGATCGACCACGCAGGCCCGCACATCGTCGAGGCTGAACTGCTCGTCGAACAGGCGGATGAACGGGCCGATGGCGCAGGAGGCGTTGTTGTCCTTGGCCTTGCCCAGCAACAGCGCGCTGCGGCCTTCGACGTCACGCAGATTGACGTCGTTGCCCAGGGTCGCGCCGTGGATCTGCCCACGGCTGTTGACCGCCAGCACCACTTCCGGCTCGGGGTTGTTCCATTGCGAGCCGGGGTGGACGCCGATCTGGCTTCCCGTGCCAACGGCAGCCAGCAGCGGCGATTTGGTGAAAATCTCCGCATCCGGGCCGATGCCGACTTCCAGGTATTGCGACCACATGCCTTGTTCGATCAACAGGGCTTTGAGCTGCAAGGCTTGCTTCGAGCCCGGGACGATCGAGCGCAGGTTGTCGCCGATCACCCCATGGACGATCTCGCGGACTTCTTCAGCCTTGGCTGCGTCGCCACCGGCCTGTTCCTCGATGACCCGCTCGATCATGCTCGCAGCGAAGGTCACCCCGGCGGCCTTGATGACTTGCAGGTCCAGCGGCGGCAGCAGGTAAGCCTGGCTGGGGTCGGCGTGAGCGCCGGTGTTGGCCAGCAACGCTTCGACACTGCCGATGAACGTGCCCGGGCTTTGGCGCACGGCGGCCACGGGCTCTGCGGTTTCCAGCAAGTCGCTGAGGGTCGGGAAATGCGCCGAGAGGTCGAACACACCATCGCTGCGCAGCACGATCAGCGACGGCCCGGCAATCGCCCCTGGCACCCAGGCGCGACCAATCAGGGTGCCGGATACGCCGTCGATCGGCAGGGTGTTTTCGGGGGTGAGCAGTAGCGACATGGCGAAAGTTCCTGGTGGGTGAAGGCTTCACGCTATGACTGGCTGTCGATAAACTCCAATGAGATCTTTTCAGTAATCGATAACGTCTGGTTATTATTCGTCGAGGAACCCCCATGTCGGAACTGTCCTTCTCCAGCTTCTGCGGCTGGCTCAAATTCAGGCACCTGCTGCTGATCGACACCCTGGGGCGCACGCGCAACATGCACCTGGCGGCGCAGCAGATGAACCTCAGCCAGCCGGCGATCAGCAAGATGCTCAAGGAAATCGAAAGCCTGCTGGGCTTCGCCCTGTTCGAGCGCCAGCCGCGCAGCATGCCGCCGACGGCGCTGGGTGAGCACGTACTGCGTTACGCGCAGATTGCCCTGAACGATGCGCGCTCGTTCGTCGAGCAGATCGGCAGCCTGCGCGAAGGCGGGCATGGCCATCTCAAGGTCGGCGGGATCTTCGCCGCCACTGCCATTGCCTTGCCCGAGGCGATTTTGCAGATCAAGCAGCGCTGGCCACTGCTGTCGATCGAGGTGGTGGAGCAGACCAGCAACCACCTGATGGACATGCTCGAAGAGAAAAAACTCGACCTCGCCGTGGCGCGCTTTACCGAGCAGGGCCAGCAACAGCGCTACGACTTCCAGCCGCTGGCGCCGGAGCCGTTCTGCATCGTGGTCAACAGTCAGCACCCGCTGGCGGAGGCGGGGCCGACTTCGTTGCAGCAACTGGTGGACCTGCCGTGGATTCTCTACCCGGTGGGCACGCCGATTCGTGCGCGCATGGAGCGGGCGTTTGCCGAAGCCGGGGTGGCGATGCCGAAGAACACCGTTGACACCATCTCCATGCAGACCTTCCTCCAGGTGCTGCGCCGGGGCCCCATGATCGGCATGCTGCCCGATGCTATGGTCGACTCGCTGCTGGAAAGCGGCCAACTGAAAACCCTCGACACCCCTTTGCACCTGGCGCCTCAGGACTACGGCATCCTGACGCGCAAGGGCGAGCCGTTGGTGGGCGCGGCGCTGGAGTTTGCCGAGATTCTCAAGGAAAACGCGCGGCTGGCGGGGAATGCCTGTAGGAGCGAGCCTGTCGAATCGTCGCACCGTCGCGATGATCGTCAACGATAACGCGTCAATCCTGGGTGTACGCGGAAACTGTAGGAGCTGGCTTGCCAGCGAAGAAGGCGGCACATTCAACATTTGTAGTACCTGACACGCCGCATCGCTGGCAAGCCAGCTCCTACAGTTCCCTGATTTTCAGGGTCGGAAAATCGATAACCAACCGTTATCACTTAATCCAAAAATGCCATTGGGAATGAATCGATTCGCGGCAGTAGAGTACGGACCAGATTTCACTCTGGGTCAGGAGACTGTCATGCCCGAACTGTCTGGTCACAACTTCATCGGCGGCGCCCGCAGCGCGGCTGGCTCCGTGGTCCTGCACAGCGTTGATGCGACTACCGGGCAGCCACTGCCCAGCGGCTTTATCCAGGCCACCGCCGAAGAAGTGAATGGTGCTGCCCAGGCCGCCCATCAGGCCTATTCCGTCTACCGCAATCTGCCGGCCACGCGCCGCGCCGAATTCCTCGAAGCGATTGCCGATGAGCTGGACGCCCTGGACGACAGCTTCGTCGCCCTGGTCTGCCGCGAAACCGCCTTGCCAACCGCCCGCATCCAGGGTGAACGAGCGCGGACCAGCGGCCAGATGCGCCTGTTCGCCCAGACCCTGCGCCGTGGCGACTTCCTCGGCGCACGCATCGACCTGGCGTTACCGCAACGCCAGCCCATGCCACGGGTCGACTTGCGTCAGTGCCGTCTGGGCGTTGGCCCGGTGGCAGTGTTCGGTGCGAGCAATTTCCCCTTGGCCTTTTCCACCGCCGGCGGTGACACCGCCGCCGCGCTGGCCGCCGGTTGCCCGGTGGTGTTCAAGGCCCACAGCGGGCACATGGCGACCGCCGAGCAAGTGGCCGAGGCGATCATTCGCGCCGCCGAAAACACCGGCATGCCGGCCGGGGTGTTCAACATGATCTTCGGCGCCGGGGTCGGCGAAGCCCTGGTCAAGCACCCGCTGATCCAGGCCGTCGGTTTTACCGGTTCGTTGAAGGGCGGCCGGGCGCTGTGCGACATGGCCGCCGCCCGGGCACAACCGATCCCGGTGTTTGCCGAGATGAGCAGCATCAACCCGGTGCTGGTGTTGCCCCAGGCGCTGCGGGTGCGCGGCGAGCGTATCGCCAGTGAACTGGCGGCCTCGGTGGTGATGGGCGCGGGGCAGTTCTGCACCAATCCCGGGCTGGTGATCGGTATTCGTTCGCCTGAATTCAGCGCGTTCCTGCAGTCCCTCGGTGCGCTGATTGCCGAGCAACCGGCGCAGACCCTGCTCAATGCAGGTGGCTTGCGCAGCTATGTGCAAGGTTGCCAAAGCTTGCTCGAACACCCGCAGGTCACCCATCTGGCCGGTCAGCCGCAGCAGGGCAACCAGGCCCGTGCGCAACTGTTCCAGGCCGATGTCGAGTTGCTGCTCAGCGGCGATGAACTGCTGCAGGAAGAAGTCTTCGGCCCGGCCACAGTCGTGGTCGAAGTGGCTGACCGCGCCCAACTGCTGGCGGCCCTGCAAGGCCTGCGCGGCCAGTTGACCGCGACCCTGTTGGGGGAGCCGGAGGAACTGGCCCAAGCCGCTGACCTGGTGGCGCTGCTCGAGCAAAAGGTCGGCCGCGTGCTGATCAACGGCTACCCGACCGGCGTCGAAGTCTGTGACGCCATGGTCCACGGCGGCCCCTGGCCGGCCACCTCGGATGCCCGTGGCACCTCGGTCGGCACCCTGGCCATCGACCGCTTCCTGCGCCCGGTGTGCTACCAGAACTTCCCCGATGCCTTGCTCCCCGAGGCCCTGCAGAACCGCAATCCACTGGGGCTGATGCGCCTGGTCAACGGAGAAAAAACCACCCAGGCACTCTAGTCCGACGGCACTTCAACGCCGGGTGCGATACCCGCCCGGCGTGACCCATTCGATAAAAACAATCAGGCATGTCCACATGCCCAGGGGTTACCACATGCAAACCGTTTCCGAGCATCTGCCCGCTCAGGCGCACGCCAGCGAACTCGATTTCGAGGACCGCACTTACCGCAAGGTCATCTGGCGCATCCTGCCGGTCCTGCTGCTGTGCTACATGGCGGCCTACCTGGACCGCGTCAACATCGGCTTCGCCAAGCTCGACATGCTGGCCGAACTGCAATTCAGCAACACCGTCTACGCCCTCGGCGCCAGCATGTTCTTCTGGGGCTATTTCCTGTTCGAAGTGCCGAGCAACCTGTTGCTGCATCGCTTCGGCGCGCGCTTCTGGATCGCCCGGATCATGCTCAGCTGGGCAGTGATTTCCATGGCAGTGGCCTACACCGTGCCGCTGGCGGCGTTCTTCGGCATCGAATCGAGCAGCATGTTTTACGTGCTGCGCTTCCTGCTGGGGATCTGTGAAGCCGGGTTTTTCCCGGGCGTGATCCTCTACCTCAACTACTGGTTCCCGACCCACCGCCAAAGCCGGGTGATGTCCGGGTTCCTGATGGCCATGCCGATCAGCCTGACCCTCGGCGGCATCCTCTCCGGCTGGCTGATGAACAGCATGCAGGGCGTGCACGGGCTGTCCGGCTGGCAGTGGATGCTGATCATCGAGGGCATTCCGTCGATCATCATGGCTTTCGTGATCATCGTCTGCCTGTGCGACAACATCGATAAGGCCAAGTGGCTCAACGCGGCGGAAAAAGCCTTGCTCAAGGCCAATCTGCAGACCGACAACCAGGGCAAGGTGTCGCGCCTGAGCGAAGTGTTCTTCAACCCGCGTGTCTGGTTGCTGGTGCTGATCCTGCTGACCTTCAACACCGGTTTCTACGGCCTGGCGTTCTGGATGCCGTCGATCATCAAGAGCACCGGCATCACCAACAGCCTGCACATCGGCCTGCTGACCGCGATCCCCTACGGCGTGGCGACCGTGGTGATGCTGCTGAATGCGCGGCATTCCAACCGCACCGGCGAGCGTCGCCTGCACGCGGCAATCCCGGCCTTCATCGGTGGCCTGGGGTTGATCCTCAGCGCGTTCTTCGCTGACAACCTGGTGCTCTCGGTGCTGTTCTTGAGCGTGGCGGCCTCGGGGATCCTCAGCCTCATGCCGATTTTCTGGACCCTGCCGGGCACCTTGCTCTCGGGTGTGGCCGCAGCTGCCGGGATCGGCATGATCAACGCCATTGGCAACCTGTCGGGCTTCACCGGCTCGATGATCACCGCCGTCGCCGAGAACCTCACCGGCAACATCAACAACGGCACCTACGTGCTCGCCCTGTGCCTGTTCGTCAGCGGCGGGCTGATCCTGGCGATCCCCGCCGGCATGCTCGGCAAGGCGGCGAAAAACGCAAAAATGGAGAAGCCATGAACATGCACAACAAGCGGGTGCTGGTGACGGCAGCCGGGCAGGGCATCGGCCGGGCGAGCGCCATCGCCTTTGCCGAGGCAGGCGCGCAAGTGTTCGCCAGCGACATTGATGTGTCGGGTCTGCAGGGCATCGCGGGCGTCGAGGCGATCACCCTCGACGTGACGTCGCCCGAGGCGATCAGCGCAACCTGTGAGCGCATCGGCGGCCTCGATGTGCTGTTCAACTGTGCCGGCTACGTGCACAGTGGCAACATCCTCGACTGCGACGAAGCGGCCTGGACACGCTCGATGGAGATCAACGTCACCGCCATGTACCGGCTGATTCGCGCAGTGCTGCCGGGCATGCTCGCGCGTGGCGGCGGTTCGATCATCAACATGTCGTCGGTGGTCTCCAGCGTCAAGGGTGTGCCCAACCGCTTCGCCTACGCCGCGAGCAAGGCGGCGGTGGTCGGCCTGACCAAGGCGGTGGCCGCCGACTTCATCGGCCAGGGCATTCGCTGCAACGCGATTTGCCCGGGCACGGTGGAGTCGCCGTCACTGCGCCAGCGCATCGCCGAACAGGCGGCGCAGCAGGGCGTCGGCGAGGAGCAGGTGTACCAACAGTTTCTCGCACGCCAGCCCATGGGGCGCATTGGCAGCGCCGAAGAAATCGCCCAACTGGCCTTGTACCTGGGCAGCGACGCCTCGGCCTACACCACCGGTGGCGTGCACGTCATCGATGGTGGCATGAGTATCTGAAGCCTCTTTATCAAGTAGCAGGAGACCCCATGAAATTATTGCGTTATGGCGAAAAGGGTGCGGAAAAACCCGGCCTGCTGGATGCCAACGGGCAGATTCGCGACCTCTCGGCCCACGTCCCGGATATCGCCGGCCTGGCGCTGGGTGCCGACAGCCTGGCCACGCTGGCGGCCATCGATCCACAGAGCCTGCCTCTGGTGCCGGGTCAACCGCGGATCGGCGCCTGCGTCGGCCAGGTCGGCAAGTTCATCTGCATCGGCCTGAACTACGCCGACCATGCCGCCGAGTCGAACATGGAAGTGCCGAAGGAGCCGATTATCTTCAACAAGTGGACCAGCGCCATTTGCGGCCCCAACGATGATATCGAGATCCCGCGTGGCTCGGTCAAGACCGACTGGGAAGTCGAACTGGGTGTGGTGATCGGCAAGGGCGGACGCAACATCGATGAGGCCAACGCCATGGAGCACGTGGCCGGCTACTGCGTGATCAACGACGTCTCCGAGCGCGAGTGGCAACTGGAACGCGGCGGCACCTGGGACAAGGGCAAGGGCTTCGACACCTTCGGCCCGCTCGGCCCGTGGCTGGTGACCCGCGACGAAATCGCCGACCCGCATGCACTCGACCTGTGGCTGGAAGTCGACGGCCATCGCTACCAGCAAGGCAACACCCGCACCCTGATTTTCAACGTGCCGCAACTGATCGCCTACCTCAGCCGCTGCATGAGCCTGCAACCCGGCGACGTCATCTCCACCGGCACCCCACCGGGCGTCGGCCTCGGCATCAAGCCCAACCCGGTCTACCTGCGCCCCGGCCAGACCATGCGCCTGGGCATCGCCGGGCTGGGTGAGCAAAAGCAGGTGACGGTGCAGGCGGATTGATTGCTGCTTGTCAGGTATTGGATGTGCCGGCCTCATTGCTGCCATGCGGCGACCCGACAAGCCAGCTCCTACAGGGACCCTGTAGGAGCTGGCTTGCCAGCGAAGAAGCTGATGCGGTGTAGCTGATGGCCTCATCGCGAGCAGGCTCGCTCCTACAGTGAACTTGGGGCGGTCACAAATGCTGTGAAGCATGCAAAATCCTGTAGGAGCCGGCTTGCCGGCGATGGACGTCAACGATGACGCTTATCGTCTGAATGTCCGCGGCTGCCTCGAACTCGGCGCAACGTCGCGCCGCTCCCTCAGAAGTTCACCGACGCGCTCAGGCGGGCGGTCAACGGTGCGCCCTGGAACAGGTAGTTGTCGCCCATGTATTCCCCGACATCGCGCCAGTAACGCTTGTCGAACAGGTTGTCGACGCTCAGGCGAAACACCGTTTCATACCCGTCGATGCGCGTGCTGTAGCGGCTGCCAAGGTTGAACACGGCATAGGCCCCGGCTTGTGCCTCGCCTTGCTGGCTGGCGTATTTGCTGCCGCTGTACTGCACGCCACCCAGCAAGGCGAGGCCATCGATCCAGGGCAGGGCGTAGTCGCCGTAAAGGCTGGCGCGCAGGGTCGGTACGTTGATCGTCTGGTGCCCTTCGTAGTCGGGCGTGCCGCTGCCGCTGACCCGTGAACGAATCGCCGCGACACTCGCGGCAATCTGCAGGCGCTGGCTTGCCCAGCCATTGGCCGACAGCTCCAGGCCGGTGCTCTTCTGGTCACCCTGCTCGACGAAGGTGAAGCTGCCGTCGGCATTCGGTCGTGAATACTGGTAGGCCTGGCGGATCTCGAACAGCGCCGCGCCGAGGCTGATGCGCTGCCAGTCGTACTTGATCCCGGCCTCGATCTGCCGTGACACGCTGGGCGCGAGAATCTCGAAGGCGTTGCTGGCAAACCACGGCGCCTGGCTGCCCAGGGACAGGCCCTTGCTATAGCGGGTGTACAACGCCAGCTCCGGCAGCGGTTTGTAGATCAATGCAGCCTGGGGCAGGAACTCGTAGCGTTGGGTGTGGCGCGTGGTGGCGCCCTGGCTGTCGAAGGTTTCTTCGTCGAGGCGCACTTCGCGGGCGCCGAGCACGGTCTGCCACTGCTCGTTGAAACTGATTCGGTCGTTGAAAAACAACCCGTACTGGCGGCTGTCCAGGTGGCGGTAGGCGTCGTTGAGCGGTCCCTGATAGCGCGGGAAATCCTCGGGTTCGCTGTCGATGTTGGCGCTGCCGATCATCTGGTTGATCGGCTCGCGCTTGTCGACGATGCGCCGAAAGGCACTGCTGCCGACGGTGAGCTGATGGTCGAGGCCGGCGGTGTCGAAGCGGCCGCTGAGGGTGGCCTGCACTTCGTCGTTGCGCCGGGTGTCGTCGGGGCTGCGGAAGTCGTAGATGTCGTAATCGCCTTCGGCGCTGAAGTGGTTGGGCACGGCCACTTCACTGCAACTGGCGGCCCCATAGCAACCCCAGGCGAACGAGCTGTAGTCATCGATTACCACGCGGCTGCGCGAGGCGCTGAGGTTGGCTTTCCAGGTGTCGCTGAAGCGGTATTCGAAATTGCCGTTGAGGTTCAGCGCGTCAGTGGTCACCTGATTGGCGCCGCTCTGGTGGGCGAGTAGCTGCTTGGGCGAGGCGTGGTGCGGCAACTCGGTGCCGCCGAGCAATTGGTAGCCCGGCGCCGAGCGCTGCTGACGGTTCTGGTACTCGACGTCGAGTTGCAGCATGGCGGCGTCGCTGATACTCCAGTCGAAGGCCAGAGAGGCAAAGTCGCGTTGACCGTTGGTGTGTTCGACGTAGGAGTGGATATCCTCGTGTGCGAGGTTGGCGCGCAGGCCGAACTGTTGTTCGCTGCCGAAGAAGCCGCCGACGTCGGTGGCCAGGTAACCGCTGCCGCGATCATCGGTGGAGACCGTGACCGAGCGCACATCGGTCGGCCGCTTGGTCACGTAATTGACCAGCCCACCGGGCTCGCTGACCCCGCTCTCAAGCCCCGCCAGACCCTTGAGCAGTTCCACCTGCTGTTTGTTTTCCAGGCCGACATTCTGCTCGCCGGCGATGGTCCGGCCATTGATCTTGTAGCTGCTGGCCGCATTCAGCGAGAAACCACGGACCACGAAATTTTCGTAGTAGCCGATCGGCGCATAGCTCTGGCCCACCGAGGCATCGTTTTTCAACACGTCGCTGAGCAGGCGGGCTTGCTGGTCCTTGATCAGTGCGTCGTTGATCACCGTGATCGACGCCGGCGTGTCGAGCAAAGGCGCCGTTTCGAACCCGCTGACAGAGGCCTCGCTGGCCTGGTATCCGGACGGCTCCTCGGCGTTCACGGTGACCGCCGGCAGCAGGGTTTCAGCGGCCTGTGAGGGCAGGGCGCTGGACAGCAGCAGGCCGAAAGTCAGCGGGGAAGTCCGGTAAAGCCAATCCATGTAAAGCTCCTTGATGACTGAAATCCCTGGCCATGGGCTCACCGGGCACAGGTCAGCCGCTGCGCGGTGCGGCTGATTTTTTACGCGGCGCATCATACAAGGCGATCTGTTTGTTTACATATTCATTGGTGCGGTAATGCTCGCTGTGTGAACTGTGTGAACTGTGTGAACTGTGTGAACTGTGTGAACTGTGTGAACTAGCCTGCTAGCGATGGCGTACTTACGGTGTACATATCCATTCCTGCGGTAACGGCGGCTTATGGTTGCGCCCTTACGGCGCCTCACTTTTTTTCAAACGCCAAAAAAAGTAAGCAAAAAAGGCTTACCCCAGCGTCCGGCCCCTCGCTTAGGCTCGGGGTACCTTCGCTCCGGCATCCATCCGTGGGTCATCGCCTCCGGTTGGCTTCGCTGCACCTCCTCTCGATGACTGCGGCTGCGCCGCAGCGCGCTACGCGCACCCCCCGGATGAATACCTCCGCTCAGCCTCCCGATGGGGCCGGTGAATCAAGATCAAGATCAAGATCAAAAGCGGCAGGCGAGCTAACGCTCGGCCTGTTGAGTGGTAGCGGCGGGCGAGGCGGCCTACCGGCCGGTCTGTTATTTGACTGTCGTATCCACGGACCCTGTAGGAGCTGGCTTGTCGGGGCGCCGCATCGCAGCGAAAAACCTGAGGCCGCCGCGTACATCCAGGACATCTGCGTCATCGTTAACGACCATCGCCAGCAGGCTGGCTCCCACAAAGTCCATGGTCGATCGCAAGATTTGCATCCACCGCATAGCCCTCCAGTCAGGCCGGCCGGTAGGCCGCCTCGGTTGCTTGTGATCTTGATCCACCGGCCCCGTTACAGAAGGCTGAGTGGAGGCATGCATCCGAGGGGAGCGCGTAGCGCGCTGCGGCGTAGCCGCAGTCATCGAGAGGAGGTGCCAGCGAAGCCAACCGGAGGCGATGACCCGCGGATGGATGCCGGAGCGAAGGTACGCCGAGCCTAGGCGAGAGGGCCGGATGTTGGGGCAAGCGTTTTTTGCTTACTTTTTTTGGCGTTTGAAAAAAAGTGAGGCGCCGTAAGGGCGCAACCATAAGCCGCCGTTACCGCAGCAATGGATATGTACACAGTTAAGTCGCTATCAAGCAAGCTCCCACAGAAACCCACTCCAGCATTAGACCGTTTATTTCTCTGGGTTATTTGGATAGACACAAGACGCATATCCATGACACCACAAACGCTGCCGCAGTCACCGATCTGTCCGCTATCACATCCACTTCGCAGTGAAAGCATCCACACCTGCGCAAGCCATCGCATTAACGCGGTTGGCGCAGTGTTTTCCGCTGCTGGACAGGCATCTTGTCGTGCGTTCGCCAGTCCCTAGAATCGGCACCATCTACTTCACCTCGCCTTTCCAATCCTTCAGGGAGCTCCACTATGATGAACGCCATGCAGATGCCAATGTCGATGCCGATGAACAGCAACATGCCGATGATGGGCATGCCCATGATGATGGCGACCATGAGCTGCGAAATGATGGACGACGGCATGCTGTGCACCATGATGCCGGCCGCTGGCATGGACATGGGCATGTTCCGCAACAGCGCGCAAATGATGCAGATGATGATGAACTGCGGCATGCCGATGATGATGCACTGCGCCAACATGAGCATGATGTGCATGTCGGCATCGAGCATGAGCATGCCGATGATGGGCGCCATGATGCCGGTGATGGGCATGCCCATGCCTTCGATGAAATGCGTGATGGAGTGCAGCGTTCAGGACGACCGCATGCTGTGCAAGATCATGCCGATGGCGGGCATGAACATGGACATGATGAAGAACTGCTGCGCGCTGATGATGAAAATGATGAACGACTGCGGCATGCCCATGATGATGAGCTGCAACGGCATGCCGATGATGTGCTGCACCTGCTGATCAACATGTTCGGCAGCGGCCGGGTTTCAATCCAGCCGCTCCGGATAGGTCACCACCAGGTAGGCCACGGCCTCGCTGTCGGCGGGGTTGCGGTAGCGGTGGGGCTGGTCGGCGTAGAACAGAATCGAGTCCCCTGTCGATAGCAGGTAGCGTTCATCATTGACGCTGATTTCCAGCACACCCTGCGCCACCACCAGGTTTTCCTGGACCCCCGGACCATGGCCTTCGCTGTGGTCCTCTCCCAGGGCGCTCAGGCGCAACTCATAGAATTCCGATTGGCGTGCCACGTCATACGGGAACAGTGCGCGGCTGACGAAGCTGCCACTGGCACTCACCAGTCGTTTGCTCTGGCTCGCGGACAGCACCGCGACACCTTCGAATGCGCGGTGCTCGAGAAAGGCCGCGACCGAGACTTTCAGGCCCTTGGCAATTTTGCACAGCACCTTGATCGACGGCACGCTGCGCCCGGATTCGATTTGCGCCAGCATCGCCCGGCTGACGCCACACTGGCGGGCGAGGGCATCCAGTGACAGGTGCCGCTTGGCCCGCAAACGCTGCAGGTTTTGTGCGACCCGGTCGCAGATCGGCTCCTCTTCCGTAGTTTGCAGATTGTTCAAATCTTCCAGGGGTTCATCGGCGCTGGCGAGAAAGCGCAGGGGCCCGGCGGCATTCATGCGTGGTGGGTCCGAATCAGGGGCGTGGGTGCCCAGCTGAAGGCGGGGCCTGGGGCCTGAAGTGCGTACATATCCCACATGGCCCGTGCCCGCTGCTGGGCCAGTTTGCGTGTGCGGTAGCGGGCGAAATCGATGAGTTGGGCTGTCGGCTTCATGGGGCACTTCACTGTGATGATGAATGACGGGATGGGCTGAGCCTACTCGTGATCTGTTATATCGATAAATACTGATTATCTATTTATTAATTCCTTCTGGTTCTTTACCGCAGCGAAGAGGGTGTGCCTGTCGCCGATGATGTCGGCTGTTCCACCGCCTTCGCCGGCGCCTCCTACAAGGATTGTGCAAGCAACACCACATCTATTAGATCGCCAGCCCGCTCCCACATAGCCCCACGGATGCACTGTTATAAAGCCGCACCCCTCATCCGTGCACTAAGCCAAGCCACGCCGCAGAGTCATCGCCGGGATTGGCAATTCGCATCGGGCACCCGCCTGTCCCCAAGAAACGCCGCCCTACGGGCTTCGCAGCCAGTTCGAAAGCACCCACCCACAAAACTGGCACAAACGCTGCAACACCCTCATCAGGCCCGCCGCGAACACAGTTGAGTGGGCAGCCCCCTCGGTCAACGACGATCGATTGGCCGCAGAGGTCGTGGGCAACAGCGACAAGCCGGGCACAGCAGCCCGACGCGATCGCAGACGAACAGGCAAAGACGCCTGGAACCGCAAGGTTTCAGGCGTTTTTTTTTGGCTTTTGAACAGTGACCTGGTGCTACCTATGAACCCCAATGTTGCCCCGTTGAATACCTCGCAAACGCTGATCGTGATTGGCAATGGCATGGTCGGTCACCACTGTGTCGAACAGTTGATCGAGCGCGGCGCCCTTGAGCGCTATCAGGTGCACGTCTTCAGTGAAGAGCCGCTGCGCGCCTACGACCGCGTGCACCTTTCCGAGTACTTCACCGGGCGCGATGCTGAGTCGCTGGCCCTGTCCGCAGCGGCGCTGTACCAAACGCCGGGGGTGACCCTGCACCTGGGCGTGCCGGTGCTCGAGATCGACCGCGGCGCCCGCCAGGTAATCACCGCGCAAGGGGCCACCACCTACGACAAGCTGGTGATCGCCACCGGCTCCTTTCCTTTCGTGCCACCGGTGGAAGGCGCCGCCGGTGACTCGCGCCTGGTCTACCGCACCCTGGCCGACCTCGACGCCATTCGCGCTGCCGCCAGCAACGCTCGGCGTGGCGTGGTGGTGGGTGGTGGGCTGCTCGGCCTGGAGGCGGCCAACGCCCTGAAAAGCCTGGGCCTGGAAGCCTATGTGGTGGAGTTCGCGCCGCGCCTGATGCCGGTGCAACTGGATGAACTCGGTGGCCAGGCGCTCAAAGCGCAGATCGAACGCCTCGGCGTTGGCGTGCATCTGTCTTGCGCCACCCAGTCAATCACTGCCGGCGAGCAGTACCGCTACCGGATGAATTTTGCCAACGAGCAGCACCTGGAAACCGACCTGATCGTGTTCTCCGCCGGGATTCGTCCGCAGGACACTCTGGCCCGTCAGTGCGCGCTGGAGATCGGCCCGCGCGGCGGGGTGGTGATCGACGACCAGTGCCTGAGCAGCGACCCGGACATTTACGCGATCGGCGAATGCGCCGCCTGGAACGGCAGCCTGTTTGGCCTGGTCGCCCCCGGTTACCAGATGGCCCGCAACGTTGCCGCGCAGTTGTGCGAGCAGCCGGCTGAGCCATTCCTCGGCGCCGACATGTCGACCAAGCTGAAGTTGCTCGGCGTCGACGTCGGTTCCATCGGCGACGCCCATGCCCACACCCCGGGCGCGCGCAGCTACCAGTTCATCGACGAAGCCAGCGCCAGCTACCGGCGGCTGGTGGTCGACGCCAGCGGCAAGCACGTGCTCGGCGCGGTGCTGGTGGGCGATAACAGCTACTACGACACTCTGCTGCAGTATGCGCAGAACGGCATCGCCTTGCCCGCCGAACCGGCCAGCCTGATCCTGCCGTCCTCGGCCGGCGCACCGACTCTCGGCCCTGGCGCCTTGCCCGATGTGGCGATGGTCTGTTCCTGCCACAACGTCAGCAAGGGTGCGATCTGCTCGGCGATTGACGGCGGCTGCAGCGACCTCGGCCAACTCAAGGCGCAGACCAAGGCCTGCACCGGCTGTGGCGGTTGCGCCGGGCTGCTCAAGCAGGTGTTCGAACATGAGCTGATTGCCCGTGGCGTCAGCGTCGACAAGAGCCTGTGCGAGCATTTCGGCTATACCCGCCAGGAGCTTTATGGGCTGGTGCGGGTCGAGGGCCTGCTGAGTTTCGAAGAAGTGCTGGCCCGTCACGGCCGTGGTCACACCGGCTGCACAGTGTGCAAGCCGGCGGTGGGCTCGATCCTCGCGTCGTGCTGGAACCAGCCGATCATGGACGCCTCGCTGGTGCCGCTGCAGGACACCAACGACACCTTCATGGCCAACATGCAGAAGAACGGTACCTATTCGGTGGTGCCACGGATTGCCGGCGGCGAAATCACCGCCGACAAGCTGATCGTGATCGGCCAGGTGGCGAAAAAGTACGAGCTCTACACCAAGATCACCGGCGGCCAGCGCATCGACCTGTTCGGCGCCCAATTGCATCAGTTGCCGCAGATCTGGAGCGAGCTGATCGAGGCCGGTTTCGAGACCGGTCACGCCTACGGTAAATCGACCCGCACGGTGAAATCCTGCGTCGGCAGCACCTGGTGCCGCTACGGCGTGCAGGACAGCGTGGCCATGGCGCTGCTGATCGAGGATCGCTACAAGGGCCTGCGCTCGCCGCACAAACTCAAGTTCGCGGTCTCCGGCTGCACCCGTGAGTGCGCCGAAGCGCAGAGCAAGGACGTCGGGGTGATCGCCACCGAGAAGGGCTGGAACCTGTACATCTGCGGCAACGGCGGCATGCGCCCACGCCACGCCGAGCTGTTCGCCACCGATCTGGATGCCGCCAGCCTGATCCGCTACATCGACCGCTTCCTGATGTTCTACATCCGCACCGCCGACAAACTGCAGCGCACCTCGGTCTGGCGCGAGAGCCTGGAGGGCGGTCTCGACTACCTCAAGCAGGTGATCCTCGACGACAGCCTGGGCCTGGGCGACGAGCTCGAGTCGCAGATGCAATGGGTGGTCGACCGCTACGAATGCGAGTGGGCCAACGCCCTCAAGGATCCGGAAAAACTCAAGCGTTTCCGCACCTTCGTCAACGACGACCGCGCCGACCCGGCCATCCATTTTGTCGAGGAACGTGGCCAGCGCCGGCCGATCATGGCCGCCGAACTCAACCTTATCCCTGTCACCGAGGAGTCTGTCTGATGAGCCTGTCCACTTCCCAGCGTGTCGAAAACAGTGCCGTGATCGAGCAAGCCACAGCCTGGCAGGCGGTGTGTCACGAGCAGGACCTGGTGAGCAATTCCGGGGTCGTGGTGTGGCTCGACGGCGACCAGGTGGCGCTGTTCTACCTGCCCGATGCCGAGGGCCGCACCCTGTACGCCATCGACAACCACGACCCGCAGTCGGGGGCCAACGTCATCGGCCGCGGCCTGATCGCCAGCCTCAAGGGCGAGCTGGTCGTCGCCTCACCGCTGTACAAACAGCACTTTCGCCTGGAAGACGGCCATTGCCTGGAATACCCGCAGCAACGCCTGCGGGTGTGGCCGGTGCGGTTGCTGGATGGGGTGGTGCAGGTCGGGGCCTTGCGAGGCTGATCCTGCTCACTGCTCACTGCTCACTGCTTCTGTGGGAGCTAGCCCTGCTAGCGATGAAGTTCATTCGGTGTAGCTGATGACCTTATCGCCAGCAGGCTGGCCACAGGTTTTCGGCACACCCGAATTATTCAGGCGCTCCAAACCCCTGTAGGAGCGAGCCTGCTCGCGATGAGCCAGAGAACGCCGCATCCACTCAAAACACCCCGCCCAGCGGATACTCGACCGCCAAACGAATCTGATCGGTGTCGAGTTCCGCCTGGGCCGTATTGCCGCGGTGCAGGTTGTGTTGCAGCGACAAGGTCAGGTCCTTGGCCGGGCCGCACTGCACCACATAGCGCGCGGCGAGATCACGCTCCCAATGCTTGCCGCCCTGGCCGTAGCCGAGGTAGGCGTAACCCCCGGCCGGGTCGACATGCCGACCATCGATCCCGCTGCCGCGCACATACGTGGCACTGAGCACCAGCCCCGGCCAACCGAAAGCCTGCATGGCGAGGTCGTAGCGGGCCTGCCAGGACTGTTCGTTCGGCGCGTTGAAGTCCGACAGTTGCACGGCGTTGCTGATGAAAATCGCCCCGCGGGTGACGTAGTCGAAAGGGCTGTCGCCGTCGACCTTCTGGTAGCCAAGGCTGAAGGTATGGGCGCCGTTGCGGTAACTGGAAAGCAAGCTCCAGGTGGTGTTGTCGATGGTGCCCGACCAGGCGCGGCCGGTGTCCTGGGTGCGGTACAGATGCAAATCCACCGACAGCGACTGGTCGCGTCCGAGCTCGTAGCTGTAGCGGCTGCCCAGGTAGTGCTGACGCCAGTTGTCGGCATAGCGCGAGGTATAGAGGCTGGTGGACAGACCGTCGATACCGTCATAAACCACCCCGGCGAGGTCGAAGTCGCGGCCCTGTCGACCATTGGAATAATTGACCACGAACCCCTGGTCATGACTCGCGGCATTGCGGTCGGTGCTTTCGGTGAAGTGTCCGCCGACCATTTTCAGCCCGCTGATTTCCTGACTGTTGATGAAGACCCCGGTGGCGGTCTCCGGCAGCAGGCGGCTGTCGGACGAACTGAACACCGGGGTTTTCACCCGCTGCTCGCCGTAGCTCAGCGTGGTCTTCGATGCACGCAACTTCAATGCTGCGCCGCCACGGGCGAACTGGTCCTTGGGATAACCCTCGTTGTCGATCCCCAGCAAGCGCGCCTTGCCGGCCCGACCGCCGCCACTGTCCAGTTGGCGGGCGTAGTAGGTATGGGCGTCGAGGCCGACGCCGACCAGGCCCTGGGTGAAGCCCGACTGCAGACTGCCCATCAGTCCATAGCCCCATTCCTCGGCATAGCCATTGCGTTCGCTGCGCGGTTTGTAGGCGTTGCGTGCGGCGTTGTTGCGCGCGCCGTTGCGGTAGTCGCGATGGTCGTAGACCGAACGGTTGAGCAGGCTCCAGGTGCTGTCCTCGATGAAGCCCTGGCTCTGTTCCTGGGAAGGTGCAGCCGACAGCGAGGTGGTTTGGGCAGCCAGGGCCAAGGGTAGGGCGAAGCGACGAATGAGGGGCACAACGAGATTCCTTGCAGACCCCGCCGGCAGTCAATGAATCGCCATGGAGCTTGGGCTAGAGCCTCTGCCTGGCGGCCGACGGGGTTTCGAATGGGTTGCGTAATGTAATACTATTACGTAAATTTGCAAGCCACTTCCTCCATCCCTTGCGTTGTGAAATGCCCATGACCTCTGCTGTTGTCCGTCCCGCCGCCGCCTCCCGGCTGCTGTCCATCGATGCCCTGAGGGGCCTGGTGATTCTGTTCATGCTCCTCGATCACGTGCGCGAAACCTTTTTCCTGCATCGCCAGGTCAGTGACCCGATGGACATCACCAGCACCGAACCCGAACTGTTCCTCAGTCGCACCCTGGCGCATTTGTGCGCGCCAGTGTTCGTCCTGCTCACCGGTCTTTCGGCTTACCTCTATGGCGAAAAATACGCCGGCAAGGCCGACGTCAGTGCCTTCCTGTTCAAGCGCGGATTGTTCCTGGTGCTGCTGGAAATCACCCTGGTCAACTTCGCCTGGACCTTCCAGTTCCCGCCGAGCGTGATCTACCTGCAAGTGATCTGGGCCATCGGCCTGAGCATGCTCGCCTTGTCGGCGATGGTCTGGCTGCCGCGCGCGGTGTTACTGGTGCTCAGCCTGCTGATCATCGCCGGGCACAACCTGTTGGATGGGCTGCACTTTGGCCTCGAGTCGGCGATGCACGTGCCCTGGGCGGTGCTGCATGATCGCGGCTGGATCGAGTTGGGTGAGGGTTTGCGCCTGCGCACGTCCTACCCGCTGCTGCCGTGGATTGGGGTGATTGGTTTGGGCTATGCGCTGGGTCCATGGTTTGCCCGAGGTGTCGATGCTTCGCGGCGTCAGCGCGCCTTGCTGGTGGCAGGGCTCGGTGGGTTGGCGGGCTTTGTTGGCTTGCGTCTGCTCAATGGGTATGGCGAGAAGCCCTGGGTTTCGGCTGATGCTCTGGTGCCGACCCTGATGAGTTTTTTCAACATCACCAAGTATCCGCCGTCGCTGCTGTTTCTCACCTTGACCTTGAGTCTTGGCCTGCTGTTGTTGCTGTGGTTCGAGCGACGCCAGGACAGCCGCTGGATCCCCGCCCTGACGGTGTTCGGCTCGGCGCCGATGTTTTTATACCTGCTGCATTTATATGTGCTGAAGTTTGCCTATCTGGCGGCGGTGGCGGGGTTTGGGCTGAATCAGGGGAGTTATTTTGGCTTTGATTCGATGGGCTGGGTTTGGCTGGTGGCTATGCTGTTAGCGGTGGGGTTGTACCTGCCGGTGCGCTGGTTTTCGCGGTTGAAGGGGCGGCGCAGGGATTTGCGGTGGTTGAAGTATTTTTGAGGGGTAGGGGTTGGTCTGTCGGGTCGCTTGTTACCGCGATGGCTGCCTGACGGTGTACACATCCACTCCTGCGGAATCGCACTACTGTAGGAGCTGGCTTGCCAGCGAAGGCTGCCTGCCGGTGTACACCTCCCTTCCCGCCGAAACGCTCGCTCTACTGTAGGAGCGGTTTCCCGCTTGCGGCTGCTCCGAAGGCTATTTGTCGGTGTACATATTCCTTCCTGCAGAAACGCTAGCTACTGAGGGAGCTGGCTTGCGAGCGATGGCGAACGACGGTGTACATATCCATTCCTGCGGTAAGCGGGTAGCGGCTGCAGAAACACTGGTCCACTGTGGGAGCGAAGGCATTTCCCGTCGTGACCCTGTGACAATACGTTAAAGACCCATCCTACACGCCACACAGAATCGTCTGATACCCACGGTTATCCCCTTCATGAAAGCCTTCCTGCGCTTCATCGAGGGTAGGAATAGTCCTCCCCCCGACACTGAAAAGGTCCAGGGAGGTCTGAGTTTTGTCCGATAAATACCGCGTTTTTCACAACCACACCCTCGAAATCCACCGGCTCCAGGCCAAGATCGACCTCCTGGCCTTCGACGGCGAAG
>NZ_JBVATA010000013.1:0-165321 GCF_057814275.1 Pseudomonas sp. F007 | reverse complement strand
TCAGCAGTGAAACGATGCATCGCCGATGGTAGTGTGGGGTTTCCCCATGTGAGAGTAGGTCATCGTCAAGATTAAATTCCGAAACCCCTATCTGCGACTGCAGGTAGGGGTTTTGTTTTTGCGCGCGGGAAAGTTGCCGACTTCCTGCGCAGCCACAACCACCTGATAATGCTAAGGTTCGGCCCTGTCTTTGGCATTTCATCAAGGAAGCATTCATGGCGGACGCCTCGCGACTCAGTACTGGTTTCATGGTGGTTCACGGCAATCGCCTGGACGAACTGCGCAGCCTGGTGGTCAGTTGGATGCGGCGCTACCCGCTGGCGCCCCTGGAAAATGAAATTGCCCTGGTGCAGAGCAACGGCATCGCCCAGTGGCTGAAACTGGCCTTGGCCGAAGACCCCGAAGCCGACGACATGGGCGGCTGCGGTATCGCGGCGGCCATTGACGTGCAGTTACCCGGCAGTTTTATGTGGCAACTGTATCGACAGGTGCTGGGTCACGATGAAATTCCCGCCAAGTCCCTGCTCGACAAAGCACCGTTGACCTGGCGCCTGATGCGCCTGTTGCCGGAGTTGATCGACCAGCCGCACTTCGAACCCCTGCAGCGCTTCCTGACCCACGACAGTGACCTGCGCAAGCGCTATCAATTGGCCGAGCGACTGGCCGACCTGTTTGACCAATACCAGGTGTACCGCGCCGACTGGCTGGAAGACTGGGCAGCGGGACGCCATCAGCTGCGCAACGCACGGGGCGAAAGCAACGCCCTGACCCCGGCCAACTGCTGGCAAGCCGAACTGTGGCGCGCACTGCTGCTGGATGTCGGCGAACAAGGCATGGCGCAAAGTCGCGCCGGCGTGCATCAGCGCTTCATGGAAACCATCACTCGTCTCGATGTAGCGCCCGCAGGCTTGCCATCCCGAGTGATCGTTTTCGGGATTTCCTCGCTGCCGGCCCAGGCCCTGGAAGCGCTCGCCGGACTGGCACGTTTCAGTCAGGTGCTGCTCTGCGTGCACAACCCCTGCCGTCACCATTGGGCGGACATCGTCGCCGATAAAGACCTTTTAAGGCACCAATACAAGCGTCAGGCACGCAAAACCGGAATGCCGGTGGTACTCGACGCCGACACCCTGCACCAACACGCCCACCCACTCTTGGCCGCGTGGGGCAAGCAGGGTCGCGACTACATCAACCTGCTCGATAGCTATGACGATCCCAACAGCTACCGCTCGGCGTTTCGCGATGGTCGCATCGACCTGTTCAGCGACAGCCAGCCAGGTTCGATGCTCAACCAATTGCAGGACGACATTCTCGAACTACGGCCGCTGAACGAAACCCGCGAGACCTGGCCAGCGGTCGATCTCGCCAACGACCAGTCGATCCGTTTTCACATTGCCCACAGCGCCCAGCGCGAAGTGGAAATCCTCCATGACCAGTTGCTCGCACGCTTCAGTGCCAACCCGGAGCTGCGTCCGCGAGACGTCATCGTCATGGTCCCGGACGTCGACAGCTATGCGCCGCACATTCGCGCGGTGTTCGGGCAACTGACCCGTGACGACCCGCGCTTCATCCCCTTTACCCTGACCGACCAGGGTCAGCGCGGTCGAGATCCGCTGCTGATTGCCGTCGAGCATTTGCTCAAGCTGCCGGACAGCCGTTTTCCGGTCAGCGAAATTCTCGACCTGCTGGACGTGCCAGCGCTGCGTGCGCGTTTCGGCATCGAAGAACGCGACCTGCCGACCCTGCATCGCTGGATCGAAGGCGCCGGCATTCGCTGGGGCATGGATGCCGAGCAGCGCGCCGGCCTTGGTCTACCGCAGGCGCTGGAGCAGAACAGCTGGCGTTTCGGCTTGCGGCGCATGCTGCTTGGCTATGCGGTCGGCAGCGGACAGGCCTGTGACGGCATCGAGCCCTACGATGAAATCGGCGGCCTTGATGCAGCGTTGATCGGCCCTCTGGTGGCGCTGCTCGATGCCTTGCAGATTGCCCACGATGAACTCACTCAAGCGGCTTCGCCCGAACAATGGGGTCTGCGCCTGCAAGCACTGATGCAGGTATTTTTCCTCGCAAGCAACGAACACGACGACTACGTCCTCGCACAGCTCGAGCTATTAAGGGAAACCTGGCTGGAGACCTGCGAGGCGGTCGGGCTGCATGACGCACTGCCGCTGACCGTGGTCCGTGAAGCCTGGCTGGCCGGGCTCGACCAGGGCCGGCTGTCCCAGCGCTTCCTCGCCGGTGCGGTGAACTTCTGCACCTTGATGCCGATGCGCGCGATCCCGTTCAAGCTGGTGTGTCTACTGGGCATGAACGACGGTGACTACCCCCGTGCACAACCGCCGCTGGACTTCGACCTGATGGGCAGCGACTACCGCCCCGGTGATCGTTCGCGTCGCGAAGATGACCGCTACCTGCTCCTCGAAGCCCTGCTCTCGGCGCGCGACCAGCTCTACATCAGTTGGGTCGGCCGCAGCATTCGCGACAACAGTGAGCGTCCGGCCTCGGTGCTGATCGGGCAACTGCGTGACCACCTGGCCAACGGTTGGAAGCTGGCAGGCGAGACAGAAGGGCTGCTCGAGGCGATGACCCAGGAGCACCCGCTGCAACCCTTCAGCGCGCGCTATTTTCATGAAGGCGACCCGCTGTTCAGCTATGCCCGCGAGTGGCAGTTGCTGCATGAGCAACAGGAACACCCAGCACCCTCGACCCTGCTCGATCCCTACGTTCAGGAAGAACCCCTGAGCCTGGGGCAACTGCAGGATTTCCTGCGCCACCCGGTCCGGCACTTTTTCAGCCAACGGCTCAAGGTGTTTTTCGAAGCCGCGCAGGCGCCGCTGGCTGACGAGGAACCCTTCGTCCTCGATGCGCTGCAGCGCTATAGCCTGAGCGACAACCTACTGGCGGCCGCCCTCAGCGATCTCGACCAGGCCGAGCCGGTATTGCAGGCGCAAGCGCGGCGCCTGCAGGACAGCGGTTTGCTGCCCATGGCCGGTTTCGGGGAGTGCCTGCAACGCGAATTGATCGAGCCGCTGCCGGACCTCCTGCAGCGTTATCAGCAGTTGCTGGTGTTGTGGCCGACGCCGCAGACCAGCGCATTGCCCGTCTCCCTGCAACTGCACGGCGTGAGCCTGGAAGGCTGGATCGGTGGCCTGCATCAGCGCAGCGACGGCGGACTGCTGTCGGTCACCACCATTCCCAACAGCATCGGCTCGATCAAGAGCCGCAAGTGGCATCGCCTGATCCGTCCGTGGGTGAACCATCTGGTGGCCTGTGCCAGCGGCCTGTCATTGACCACCGGGTTGGTGGCCAGTGACGACACCCTGTTGCTCGACCCGCTGGACGAAAGCACCGCCACTCAGATTCTTGGCGACCTGATGCAAGCCTGGCAGGCCGGCATGCGCCAGCCCCTGCCGATCGCGGTGAAGACCGCCTTCGTCTGGCTCGGTCAGAGCGATCCGAACAAGGCCGATGCTGCCGCGCGCAAGGCCTACGACGGCGATGGCCAGAACAGCGAAGGCGAGCGCCGCGAAAGCCCGGCGTTGGCCCGCCAGTTCAGCGACTACAACGCGCTGATCGCCGATGAGACGTTTACCCTCTGGTGCGATGCCCTGTACCGTCCTTTGCACGCAGCGCCCTGGCGCTCATTGACCGGCGAGGAATCGCACTGATGACCGCGACGCTACCCCTGGCCCTGGCGTTTCCGCTGCGTGGCAGCCAACTGATCGAAGCCAGTGCCGGCACCGGCAAGACCTTCACCATTTCCGCGCTGTACCTTCGCCTGGTGTTGGGCCATGGCGACGCGAGCAGTGGCTTCGGGCGTGAATTGCTGCCGCCGCAGATCCTCGTGGTGACCTTCACTGATGCTGCAACCAAGGAGCTGCGCGAGCGCATCCGCACCCGATTGGCGGAAGCGGCACGCTATTTCCGCGACGAGACGCCAGCCCCCGATAGCCTGATTGCCGAGCTGCGCGACGAGTACCAAGCGCAGCACTGGCCTGGCTGCGCCAACCGCCTGGACATCGCTGCACAGTGGATGGACGAAGCCGCTGTTTCGACGATTCACAGTTGGTGCCAGCGCATGCTGCGCGAGCACGCATTCGACAGCGGCAGTCTGTTTACCCAATCGCTGGAGACCGATCACAGCGATTTGCTCGGCGAAGTGGTGCGCGACTATTGGCGCCTGTATTGCTACCCGATGCAGGGCGATGCGCTGAACTGGGTGCGCAATCATTGGGGTGGCCCGGCCGCCTTGTTGGGACGGGTGCGCGGTTTGTTCGACAGCGAGCGCGACAGCGTTGCAGGACGTGAGCCGGCCGAGTTGATCGACGAGTGCCTGCAGCAGCGCCGCGAGGCCCTGGTCTCCTTGAAAGCGCCCTGGACCGACTGGGCTCAGGAGCTGCGTGCGATCTGCCTGCAAGGCATCGCCGACAAGGCGGTCGACGGGCGCAAGATGCAAGCGCGCTACTGCGAGCCCTGGTTCGAGAAAATCAGTGCCTGGGCCGCGGATGAAAGCCTCGAGGAATTGGACATCGGCACCGGCTTCACCCGCCTGACCCCAGACGGCATGGCCGAGGCCTGGAAAGGCCAGGCCCCGGACCATCCGAGCCTGGAAGCGATGGCCGGACTCAAGGCCCGGCTCGACGCATTGCCGACCCCGGATGCGGCGGTGCTCAAGCATGCCGCGCAGTGGATCGGCGCGCGCTTCGAGGAAGAGAAACGCCGGCGTGCGGAAATGGGCTTCGATGACATGCTGCTGCGCCTGCGTGCGGCGTTGCAGGCCGAGGGCGGGGAACGCCTGGCGAGCCTGATCCGCGAGCAGTTCCCGGTGGCGCTGATCGACGAGTTCCAGGACACCGACCCGGTGCAGTACCGGATCTTCGAGAGCATCTACCGCATCGAGGACAACAACCCCGAATGCGGGCTGTTCCTGATCGGCGATCCGAAGCAGGCGATCTACGCGTTCCGTGGTGCCGATATCTACACCTACCTGCGCGCCCGCCAGGCCACCAGTGGCCGGTTGCACACCCTGGGCACCAACTTCCGTTCCAGCCACGGCATGGTCGAGGCGGTGAACCACGTGTTCCTTAGCGCCGAAGTGCGCGAGCAGGGGCGTGGTGCATTCCTGTTCCGCGAGCCGGACGGCGACAACCCGGTGCCCTTTGCCCCGGTGCAATCCCAGGGGCGCAAGGAAGTCCTGCAGATCAATGGCGCGGTCACACCGGCGCTGAACATCTGGCACCTGGCGAGTGAGCAAGCGCTCTCCGGCGCAGTCTATCGGCAACAACTGGCCGCCGCCTGCGCCAGTGAAATCACCGCCTTGCTCAACGCCGGCCAACAGGGCCGGGCCGGTTTTGTCCGTGACGCGCAACCACTCAAGGGCCTGCTGCCGGCGGACATTGCGATCCTGGTGCGCGACGGCAAGGAAGCCCAGGCGGTACGCAGCGAGTTGTCGGCGCGCGGGGTGCGCAGTGTCTATCTGTCGGACAAGGACTCGGTGTTCGCCGCCCAGGAGGCCCATGACCTGCTGAGCTGGCTCAAGGCGTGCGCGGAACCCGACGTCGAGCGGCCGTTGCGCGCAGCGTTGGCGAGCAACACCTTGAACCTGTCGCTGGTTGAACTGGAGCGCTTGAATCAGGACGAACTGGCCTGGGAATCCCGGGTCATGCAGTTCCGTGAATATCGCAGCCTGTGGCGCAGCCAGGGCGTGCTGCCGATGTTGCGCCGCCTGCTGCACGACTTCCGCTTGCCCCAGGCGTTGATCGCGCGCAGCGATGGCGAACGGGTGCTGACCAACCTGCTGCACCTCTCGGAACTGCTGCAACAGGCCGCCGCCGAACTGGATGGCGAACAGGCGCTGATCCGTCATTTGTCCGAGCACCTGGCGTTGTCGGGGCAGGCCGGTGAAGAGCAGATCCTGCGTCTGGAAAGCGACGAGCAACTGGTCAAGGTGGTGACCATCCACAAGTCCAAGGGCCTCGAATACCCGCTGGTGTTCCTGCCGTTCATCTGTTCGGCCAAGCCGGTGGATGGCAGCCGCCTGCCGCTGCATTACCACGATGAACAGGGCAAGGCCCAGGTCAGCCTGAACCCGACGCCCGAGCTGATTGCCCTGGCCGATCATGAGCGGCTGGCCGAAGACCTGCGCCTGCTCTACGTGGCCTTGACCCGTGCCCAGCATGCCTGCTGGCTGGGCGTCGCCGACCTCAAGCGTGGCAACAGCAACAGCTCGGTGCTGCACCTGTCGGCGTTGGGCTATGTGCTCGGCGGCGGTCAGGTGTTGGCTGAGTCGGCGCAGTTGCAACGCTGGCTGCTGGACCTGCAGCAAGGCTGCGCCGCCGTGCACCAGGGGCCGCTGCCGATTGCCACGGACGAGCGCTACCAGCCGCCGCGCAACACCGCGCAGTTGCTGGCGCCTTTGCTGCCAACACGGCGTGCTGCGGAAAACTGGTGGATCGCCTCCTACAGCGCGCTGCGCATCAGCGACAGCCTGGCCCCGGGCAGCGACGAAGCACCGGAAAGCCCGCAGGCGCAGAAACTCTTCGATGACGAACGACTTGACCCCGATGCGCCCCGTGAAATGCTCGCCAGCGGTGGCGATATTCATCGTTTTCCTCGCGGCCCCAACCCCGGGACCTTTCTTCACGGTCTGCTGGAATGGGCGGGCGAGGAACGCTTCAGTGCCGAGCCGAAGTTGATCGAGGATGCCATTGCCCGGCGCTGCAACCGTCGCGGTTGGCAGGGTTGGATCACCACCCTCAGCGACTGGCTGCAGCACCTGGTCCAGCTGCCGCTGCCGGTGGGCCGCGAGCAACCGCCGGTGGTGCTGGGGCAGTTGCGCGAGTACCGGGTCGAGATGGAGTTCTGGTTCGCCAGCCACAAGGTCGATGTGCTCAAGCTCGATGCACTGGTACGCCAGTACACCCACGCCGGCGTCGCCCGGGCGGGGGCCGAGTCGGTGCTGCTCAATGGCATGTTCAAGGGCTTTATCGACCTGACCTTCGAGCATGCCGGGCGCTACTACGTGGCCGACTACAAATCCAACTGGCTGGGCGCCGATGACTCGGCCTACAGCGAGCAGGCCATGGAGCAGTCGATCCTCGACCATCGCTACGACCTGCAGTACGTGTTGTACCTGCTGGCCTTGCACCGTCAGCTCAAGGCGCGGCTGGCCGACTACGACTACGACCGCCACGTCGGCGGCGCCCTGTACCTGTTCCTGCGTGGCACGCGCGCGCCGGGTCAGGGCGCCTGGTTTGCCCGTCCGCCACGGGAACTGATCGAACGCCTGGACCGGATGTTCCAGGGCCAACCAGAGCCCAGGGCCGAAGCCGCCTGGGTGCAGGGTGAACTGCTATGAAACGCTCCTTTGCTGACCTGTTACCGACGCCTTTGACCGACGACAGCCTGGCGCAACTGGCACCGCTGAGCAGCGCCCGGGATTTGTTGCGGCTGCTGGAACGCTGGGTCGAGCGCGGCTGGCTGCGGGCGCTGGACAAGGCCTTCGTCGGTTTCCTCCACGAGCGCGCCCCCGACGGCGATCCGCTGGTGCTGGTGGCGGCAGCGTTGACCAGCCACCAGTTGGGTCACGGTCACGTCTGCCTCGACCTGTTCGAAACCCTCAAGGAACCGGATTTCGCCCTGTCCCTGCCGCCGGAAGGCGACGCACAGAGCGGCGCCCAGTTACTGCCCTCGCAATTGCTCGAGGCGCTGGAAGGCGCGCACTGGTGCAAGGTCCTGGCGAGCAGTCCGTTGGTGGCATTGGCCGCCGATGCCAGCGCCGAAGCCGCGCAACGGCCGCTGATACTGTCCGGCAAGCGCCTGTACTTGCGGCGCTACTGGACCTACGAACGGCGCATCGATGATGCCTTGCGTCAGCGTCTATCAGCCGCTGAGCCGACACCGCCTGACCTGTCCGAGCGCCTTGCCGGACTGTTCGGCGCGGCGCGTGCCGGTGCACCGATCGACTGGCAAAAACTCGCCTGCGCCCTGGCCACCCGTGGTGCGTTCAGCATCATCACTGGCGGCCCCGGCACCGGCAAGACCACCACCGTGGTGCGGTTGCTGGCGCTGCTCCAGGGCCCTGCGGTGGAAGCCGGCACGCCGCTGCGCATTCGCCTCGCCGCACCGACGGGCAAGGCCGCCGCACGCCTCACCGAATCCATCAGTCAGCAAGTGCGCACCTTGCAAGTCGCCGCTGCAGTCAAGGACAAGATCCCCAGCGACGTGACCACCGTCCACCGTCTGTTGGGCAGCCGTCCCGGTACCCGGCATTTCCGTCACCACGCCGGCAATCGCCTGCCGCTGGATGTGCTGGTGGTCGACGAAGCGTCAATGATCGACCTGGAAATGATGGCCAACCTGCTGGACGCCTTGCCGCCCCATGCGCGGCTGGTGCTGTTGGGCGACAAGGATCAGTTGGCCTCGGTGGAAGCCGGTGCGGTGCTCGGTGATCTGTGTCGCGATGCCGAAGCCGGCTGGTACAACCCGCAGACCCGCGCCTGGCTGGAGGCGGTCAGCCACGAGTCATTGGCCGACAGTGGCCTGCACGAGGACCAGGACGGCACTCACCCGCTGGCCCAGCAAGTGGTGATGCTGCGTCACTCGCGGCGGTTTGGCGAAGGTAGCGGCATCGGCCAGCTGGCGCGTTGGGTCAACCAGCAGCAGGCCGATGAGGCACGCAAGTTGCTCGCCGCGCGCAGCCGCGCCGATCTGTTTTCCCTCGCGCTCAAGGGCGAACAGGATCGGGCGCTGGAGCGCCTGCTGCTGGACGGCCATGGCGAGGGGCCGCAAGGCTACCGGCATTACCTCAGTCGCCTGCGCAGCCAACGGCCTTCGGCCCAGGCCGCGGCTGACGACCCGTGCTGGGTCAACTGGGCGCGGGATGTGCTGCAGGCCTTCGACGCGTTCCAGTTGTTGTGCGCAGTGCGCAAGGGGCCCTGGGGCGTCGAAGGGCTCAACCAGCGGATTACCGCAGCGCTGCTCAAGGCCCGGCTGATCGACAGCGACCAGCAATGGTACGAAGGCCGTCCGGTGCTGATGACCCGCAACGACTACGGCCTGGGGCTGATGAACGGCGACATCGGCATCGCCCTGAAATTGCCCGAGCGCGACGCTGAACCGGCGGGGCGCCAGGTGCTGCGGGTGGCCTTCGCCCGCAACGATGGCCAGGGCGGCGTGCGTTTCGTGCTGCCGAGCCGGCTCAACGATGTGGAAACCGTGTACGCCATGACCGTGCACAAATCCCAGGGCTCGGAATTTGCCCACACCGCGCTGATCCTTCCGGATGCGCTGAACCCGGTGCTGACCAAGGAATTGATCTACACCGGCATCACCCGGGCCAAGGATTGGTTCAGCCTGATCGAGCCCCGTGGCGGGGTGTTCGAGGAGGCGGTCAGACGCAAGGTCAAGCGCTTGAGCGGGTTGATGTTGGAACTGCACTAGCCCGCGGAGCAAGCGGCGCAGCCTCGCCGCTGTTTCGGCGCTGTGCTATCGTTGCGGCATCATTTCGCAACGATCAACGAGAATGCCTGCATGAAGCTGACTGTCTTGATGACAGAGTGCATGGTCAGCTGTAGGCGATGGCTGCTGGCAGCCATTCTCTGTTTATCCAGCGTTGCCGCCTGCGCCGAGTCGCCCGCTCCAGTGAGCGTGGCCGAGCAACGTGCCGTGGCGGTCACCCAGGTGGTGCTCGGCATTCTCAGCTACGCCCGCTGGCCGGTTGAGCCTGCGCAACTGCGCCTGTGCGTGATCGGCCCCACCGAATACACCGACGACCTGGTCAAGGGCACGACCCAGGCCACCGGGCGTCCGGTGGTGGTACGACGTTTTCTCACCAGCCATCCGGCGATTGCCAGCGACTGCGAGGCGGTCTATATCGGCAAACTTTCCCCGCAGGAACGCGAGACATTGTTCTCCTCGCTGAGCGGGCATCCGGTGCTGAGCATCAGTGAGGCGGACGATGACTGTACGGTCGGCAGCCTGTTCTGCCTGCGAGTCAGCGACGCCCATGTGGCGTTCGACGTCAATCTCGACTCGGTGGCACGCAGTGGCGTGCGCATCCACCCGAGCGTCCTGCAACTCTCGCGTCGCAAAACGGCGGCGCCATGAAGCTATTCAACAAGGATGGCCGAGCGACGCTGCGTTCGGTGATTGGCCGCGGCAACCTGATGATTGCCCTGGTGGGTGTGACCATGACCAGCCTGTCCCTGACCCTGCTCGGGGTCCTGGCCTTGCGCGCCTACGCCGATCACAACCTGGAACTGATCGCCCGCTCGATCAACTACACCGTGGAAGCGGCGGTGGTGTTCAACGACAACGTGGCGGCGACTGAAGCACTGGCGTTGATCGCCTCGAATGAGGAAGTGGCGGACGCTCAGGTATTCGACAGGCGAGGGCAGTTGCTGGCGCGCTGGCAGCGTCCGGAAACCGGCTGGGTGTCGCAACTGGAGATGCAGTTGGCGCGGGCGGTGCTGGAAAAACCCATGCGCCTGCCCATCGTCCACGAGGGGCGTGAAGTCGGCAGCATCCTGGTGGTCGGCCACGGTGCGAGTCTGCTGCGCTTTCTGCTCAGCGGACTTGCCGGGATCATCGCCTGCGCCGCCATCAGTGCCTGGGTCGCGCTGTACCTGGCGCGTCATCAACTCAAAGGCATCACCGGCTCGCTGCGCCGGTTGGCGCAGGTGGCGCATGCGGTGCGCAGCGAACGGGCTTTCGATCAGCGCGTGCCACCGGCACGGATCGCCGAACTGGATAACCTGGGCAATGACTTCAATGCCCTGCTCGATGAACTCGAGTCGTGGCAGACCCACCTGCAAAGTGAAAACGAATCCCTCGCCCACCAGGCCAGCCACGACAGCCTGACCGGCCTGCCCAACCGGGCATTTTTTGAAGGCCGCCTGATGCGCACCCTGCGCACGGCGAAAAAGTATGACGAGCGAGTGGCGGTGTTGTTTCTCGACAGCGACCGCTTCAAGGCGATCAACGACCAGCATGGTCACGCCGCCGGTGACGCGGTGCTGATGGCGGTGGCGACTCGGGTGCGCGCGCAGTTGCGCGAGGAAGACCTGGTGGCGCGCCTGGGTGGCGATGAGTTCGCCGTGCTGCTGACGCCGCTGCACAAGCGCGAAGATGCCGAACGCATCGCCGACAAGATCATCAGCAGCATGCAGGCACCGGTGCAATTGGCCGACGGCCAGACGGTGCAGACCTCGCTGAGTGTGGGGATCGCGATCTTTCCGGATCACGGCGCCACACCCGGCGACCTGTTGCATGCCGCGGACGCGGCCATGTACCAGGCCAAACGCCTCTCTCGAGGCGGGCAATACACGGCAACGTCGGAGCACCTTGCCGCCCCTTTGAAAAACAGGAGCTAACCCCCCGTGTCCCCAGTTTCCCAGCGTTCCCTGCGCTTTTTCATGTTCTCCCTGTTCATGGCCATGCTCGCCCTGGGCGGCTGTCAGACCGCCCCGCAAAAAGGCCTCAGCCCCGCGCAGATCGCGGTGCTCAAACAGCAGGGCTTCGAGCTGACCGACGGAGGCTGGGAGTTCGGCTTGTCGGGCAAGGTGCTGTTCGGCAGTGACGACGACAGCCTCAATGCGCAGAGCAGTGCCATCGTCCAGCGCATCGGCAAGGCCCTGCTGGGTGTCGGCATCGATCGGGTGCGGATCGACGGCCACACCGATGCCTCGGGCAAGGAAGCCTACAACCAGCAGCTTTCGGTGCGCCGTGCCAAGAGCGTGAGCACTGTCCTGCAGCAGGTCGGCATGCGCGAAGAAAACATCCAGCTGCGCGGATTCGGCAGCAGCGTACCGGTCGCCACCAACAAGACCGCCACCGGCCGCTACGAAAACCGCCGGGTGGCGATCGTCGTCAGCAACGACTGAGGGGCAGCAACGCGGCCGGGCCTGAGCTCAATCAGTAGCCGTGGGACTCGCGGTATTTCTGGTAGTCGTGATACTCGACCCACTCGATCAGGTCAAAAGGAAGGTAGAGCTGTTGCCTGGCGCGAGAGATCGCGATGTACACCAGGCACAGACGCTCGTCGAACGCGTAGGCGTCCTTGAATTTACCGTTGCTGAGCAGTTCGGGGGTCAGTAGCACGCGGTCGAACTCCATGCCGCCAGCGTCCTCGGCCAGCATCAGCATGCAGCTCTTGCCGGGGCTGCCCACGACGCGATTCAAGCGCGTCACGTCGGCCATCTTGAAGCCTTTTTCCAGCACCGCCTCGACCCACAGGAACGCCTCGTCGAATTGATGGGCCTCACGCACCTGCTGCCAGTCGCTCAGTTCGCTGAAATCCCCATGTGACCCCAGCGTGCTGCTTTCGACACTGTAGTAGCGCGGGTTGAACAACATGACGGCGGTGGTCATGAACAGCTCGAGGTCCTGCTGCGCGGTTTTGTCCGGGAAACAGAACGCACAGCTGGCATCCTGCAACTCGATCATCCACTTCATCATGTCCCAGCGCGACGCGGCCAGCACCACGCAGCCCTCGGGGGGCACGAAGCCTGCCGGATAATGCTCGATGCTGACGTCAGCCTGTGAAGAGCCCTCGAACGGGACCTTGATTTTCTGCGAGTGCAGGCCGATCAGCGGGTTGACCAGGCGCTCGATATTGCGACCTGAGCGCACGCAATAGCTGATCGTGCTTTGCCGCACTTCGCGCGATCGCCTGGCCATTTCGCCACGCGCCTGCTGATACTCATCACCGAGGGTAATCAGCACCTGACGCCCGCGCTCGATGATCTGCAGCAGTGAGGCGGGAATGTCCTGGCTTTCGTCAATCAGCACATGGGTAAAACGATCAGGCACCCGGCAACCCGCCAGGCTCGCCCGCTTGATCAGCCATAGCGCTTCGAACCCGGTCTGCCCGGCCCAGGCCGGATTCGCCTCGAGGTAAGTCCAGAGACGGCTGGTGTATTCAAGGAGGACCTTGGCCTCCAGGCTGGACAGGGCCACCTTGAAATGCGGCAGGTGTTTGTTCGAGAAGCTGCTGTCTCTGGACTGACAGTAGTGCTTGAGCACCTTGAGGCACACCTCCAGTGTCGCCTGCCCGTCGTGGTCACGGAAACCGAGGATATTCAACTGCTGTGCCAGTGCGGGTTTGCCAGGCCCCTTGCCTGGCGGACGCACAGGCTGCGGTCGCGGACCGTGCAACAGCACTCGCGCAAAGTCACCGAAGGTCGTGCCTTTTTTCCTGTTGCCCGCCGTCCCCATACGCTGCCGAAGCTCGGCCAGCTTTTCCGGGGTGCGCGCCAGCACCAAGGTCCCTGCGGGCCGCAGGCATTCCATCAAGGTGCCGATCAGGTGGCTTTTGCCAATCCCGGCGTAACCCTGGACGTGCAGGTCTTCGTCGAGGTTGGCGCGGAAGGTCCTGACCAGCTTGTCTTGCGCATCACTCAGCCACCGTTCGCGATGAACGGGGGTGACCATCTGGCGGATAAAGGGATTGTTGCTGCTGTGCTGGCGGATCTTGAAATCGAAATCCCACTTGCCATCGGCCAGCAGGTAAGCGCGCGCCTGGACTTCCTCGGCAAGCAACAGGCGCAGGTGCAAAGGCTTGAGCGCTTCCAGGCCGAAGTACAGCTTGCGCGGATCAAACAGCCGTTGCGCCTCTGACAACAAACCCGTTGCCGTTGACTGCCGGGAGTCGACCGCCCACCCCAGGAGCCTGGCCAGGACCCGCTCGGCGGCAGCCGCGTTGAGGTCTTTTTCGGGCGCCTGGGCCAGATTCTGAATGACCAGCATCGCCGCCAGCTCGGGATCCGACAGACTGGCCAGGGTCGTTGCGCCATCGGCCAGCAACAGGCTCTCACAGCGTTCAGCTGTGATAGGCAGGAACACAGGGCTGGATAAATCAAAATGTTCCGGGTGCATAAAAACTCGCAATCAGGGGGCGACCCGCCACGGGATACTCGACGTCGCTGGGGGCAAGCATAAGCCATTGCGCCCATGGCCTCGACGCCGTCTGCGATTTCCTGCCCATGGGCTCTGGCATGAGCTAGGTGTCGGCAAAGTGCATCTCCCGCGTCTGTCCCATCAACAGCGCCTGATTCTGCTCGGTGACGCTGCGGATGTAGTCCCAGAGGAGGGTGATGCGCTTGAGCTTGCGCAGGTCTTCGCGGCAGTACATCCAGAACTGCCGGGTGATGTTGATTTCTTCCGGCAACACTGGCAGCAGGCGCGGATCCTGGGCCGCGAGGAAGCACGGCAGGATCGCCAGCGAGCGGCCTTGCTGGGCGGCGACGAACTGGGCGATGACGCTGGTGCTGCGCAGGTTGGCGCTGGCGCCGGGCAGGACGTTGGCCAGGTACAGCAGCTCCGAACTGAAGGCCAGGTCGTCGACGTAGCTGATGAATTGATGCCGGGCCAGGTCGGCCGGGCGGCGGATGGGTGGGTGTTGGTCGAGGTAGTCCTGGGTCGCGTACAGCTGCAGGCGGTAGTCGCAGAGTTTGCAGCACACGTACGGGCCGTGCTCCGGGCGTTCGAGGGCGATGACGATGTCGGCTTCGCGCTTGGACAGGCTGATGAAGTGCGGCAGCGGCAGGATGTCCACCGAGATCGCCGGGTAGGCGTCGACGAAGTGGCTCAGTTGCGGGGTGATGAAGAAGCTGCCAAAGCCTTCGGTGCAACCCATGCGTACGTGCCCGGATAAGGCCACGCCGGACCCCGACACCTGCTCGCAGGCCATGTGCAGGGTGCTTTCGATTGACTCGGCATAACCCAGCAGGCGCTGGCCCTCGGCGGTCAGCACGAAGCCGTTGGTCCGTGATTTCTCGAACAGCAAGGTGCCCAACGCGCCTTCCAGCGAACTGATGCGTCGCGACACCGTGGTGTAGTCCACCGCCAGGCGCTTGGCCGCGGTGCTGGCCTTGCGGGTGCGGGCCACTTCGAGGAAAAACTTCAGGTCGTCCCAATTCAGGGAGCCCAGGGATGTGATGTTTTTTTGCATGTTGGACCGGCTTTTATGTGCGTTCTTATTAGAAGTTTGCACATCTATACTCCAAAAACAGTCCGCTCACCAACCTGCGGCACACGCCTCATCTCAAGGCGACCTCTGCGCCTTGGCTCCCAGCATAACTATAAGTACCGGAGACCCACATGAACGCATCGCTCACGCCCAACGAAACCACCGTGCAAACGGCCAAATTGCTGATCGACGGTCAGTGGGTCGAGTCCCAGACCAGCGAGTGGCACGACATCGTCAATCCGGCGACCCAGCAAGTGCTGGCCAAGGTGCCGTTCGCCACTGCCGATGAAGTCAACGCCGCCATCGACGCTGCCCAGCGTGCCTTCCAGACCTGGAAACTGACCCCGATTGGCGCGCGGATGCGCATCATGCTCAAGCTCCAGGCGCTGATTCGCGAACACTCCAAGCGCATCGCCGTGGTCCTCAGTGCCGAGCAGGGCAAGACCATTGCCGACGCTGAAGGCGACATTTTCCGCGGCCTGGAAGTGGTCGAGCACGCCTGCTCCATCGGTACCCTGCAGATGGGCGAATTCGCCGAGAACGTCGCCGGCGGCGTCGACACCTACACCCTGCGCCAGCCGATCGGCGTCTGCGCCGGCATCACCCCGTTCAACTTCCCGGCGATGATTCCGCTGTGGATGTTCCCGATGGCCATCGCCTGCGGCAACACCTTCGTGCTCAAGCCGTCCGAGCAGGATCCGCTGTCGACCTTGCTGCTGGTGGAGCTGGCGATTGAAGCCGGGGTGCCGGCCGGTGTGCTCAACGTGGTGCACGGCGGCAAGGATGTGGTGGATGCGCTGTGCACCCACAAGGACATCAAGGCGGTGTCGTTCGTCGGTTCGACGGCGGTCGGCACCCACGTCTACGACCTCGCCGGCAAACACGGCAAGCGCGTGCAGTCGATGATGGGCGCGAAGAACCACGCGGTGCTGCTGCCCGATGCCAACCGCGAGCAAGCGCTGAATGCCCTGGTCGGTGCCGGTTTCGGTGCAGCCGGCCAGCGCTGCATGGCGACCTCGGTGGTGGTGCTGGTGGGCGCGGCCAAGCAGTGGCTGCCGGACCTCAAGGCGCTGGCGCAGAAACTCAAGGTCAATGCCGGCAGCGAGCCGGGGACCGATGTCGGCCCGGTGATTTCCAAGCGCGCCAAGGCGCGGATTCTCGAGCTGATCGAAAGCGGCATCAAGGAAGGCGCCACGCTCGAACTCGACGGTCGCGACATCAGCGTGCCGGGCTACGAGCAAGGCAACTTTGTCGGCCCGACCCTGTTCTCCGGGGTCACCACTGACATGCAGATCTACACCCAGGAAATCTTCGGCCCGGTGCTGGTGGTGCTGGAAGTCGACACCCTCGATCAGGCGATTGCCCTGGTCAACGCCAACCCGTTCGGCAACGGCACCGGCCTGTTCACCCAGAGTGGGGCGGCGGCGCGTAAATTCCAGAGCGAAATCGATGTGGGCCAGGTGGGTATCAACATCCCGATTCCGGTGCCAGTGCCGTTCTTCAGCTTCACCGGTTCCCGGGGTTCCAAGCTCGGCGACCTCGGCCCGTATGGCAAGCAAGTGGTGCAGTTCTACACTCAGACCAAGACCGTCACCGCCCGCTGGTTTGACGACAACAGCGTCAACGACGGTGTGAACACCACCATTAACCTGCGTTAAGGAAGCCGAGATGAAGATCGCGTTTATTGGTCTGGGCAACATGGGCGCGCCGATGGCGCGCAACCTGATCAAGGTCGGCCACGCGCTGAACCTGGTCGACCTGAACAAGGCGGTGCTGGCGGAGCTCGAGCAATTGGGCGGGCACATCAGCGGCTCGGCCAAGGAAGCTGCGCAGGGTGCCGAACTGGTGATCACCATGCTACCGGCCGCTGCGCACGTGCGCAGCGTCTGGCTGGGTGAGAACGGTGTGCTGGCGGGAATCGGCGAGGGTGTGCCGGCAGTCGATTGCAGCACCATCGATCCGCAGACGGCGCGGGATGTAGCCGCTGCGGCCGCGGCAAAAGGCGTGAGCCTGGCCGATGCGCCGGTATCCGGTGGGACCGGTGGCGCCGCTGCCGGGACCCTGACCTTCATGGTCGGCGCCACCCCAGAGCTGTTCGCTACCTTGCAGCCGGTGCTGGCGCAGATGGGTCGTAACATCGTGCATTGCGGCGCCGTCGGCACCGGACAGATCGCCAAGATCTGCAACAACCTGCTGCTGGGGATCTCCATGGTCGGCGTCAGCGAAGCCATGGCCCTGGGCGATGCGCTGGGGATCGACACCGGCGTATTGGCCGGGATCATCAACAGCTCCACCGGGCGTTGCTGGAGTTCGGACACCTACAACCCGTGGCCCGGCGTGATCGAAACCGCACCGGCCTCGCGCGGCTACACCGGCGGTTTCGGTGCCGAGCTGATGCTCAAGGATCTTGGGCTGGCGACTGAAGCGGCACGTCAGGCGCATCAGCCGGTGGTACTCGGCGCGGTGGCTCAGCAGCTGTACCAGGCGATGAGCTTGCGTGGCGAGGGTGGGCAGGATTTCTCGGCGATCGTTAACAGCTATCGCAAGCCGAAGTAAAAGCTTTTGTAGGAGCGAGCTTGCTCGCGAAGAACGTCAACGATGACGCGCGGTATCCTGAATACACGCGGCGCCAACAGGTTCTTCGCTGGCAAGCCAGCTCCTACAGGATTTTTTTGCAGGATCCGATATCAGGCAAACACGAAATACTTGCGCACCGTCTCCACCACTTCCCACGTCCCCTTCATACCGGGCTCGACGACGAAGATGTCACCCGCACGCAGGTGGATTGGCGCCATGCCGTCCGGGGTGATCACGCAGTAGCCTTCCTGGAAATGGCAGTACTCCCACTTCACATAATCCACGCGCCATTTGCCCGGCGTGCAGATCCAGGTGCCCATGATCTTGCTGCCATCTTCGCTGGTGTAGGCGTTGAGGTTGACGGTGTGCGGGTCGCCTTCGAGCTTTTCCCATTTGCAGGCATCGAGCACGGGCAGGGGATGGGTATCGCGAAGGACGGTAATCGGGGCGGTCATGCGGACTCCGGGCGTAGGGCAGGAATGAACCTGCACCCTATAGCGCCCGACCCCGGATCAGTTGTCTGGGGTCGACACTCAGCTGTCCAGAAACGCGCTTGCGCTCAGATCCGCTCCAGCGGGCAATCGCTCTGCACCTGGGCCAGGCTGGCCTGCAGTTCACTCAGTTGGCGGTGCTGACGGGTCATCTGCGCGATGCTGGCGCTGAGCTGCTTCTTCTTCTCGCTGATCGCCTGCTGTGCCAGATTCCACGGCATGGCCTGGCCGTGGTAGTCCTGGAACATCGCCTGCATTTCCTTGAGCTTGAAGCCCAATTGCTGGGCGCACTTGATGAAGCTCAGCAGCTCGACGCTCTGCTGGTCGTAGATGCGGTACTTGCCCTGGCGCTGGGCGGGTGGCAGCAGGCCGATGTCTTCGTAGTGACGAATGCTCTTGATGGTGGTGCCTGAAAGCTTCGCCGCTTTGCCGATGTACATGAAAAGTCCCTTTTTCGTGGTTGACGCGGCGGATTATCCCCGAGACTTACCCCACAGCGATAGCCTGGGCTTGCTTGAGCCAGGTTTCCCGCTGCCGTTCGGTCGAGCCGAGTATGGGGCCGAACGTCAGGGTCTTGCGTGGCTGGATGCCGCAGAAGGCCAGGGTGGTCTTGCGCATCTGATGCAGGCCGGGCATGCGGTACACCCAACGGTAGTACCAGGGCGGCGTGTCCATGGTTACCAGCAGGTCGGCGCTGCGCCCGCGCAGCAGCTGTTCCGGGAAGGCCTTGCCGGGGCGATACTTGAAGGCAAACCCGGGCAGGAACACCCGGTCGAAAAAACCCTTGAGCAGCGCCGGGATCGCGCCCCACCAGATCGGGTAGACGAACGTCAGGTGTTCGGCCCAGGTTATGTCCGCCTGGGCCTGCAGCAGATCGGTTTCCAGCGGCTGCACCTGGCGGTAGCCTTCGCGCAGGATCGGATCGAAATCCAGTGAGCCCAGGCGCAGCTCACGCACCTGGTGCCCCGCGTCCTTAGCGGCCTGCACGTAGCGCTCGGTGAGCGCGCCGCAAAAACTGTCGTGGGAGGGGTGACCGAGAATCACCAGGATGCGTTTGCTCATGGACGTATCACTCAAGGAAGAAACCTGTAGGAGCGAGCTTGCTCGCGATGAAGTTGATGCGGTGTAGCGGGTGGCCTCATCGCGAGCAGGCTCGCTCCCACAGAGGAAGCGAAGAATACCGAGGATAAAGTCGGCCCCATGGGGGAGAGTCAAGGGGCTCTTTCGGTGATTGAAATTTCCATCGCTCAAACCCGGGTTTTTTAGCAGTAAGTGCGAAACATTTGCCCGGCGGCGGAGTTTTTCGCAAGAAAGTTCAGGGGTTTCGCTCGTATCATTCAGGCGTGAGCAGGCCGAGATCAATCCAATGAAAACAACACCCTCCTGGTGGGACATCAGCCCACCCTTGAGTACCGCCACCCCCACGTGGCCGGGCGATACACCGTTTCAGGAAGAGCGCGTCTGGAGCTACGGGCCGCAGTGTCCGGTCAACGTCGGGCGCATCACCCTGTCGCCGCACACCGGCGCCCATGTCGACGCGCCGTTGCACTACAGCCCGGATGGCGCGCCCATCGGCGAAGTGTCGCTGGACACCTACATGGGCCCGTGCCGGGTCCTGCATTGCCTGGACAGCGGCGCACTGGTGGAGCCCGAGCAACTCGCCGGACGTCTCGGGCAGGTGCCCGAACGGGTGCTGTTGCGCACCTATCGCCAGGCCCCGCTGGCCACCTGGGACAGCGACTTCACCGCCGTGGCCAAGGCCACTGTCGACTTGCTGGCGGGCCTGGGCGTACGGCTGATCGGCATCGACACGCCGTCCCTCGACCCCCAGACCTCGAAAACCATGGATGCCCATAACGCGATCGCCCGGCACGGCATGGCGATCCTCGAAGGCATCGTCCTCGATGACGTGCCCGAAGGTGACTACGAGCTGATCGCCTTGCCGCTGCGCTTTGCCAACCTTGACGCCAGCCCGGTCCGGGCCATTTTGCGTCCCCTGAACAAATTGACACCCGAAGAGGCCGCCCAATGAGCCAATGTCCGTATTCCGCCGGTAACCAGAACGACGAATGGCATAATGCCGAACTGAATTTCTCCGACTCCATGAGCTACGGCGACTACCTGGACCTGGGGCGCATCCTCAGCGCCCAGCACCCGCTGTCGCCTGACCATAACGAAATGCTGTTCATCATCCAGCACCAGACATCCGAGCTGTGGATGAAGCTGATGCTGCACGAACTCAAGGCCGCGCGTGAGCACGTGCGCCTCGGCGAGTTGCCGCCGGCGTTCAAGATGCTGGCGCGGGTGTCGCGGATTTTCGACCAGTTGGTGCATGCCTGGACCGTGCTGGCGACCATGACCCCGACCGAATACCACGCGATCCGCCCGTTCCTCGGGCAGTCGTCGGGCTTCCAGTCGTTCCAGTACCGCGAGATCGAATTCATCCTCGGCAACAAGAGCGCGACCCTGCTGCGTCCTCACGCCCATCGTCCGGAACTGCTGGCCGAGCTGCAGAAATCGATCGCCACACCGTCGCTCTACGACGAAGCGATTCGCCTGATGATCAGCGCCGGCCTGGACATCGATCCGCAGCGCCTGAGCGTCGATCCGACCCTGCCGACCGCCCACGACGCCTCGGTCGAAGCGGCCTGGCGTGTGGTCTACAAGAACCCGACGCAGTATTGGGACCTGTACCAGTTGGCCGAGAAGTTCATCGACCTCGAAGACTCGTTCCGCCAGTGGCGTTTCCGCCATGTGACCACGGTCGAGCGGATCATCGGCTTCCAGCCAGGCACCGGCGGCACTGAAGGCGTGGGTTACCTGCGCAAGATGCTCGACACTGTGCTGTTCCCGGAACTGTGGCGCGTACGCTCCACGCTCTGAGGCAACAGGCATAAAAAAACCCCGGTATTCACCGGGGTTTTTTATGGGTTGAAGCTTACTGCGCGACCGATACATTCCCGGCGCGCGCCACCCGCACACGGTAGGCCAGGTACAGGATCGCGACCCACACTGGAATCGCATACACCGAGGCGTTGATGCCCGGGATCATCAACATCACGCAGATGATCATGAACATGAACGCCAGGCACAGGTAGTTGGTGAAGGGCGACCAGAAGGCCTTGAAGCCCGGCACCACACCCTTGTCTTTCATGGCTTTGCGGAATTTCAGGTGGGTCAGGCTGATCATCGCCCAGTTGATCATCAACGAAGCAACCACCAGCGCCATCAACAGTTCCAGCGCGCTATGCGGCGCCACATAGTTGACCACCACGCAGAGCAGGGTCACCAGAGCCGACACGCACAGGGCGCGGAACGGTACGCCGTTTTTCGTCAGCTTCATCAGCGACTTCGGCGCATCACCCTGTTCCGCCAGGCCGTACAGCATGCGGCTGTTGCAGTAGACGCCGCTGTTGTAGACCGACAGCGCCGCGGTCAGCACCACGAAGTTGAGGATCTGCGCGGCGGTGTCACTGCCGATCAGGGCAAAGATCTGCACGAACGGGCTGCTGCTGTAGGCATCGCCCGAGGCGCCGAGGGTCTGCAGCAGTTGGTCCCATGGGTACAACGACAGCAGCACGGTCAGGGCGCCGACGTAGAAGATCAGCACCCGGTAGACCACCTGGTTGATCGCCTTGGGGATTACTTTGCGTGGCTCGCTGGCTTCGGCCGCGGTGATGCCCACCAGCTCCAGGCCACCGAAGGAGAACATGATGAAGGCCATCGCCATCAGCAGGCCGGTGGTGCCATTGGGGAAGAACCCGCCGTGGTCCCACAGGTTGCTCACCGAGGCTTGCGGGCCGCCGGTGCCGCTGAACAGCATGTAGCAGCCGAGGACGATCATGCCGATGATGGCCACGACCTTGATGATCGCGAACCAGAACTCCGCTTCGCCGAACACCTTCACGTTCATGGTGTTGATCAGGTTGACCAGCACGAAGAACACCGCCGCGCTGACCCAGGTCGGCACCTCGGGCCACCAGAACTGGATGTACTTGCCGACCGCTGTCAGCTCCGCCATGCCCACCAGCACGTACAGCACCCAGTAGTTCCAGCCGGACAGAAAGCCGGCAAAACCACCCCAGTAATTGTGGGCAAAGTGACTGAAGGACCCGGCGACTGGTTCCTCGACAATCATTTCGCCGAGCTGGCGCATGATCAGGAAGGCGATGAACCCGGCAATCGCGTAGCCGAGAATCATCGACGGGCCTGCTGACTTCAGTACGCCAGCGGAGCCCAGGAACAATCCGGTCCCGATCGCACCCCCCAAGGCGATCAGCTGAATGTGTCGATTTTTCAGCCCCCGCTTGAGTTCGCCCTGTTGCTGTATTTGTTCCGCCATCTGCTTACCTTCTAGTTGTTTTGGTCCGGCTGTGTTGCACCCCGACAGCTTATTCAATTGGCGCCCGTTTGTGGCCGTCAGACGTTGCTTTCGGTGAACTTTTCGTAATAAAGCTGCACGTTTTGCAGATTTTGCGCGATCAACCAGCTCTTGATCGATTCGACCATCGGTGGAGGTCCGCACACGTACATGTCGGCAGCGGCATCGCGCAGTTCGCTGGCCTCGAAGTGTTCGGCGAGGTAGCCGCGCTTGCCGCTCCATTCTGGCGTCGGCTCGCTGACCACCTCGGTGTAGCGAAAGCCGGGAATGCGCTGGGCGTAGGCGAGGATGCGCTCGCGCTCGCACAGGTCGGCGGCATCGCGCACGCCGTAGTACAGGTGCACCGGCTGCTCGCAGCCACGCTCGGCCATTTCGTCGAGCATGCCGAGCATCGCCGACAGCCCGGTACCGCCGGCCACCAGCAGCAGTGGGCGAGTGATGTGGCGCAGGTAAAACGCCCCCAGTGGTGCCTCCAGATCAATCCGGTCACCGACCTGGCAGCGCTCGCGGATGTAGTTGCTCATGACGCCGTCGGGCAGCAGGCGAATCAGGAATTGTAGCTGGTTCGCCGCGCCGGGACGGTTGGCGAAGGAGTATGAGCGCTTGCTCTCGGTGCCGGGAATCAGCAGCCGGGCGTACTGCCCCGGGAGGAAGTCCAGCGCCGGGGTGTCCTTGCCCAGGTCCAGGTGCAGGATCGCCGTGCTCGCCGAGACCTGGGTGACCTGGCTCACCGTACCGCTGAGTTGCGCCGGCCCGGCGGCGTTGCACAGGCTGGACGCGAAATCGAAGTAGAACGCCGCGTCGGATTTGACCCGGGTCTGGCAGGTGAGGATTTTGCGCTGCTGCAGGTCGAGGCTGGAGAGGGCTTCCTCGTCCACATAGTCCTGGCTGTAATCGCCGGACTCGCAGCGACCCTGGCAGGTGCCGCACACGCCCTCACGGCAATCAAGGGGGATCTTGATGCCGTTGCGCAGGGCGGCATCGAGCAGTATTTCGTTGGCCTGCACCGCAAAGAACAGGGTCTTGCCGTCGGCAAAGCTGAACGCAACCTTGTGGTTCATGCGCCGGTCTCCTCAGAGGTGGTAGAAATCGAGCACCGAGTTGATGGTGTCGTTGAGCAGCAGCACATGCTTGCGGGCGATCAGCCAACTGCCGTCATGGGGCGTCAGGCGATAGGTGGCGGTGCCGTAGAACTGTTCGGAGGTGGCCAGGCGATAGAACAGCGTGTGCCAGTTCAAGCGCACGTCCAGCTCGCCCTGGGGCAGTTCGTTGATCCGCACGTTGTTGATCAAATGCAGGGTGCGCGGCAGCGGTGTGGCCGAGGCGGCCTTGCCGGTGCGCAGGCGGAACACTCGGTCTTCCAGGCCGGAACGGTTGGCGTAGTAGATCAGCGACATCTCGCGCTTGGGGTCCTGGGTGTAGACGTGTTCCGAGTCCCATTGCGGCAGGTGGAATTCGCTCTGCTCGGCGAACAGCGCGAGGTAGGCGTCCCACTCCTTGGCGTCGCACAGTTCGGATTTACGGTAGAAAAACTGTTCGATCTGATACTGCAATTGCGCATTCATGCTTACACCTCACGGAGTTTCAGGGATTTCGCGTCCAGGCCATCGAGCAGGAATTTCTGCCAGTTGGCGTGCTGGTTGACGTAAAGCCCCTCGTGGGTGAACTCGGTGCCGGTCATCGCCGGCTGAATGCCGATCGCCTCGCTGTTCGGCGTCGGGCCGGTTTCCCAGCGATGGCTGCCGCGGGAAATGTCGCTCCAGCGTTCCAGGCGGGCCTGGAAACCGCGCTGCGCTTCGCGAAACTCCACCAGGTCGTCCGGCGTACCGAGCCCGGAGACGTTGAAGAAATCCTCGAACTGGCGGATGCGGTTTTCGCGGTCGGCGGCCGACTCGTTTTTCACCCCCAGGCACTGGCTGATGATTTCGGTCTTGTTCCACGCCACCGGGCGAATAATGCGCAGCTGCGAGCTGATCTGGTCGAGGAAGAACAGGCTCGGGTAGATGTTCAGGTTGCGCAGGCGATGCATCATCCATTCGGCTTTCTGCTGGCCGTATTCTTCGATCAGGCGCGGCATGATGGTCGCGTAACCGGAGCGCACCGTGGGGTTGGGCATGTCGCTGAACAGCACACTGTGGCCGTTGTTGAAGGCGAACCAGCCGTCGTCGGTGTTGGCGTCGCCGGCCCCCAGTTTGCTGTAGTCCAGGGTGCTGCCGTTGCTGGTGCCGTTGTCGCTGTTGACCTGCTGGCGATGCTGCACGGTGGCCACGTAGTTATAGTGCACGGTGCTGACGTGGTAGCCGTCGAGGCCGTTTTCGTTCTGCAGTTTCCAGTTGCCGTCGTAGGTGTAGGCCGACTTGCCGGGCAGCACTTCAAGTTCACCGGTGGGCGACTGGGCGACCATCATGTCGAAGAACACTTTCGAGTCGCCGAGGAAGTCTTCCAGGCTGTTGTCGCCATGGACGTCGAGGCTGATGAAGACGAAGCCCTTGTAGCTTTCGATGCGGGCTTTTTTCAGGCCGCGAGTGGCCTTGTCGAAGCCTTCCGGGTATTCGCCCGGGGCCTTGACCTTGACCAGCCGGCCATCGCTTTTGTAGCACCAGGCGTGGAACGGGCAGGTGAAGGTCGACTGGTTGCCCTTGCCGACGCGGGTCAGGGTCGTGCCGCGATGCTGGCAGGCGTTGATCAGGGCGTTGAGCTGACCGTCACCGTCACGGGTGATGATCATCGGCTGGCGCCCGGCGCGCATGGTGATGAAGTCGTGATTGTTTGCCAGCTCGCTTTCGTGGCAGGCGTAGATCCAGTTCTTCTCGAAAATCAGTTCCATTTCCAGGTCGAACAGCTGCGGCTCGGTGAAGATGTCCCGGGCGATGCGGAACACGCCTTCGATCGGACGAAAGTCCAGGCAACCTTCGATAAATGTTTTCCATTGCTCGACGTTTTTTTCGCCACTCATGGGTGTGTGCCCCTTGTTTTTGTTCAGGCTAATCGGTGCGCCCATTAGAGAGAGTGGGGTGGGTGAGGGTCTATCCGCTTAGTCGGCGAAGGCAGTCCATAAAATTCACGGCGGCGAGCGTGAGCATTTTGGCGGGTAACACCCTGCGCATTTTCTGGGCGGCGAATACTCAATTTCCTGCGTCAGATGATGAACGGACGCACTGATGTCGCGCATTGATGTACTGTTTTGGCCAGTCTTGAGTGCGCGAGTCGGCATTGGGGCGTGGCGTTATCCACTTAGTCGGTGATTGCTATCCATCGGCTCAGCGCGCGCGTTTGCTGGTGTGGAATTTGCTCTGCTCAAGCCAGAGGTGCGCCGTCAGAGTGCACTGAAAAAATATTGCCGTGGGTGCGCCGTGATGAGTAGCAAAGCCGATCCGCAGAGTCGCGATATTCGTATCGATCACTATGACCTTGAAGGGGCCAGGACCTGGATGTCCGGTATCTGCGGCCCGCATCGCCTGGAAACCGCGACGCCGGAGCGGATTCGTTTTCACCACAGCGGCAACGTCTTCAAATCGATGGCCACCACCCTGGGCACCATCGAGTACGGCACTGATGTGGCCGTCGACATCGAGGACGCCGAGCACTTCAGCAGCTACAGCCTCAGCCTGCCGTTGGTGGGGGAGCAGGAGCTGCGCAAGAACGGCGCCTTGCTCAGGTCCGATCGCGATCTGGGGGTAATCATTTCGCCCAATGAAAACCAGGTGCTGGCGATCTCCGGGGATTGCCGCAAGGTCCAGGTGGTGATCACTCGCGCGGCCATGAGCGAATCCCTCGAAGGCATGCTGCAACGCCCGCTGGACGCGCCGCTGCGCTTCGAACCGTTGATGGATGCGGTGGACGGTGCCTCGGCGGCGTGGTGGCGGATGGCGCGCTATTTCATCGCCGAGCTGGAGCACAACAGCGCGCTGTTCGACCAGGTGACCTTCACCCGCGACATCGAAAGCTCGCTGATCAAGGGCCTGATTCTTGCCCAGCCGAACAACTACTCCGATGAGCTGCGCGACGTGCTCGGGGTCAAGGTGCCGCACTACCTGGTGCGCGCCAAGCAGTACATCCACGACAACGCCCGCGAGGCGCTGTGCCTGGAAGATATCGAAATGGCGGCGGGGGTTTCCCGGTTCAAGCTGTTCGAGGCGTTCCGCAAATACTTCGCGCTGTCGCCGATGGCCTATCTGAAGAAACACCGCTTGAATGCGGTGCGCCAGGACCTGCTGGAACACGGCCAGGCCCGCAACATCTCGGAAATCGCCATGGCCTGGGGCTTCACCCACATGGGCCGGTTCTCGGCCGAATACCGCAAGTTGTTTGAAGAGTCGCCCAGCGCCACGGTGCAGCGCAACGAGTCGCGGCGGATGCGGTGAGTGCTATTCCCGCTGAACTCCTGTAGGAGCTGGCTTGCCAGCGAAGGGGCCCATAGCCCCACCCTCATTGGTGACTGACCCACCGCCTTCGCTGGCAAGCCAGCTCCTACTGGTCCACGCACAATTGTAGGAGTTGGCTCTATTTACGCACCACCAAATCCAGCAAATCATCGCGCTCCTTGATCTTCTGCAGGACGATTTCCGAGCGGATATCAGTCACCCCCGCCGTGCGATTCAGCTTGCCGACGATGAAGTCCGAGAAGTGCTTGAGGTTGCGCGCCTGGACCCGCAGCACATAGTTGCTGGCGCCAGTCACCACATAGGCGGTGGCGACTTCCGGCCATGACTGGACCTTCTTGATAAAGGTCTCGTGCCAGTCATCCACATCCTGGCGCAGGGACACATGAACGATCGCCTCCAGCTCCACGCCGAGGCGCTCGGCGCTCAGTTCGGCGCGATAGCCGGTGATGATTCCCTCACTCTCCAGCAAGCGCAAACGGCGCAGGCAGGCCGAGGGTGACAGCGAAACCTTCTCCGCCAATTCCTGGTTACTGATGCGGCCGTCCTGCTGCAGAAAGTGCAGGATCCGCAGGTCTGTCGAGTCGAGTGTCATGGTTTGAATAAATCCGCGTTTTTGTCGGTGGAATTCGAATTTTCTTCGAGATAACTACTATACGGCCCTGCACTTTGCACGAAAATTCTCCATTGCTTCGTTCATTATTTGCTCATCGTGCTGATGCTTGAACGCCCGTAGATACGGCGTGCACCGGCCGCATGACATTCAAAGAACAGGACCGACAATGACCACAAGAAACGATTGCCTGGCGCTCGATGCACAGGACACCCAGGCCCCTCTGCGTGATCAGTTCGCGCTGCCCGAAGGGGTGATCTACCTCGACGGCAACTCCCTCGGTGCTCGTCCGAAGGCGTCCCTCGAGCGTGCGCAGGCGGTGATCGCCGAGGAGTGGGGCAACGGTCTGATTCGCAGCTGGAACAGCGCCGGCTGGCGCGACCTGCCACAGCGTCTGGGCGATCGTCTGGCCAGTTTGATCGGTGCCGGTAACGACGAAGTGGTGGTCACCGACACCACCTCGATCAACCTGTTCAAGGTCCTCGGCGCCGCCCTGCGGGTGCAGGCCGAACGTGCGCCGCAGCGCAAGATCATTGTCAGCGAGTCGAGCAACTTCCCCACCGACCTGTACATCGCCCAGGGCCTGATGGACCTGCTGCAGCAGGGCTACAGCCTGCGCCTGGTGGACGCCCCCGAAGAGCTGACCGAGGCCATCGACCAGGACGTCGCCGTGGTGATGCTGACCCACGTCAACTACAAGACCGGCTACATGCACGACATGCAGGCCATGACCCAGTTGATCCACGAGTGCGGCGCCCTGACCATCTGGGACCTCGCCCACTCCGCAGGCGCAGTGCCGGTGGACCTGCGTGGGGCCGATGCCGATTACGCCATCGGCTGCACCTACAAATACCTCAACGGTGGCCCGGGCTCGCAAGCCTTCGCCTGGGTCTCGCCGAAGCTTTGCAACCTGGTCGCGCAACCGCTGGCCGGCTGGTTCGGGCACACCCGTCAGTTCGCGATGGAGTCGGCCTACGAGCCAAGCCAGGGCATCGTGCGCTACCTGTGCGGCACCCAGCCGATCACCTCGCTGGCGATGGTCGAATGCGGCCTGGATATCTTCGCCCAGACCGACATGCAGAGCCTGCGTCGCAAGTCCCTGGCCCTGACCGATCTGTTCATCGAACTGGTCGAACAGCGCTGCGCCGCCCACGACCTCAAACTGGTGACTCCGCGTGAGCACGCCAAGCGTGGCAGCCATGTCAGCTTCGAACATCCCGAAGGTTATGCGGTGATCCAGGCACTGATCGCCCGGGGCGTGATCGGTGATTACCGCGAACCGCGCATCATGCGTTTCGGCTTTACCCCGCTGTACACCAGCTTCACCGAGGTCTTCGATGCGGTGCAGATCCTCGGCGAAATCCTCGACCAGAAAACCTGGGCGCAGGCGCAATTCCAGGTTCGCCACAGCGTGACCTGATACCCCCCGGATGCCTCGATCCCGTTGCCGCTTTTGCCGGCAGCGGGATCTTGTCGTCTGAACAAAAGTTCTGTGCAAACACAATAATAAGGAGCACGCAGAATGAAATTGTCCCCTTGGTTCGCCTTGCTCGCCATCAGCAGTAGCCTTGGTCAATTGGCCTATGCCGCCGACAGCGGTTTTGTCGAAGACAGCAGCCTGACCCTGACCAACCGCAACTTCTATTTCTACCGCAACAACCTCAACAACCCCGGGGGCCAGAACTACCGGGAAGAGTGGGCCCACGGGATCATGCTCGACTACAGCTCCGGCTACACCCAGGGCAGCGTCGGCTTTGGTATCGATGCCTATGCGCAGTTGGGCCTCAAGCTCGACAGCGGCCGTGGACGCACCGGCACCGGCTTGTTGCCGGTCGACTCCGATGGCCGTCCCGAGGATGAGTACTCCGAGGCGGGCGGTGCAGTGAAAGCGCGTATCTCGCAGACCGAACTCAAGTACGGCAACCTGACCCCGCTCAACCCGGTGTTCGGCACCGGCAACGCGCGGCTGTTCACCCAGCATGCCAACGGCTTTCAACTGACCAGCCAGGAACTGCAAGGGCTGCTGCTCGACAGCGGGCATTTCACCTCGGCCAGCGACAGCAATTCGACCAACCACAATGGCGCGCTCAAGGCCTTGTATGCCGGGGTCGAGACCCGCAGCGTCGACTACCTCGGTGGTCGTTATGCACTGAGCGACCAACTGAGCGTCAGCCTCTACGGTTCGGAATTCAAGGACATCTGGCGGCAGTACTACGTCAACACCAACTACAGTTTTGCGCCCGGCGAAAGCCAGTCGCTGAACCTCGATTTCAACCTGTACCGCACCGACGACAGCGGGCAGAGCCTGGCCGGGAAAATCGACAACACCACCTGGTCGCTGGCCGCTGCCTATCAGCTCGGCGCGCAACGCCTGACCCTGGCCTACCAGCAGGTCGACGGTAACGAGCCGTTCGACTACCTGGGCTTCGATCGGCAGCCGGGCACCTCGATCTTCCTCGCCAACTCGATCCAGATCGTCGACTTCAACGCGCCCAACGAGCGCTCCTGGCAACTGCGTTATGACCTCGACATGGCCGCCTTCGGCGTGCCGGGCCTGAGCTTCATGTCGCGTTACGTCAACGGTGATCACATCGACGACAGCCATTACGATGGCGGCCCCAACGGCGCCTATGGGCGCTACGGCAGCGATGGCAAGCGCTGGGAGCGCGACATCGAGGCGCGTTACGTCGTGCAGTCCGGCAAGGCCAAGGACCTGTCGGTGCGGATCCGCCAGGCCAGCCTGCGCTCCAGCGCCCAGGTGGCCCAGGCCGACACCACCGACAACAACGAAGTACGGGTGATCATTGAATATCCACTGAATATTCTCTGACCCAGGCACTACTCCCAAGGATTGGCTCTCTCCAAAAAAGACAACATGCAGAGGCGTGAACGATGAGCGACAACCGCGGTTTCGAAACGATCTCCAACCGTGAGCAGGGCCTCAGGCGCCAGCTCACGTCGGGGCAGATGAGCATGATCGCCATTGGCGGGGCGATCGGTACCGGGCTGTTCATGGGCAGCGCTTATGCCATCGGTTACGCCGGGCCGAGCGTGCTGCTGAGCTACGCGATCGGCGCGATCATCACCTTGCTGCTGATGGGCTGCCTGGCGGAAATGACCGTGGCGCACTCCACCTCCGGTTCGTTCGGTGCCTACGCCGAGTTCTACGTCAGTCCGCTGGCCGGCTTCCTGGTGCGCTACGCCTATTGGGCGGCGATTGTGCTGGCGGTCGGCACTGAAGTGACGGCGGTGGCGATGTACATGAAGTACTGGTTCGCCAACGTGCCGGAATGGATCTGGATCGTCTCGTTCTCCAGCGTGCTGATCGTGCTCAACGCGATCAGCGTCAAGACCTTCGGCACCTTCGAGTACTGGTTCTCGACCATCAAGATCGGCGCGATTGTCGGCTTCATCATTCTCGCGGTGTACGTGGTGTTCGGCTCCGGCAACCCGGAGTACGGGGTGCAGAACTACACGGCTCACGGCGGCTTTTTCCCCAACGGCCTGAGCGGCATGTGGGTGGCGGTGATCGTCTCGATCTTCAGCTACCTCAGCGTGGAAATGATTGCAGTGGCTGCCGGTGAAGCCGAGGATCCGGAGCGCGCGGTGAAGAAAGCCTTTCGCGCGACCATCGTGCGCCTGGTGGTGTTTTACCTGCTGACCCTGGCGCTGATGCTGGCGATCGTGCCGTGGATTCAGGCCGGCAAGGCGCAGAGTCCGTTCGTCACGGTGATGCAGACCATCGGCATTCCCGGGGCCACCGGGGTGATGAACTTCGTGATCCTGATCGCCGCCTTGTCGGCGATGAACAGCCAGCTCTACATCACCACGCGGATGATGTTCAGCCTGTCACGCGGCGGTTACGCGCCGAAGTCCATGGGCGTGCTGAGCAAGAGCGGCATCCCGCTCAACGCCTTGCTGCTGTCGAGTTCAGGGATCGCCCTGGCGACGCTGTTGAACGTCATGTACCCGGAGAGCTCGTTCACCCTGATGATGGCGATCTCGATGTTCGGCGCGATCTTCACCTGGTTCATGATCTTCCTCACCCACTACTGCTTCCGCCGTTACCACCAGCGTCATGGCGAGAAAAAACTGTCGTTTCGCATGCGCTTTTTTCCCTACACCACGCTGTTGGGCCTGGTGCTGATGGCGGCGGTGATGATCACCACCTACTTCACCGACGCGTTCAAGATGACCCTGGTGTTTGGCGTGCCGTTCCTGTTGATCCTGTCGCTGGTCTACGCGCTGTTTTTCCGCAAGGCCAAGGCCGGTGCAGCGCTGGGGCCGGTGCCTGAGGAGGCGTGATCGGCTAACAATCCTGCTGCGGCTGCAAGGCGTGCAGCAGGGCCTGGGCGTAGCGCGGCAGGGCGTCGAAGTCGCGGGCGCAGAGCAGTAATCTGCGCTGGGCCCAGGGCTCCTGCAGGGCGAAAGATGTGAACGGCCGTGGTGCAGCGCAACGTTGCACCGCCGCCAGCGGCACAATCGCCAATCCCGCACCGTGGGCGACCATGCGCAGCACCGCGTCGAAGCCGTCGGCGCGAATTCGTATCGGCATGCGCAACCCGGCGTGCAACGCCTGTTCCTCCAGATAAATCGCCAGCGCGCTGTGGGCATTCAAACCGACATAGTCGTGGGCCAGGCTGTGGCTGAAGGTTACGGATTGAGCCTCGGCCAGCGGGTGATCGTGGGCGCAGACCAGCACCAGCGGGTCATCGCGAAATGCCCGGGTCTGCAGGCCCCGGGTGTCCACCGCATCGGAGACGATGCCCAGCTCGGCGGCGCCCTCGCGCAGGGCGTGGGTGATGCGTTGGCTCGGCAGCTCCTGCAAGTCGATGTCGAGGTTGGGTTGTTCGCGCAGAAAGTCGGCGAGCAGTTCTGGCAGGTATTCGCTGATCGCCGTGGTGTTGCACAGCAGGCGCACCTGACCTTTGACGCCCTTGGCGTACTCCGCCAGATCCTGCTGCAGGCGTTCGGCTTGCAGCAGCATCAGACGCGCATGCCGGGCCAGTGCCTTGCCGGCTGGAGTCGGGCTGACGCCACGGCGACCGCGATCGAGCAGGGTGATCCCCAACGAGCCTTCCATCGCCCGGATCCGTGCACTGGCGGCGGCCAGCGACAAGTGGCTGCGCAGCGCACCGGCGGTGATATTGCCGGCTTCCAGGGTGTTCAGGTACAGCCGCAGGTCTATCAAGTCGAAGTGCATGGAGGGTTCCTGGCTCTGGCAAAACAAGAGGCAGGCTCAGTATATGGCGTATTTTCAGCACACCGGCAAAGCCTGAGAATGGCGCCATGAATACTCTCCTGGCGTTTTATCAAGACCTCGGTCCAGCCCTGTCGTTGCTGGTGATGGGTACATTCCTGGTGGCGGGGACGGTCAAGGGCGTGATCGGTCTTGGCCTGCCGACCATTGCCATGGGCTTGCTTGGCCTGGCTATGGCGCCGGTGCAGGCAGCGGCTTTGTTGATCATTCCGTCGACCCTGACCAACCTTTGGCAACTGGCATTCGGCGGCCACCTGCAGGCGCTGCTCACGCGGTTGTGGCCGATGCTCCTGGCGATTTTTCTTGGTACCGGCGCCGGCACCCTGTGGCTGGGCATCGACGGCGGGCAATGGGTGGTGCGCGCCTTGGGTGCGGCGCTGGTGCTGTATGCCTTGAGCGGGTTATTCCTGCCGACGCTGCGGGTCGGCAGTCGCCGCGAGCGCTGGCTGGGGCCGTTGTGCGGGGGGCTGACGGGCGTCATCACCTCGGCCACCGGGGTCTTCGTGATTCCGGCGGTGCCGTACCTGCAGGCGCTGGGGCTGGGCAAGGATCAACTGGTGCAGGCGCTGGGCCTGTCGTTCAGCGTGTCGACCCTGGCCCTCGCCGGCGGCCTGATGTGGCGCGGCGCCCTGAGCGGCGGCGAACTCGGCGCTTCGATGCTGGCGCTGATCCCCGCCGTGCTCGGCATGCTGCTGGGGCAATGGCTGCGCCAACGGATCAGCGCGGCGCTGTTCAAGCGGGTATTTTTCATCGGCCTGGGCCTGCTCGGCGGCCATCTGCTGATCAGCGGCTAGCGGACGACGGGCTGAGCATGTCGATGCGGCGGATCTCGAAGGCGCGCTCCAGGTAATCCATGCGCTTGTCGAAGAACGCTTTCATATGCGGCAGGTTCGAGTGCGTGTCGAGATGCGCCTGGGATTCCCAGATTTCATAGAAGATGAACAGGCTCGGGTCCTGCTGGTCGCGCAGCATGTGGTACTCGATACAGCCAGGTTCGGCTCGACTCGGTTCGACGTAGGCGCGGAACAGTGCCTCGAACGCGTCGGATTGTTCCGGGCGGGTCTTGGCCTGCAGGATGAAGCCGTGTTGCTGAGTCATGGGAATTCCTCGGAAGGGGTGTGAGAAAATTCTACGGCAACAATAAGTGCTTCATTCGTGCGTATAGGTCAAATGTGATTTGCCGGTTCGTGGCTTATTCAGCCGGCCCTCCCTCGATATTCTGCTCGCCATCGAAACACACCTTCTTGATCCCGCGACTGATCCACATCGCGGCGCATTCAATCCAGATGACGAGGCACTCCATGAAAAAAGTTCTGTTGCTCAACGGTGGCAAGCAATTCGCTCACTCCGACGGTCGCTACAACGCCACCCTGCACGACGCGGCGCTGGCGGTGCTGGATCGCGGCGGCATCGACGTCAAGGTCACTCACATCGACGCGGGTTATGACATCGCCGAAGAAGTGGCCAAGTTCCTCTGGGCCGATGTGATCATCTACCAGATGCCGGGCTGGTGGATGGGCGCACCCTGGACCGTGAAAAAGTACATCGACGAAGTCTTCACCGAAGGCCACGGCAGCCTCTACGCCAGCGATGGACGGACCCGTTCCGACGCCTCGCAGAAATACGGCAGCGGCGGCCTGATCCAGGGCAAGCAGTACATGCTGTCGCTGACCTGGAACGCACCCCAGCAAGCGTTCGACGACCCGAGTGATTTCTTCGAAGCCCGTGGTGTTGACGCCGTGTACTTCCCATTCCACAAGGCTAACCAGTTTCTCGGCATGACGGCCTTGCCGACCTTCCTCTGTGTCGACGTGATGAAGCGGCCGAACATCGAAGGCGACGTGGCGCGCTACGAGCAGCACCTCAAGAGCGTGTTCAACCTGCCGGCCTGACCTGCGCCGCGCCGCGTATCGAGCTACTATCGACGCCTTGGCCCGGGCTTCAGCGCCGGGCGGGTTCGACAGCGAGGGCAGCGGTGAAGGCCAGATCCGATGAGTTGCAGATTTTCGTCTGCGTGATTGAGTGCGGTTCGATTTCCGCTGCCGCCGAACAGGTCGGGCAAACGCCCTCGGCGGTCAGCCGCACGCTGTCGCGCCTGGAAGCCAAGCTCGACACCACCCTGATCAACCGCACCACGCGGCGCATGGACCTGACCGAGGAGGGCAAATACTTCTTCGAGCAGGCCAAGCGCATTCTCGATCAGATGGAAGAACTGGAAGAGCGCCTGACCTCGCGCCAGCAAACGCCTTCCGGACGGCTGCGGATCAACGCCGCGTCGCCGTTCATGCTGCACGCCATCGTGCCCTACATCGACGAATTCCGCAGGCTCTACCCGGACATCCAGCTCGAACTCAACAGCAACGACCTGATCATCGACCTGCTGGAACAAAGCACCGACATCGCCATTCGCATCGGCGCCCTGGCCGACTCGACCCTGCACGCCCGCCCGCTGGGCTGCAGCCCGCTGCACATCCTCGCCAGCCCGGCCTACCTGAAACAACACGGCACCCCACTGAGCGTCGCCGAACTGGCCGGGCACACGCTGCTCGGTTTTACCCAGACCGAAACCCTCAACCACTGGCCGCTGCGCCACGCCCATGGTGATCGCTGGACGATTCAGCCGAGCCTCAGCGCCTCCAGCGGCGAAACCCTGCGCCAGCTGGCACTGGAAGGCCAGGGCATCACCTGCCTGTCAGACTTCATGACCGCCGCCGACATCCACTCCGGCCGCCTCATCCCATTGCTGGCCGAGGCCAACAGCGGCTACCGCCAGCCGATCAACGCGGTGTACTACCGCAACTCGCAGCTGGCGCTGCGGATTCAGTGTTTTCTGGATTTTATTCAGGGGAAGTTGGTGGGGTATGCGGGGGAGGGGTGATGGGGGGACGCTGGGCCAAAGCCGTGAAGTAACGATGTGGATTCATGGCATGCCATCCGACTCGTGAAGCCCCAGGGTAATCAGGTAGCGCTCTTCCGTGGGGCGTTTATCGTCGCGGAAGCGGTGCAGCAGGAGCAGCGTCTGATACTTGTCTCCCGCCCGCCAGTAAACGGTGCCGCCTTTGTTCACGTCCCGCAATTGGGCACGCCATTCGGGCGTGTCGGCGAAGGCTGGATAGCTGTTGGCTCGCCTGAGTGTCCAGCCGCCCCGGCGCCATTGCTCCTGCAAATCGAGGACGACGGCGAGGGCGTCGTCGAGCAGGAGCGGTTCGATTTGTGGGGACATGCGTACACCGTCGACTAACTCATCATTGAAGTTGATGGTGAAGAAGCGGGCCAGTGGCGTGACGAAGCCGTATCGAGGATCGACCAAACGCAGGCGGGCGTCAGATTTTGGCATCTGAAACCAGATACGATTGGGCACCGCAGGACCAATGCTCGCGCTGGAGCGTTTGCGCATGTCTTCCCAGGGTTCACCGATCACCAGCGCAATCTCAGGCTCACCCGACTCGGCCCATAGACGAATCAGCGCCAATGCCAACAACACAATAACCAGCTGAATTAGCCTGTGGCGCCACCAGCTGACATCGACGAGCGGATTCATTGCACGCCTCGCGATTTATGAATCCCCAGGGTGATCAGGTAGCGCTCTTCCGTGGGACGTTTGTCGTCGCCGAAGCGATGCAGCACAAGCATTGCCTGATACTTGTCTCCCGCCCCCCAGTAAACTTTCCCGCCTTTGTTCACGTCCCGCAATTGGGCGCGCCATTCGGGTGTGTCAGCGAAGGCTGGATAGCTGTTGGCGCGCCTGAGTGTCCAGCCGCTCCGGCGCCATTGCTCCTGCAAATCGAGGACCACGGCGAGGGCTTCGTCGAGCAGGAGCGGTTCGATTTGTGGGGACATGCGCACGCCGTCGACTAGCTCATCTTTGAAGTTGACCGTGAAGAAACGAGCCAGTGGTGTGACGAAGCCGTATTGCGTATCGCTGAAACGCAGGCGGGCGTCGGACTGGGGCATGTGGAACCAGATGCGGTTGGGCACTGCTGGACCGATGCTCGCGCTGGAGCGTTGGCGCATGTCTTCCCAGGGTTCACCAATCACCAATGCGATCTCAGGCTCGCCCGACTCGGCCCATAGGCGAATCAGCGCCAATGCCAACAACACCATGACCAGCTGAATCAGCCGATAGCGCCACCAACTGACATCGACGAGTCGATTCATGGCATGCCATCCGACTCGTGAAGCCCCAAGGTAATCAGGTAGCGCTCTTCCGTGGGGCGTTTATCGTCGCGGAAGCGGTGCAGCAGGAGCAGCGTCTGATACTTGTCTCCCGCCCGCCAGTAAGTTGTCCCTCCTTTGTTCACGTCCCGCAATTGGGCACGCCATTCGGGCGTGTCGGCGAAGGCTGGATAGCTGTTGGCGCGCCTGAGTGTCCAACCGCCGCGGCGCCATTGCTCCTGCAAGTCGAGGACGACGGCGAGGGCTTCGTCGAGTAAGAGCGGTTCGATTTGTGGGGACATGCGCACACCGTCGACTAACTCATCATTGAAGTTGATGGTGAAGAAGCGGGCCAGTGGCGTGACGAAGCCGTATCGAGGATCGACCAAACGCAGGCGGGCGTCAGATTTTGGCATCTGAAACCAGATACGATTGGGCACCGCAGGACCAATGCTCGCGCTGGAGCGTTTGCGCATGTCTTCCCAGGGTTCACCGATCACCAGCGCAATCTCAGGCTCACCCGACTCGACCCATAGACGAATCAGCGCCAATGCCAACAACACAATAACCAGCTGAATTAGCCTGTGGCGCCACCAGCTGACATCGACGAGCGGATTCATTGCACGCCTCGCGATTTATGAATCCCTAGGGTGATCAGGTAGCGCTCTTCCGTGGGACGTTTGTCGTCGCCGAAGCGATGCAGCACAAGCATTGCCTGATACTTGTCTCCCGCCCCCCAGTAAACTTTCCCGCCTTTGTTCACGTCCCGCAATTGGGCGCGCCATTCGGGTGTGTCAGCGAAGGCTGGATAGCTGTTGGCGCGCCTGAGTGTCCAGCCGCTCCGGCGCCATTGCTCCTGCAAATCGAGGACGACGGCGAGGGCTTCGTCGAGCAAGAGCGGTTCGATTTGTGGGGACATGCGTACGCCGTCGACTAGCTCATCTTTGAAGTTGACCGTGAAGAAACGAGCCAGTGGTGTGACGAAGCCGTACTGCGGATCGATGAACCGCAGGCGGGCGTCGGACTGGGGCATGTGAAACCAGACTCGATTGGGTACTGCTGGACCAATGCTCGCGCTGGAGCGTTTGCGCATGTCTTCCCAGGGTTCACCAATCACCAATGCGATCTCAGGTTCACCCGACTCGGCCCATAGGCGAATCAGCGCCAATGCCAACAACACCATAACTAGCTGAATCAGCCGATAGCGCCACCAACTGACATCGACTAGCCGACTCAATGCACGCCTCGCCCGGCCGCAATGTCCTCAATGGCTCGTTCAATTCTGTGGCGGCTGGCACTGGACAGTAGTTCGTTGAATTGTGCTGCTGCCCTCAAGACAAACGCCATGCGCTGATCGAGATTGGACAGGTCGGCGAAGTGCGCGTCGCTAAAACCAATGGTGCGCCCGTCGTCCATAGGCCTGCACTGACTGGCCAGGGTCAACTCGATGGCTTGCGCCGCTCCGGACGGAAAACCTGTGACATAGGACAGATGATTGGCACGTAACAATGCGACCAGTAGCGCGTCACTGTACATCGTCGGTTGAAGGATGTTTTGTTGTTCGTGCCGAGCAAGAAAGACAACGCTTTGCGCGATGTTACCGGCCTCAATGGCCCTGAAAGCATGCAAAATTTCCTGCTGGTCGACCCCAAACTTCAGCTTCTCCGGAGCGACAGGCCACAACACCGGATGTCTCGCATCCCCAAATATTCCCTTGCGAGCAGACAAACACGTCTCCAACGCCCACATCCCCCGATCGCCGTAGAAAGCGTGTAATGGATACACGTCCAGAAACAGCGTGGTATTGCCCAACGCCAGCATCTCGTACACATGCTGGAAGGTCTGTTGCGTGAGCGACAACGGCTCGCCTTCACGCCTGATGTCGATGTTCGGCAGCGGGTTGTCGCGACGAGCCTGCTCCTCTTCCCGCTGTTTGTTCTTGAAGTCTTCAACGGCCGCCTTGCGTTCGCCGGCACTGCGACTGAACAACCCCCAAAAGCCCTTCCTGCCGCTCTGCGCCAATTGCTGCCCGGCGTCATGGCTGGCCTGGATCTTTTCGATCGACTGCGCCGCGTGCAACAAACCGCAGCCCACCTGTTTCGAGGCGAAGGCCGCAAGCCCCGCCCACTGGAAGCGCTGATCATGCCGCCAAAGGCGAGCGTAGGCGGCGTTGATCGCCCGATTGCGTGCCCTCGGGTCGGCAATCAATACGCCGCCTGGGGCGACGATGGATTCGGCATTTTCCTGATACATCCGCCAGATGTTCTGACAGACCACTTCCGGCTGTGGGACAAAGCTGGATGCGGAGCGGTTCGAGGTCGGTGCTGCATGGGCAGAACCGCTCGCTTGCGCGTTCTGGGGAGCGGCGCTTGCAGCCGGCGGGGCAGAGTTTCGCGTTGCTCTTGGCGGCGCATCGGGGTCGATGCCGTAAGCGTGTGTGGTCAATGAATGGATCAATGTGGCCCTGCATGGGCAGCCGCTGACGCTGTGCAGGGTCCCGGCGAAAGCACGACCATCGCTGATCATGGTCGGAATGCCTCCCGCGATGGTGTAGGTTTTCTTGTTCTTTCCACAGGAGACCCGATCTCCCTCGCGCGCCTGGTGGCCACCCATCCTGGAAATGGTCTCCTGGCCTTCCAGCACAGTGCCACCACACGAAGTCTTGTCGTCCTTGCGAATAAAATAACCGGTCGTCATAGCCTGAACTCCTTCCTGGCAAGCGTCCCGTGTAGCGGGGACGTCTCGGCCTCAAATAGGCCGAGTCAACGCACCGTACTGGCTCAGAAATGTCATGCAAGATGGCGGGATACGAACAGGAAAGATCCCACGCGATTTTCGGAAGAGTCGTCAAAACGGGAGGATCCTGCTGCTATCCGAGTGATCAATCGTCACGCCCATCAAGGGCTGTATAGGCAATTCACGCCTATGGAACACTGGGTTCGTCTGGCCGTGTTGGGGTGAATCAGTGTAAAGAGGGCAGGGTCGGGGCGTTTTCTTCACCGCGCCAGAGTGAGGTGCAGGAACTTGCTGTTTCTGCTTTTGAGTTTGCGCTCGATCACATCGATACTTTGACCGGTTTCAATCGCGGTCGAACTGGCGATGGCGCGAAAAATGGTGTCGGCATCGGGTTTTTTATTGTTGCGACGTGCCTCGGCCATAAAAGCAGCTCAGTGAAGGATAATCTGATAAGCATAGCGCCAATCGTTTCGCTCAACCCCGTTGAAAATACTCCTGTGCATCTCGTCAAAGGGGTTATCCGTGAGTGACCATCCTTCGCCGCCGGGAGACTGACATGCAGTACCACACCCTGATCCGCAACGCCTCGATCATCGACGGCAGCAACCGTCCGGCGTACTCGGCTGACGTCGGCATTCTGAACGGGCGGATCGAGCGCATCGGTGACTTGTCGGCCGACAGCGGCGACGAGGTGATCAACGCTCGCGGCCGGGTGCTGGCGCCGGGTTTTATCGATGTGCACACCCACGACGACACGGTGGTGATCCGTCAGCCGCAGATGTTGCCCAAGCTCAGCCAGGGGGTGACCACGGTGATCGTCGGCAACTGCGGCATTAGCGCCTCGCCGGTGAGCCTGCGCGGCGATCCGCCGGATCCGATGAACCTGCTCGGCACCTCGGCGGCCTTTGTCTATCCGCGCTTCAGCGACTATCGCGCGGCGGTCGAGGCGGCTCGGCCGACGCTGAATGTCGCGGCGTTGGTGGGGCACACGGCGCTGCGCAGCAACCATCTGGATGACCTGCAGCGCACCGCCAGCGCCGCTGAAATCAGTGCCATGCGCGCGCAACTGCGCGACAGTCTGCAGGCCGGTGCGTTGGGGCTGTCCACCGGTCTGGCCTATGCCAATGCCTTTGCTGCATCCACCGATGAAGTGGTGCAACTGGCCACCGAGTTGGCGGCGTTTGGTGCGGTCTACACCACCCATTTACGCAGTGAGTTCGAACCGGTGCTGGAAGCGATGGATGAGGCGTTCCACATCGGTCGCCAGGCCAACAGCCCGGTGATCATTTCCCACCTCAAATGCGCTGGCGCCGGCAATTGGGGGCGCAGTCCGCAACTGCTGGCGGCGCTGGAGCAGGCGGCGCAGGGCCATCCGGTCGGCTGCGATTGCTATCCCTATGCCGCCAGTTCTTCGACGTTGGACCTCAAGCAGGTCACCGATGCCCATCGCATCACCATCACCTGGTCGACTCCCCATCCGCAGGTCAGCGGTCGCGATTTGATCGATATTGCCGCCGAGTGGGGCCTGTCGCTGGAAGATGCGGCGCGGCGTCTGCAGCCGGCGGGTGCGGTGTATTACGGCATGGACGAGGCGGATGTCCGGCGGATCCTCGCGCATCCGCTGTCGATGGTCGGCTCCGATGGCCTGCCGGAAGACCCGTTCCCCCATCCACGGCTGTGGGGCGCCTTTCCGCGGGTGCTCGGGCACTTCAGTCGCGACCTCGGCTTGTTCCCGTTGCACACTGCGGTGCACAAGATGACCGGGCTGTCGGCGGCGCGTTTTGGCTTGAAACAGCGAGGCGAGATTCGCCAGGGCTATTGGGCCGACCTGGTGCTGTTCGACCCGGCGACGGTGCGCGATGTCGCGGACTTCAACGATCCTCAGCGTTCGGCCGAGGGCATCGACGGGGTGTGGGTCAACGGGGTGCGCAGTTACGTCGATGGCCAGGCCAACGGTCAGCGGCATGGGCGGTTCCTGGCGCGGGAGGGCGATTTGCGCGCCAACTTTAACGCCTGATACCTGACTGCATGGATTGTCTATGATGCTCTGCATTCAATCAGGGAGCATCACCATGGGTTTTGGAAAAATCACCCCGATCCTGCGGATCTTCGACGAGGCCAAGGCGCTGGAATTCTACGTCGATTTCCTTGGTTTCAGCCTCGATTGGCAGCACCGCTTCGAGGCCAATTACCCGCTCTATCTGCAAGTCTCGCGCGACGGTTGTGTGCTTCACCTGTCCGAACACCACGGCGACGCCTCGCCGGGTGCAGCGCTGCGGATCGAGACCGATGCGCTGGATGCCTTGCACCAGGAGCTGCTGGCAAAAAACTACCGCTATGCCCACCCTGGCATCGAAGACACGCCTTGGGAGAGTCGGGAAATGAGCGTCAAGGATCCGTTTGGGAATCGGTTGGTGTTTGTCAGCACAGGGACTGAATGAAACCGAGGCCGGCAATGACGATTCTGTGGCCCGGAGAGGAATGTTTCGACGGTTTTTGCGGGTTGTGCTCATTGCCGGCCGCGGGTAGTTTTGCTTGCCCTCTCACTTGATGGCGGCTGTGTGTGGGGCACCCTAGTGTGCGCCGGGTTCCTTGATCCTCGGTCTGTCAACCTGCCCACAGCTGCCACCCCCTTCCCAGCTCCCTGCGGGGGCGTCGGTACGCCACATAGCCGCCATCGCGAGCAGGCTCGTTCCTACAGGGACCTGAGGTGTTTGCGATATGTGTGGCATGCCACAAATGCGGCGTCCGCGATATCTGCGGCGTGGCACAGAATCTGTAGGAGCCGGCTTGCCGGCGAAGGCGGTGGGTCTGATGTACCGGGGCGTCTGGTTCGCTGGCAAGCCAGCTCCTACAGGGATCTGCGGTGTCTGCTATATCTGCGGCGTGGCATAGAATCTGTAGCGAAGGCGGTGGGTCTGATGTACCGGGGCGTCTGGTTCGCTGGCAAGCCAGCTCTTACAGGGATCTGCGGGGTTCGCGAAAGGTATGGAGTGTCGCAAAAAACCTGTGGGAGCAGCCCGGGCGGCGCTCCGCTGCTGGCGATGAGGCCATCCGCGACATCGTAGCGTCAGCCAACCCACCGTAACTTCAACCCTCATCCCCCTGCCGATGGATCTGTCGAAACTCCCCCGGTGGCATGCCGCGGCGGCTTTTGAAGGTGCGGTGGAAGGAGCGGGGTTCGGTGAAGCCCAGGTACTGGGCGATGTCCTGGATCGGCAGGGTGCTGTTGAGCAAATAGTGCTCGGCCAGTTCCTGGCGCAGGTCGTCGAGGATTTGCTGGTAGGTGGTGCCGGCCTGGTGCAATTGGCGTTGCAGGGTGCGCACCGAGACGGCGAATTGTTCGGCGACCTGTTCCTTGCGCGGCAATCCTTCCTTGAGCAACTGACGCAGGCAGCTTTTCACCCGCTGCTCCAGCGACGCGTCTTCCAGCGTCGCCATCAACCCCAGAGCATGTTCCTCCAGGGTGCGCAGCAACTGCGCATCGGCCTGGCGCAACGGCAGTTGCAGATAAGGCAGCGGCACGATCAGCGCCGAGTAGGGCTGATCAAACAGCACCGGGCAATCGAAAAATGCCTGGTACTGCGCCAGCTCGGTGTTGGCCGGCAGCGGATGTTCGAACCACACCGCATCCGGTGACAGCTGCTTATCGGCAATCCAGCGCGCGTATTGCAGCCAGGAACCCAGCACGTTTTCCACCAGATGGCGGCGGATGCGCGGGCGCTGGTGGCGGCAGGTCCAGATCAGGTGCACCTGTTGCCCATGCAGTTCGGCACGGCTGACGCCCATGTCGCCGACCAATTTTTCGAACGGCATGATCCGATTCATCGCGTCGCCCAGGGTCGCGCAGTTCATGGTGATGTAGCCCAGCACGCTCCAGGAATTGGGCAAGACGAAGCGCGCCGAATTCAGCCCGAACAGCGCATCGCCCGAGTGTTCGCAGAAGTAGTCGAGCAGACGTTCATGGGCTTCCCCCGACACCCGCAGGCTGTTGTCGCTCAATTGCTGCGCCTGCAATCCGGCGGCGGCCAACGCCGGCTCGATGCTCATCCCCAGCTGCTCGGCATGGCGCACGTATTTGAGCAGCGGCGGAACCGAGGTGAAGCCGAGGGATTGCATGATCGGGGTCCTTTGAACGGGGCAGGCGGGCACAGCGCAAGACCCTGAAAGGTAAATTGAAACCGCAGCTAAAGTAAATGGCTGGGAGCGGCGGCGCGGCTTGACTCAATTGGCTACTCGAACTGGCCCGATGCGACCGTGACAGGTTTTGCCGGCTGGCTAGTATAGGCGCCTGAAATGTCACCTATAAGAACCGCAAAAGGACACACGCATGCGACGCTGGAACGGCTGGGGAGATGCAAGCACGGTGGTCGAACTGCCGGCGCAGGGCGCAGGATTTCTCGAGGCACGGGTTGGCGCCGGTCGCGCGCTGCCCGATGCCAGCCTCGAGTCGGCCCTGGCCCGTGTCCCGGCCTCGCGCCTGCCGCAACATTCGCTGTACAGCATCGACCCCCTGGACCGCCTGATGCACGCCCGTGGCCAGAGCCTGGCGGACTGGCTGGCCCTACGCGAAGGCGCGCCGGGGATTTATCCCGATGCCGTCGCCTTCCCGCAAAGCGCCGAGCAGATCCGCAAGCTGCTGGCCCTCGCCGAGGAACGCGACCTGTGCCTGATTCCTTACGGCGGCGGCACCTCGGTAGCGGGGCACATCAACCCGCTGGACTCCGAGCGACCGGTGCTGACCGTCTCCCTGGCCCACATGAATCGCCTGCTCGACCTCGACGAGCAGAGCCTGCTGGCCACCTTCGGCCCCGGCGCCTGCGGTCCGCAAGTGGAAAGCCAGCTGCGCGCCCGCGGCTACACCCTGGGGCACTTCCCGCAGTCCTGGGAGCTGTCGACCCTCGGCGGCTGGGTCGCCAGCCGTTCCAGCGGCCAGCAGTCACTGCGCTACGGGCGCATCGAGCAGATGTTTGCCGGCGGCACCCTGGAAACCTTCGCCGGCCCGCTGCAGATTCCGACCTTCCCGGCCTCGGCCGCCGGGCCGGATCTGCGCGAAGTGGTGCTCGGTTGCGAAGGGCGCTTCGGGATCATTTCCGAGGTCAAGGTGCGGGTCACGCCGCTGCCGGCCGATGAACGTTTTTATGGGGTGTTCCTGCCCAATTGGGACCAGGCTCTGCAAGCCATCCGCCAGTTGGCCCAGGCCTGTGTGCCGCTGTCGATGCTGCGCCTGTCGAACGCGGTGGAGACCGAAACCCAGCTCGCCCTGGCCGGCCATCCGCAGCAGATCGCCTGGCTGGAAAAGTATCTGGCCTTGCGCGGTGCCGGCGCCGGCAAGTGCATGCTGACCTTCGGCGTCACCGGCAACCGCCGGCAGAATGCGCTGTCCCTGAGTCAGGCACGCAAGCACCTGAAAGCCTTTGGCGGGGTGTTCACCGGCACTTTGCTGGGCAACAAGTGGGCGCAGAACCGCTTTCGCTTTCCCTACCTGCGCGAGAACCTGTGGAACGCCGGCTACGTGGTCGACACCCTGGAAACCGCCACCGACTGGAGCAACGTCGACAACCTGCTGACGCGCATCGAAAGCAGCCTGCGCGACGGTCTGGCGGCGCAGGGCGAGCGGGTGCACGTGTTCACCCACTTGTCCCACGTCTATGGCGAAGGCTCGAGCATCTACACCACCTACGTGTTTCGCCCGGCCGCCGACTATCCGGCGACCCTGGCGCGCTGGCAGGCGCTCAAGCACGCGGCCAGCCAGACCATCGTCGATAACCACGGCACCATCAGCCACCAGCACGGCGTCGGCAAGGACCACGCGCCGTACCTGCTGCGCGAGAAAGGCGCGCTGGCGATGGACACCTTGCAGGCGCTGAGCCGGCACTTCGACCCGGCCGGGCGCCTGAACCCCGGCACGTTGTTGCAGGAGTGACGGCATGAGCCTGGACTGGAATGCCGCCTGGCGACAGCAGCAGCTGCCGAGCCTGGCCGCCGAGACCTGGGACCTGATCGTCATCGGCGGCGGCATCAGCGGTGCCGGGATCCTGCGCGAAGCGGCCCGACGCGGCTGGCGCTGCCTGTTGCTGGAGCAGCGCGACTTCGCCTGGGGCACCTCCAGCCGCTCCTCGAAGATGGTCCACGGCGGGTTGCGCTACATCGCCAAGGGCCAATGGCGGCTGACCCGTGACTCGGTCCACGAGCGCCAGCGCCTGCTCGACGAAGCGCCGGGGCTGGTGGAACCGATGAGTTTCATGATGCCGCACTACCGTGGCGGCTTTCCCGGTCCGCGGCTGTTCGGCGGCCTGCTGACGGTCTACGACTACCTCGCCGGACGGCGCAGTCACCAATTCCATGATGCGCAGCAACTGCGTTTTCTGGCGCCGGGTCTCAAGGACGAAGGGCTGCTCGGTGGCACCTGTTTTGTCGATGCGCTGACCGATGATGCGCGCCTGGTGCTGCGTGTCTTGAGTGAGGCGAGGGCCGATGGCGCGGTGGCGCTCAATGGTCTGCGGGTCGAGCAATTGCTTCGTGAGAACGGGCGGGTCTGCGGGGTTCAGGTGCACGACAGCGAGGGCGGCGAAACCTTGCAGTTGCGCTGTGGCGTGCTCGCCGTGGCCACCGGCGCCTGGGCTGAACGTCTGCGGCCGAGCGATGCCGTGCGCCAGTTGCGTCCGTTGCGTGGCAGTCATTTGCTGTTGCCGGGCTGGCGCCTGCCGGTGGCGCAAGCCTTCACTTTTCTGCACAGCCGCGACCGGCGCCCGGTGTTCGTCTTCCCTTGGGAAGGCGCGACGGTGGTCGGCACCACAGACCTCGATCATCAGGCCGATTTGGACATCAGCGCGAGCATCAGCGGCGAAGAACTCGACTACTTGCTGGCCGCCTGCGCCCAGCAATTTCCCCACGCCCAGGTGGTGGCCGATGACGTGCTCTCGACCTGGTCAGGCGTGCGTCCGGTGGTCGGTTCGAGCGGCGCGCAACAGGGCCAGCCGTCCAACGAAACCCGCGAGCACGTGCTGTGGCAGGAGCCCGGATGCGTGACCCTGGCGGGCGGCAAGCTGACCACTTTTCGTCCGCAAGCCATCGAAGTGCTCCAGGCCTGCGCAGCGATGCTCGGGCGTGAACTCAGCGACGACGGCGCGCCGGTGTTCGCCGCCGTCGAGCCGCTGCCCATTGCCGGCCTCAGTGCCAGCCAATGGCGACGCCTGGCCGGACGGCATGGCCGCGACCTGCCGCGCGTGGCGCAGTTGGTCGAGCAACTGGGCGGCGACAGCGTCGGCGCCACCGACACGTTATGGGTGGAACTGGCCCTGGCCTGCGATGCGGAAATGGTCCTGCATCTGGACGACTTGCTGCTGCGGCGTACCCGACTTGGGCTGCTGCTGGCCGAGGGTGGGGCGCACTATCTGCCGGCAATCCGTCGCCTGTGCCAGCCGCGACTGGGCTGGAACGACGCGCGTTGGGAAGAAGAAGAGCAACGTTATCGGGCGCTGTGGCAGCGCCATCATGGTTTGCCGGATGCCACGCAATGAAGGCCCATCGAAGAGAGCTCCATGGATAACCACAAGAATAAGCGCTACCTGCTGGCCATCGACAACGGCACCCAGAGCGTGCGCGCATTGCTGTTCGATCTGCAGGGCAATCTGTTGGGCAAAGGCAAGGTCGAACTGCAGGCCTACTACTCGACACAACCGGGCTGGGCCGAGCAGGACCCGGAGTATTACTGGACCAAACTCGGTGAGGCCTGCGAGTTGTTGTGGCAGCAGACCGGTATCGATCGCACGCAGATCGCCGGCGTGTCGCTGACTACCCAGCGCGGCACCCTGATCAATGTTGATGCCCAGGGCAAGCCGCTGCGTCCGGCGATTCTCTGGCTCGATCAGCGCCAGACCGAAGTCGAGGGCGGGATCAAGGGGCCCTGGGGCTGGCTGTTCAAACTGGTAGGCGCCCAGGCCACGGTGGACTACTTCCGGGCTCAGGCCGAGGCCAACTGGATTGCCCGGCACCAACCCGACGTGTGGGCCGCCACCGACAAATTGCTGCTGCTCTCGGGCTTCCTCACCCATCGCCTGTGCGGGCGTTTTGTCGACTCGGTGGGCGCCTGCGTCGGCTACCTGCCGTTCGATTTCAAGCGCCTGCGCTGGGCCGCGCCGTCGGACTGGAAATGGCAGGCGCTGGCGGTGCGCGCCGAGCAATTGCCGAGCCTGCTCAAGCCCGGCGAAACCCTCGGCCACATCAGCGCCGAGGCCAGCCGCCATACCGGGATTCCCGAAGGCGTGCCGCTGATTGCTGCTGGCGCCGATAAAGCCTGCGAGGTGCTCGGCGCCGGGGTGGTCGATGAGTCGACGGTGTGCCTGTCCTACGGCACCACCGCGACCATCACCACCACCCGCCAGCGCTACCTGGAAATCGTCCCGCTGATCCCGCCGTATCCGGCGGCGGTGCCCGATCAGTTCAACTGCGAAGTGATGATCTATCGCGGCTACTGGATGGTCAGCTGGTTCAAGAACGAGTTCGGCCTGCGCGAGATGCAGCAGGCCAAAGAGCAGGGCATCGAGCCTGAGCAGTTGTTCGATGCGCTGGTCAACGCGGTGCCGCCGGGGTCCATGGGGCTGATGCTGCAACCCTACTGGTCGCCGGGGATTCGCGACCCCGGCGTCGAGGCCAAGGGCGCGATGATCGGTTTTGGCGACGTGCACACCCGCGCGCACATTTACCGGGCGATCCTCGAAGGCCTGGCCTATGCCTTGCGCCAGGGCAAGGAGCGCATCGAGCAGCGTTCCGGGCAGTCGATCCAGCGTTTGCGGGTGGCGGGCGGCGGGTCGCAAAGCGACGCGGCAATGCAACTGACGGCGGACATTTTCGGCCTGCCGGCGGAGCGTCCCCACGTCTATGAAGCATCCGGCCTGGGCGCGGCGATCTGCTGTGCGGTGGGCCTGGGCCTGCATGCCGATTTCCCGGCGGCCATCGCCGCGATGACTCGGGTCGGCACGGTGTTCACCCCGCAGCCGCAGGCGCAGCAGGTCTATCAGCGCCTGTACCAGGAGGTTTACCTGCGCATGTATCGCCAGCTCAAACCGCTGTACCAGAGCATTCGGCAGATCACCGGTTACCCGGCCTGAGGCGCCGGCTGACGCACCTCGCTGGCGCTATTTGAGAGTTTTTATGGCGAGATTGGACAGTGTCAGGGGCGGGGTCGCTCTGTAGGCTCGTCCCTACAAGACCTCCAATAAGAACCTCGAGCAATGAAGCTGACGTCACTCCTGTTGCTGCTCTGCGCCGTCGCCCCGACGGCCTGGGGTTGGTCCAACCACACGGTGGGCAGCTACCTGGCATTGCAGGCGTTGCCCGAGGTGCAGGACGCGCCGCAGGTCGCTGTCGAACCGCTGGAAACCTTCCTCGGCGCGCAATATCCGGCGATCGTCTCGCTGCTGGAGCAACAGGAAACCTTCGCCCGTCAGCACTTTGCCCAATACCCGCCGCGGCCTGACAGCCTGAAGTTGCCGGTCGTGCCGGGGGACAATCTGCGCCATGCCTTCCTCATGGCGCTGCGGGTCAATCCACAGATTCACCTGGCGATGGTCATCCAGCCGTTGCCTGGGCAGGACCTGCCACAACGCGAACACCTCAAGGCCGACCAGGTAATGGTCGCGCAGACCCTGTCACCGTGGAATCGCCAGCGCTTCATCGCCCTGGCGGACGGCGAACAAGTCAGCGCCCTCGCGGTACTGGCCAGCGCCGCCGACGAGCCGGACTACGGGCACGACATCAACCTGTTCAGCGACAACCCGGGGGAGGTCGCGGCGCTCTATGGCTTCGGTCCGCAGTCGTTCGGCGACGAGCGTTTCGAGTACAGCTCCCAGGCGCCGTTTCACATGGGCTTCTTCCACGAGAACCCGGTGGTGTATGCCGCCGCCGGATTCCTCGAGCGCAGTTGGCCGGACTGGCGCGCCTATCAATACCTGGGCCTGGCACGCCTGGCCTTCGCCACCGGGCATCCGTATTGGGGCTACCGCTTTCTCGGCTGGGGCCTGCACCACGTCCAGGACCTGACCCAGCCCTACCACGCCAAACCGCTGCCCGGCGTCGAGCTGGCAAGCATGTTGTTGATGGAGGGCAAGGCCCTGGCCGGGTATGGCGACGACAAGCGGGCGGCAGTCGAGCGCGTCGCCACCCGGCACATGGAAGTCGAGAAATACCAGGCGGCCTGGCTGTATCGCCTGCTGCGCGGCGGGGAGCAGGTGCACCCGATGCTCCAGGCCTACGTTGAGACCGCCGAGGATGGGGTCTATCCGCCGTACTCGGTGGACTACCTGCGTGAAGTGGTCAGCGCCCAGTCCGCTGCGGCGGGTGCAACGTTCGACGAGGCCATCGGGCAGTGGTTGGCCACGGCACCGGCGACCAACAATTTCAGCGCCGGCAATCAGGTGCAGCGCGAAGACTACGACCATCCGTTGCTCAACCAGCAACTGTTCACGCTGCTGGGGCATTTCGGTGCGCATAGCCGCAATTTTGTGCGGGCTGGGTTGGCTGAATGATGCCCGTTCGGTTGGCTGAATGATGCCTCCCTGTAGGAGCGAGCTTGCTCGCGAAGGACGTCAACGATAACGCGGACATTCTGGATAAGCGCGGCGCTCTCAGGTTTTTCGCGAGCAAGCTCGCTCCTACAAAATCGGGGCCGCGCGCAGACAAAAACAACAAGATCAGGGAAGGGAGGAACACCGCATGAACATTCGACTACGCCAGTCTGGCGCAGCGATTTCCGGGGTAGGGCTGGTGGGGCTGTTGCAACTGTGCGCGGTCGAGGGCGTGCAGGCGGCCGAGTTCAAGGTGCTGGACAATCAGGTCACCGGCTCGTTCGACAGCACGTTGTCCTATGGCCGTTTGTGGCGGGTGCAGGGTCGCGACAAGAGCAACGATGACGTCAACACCAACGACGGCAATCGCAACTTCGACACCGGCTTGGTTTCCGAGGTGTACAAGATCACCTCGGAACTGGAAGCCAATTACCAGAACTACGGCGTGTTCATGCGCGGCACTGCGTTCTACGACACCCAGTTGATGGACAAGCGCAACGACTACTACCGCAACAACAACCCGTCGCAGCCGAGCCAGAGCAACCCCCACGACGACCATTTCACCGAGCAGACCCGCGACATCGCCGGCAGCCGCATCGAGATGCTCGATGCCTATGTCTATGGCAACTGGGACGTGGCGCAAATGCCGGTGACTGCGCGGCTGGGGCGCCAGGTGTTCAACTGGGGTGAGGGGATTTTCTATCGCGGCGGGGTCAACACCACCAACCCGGTGGACGCGGCCAAATACCGCTTGCCGGGCGCCGAGGTCAAGGAAGTGCTGATGCCGGTGGAGGCGGTCAGTTTCAACATCGGCCTCACCGATAACCTGACCATGGAAAGTTTCTACCAGACCAACTGGAAAGAAACCCGCATCGACCCGGTCGGCACCTTCTACTCGCAGACCGACCTGTTCGCCGACGGTGGCAACACCGCCTACAACGACTTCACCGGCACCGCCCTCGACACCCCGGTACCGGGCTTCGGCAATGTCATCGACCTGTACGGCGCGCTGGGCAACAACCCGCTCCTCAAGCAGGCGCTGGGCACCACCGGCTTGTACGCCAACGGCGTGACGCCGGCGTTTGGCAACACCCTCAAGGTGGCCTCGGTGGGCAAGGACTACAACGCCCGCAACGATGGCCAGTTCGGCTTTGCCTTTCGCTACATCGCCGAAGAGCTCAACAGCACCGAGTTCGGCCTGTACATGGTCAACTACCACGCCAAGGAACCGACCATTTCCGCTGACCTCGGCGGTTACCAGGGCGTCGACATCGATGCCCTGACCAACCTGTTGAGCGGTGTCGCCGGCAGTCAGGCCGGAGCCTTGGCCAACGGCCTGGTCACCGCCGACGTGATGGGCAACATCCAGGCGCACCGGCGCTACGCCGAAGATATCCGCATGTACGGCTTCAGCTTCAACACCACCCTCGGCCAGGCCTCGGTGTTCGGTGAAGTGGCGTACCGGCCGAATCTGCCAATCGGTGTCGCGGCCACCAACGACCTGATCGGCGACCTGGCCAACGGCGCTGCCGCTGCGGCCTCCGGCAAGACCATCAACATCGGCGGGCAGATGGTCCAGCTCGACAGCCAGATCAACAACGCCGAGCGCGTCGAAGCCTTCAACACCTCGCTGGGCAGCATCTACAACTTCGGCCCGAGCCTGTCGTTCGACTCGATGTTCGGGGTCTTCGAACTGGCCTCCGAGCACTTGCGCGGCAGCAGCCTGCAATACACCGCCTACGACGGCAGCCGCCGTTACTACGCGGGTACCGGTAACTACTCCTATGTGTCCGGTGGCGATCGGGGTGACCAGGTCAATCGCAACTCCTACAGCTACACCGCGATGTTCAACGGCACCTGGAACGACGTGTACGCCGGGGTCAACGTCTCGCCGTACGTGGTCTACAAGGACGACTTCAAGGGCAACAGCTACCAGGCCGGCAACACCATCGAAGGGCGCAAGGCCTACACCCTGGGAATCAAGGCCAACTACCAGAACCGTATGGAAGCCGAGCTGCAGTACACCGAGTTCTACGGCGGCGGCCAGAACAACGGCATTCGCGACCGCGACAACATCGGCTTCAACCTCAAGTATTTCTTGTAGGCCTCGAATCGCCCGGGCGCCGCTGTGCCCGGGCAGTTGGCTCTATTTCGGAGAACCGCAATGCTGCACTCACCACGATTGATCAAGACCTCCCTGGCGCTGGTCCTCAGCCTCGCTGCGGGTAGCGCACTGGCGGCGTTGACGCCCCAGGAAGCCCAGCAACTGAAAACCAGCCTGACCCCGCTCGGCGCCGAGCGCGCCGGCAACGCTGCCGGGACGATTCCGGCGTGGGACGGCGGCATCACCCAGGCCCCGGCCGGCTACGTCAAAGGCAAGCATCATGTGGACCCGTTCCCCGGCGACAAGCCGCTGTTCACCATCACCAAGACCAATCTGGAGCAGTACAAGGGCCAGCTGACGGCGGGGCAAATCGCCCTGTTCAACAGCTACCCCGACAGCTTCCAGATGCCGATCTACACCAGCCGCCGCTCCGGTTCGGCGCCGCAGTGGCTGTATGACAACACCCTGAAAAACGCCACCTCGGCGAAGCTGCTCGATGGCGGCAACGGTTTCTCCGATGCCTACGGTGGCGTGCCATTCCCGGTGCCGAAAAGCGGGGTCGAGGCGCTGTGGAACCACATCACCCGTTATCGCGGGATCTACGTGGTGCGACGTGCCTCCGAGGCGCCGGTGCAGCGCAACGGCAGCTTTGCCCTGGTGACGTCGCAGCAGGAAGGGCTGTTCACCTACTACCGCCCGGGCGGCCAGTTCGCCGACCTGAAGAACATCCTGTTCTATTACCTGGCCTTCGTGAAAAGCCCGGCGCGCCTGGCCGGGGGCGCAGCGCTGGTGCACGAGACCCTGGATCAGATCAAGGATCCGCGCCAGGCCTGGGTCTACGACGCCGGTCAACGCCGGGTGCGGCGTGCGCCGAACCTGGCGTATGACACACCGATCGCTTCGTCCGACGGCCTGCGCACGGCGGACGACACCGACCTGTTCAACGGCTCGCCGGATCGCTACGACTGGAAGCTGCTGGGCAAGAAGGAAATGTACATTCCGTACAACAACTACAAGGTCTCCAGCCCCGAGGTGAAGTACGCCGAGCTGCTGACGCCGGGGCACCTCAACCCCAAGTACACCCGTTATGAGCTGCACCGGGTGTGGGTGGTCGAGGGCACGCTGAAGCCCGGGGCGCGGCATATCTATTCCAAGCGCACGCTGTTCCTCGATGAGGACAGCTGGGGCGCTGCGGTGGTCGATCAGTACGACGGGCGCGGGGAGTTGTGGCGGGTATCGATGGGCTACCTGAAAAACTTCTACGACCTGCCCACCACCTGGAGTGCGCTGGACGTGTTCCACGACCTGCAGGCGCGGCGGTACTACGTGCAGAACCTCGACAACGAAGAAGCCGACACCGTGGACTTCGCCCAGCCGGTGCCGGAAGACGCCTACTTCATGCCATCGGCATTGCGCCAGCGCGGGACGCGGTAGACCTGGCGCAAAACCCTGTAGGAGCTGGCTTGCCAGCGAACCAGACGACTCGGTGTATCAGACACGCCGCGTTCGCTGCGATGCGGCGGCCCGACAAGCCAGCTCCTACAAGGGCACATGCCGCATCAACCATCGGCCGTCCGGGTCAAACCCGGAAATGGCTGACCATCATCTGCAACTGATTGCCCAACCGCGCCAACTCGATGCTGGAGGCGGCGGTTTCGTCGCTGGCGGCGGCGGTCTGTTCGGAGACGTCGCGCACGTTGACGATGCTGCGGCTGATCTCTTCGGCCACTGCACTCTGCTGCTCGGCAGCGGCGGCGATCTGCTGGTTCATCGACTGGATGTTCGACACCGTGCGGGTGATGTTCTCCAGGGATAGCCCGGCCTTGCGCGTCAGCTCGACGCTGCTGTCGGTCAGGCTGCGGCTGTTGCCCATCACCGTCGCCACCTGCTGGGTGCCGTTCTGCAAGGCAGCCACCAGGCCTTCGATTTCCTCGGTGGACTTCTGCGTGCGCTGGGCCAGGCCGCGCACTTCGTCGGCGACCACGGCGAAACCACGACCGGCTTCACCGGCGCGTGCGGCTTCAATCGCGGCGTTCAGCGCCAGCAGGTTGGTCTGTTCGGCAACGGCCTTGATCACGTCCATCACGCTGCCGATCTTGTCGCTTTCCTTCTGCAGCACGCTCATGGCTTCGGTGGAACGCGCCACTTCGTCGGCCAGGCGTTCGATCTGGGTGATTGCTTCATTGACCACCCGATCGCCTTGACGGGCTTCGCCATCGGCGGCCGCAGCCGCTTGCGAAGCTTGCTCGGCGTTGCGCGCGACTTCCTGCACGGTGGCAGTCATTTCGTGCATGGCGGTGGCGACCTGATCGGTCTCGACCTTCTGGCTGTTGACCCCGGCGCTGGTTTCTTCGGTCACCGCCGAAAGCTCTTCCGCGGCACTGGCGATCTGCGTCACCCCGTCGCGGATGCCGCTGATCAAATCACGCAAGGTCACGCCCATGCGCGCGATGCCTTGCTGCAACACACCCAATTCGTCGCGACGGGTGACGCGAATATTCTGCGTCAGGTCGCCACCGGCAATGCGTTCGACCACCGCCAGGGTTTCGCGCAGCGGGCGGGTGATCTGCCGTGTGATGAGCACGGCGGCGAGTACACCGACCAACAGCGCCAGCAGGGTGCTGATCAACTGCAGGGTGCGGGCCTGGGCGCTTTCGCTGTCGCGGCGATCCAGCTGGATCTTATACAGCGCGTCGCTGCGGGTGACGATGTCGCTGCCTTGCACGGTCATTTCCTGGCGCGCGGTGATCGCTTCGCCGTTCGCCGCTTTAAAGGCCTGCACCGCACTGCGGTAGCGGGTCAGCGCTTGCTCGAGCTGGCGCAGGGCGTCGGCCTGGCTGTCGAAGAAATGGCTGTTCAGCGACTTCAGGCTGGCCAGCGCCGCCTCCAGTTGCGCCGCGGCTTTTTGCTCGGTGGCCGGATTGCTGTCGGCGAGGTAGCCACGCACTTCATAACGGGCGAGCAGGAATTGCTCCTTGGCCTCGGAGACAGCCTGGAACTGCTCGAAGCGCTGATCGCTCAACGGCATCTGGCGCACGCGGTTGCTGAAATCGTTGATCAGGCTGTTGGCGCTTTCGGCGTTGTCGGCCATGGCCTGGCGCGCACTGCTCGCGGTGCGGTAGGCATTGCGCATTTTGTTCAGCGACTGCTGGTAGGCGTCGATGACCACGGCCTGCTCCCGGAGCAACTTGAGGTTGTCCGGGCTCTTGAAGGTCGCCAGCAGCGACTGCTGTTGGGCCTTGAACTCGTCGAGGGAGGTCTGCACGGTCTGCGCCACGGTTTCGTCGCCGTTGGCCAGCATGTATTGCAGGCGGGTGATGCGCAGCTTGGTCAGGCCGGCGTTGAGCTGGGTGATGTCGCTCATCCAGTTGCTGCGGTCGATCAACCCGCCCAGGCTGGTCCAGCCGGTGAGGGCGAGGATGCAGGTCAGGGCGAGGACCAGGCCGAACCCCAGGCCCAGCTTGAGGTTGACGCTGATATTGGCGAACCAGCTATTCATAAACAATTCCTCCAGGAACGTTGCGCTTCTTGATCGTCGGTGGGCTGGAAGATTGTTGTTATTGGGCGCCAGCAAGGGTGTAGATCGCCTGTATCGGCAGCCGGGGCGATAGCTGAAACGGTTTTTGTCACGGGCCGCCGGGCGGTTGGCGGGGCCGATCGGCCTTTACGTTTTTTTTCACATTCATTTCACCGACCCTCTACCTGCCTGTCTTTATTGTCCGGGCACACTGGCGTCACACAGACGTTGGCTTTTCAACGTGGCGCAGCGACAGAGGCGATAAGGGCGTGGCATCAAGAATCGAAGCGGTCAGTGCTCGGCCGAGCGTTGGGCTGTCGGACATCCGACGTTACAAAAACACCCTGATGACCCTGCTGCTGGCGCTGTGCGTGCTGGCGGCAACGGTCTACCTGACGCGCCCGGCTGCAGTAGTCAACCTGGGCCAGGGCAATCCATCGGGGCTGGCACAGTTGCGGGCGGATTGGGCCGCGGGCGGGATGATCGTGCTGGTACGGCATGTCGAGCGCTGCGACCACTCCAACGCCGCCTGCCTGAATGCCGCCGATGGCATCACCGAGCGCGCGCGCAGCGTGGCCGTGGGCCTGGGCGCGCAATTCGAGCACCTGGGGCTGGCCCATACCGATATCTACAACAGCCCGGTGCTGCGTGCCGTGCAGACCTCCAGCTACATGTTCAACACGACCACCGCCAACCAGGACTGGCTGTTCAACTGCAAGGGCACGCTGCTGCGCGATGCCCTGGCGCACAAGGTTGCCGGGCGCAATCTGGTGCTGGTGACCCATAGCGAGTGCATGGCCGAGCTGGAAAAACAATTGAAGGTGTCGAACTCGGACTTCGGTTACGGCTCGGCACTGTTCCTCTCTACGGCCAAAGGCAACGCCCGCTCGCAACTGGTGGGTTACCTCGACGCCTCGGATTGGCGCGCGGTGTTCAACCCATCATCAACCCCCCTCAAATGAGAAACTCGATGCAGACCTTTGCGCGCCAGCGATTCTATTGGGTGAATTTCGGTATACCGCTGCTATGTGCAGCGGTGGTGTTCCTGCTGTTCGACATGACCCGTATCGACATTGCGTTCAGCAACCTGTTGTTCGATCCGGTGAATCAGATATTCCCCATCGATCACATCCGCATCTTCGAGCAGTTCACCCACAAGTGGGCGCGGATCGTGCCGAACTGGACCGCGGAGATTGCCCTGATCGGCGGTCTGCTGTCCTTCGTCTGGCCACGCATCAAGCCGCACAAGCACCCGCGCCTGGGCAATTTTCTGGAGCGCAGCAAGGCTGCTCCGGTGCTGCGTTTCACCCATGAGCATCGTCGCGACTTCTGGTTTGTGGTGTTTGCCTTCGCCATCTGCACCGGGGTAATCCACTTCCTCAAGGCCCACACCAGCGTCTATTGCCCGATCGAAACCACCCTGTACGGTGGCCAACTCCCGCACATCGAGTGGTACAACAACTTCCAGTTGTTCCACGAAGCCGGCGAAGGCCGCTGCTGGCCCGGCGGCCACGCCTCGGGCGGGTTCACCATGCTGGCCCTGTACTTCGTCGCCCGCCGTCATCAATGGCGCTTCGCCAAGGCGATCCTCTGGGGTTCTCTGCTGCTGGGCTTCATCTACGGCACCACGCGCGTCCTGCAAGGCTGGCACTACATTTCCCACACCTTCTGGGCGGGGATCTTCGTATGGTTGTCGTGCCTGCTGACGGCGCTGGCGTTTTATGGTCGGGCGCGGCTGGATGTGCCGGTGCTGCAGCGGGCGGCAGCACCGGGTGCGGCGGTTCAGTCGCCGGTGGCCGGCTGAAAGGTCAGGGCGTGGGCCGGGACGGTGGTCAGTACCAGGCGTGAGGCGTAGTCGGCGCTCAGGTGCACGGTGTTGCGGGCGATCCGCTTGTGGCGCGCCTGACCCTCGGCTTCGCCGCTGTTGGGGTTGACGTCGAAGTGCGGGAAGTTGCTGCTGGCGATGTCCAGGCGCAGGCGATGGCCGGCCTTGAACAGGTTGCAGGTGGCGAAGGGTTCGATGATCACCTTGACCCGCTCGCCCGCAACCAGCGGCTGTGGATGGTCCCAGGACTGGCGATAGCGGCAGCGTTGAATGCCATCGGTGATGTTCATCGCGAAGCCTTCGGGGTAATCGGCGCTGGCCGGATACACGTCGACCAGCTTGGCGGTGAAGTCGGTGTCGAGGCCGTCGCTTTCAATCCACAGTTCGATGCGCAACGGCCCGGCGACAATCAAATCTTCGCTCAGTGGCGCCGTTGCAAAACTCAATACATCAGGGCGTTCGGCCAAGGGCCGATTGTTGCCCTGGGTGGCGAAGAAATCCGCTCGCTCGCGTTGATCGAAGGCGCCACCGACGAACACCGGCGCGCCGGAGGTCAGCGCACCGCCGATGGTCGGCACCGGATGCTCGGGGTCGGCGTGGTAGCTCAGTTGGCCATCTTGCTCACGCGGAGGCAGGGGGCTCAGGGTTCGTGCCTGATGCAGGTACAGGTCGAGGGTCTGGCTCCCGGGCAACGGCCATTGCTGGCTGTGCAGCCAGCGCCCGCCGTGGCGCAATCGCTGGTTTTCGTCACGCGTGCCGGCGCCGCCGCCCATCAAAAACACCTGCACCGACGGCGCGGGCGTTGCCTCATCCGTCGGGTCCTTGAGCGAGCGCTCGAACCAGTCGAGCCGGCAGTCCAGCCAGTTCTTGGCGACCTGCCCGTCGAAAGCCGCCTGGGCGCCGAAGTCGACGTCACCGCTGTGGCAAATGTTGCGATCACCGTGCAGCCAGGGGCCCATGATCAGGTGCTGGCGGGCGCCGGTGTGGCGGCTGAACGCGCGGTAGTTGGCCAGGGTCGAACTGACGTAGGCGTCGTACCAACTGGACATGAACAGCACCGGAATATCCGGCAGGTTGTGGTAGTGACCGGCGGCGTAGATCCCGGGCTTTTGCCAATAGGGCCCGAAGCTGCCCTGGGCCCATTGTTCCAGCAGGTAGGCTTCGTATTCCGGCACATGGCGGATTGGTGATTCGCCCGGCTGCCAGGGCATGCGGCCGAACCACTGATGAATATCTTCCTGCTCCAGTGCCTCGCGAATCCGTGGATCCGCCAGCGCTGCCGGGCTTTCCTTGGCCTGGCGAAACGCCCAGGTCGCCTGTTTCAGTTCAAAGGCGCCGCCCTGGCGGATCCCGCATTCGTAGGCGCTGGAAAAACCGCCGGAGTCCAGCACCATGCTGCTCAGGCCGGGCGGGTGCAGGCAGGCCATCGCCAGTTGGGTGTGGGCGGCGTAGGACAAACCCATGCTGCCGATCCGGCCGTTGCACCAAGGTTGTTCGACGATCCAGGCCAGGGTGTCGAAACCGTCCTCGCCTTCGGCGGTGTACTTGGTGAAGACGCCCTCGGAGGCATAGCGTCCGCGGCAATCCTGGAAGATCGCGACAAAGCCGTGGTCGGTAAAACGCGCGGCCATGGCCTCGCGGGAAATGTGCTGGCCGTCGAGCTGCTTCTCCGAGCGCGACGGCTTGCACTTGTCATAAGGGGTGCGCTCGATGACCACCGGCAACGCCTGGACAGGACCTGCGGGCAGGTAAATATCGGTGGCCAGGCGTACGCCGTCACGCATGGGGACCATTTGGTTGCGCAGAATCTGCATGGCAGGTAAGGCTCGTTCGGAAAGAAAAGTCATGGCAAAAACCTGATCCAGCCGGCGCCTGCGATTGCCTCGCAGGCGCCGCGCCCCTCAGTAACCGGTGGACACCGCCACCGCCAGCAAGACCATCGCCAGCACGGTGTAGATCAGGAACAGCGGCAGGATGTAGCGAGCCCACTGACCCCATCCCACCTGCGCGGTGGCCAGCAGCACCAGCAGGCCGCTGGAGGTCGGGGTGATCATGTTGGTCAGGCCGTTGCCCAGCAGGAAGGCATAGACCGTGGTCTGCGGGCTGACCCCAGACAACTGGCCGAGCGGGCCGAAGATCGGCATGGTTACCGCCGCCTGGCCGGAAGTGGAGGGGATCAGCACATCGAGCCCGAGCTGCGCGAAGAACATGCCGTAGGCCGACACTACCGGTCCGTGATCGCTGACCACACTGGCCAGGGCGTTGACGATGGTGTCCAGCACCTGGCCGGTGCTGAGGATGATCTCCACAGCCGTCGCCAAGCCGATCAGCACACCGGCGATCAAAACTTTTTTCATGCCGTCGACAAAGGCACTGGCAGCCACGCTGGCGGCCATGCCGGCAATGATCGCGAAGCACACACTGAGCAGCAGGTAGAACGCCGACAGCTCGTGGTATTTCCAGCCCCAGCGATTGGAGGCGTAGACCATGAAACCGACGCCGAAACCCAGCACCAACAGGTTCAGCAGGTGGCGAGTGCTCAGTGGCTTGTGTTCGAAGGCGATGCTGGCGCTGGCGTCAAAGCCGCTTTTGCGGATGCTCCACAGCACGAACAGGATGCCGACGGCGAGGAACAAGGCGTAGGCGGCGACGCGCATGCTCATGCCGCTGAAGATCGGCAGGCCGACCATCGGTTGCGCCACGGACAGCGCCACCGGGTTGGTGATCGACGCCAGGTAACCGATCTTCACCGAGATGCAGACAATCGCCAGGCCGATCAGATTCGACAGCCCGAGACGATTGGCCATGGCCACCATCAACGGCACGATCAGGATGAATTCCTTGGCCAGGCCCATGAAGGTGCTGCCGGCGGAGAACACCAGCATCAGGGTCGGCACCAGCACGTAGATATTGCCCCGGGTCATGCCCTGCAGGCGCTCCAGCCCGGCGTCGATGGCCCCGGCCTTGTTCAGCACACCGAACATGCCGCCGATGAACAGCACCATGAAAATCAGCGCCGCACGTTTCTCGATGCCCTGCGGGATCGCCATGAAACCTTCGATCAGCGACACCGGACGGGCGACCGCATCCTTGGCCGAGCGTGGCTCGATGACGAACAACTGGCTCAACGAATGGTTCTTCTCCTGCACCTGATAGGAGCCCGGCACCACCAGGCCGTTCTCACGCTGGAACTTGCCGGAATTGACCGCATAGGTGAAGGCGACTGCGAGCAGGACGATGCTCAGCAAAATGATCGCCGGGTTGATCTGCTTGCGTTGGCCAGGCTGTTTGGCGGCGGTCGGCGCGGCACTCGGCTGGCTGATGGTGATCTGCGATTCAGTCATGACAGCTGCCCTGGCCGGCGACGAGGCGGGCATCGAATGGAGTCTTGGCGAGCATGGCGGGTAGGCCCTCGGGGTTATTGTTGTTGGGTGTCGGCGCTTGGACGGGGCCGACACTAGGGCAAACGCTGGAGGGCGACAACGTTATGCGCGATACGGGTTGGGCTATGCGTTTTGCTGCGGTGTGCGGCGCGATCAGGGTTGCTGGATCGATTCGCCGAGGCGCTGTTTCAGGTGTTCGGCGAAGCTGGTTACCACGGCAGGGCGGGCTTCATCCGGGCGAAACGCCAGGCCGAAGGTGTAGGGCAGCATCGGGCGGAACGGCCGGGTGACAATCGGCAAATGGGCGAAATGGCTGGCCAGCAGGCCGTTGACGATCGACACGCCCAGGCCCTCGGCGACGAAGCTGCAGGCCGCGCCCACCGAGTGCACTTCGATGCGCACCTGCGGCGACAGGTTGGCGGCGCGGAACACCTGATTGAGTTCGGCGCGCAACGCGCGTTGCCGGCCCAGCAGCACCAACGGTACGTCGCGCAGGTGCTGGACATCGATCACCGCGTGGCGGCTCAGCGGATGGTTGGCTGGCATCACGCAGACCCCCTCGGTCTGCAGCACCGGCTCGATGTCGAAATCCGGCAGCTCGGTGGGCAGGCGCACGAAACCGAGGTCGGCGGAGCGATCGAGCACCGCGCGCTCGATCATGTCGTAGGAGCCGGTCAGCAGCTCGATGACGATGTCTTCATGGCCCTTGAGAAACTCGGCGACGATCCTCGGCAGCAGCTCCTGGGTCATGCTGGTGGGCACGCTGATCTTCAGCAGGCGCTTGCGTGAATGGCCGATGCGCAACTCGTCGGCCAGGCGCTGGATGCGCTGCATGCCGTCCACCAGCCCGGCGACCTCGGCGAGCAGTTCGTCGGCCTCCGGCGTCGCCATCAAGCGGCCCTTCTTGCGCAGGAACAAGGCGAAGCCAAGCGTCTCTTCGAGCTGGGTCAGCAGGCGGCTGACAGCCGACTGCGAGAGCCCCATGCGGGTGGCGGCACCGATGGTCGAACCGGTGGACATGATTGCCTTGAAGGCTTCGAGTTGCTTGAGATTCACGCGGTGATTTCCTGGATTCTGGCGCTGCCCGGCAGGCTGGAAAAGCAACTTGCGCATAGCCTGATGCGCTTCTCGCATAACGTTGTCGATGGGCTTTCGAGCCGTTAGTGTCCGCCCCAATGCGCTGCCAAGTCCAGCGCAACGCCGCCATGGCTGAGCGACAAAACCCCGCAGCGGGGCCTTTGCAACTGCCCATAAAATCGACAATACGGCACTGAGGAAAATAACAATGCGTGAGCTGTTCACGAGAGGCACGGTGGTGTCCGCAGGCATTTTGGCGAGCGTGTCGCCAGCGCTGATGGCGCAAGGTTTTATCGACGATGCCCAGGGCAAGCTGACCTTGCGCAATTACTACTTCAACGACGGTTATCGCGACGGTGGCGAGGACCGCAAGGAGTGGGCCCAGGGCTTTTTGCTCAACCTGCAATCGGGCTTCACCCAAGGCACCGTCGGCTTCGGCCTGGACGCATTGGGACTGGCCGGGTTCAAGCTCGACTCCAGCCCGACCCACGCCGGCACCGGCCTGCTGCCGGTAGGCGACAGTGGGCGTGCCGCCGATGAATTTTCCAGCCTGGGCGTCACCGCAAAAATGCGCATCGGCGAGGCGCTGGTGAAAACCGGCACCCTGTTGCCGAAAATCCCGGTGCTGGTCTACAACGACGGCCGCCTGCTGCCGCAGACGTTCCAGGGCACCCAGATCGAGTACAAGGGCATTCGCAACCTGTACTTGCACAGCGGACACCTGGACAAATTCAAGCAACGCAACTCGAGCAACAGCGTCGATATCTTCCCGCAAGGCTACAGCGGCAAAGGCACGGACTTCGATTTTGCCGGCGCCACCTACAGCTTCACGCCGACCCTGAGTGGCACCTGGTACTACGGCGAAATGCGCGATTTCTATCGCCAGCAGTTCCTCGGACTGGTGCACAAATTGCCGGTGGGGCCGGGCAGCCTGACCAGTGACTTGCGTTATTTCATCAGTGGCGAGGCCGGTGAGGCGCGCAATGGCCCGGTGGATGCCGATATGTTCAGCGGCCTGTTCACTTACCGCGTCGGCCCGCAGGCGCTGGGCATCGGTTATCAGAAAGTCAGTGGCGATACCGCCTTGCCCTACACCAGTGTTTCGACGGTGTATTCCTTCAGCAATGCCGGTGTCGGAAAATTCATCCAGGCCGGTGAGCAGACCTGGATGCTGCGCTATGACTATGACTTCGCTGCCGTACTTCCCGGCCTGAGCTTCATGACCCGCTACTACAAGGGCGAGAACGGCGACTTCAAAGGCCGCGAAGCGCGCGAGTGGGAGTCGGACACCAACCTGCGCTACGTCATCCAGGACAGCGCGTTCAAGGGCGTCGGCGTTGAAGTGCGCAAGGCCACCTACCGTTCGACCTACGCCAGCGACCGCGACAACTACCGCCTGTACCTGACCTACGACCTTGCCCTCTGGTAAGGGCTATTTTTTGCCACTGACGAAGTAATACGCCTGACGCCCCACCCTCATCTGCTTCAACACTTTCAACGGCGGCGCCGGTTCGCTATCACTGGCAATCAGCGCCAGGTGAGTCGGCGAAGCGGCGAGGAAGCGCTTGAGCTCGTCGTCAGTCTGCAAGTCCTTGAGCAGGCTGTGGGTGTAGAACACCGTCGCCCCGGCCGTGCGCTCGTTGGCCTGGAACAACGCGACTTCCTTGCCTTCGGCTTGCAGCGTCTGGATCTGCTCGGTCAAGGGCAGGAACGACAGCTTGCGATCGGCCCGGGGTGCGGCCCACTGGGCAGCGGCGAGGTAGGCGACGACGACCAGGCTGAGCAGCGCGATGGCCAGGTGGCGTCGGTGGCGCGCGATCCGGCCAAGGATCCCGGAGCTTTGTGTGTGCTGGCGCAAGCGCTCATAGAGCAGCGCGGCATATTCCGCGGCGATCACCGCCGCCGCGGGTGTCAGCGACATCAGGTACACCGTGCGCTTGCTCGACGCCAGCGACAGCATGACGAATTCGGCCAGCAGCCAAACGCTGAAAAACAGCAGGTAGCGGTTGTTCGCCAGCTGTTTGCGAAAGTGCCACAGCCCCAGGTACACCAGAATGTTCCATGGCAGGAAGGCTTCCGGCAGTTTTGCCAGGTAGTAGTAGAAGGGCTCGTAGTGCCCGGCCTCGACGAACGAACCGTCGAACCGTCCGATGCTATTGGTCAGCAGCACCTCCGCCACCGCCGCCGAGCCGCCGCGCTGATAAAGCACCAGCAACCAGATCAGCAGGGGAATCAGCCCCAGCAGCGTCAGCAGTCCAGGGCGCAGCCAGTCGCCGGGCTTGATGCGTTTATCGAGCAAGCTTGTACACACTAGATAAACGAAGATCACCACCCCCGGCATCGCCAGGCCGAGCACGCCTTTGCTCAAGGTGGCAATGGCGATACCGCCGACAAACAGCGCAGCACTGCCCAGCGTCGGCCGGCGATGCCCTTGAAAAAACGCCAGCAGCGCCATGCTCACACCCAGCGCCAGCAAAGCGTCTTCACCGACGCTGCGCGAGTTGACCCAGTAACTGGCCATGGTCGCCAGCAGGATCCCGGCGGTCCAGGCGATCTCCTTGGGCCTGCCGAAGCGCCGCAGCATGGCGTACAGCAGCATCACGCTGAACAACCCGGCAAACGCCGAGGCCAGGCGCACCGCCCAGGGCGTGCCGCCGAACGCCCGGATGGCGCCGGCATCGAGCCATAGGCTCAGCGGTGGTTTTTCCAGGAAAGGTTGGCCGAACAGACGTGGAGTCACCCAGTCATTGTCCAGGTGCATCTGCATGGCGATGCCGGCCACTCGGGCCTCGGTGGAGCCTTGCAGTTGGTGGTTGCCGAGGGCGAAGAAAAACAGCAGGGCAGCGAGCAGGAACAGCAGCGGGGCAGGGCGCGTCATGTGCTTGGGGCTACCGGAGGCGGGGGCGGGAGGGCTGCAAGTATAGGGCGGCGAATCTGAACAAATAGTGAACGCCTTGTGACAGCTCGCCTTTCGCCGTCGGGATCAGGGCAGATGGTCGGCGGCGAAATCGGCTTCCGAGCGCGCCAGCAAACGGCCGGTGCGGCAGGCGTTCTGGAAACGCTCGAAATCCCGCTCGTTCTGATCGCTATAGGACTGGGCGTACTTGAACAGCGCGTCGGCGAGGGTGTCGCTCTTGCCGATGTAGCCGCTGATCAACGCGGCTTGCCCGGAGGCCTTGGCGTGGGCCCGGGCCAGCGCGCGGCCGCAGGTGCGCGCGTAAGCGGAAAAGGTCTCGGCATCGAAGGTCTCCAGCTCCGCCGAAATTTTCATGTCGCGCAACTGGCGCAGGTAAAAGTGCCGGCCGTGAGGGCCGCTGGTCCAACCGAGGAACAGGTCGCTGGCGGACTGCATCAAGCGCTGGCCCTCCACCACCCGCTGACCGTTGTGGCGCACCCGGGATTTGCTTTTCACATAGTCCGCCAGCACCGAGCGCCGCGCCTCCTTGATCTGCAGAAACAGCGGACGCTCCTGATTGTCAGTGAGCAACGCCACCATGCAGCGTGTGCCGACACTGCCGACGCCGACCACCTTGAACGCCAGGTCCTGCACCTCGAAACGCGCCAGCAACTCCCGGCGATCCCCGGCCAGCGTCCCGCGATAATCGCGCATCAGGGTGTCGTACAACGGCCGCCAATCGGCCAGGCGCAACCATTCATCCTCGGCATCGAGCAAGGTGGTGGTGTTATGCAGATGAAAAATCTCCGGCAGGTCGTCACGAATCAACAACCGACCCTGGGCATCCCGCTCGCAAATCTTCGGCAGCAACTCGGCATGAGTGCGCCGCGCCGCCTTGTCGACGGCACGCTGCACGTGCTGCAAGGTGGTCTCCGACTGCGCCCGCTGCAGCAGATCTTCATAGCTGATGGAGTCGTACCAGATCTCCAGCGCACTCTGCTCGGCACAGGTCGCCATGCTGCGCTGATAGGCACCGATCAGCTCCCGGCACACCGCTTCCTCCACCGTCGTGCCATGGCGCAAATCCCGCGCAGCAATCAGAAAACTCGCCACCAGCCGCTTCAAATCCCACTCCCAGGGCCCGGGATGCACCTCGTCGAAATCGTTCACGCTGAACAACAGATTGCGCTCCGGCGTGGCAAACCCGCCGAAATTCATCAAATGACAATCCCCACAAATAATCGAACGCAGCCCCATATCCGGCGTCTTCGACAAATCGTGGGCCTGCAGCAAGGCGTTGCCGCGATAAAAGGTAAAAGGCGACACCAGCATCCGCCCATACCGCAAAGCCACCAACGACTGCACCCGCCCCTCACTCGACGCCTCGATCAACGGAATCGGATCGCGCGCGCTTTTGGCGTGCAGCGCCTGGGAACTGCGCGGGCAGTCTTTGCGGGCTTCCTTGCCTTGTTTCAGGCGGTCTTTGAGGGTGGTCATGGTGGCCCTGCGTGGCGTGCTGGAGTGAGTGAAACGCTAGCAGGGATCCGAGGGTTAGCCAGAGGGCGGCGGGTAGGGGCGGAAAGAATTTTCAGGTGGATTGTCGATTGCCGCCCCGCTCATTCGACTAACCCGCAAACCACAGGAGATACCGCCATGCGCTTCATGATCATTATCAAAGCCAGCCCCGACTCCGAAGCCGGAAAAATGCCCAGCGAGGCGTTGTTGACGGCCATGGGTAACTACAACGAAGAACTGCATAAAGCGGGCGTACTGCTCGCGGGAGAAGGCTTGCAGCCGAGCAGCAAAGGGGCGCGGGTGCGGTTTAGTGGGGGTGGGCATACGGTAATTGATGGGCCGTTTGCCGAGACCAAGGAGTTGATTGCGGGGTTTTGGCTGTGGCAGGTCAGCTCGAAGGAAGAGGCGATTGAGTGGGTGAAGCGGTGTCCGAATCCGATGCCGGGGACGGAGGCGGAGATCGAGATTCGGCAGGTGTTTGAGGTTGAGGATTTTGGCGCGGAGTTGACGGAGGAGGCAAGGGAGCAGGAGGAGAGGGTGTTTGGGGAGTCGCGGGGGAAAGGGTGCTGAAAAAGGCAGGGTCCAGATGCAACAAAACCCGCGGTTGGCGGGTTTTGGATTGCTTAGAGTTTGGTGGGCCAAGATGGAATGCTGACGGCGTGAGTTCGCACCCGGTAACCGCAAACGGGCGTGCGATCACCCAATTATCTCATTCTTATAGTGATGACCTGACCACCAATGGACAATCAACCGGCTGGGTTCCCGATACCTCAAGGGTCTCGATCAGGTGCAGGGCAGCCTTGCGGCCAACCTCATAATAGGGCAGTTGCACCGTGGTCAGCGGTGGGATGAACAGCTCGGCGATACCGATCATATTGTCGTAGCCGAGGACGGCGACATCGTCGGGAATTTTCAGGCCACGGCCGAATAACAGCTGATAGGCACAAAAGGCGATGCGGTCGTTGCCACAGATCAGAATATCAAATTGGGGGCGACCATCAATGAGGTGCCGGTCGAGGATGGCTGCTGTTTCACCATAGGCATCATGATCGGAAAGGTCGTATTGCAAGAGTGCGTCAGGCGCCAGTCCGAATGCCTGGCAGGCACGCTGCAGGCCTCTTTGTCGCAGGCCCCAGGCCAGACTCTGCCTGGGAAGATTGATACACAGGGGGCGCTTGTAACCGAGGCTCAACGCGTGGTGTACGGCCCGGTACTGCCCCATTTCGTCGTCTGGCACATAACTGACCAGCCGACTGTCATCCGCCAGGCAGTTGGCGAGTACCAGTGGCTTGCTCTTCAATCGCTCGGGAATGCACACCTGGCGAAACCCCATGGCGCTGAAGATCAACCCGTCGGGACGGTGCGACAACATCAGGTCGATGTTCTGGTCGGTGGGCGGGTTGCTCAGCAGGTTGAGGATAAACACGTTCCAGCCGGCTTGCTGCGCGGTCTGCTCGATCGACAGCAGCAGCTCGACCGCGAATGGTGTGGTCGCGGTGTCCAGCGCGAACACACCGATGGTTCGCGACTGGAGGTTATCGCCACGCATCTTGCGCGCCGACAGGCTCGGTACGAATTGCAGCTCATCAATGGCACGACGCACCCGTACAAGGGTTTCGGGGCTCAGTTTTTCCGGGGTGTTGAGCGCTCGAGACACCGTCATCAGGGACACGCCGGCCAGCTGTGCAACGTCTTTCACTGAAGTCATGCGAAGTGAGACCGGTCAGGTTGACGCGGAATCATGACACATGGCCCGGGCCTCTCGCGACCGCAATGACGCCCCTCATAGCCATCCCGAGTCGAGAGGCCAGGCCTTGGGAATCGACACACGCCCGCCACTCCCGCTTGCCAGAAGCTTCACGCCCAGACTGTCGGGCCGCGGATAGAGGCGGCTGCTGAGGCTGAAGCGGCCGTTTTCGTCGAACACCTCGATAGACGAGCGATCGAGAAACACGCGCAGTTCCAGTCGCTCTTGTGTCGGGTCTATCGGTACGCTGCGCTGGCCTGTGACTTGCGCACCCGAGCGGCTACGGTCAAGCACCAGGCGCTGCAACACCGCATCGTAGTAGAGCAGGGTCTGTTCATGACCATCGTCGCTGCAGCGCAACGCGACGCCCAGATGACCGTCGGTGCAGCCGAGTAAATCGAGGTGCACATGAATTTCGAGCATATCGCCACTCACTTCCGGCACCCACCGGGTTCCCGACTCGTCCCACCATGGCGTGCCAGCCAACGGCGTCAGTCGCAGAGCGTTGAGCTCCCGTGCCGGCCGCACGCAAAGGCGATCTGCACACAGTTCAAGCTCGCGTGGCACACCGAGCATGCCGCACCAGTGATGGGCCTGGCTCGGCATCGGGCTTTCCCACATGTCGAGCCATGCCCACACCAGGCGCCGACCGTCTGCGGCCAGGAGCGTTTGCGCGGCATAGAAATCGTGGCCGCTATCCAGCTCGATGAAAGGCCCGCCGGTGAAGTGCCATTCGCTGTCGAGGCGGCCCACTCGATAACCGGTCTGATACTTGTTGAGCCGTTCGTAACCCTCGGGTTGCATGCCCTGAGGGGAGTACAGCAGCACATCGCGTCCATTCAACTGAAACAGGTCCGGGCATTCCCACATATAGCCGTCGCCCTCGCTGCCGCTGGACACATAGTCGAGAAACTCCCAGCTCTGCAGATCGGAGGATCGGTACAGCGGGAGCAACGGCACATCGTCCAGGCGTGCGCCGGCAATCAGGTACCAGCAGTCACCCTCCTGCCATACCTTGGGGTCACGAAAGTGCATGATCCTGTCCTGCGGCGCGGTCTCGATGACAGCGCCATGCTTGATGAACCGGATGCCGTCGTTGCTGGTGGCCAGGCACTGGACCTGGCGGATTGAGCGCTCGTCCCCCACCTCCCCCAGCCAGGTGTGCCCGGTGTAGATCAGTGCCAGGGTGTCGCCACACACCACCGCGCTACCAGAAAAACATCCGTCACGGTCGAAGTCACCGCCAGGTGCCAGCGCAATGGGCAGGTGCTGCCAATGAACCAGATCGGCACTCTTGGCGTGGCCCCAATACATCGGGCCCCATTTCGCGTCGAACGGGTAATGCTGATAGAAAACGTGATATTCGCCACGAAAGTACACGACCCCGTTTGGGTCGTTCATCCAGCCTGCCGGAGGGGAAATATGATAACCGGGTCGATAGTCCTGGATGACTCGAGACGCGCTGTCATCCAGTGCACGCTGGGCAATGGCAAGGGAGGAAGTCATTGGAACGCTCATGGTATTCAAGGGTAAGGTCATAGGGCGCGCGCTCGGGCTGAGCGAACAGAAACGTCGTCGGGCAAGCTTTCAATGGCTGCCGGGTGGCGCCCCACAGCCGCGCCGTCGGCGTCGAACAGGTGCAGGTTGTCCATGTCCAGATAGAGTTCGACCCGATCGCCTGCCTGCCATCCGGCGTTGACCTCACAACGACAGATCAGTGGTTCGTCCTGACCGATATCCAGGTGCACATAGGTTTCACTGCCCAGGTATTCGACCCCGCTGACGACCACGCCGGCAGCTCCCTGCGCCGCCCTGAGCGACATGTGTTCCGGGCGAATGCCCAGGCTCAGCGGGGCGTCGGCCGCCAGGTTCGAGCTGTCGAAGGGCAGGGAGGTCATACCCAAAACGGCAGTGTCGACCAGGCTGGTTTCGCCCGGCACATGCAGGCGCGCCGCCAGAAAGTTCATCTTGGGCGAACCGAGAAAACCGGCGACAAAGCGGCTCGCCGGACGCTCATAGAGTTCGCGTGGTGAGCCGACCTGCTCCACGCGACCGCCATTGAGCACGACAATCTTGTCGGCCAGGGTCATCGCTTCCACTTGGTCGTGAGTGACGTAGATCATCGTCGAGCCAAGTCGATCATGCAGCCGGGCGATTTCGTTGCGCATCTGCACCCGCAAGGATGCATCCAAATTGGAGAGAGGCTCATCGAACAACAAAATGTCCGGCTCACGAGCCATGGCTCGGCCCATTGCCACGCGCTGGCGCTGCCCGCCGGACAGTTCTTTCGGCTTGCGTTGCAGCAGTTTGTCCAATTGAAGGATTTGCGCTGTTTTCAGCACGCGCTCATGCAGGCTGCTTTTTTCAGTTCTGGCCAGTTTGAGACCAAAGCTGATGTTGTCGTACACGCTCATGTGCGGGTACAGCGCGTAAGACTGAAACACCATGCCGACGCCACGCTCGCGCGGCTCCAGGTCGTTGACTCGGCGCCCGTCGATCAGTAGGTCGCCGCCGCATATCGAATCCAGTCCGGCAATCAGTCGCAGCAGGGTCGACTTTCCGCAGCCCGAAGGGCCAACGAAGACGACGAATTCACCCGCGGCGATCTGCAGGCTGACGTCGCGAAGAATCCGCACGCCGCCCAATTGTTTGTTCACGTTGTCCAGCTGCAATTTGATCAAGATACGGTTCCTTGTAGTTGTCGGGCATCAACCCTTTAACGCGCCTGCAGTGAGGCCGGAGACGATTCGGCGCTGGAAGATCAGCACCAGAATCACCAGTGGGACGGTGACCACCACCGATGCGGCCATCAGCAGCCCCCAAGGCAGCTCATGGGGACTTCCGCCGGAGATCAAGGCGATGGCGACCGGTACCGTGCGTTGCGTGTCGGTGAGGGTGAAGGTCAGGGCAAACAGGAACTCATTCCACGCCGCGATGAAGGCCAACAAGCCAGTGGTGACCAGTGCGGGCCAAAGCAGGGGCAACAGCACGCGGGTCAGCGTGACCCAGGGCGAAGCGCCATCCATGATCGCCGCTTCTTCCAGTTCATGTGGCAGTTGCCCCATGAAGGTGGTCAGCACCCAGACGGTGAAGGGCAGGGTGAAAATCGTGTAGCTCAGGATCAACGCCAGGGACGTGTTGTACAGGCCCAAGGCGCGTATCACTTCAAATAGCCCCGACAGTACAGCGACCTGGGGAAACATCGAGACGCCAAGCACGATCATCAACACCGTGCCACGCCCCCGGAACTTCACCCGGCCCAAGGCGTAGGCGGCGGTCAGGCTGAGGAATAGCGCCAGCGCCACCACGCAGAGCGCAACGATCAGCGAGTTGCCGATGGCTCTCAAGAATGAGGATTGATGGAGGACAGCCGCATAATTTGAGAAGTCGGGGCTCTCGATCCAATAGCTCACCTCGAACAGGGCGCTGGATGGCTTCAGAGAGGTCACGATGGCGTAATAGAAAGGGAAGACCGCATACAGCAGCAAGATCCCGATCAAACACCAAAAGCCGATGCGCAACAGCGCTTTTTTGATTGAGCGCTGGTTCATGGGCGAACCTCCAGATGACGACGTCCGAGGTAGAGATAAAGCATGGCGATCACCGCAACGACCAGGAACAGCAGGGTCGAGGCCGCGCTGCCATAGCCAACGTCCTGGAACTCCACCAGGTGCTGGCGGGCATAGACCGACATACTCATGGTGCTCGAAGAGTTCGAGGTCAGCACATAGATGACGTCGAATACCCGCAAAGAGTCGAGAATGCGGAAGATCGCCGCCACCAGCAGCGCGGGCATTAGCAGGGGAAGCGTCACACGCCAGAACACTTTCAGCGGATGAATGCCGTCGACCCTTGCCGCTTCGTAGCAATCACTCGGCAACATCTGCAACGCCGCCAGCATCAACAGCGTGACAAAAGGAACGGTCTTCCAGACGTCGACGATGATGACTGCCCACATCGACAGATCCGCATCTGCCGTCCAGGCCAGCGTGGCGTCAATCAGTCCGAGGCTCAGCATCAAGTGATTGATGATGCCGAACTGGTCGTTGAGCATCCATGACCAGATCTTTGCCGAGACGATGGTAGGAATCGCCCAGGGAATCAGGATCATCGCACGCACCAGGGAACGGCCTGTGAATTTGATGTTCAGCAGCAGTGCCACCAGCAGCCCCAGGACGACTTCGAGTCCCACCGACACCACGGTGAAATGCAACGTGTTACGCACAGCGTTCCACCATTGCGGATCGACCAGGATGCCCGACCAACTGGAACCGTTGTGGAATAGGTAATTGCTCAAGCCGACGAAGGATCCGCCACCGGTGTCCGCCAGGCTGGCATCAGTCAGGCTGAACCAGAATGTCCGCAGTAGCGGCCAGGCCGCCACCAGGGCCAGACACACCAACATGGGTGTCAAAAACAGCCAGGCAGCACGTACTCGACGACGCTGCACGGGAGTGTCCCTGGTGAGCAGGAGCTCGTCACGGGGGGCATGGGTAGTAGAGACAGACATGGTGATTTCCTTCCTTGTGGCTTACCAGTTCCGGCGTTTGATGCGCGTGAGTTCGCTTTCCAGTTCGGTCAGCGCCTGATCGACTGGCAACTCGCCCGCCAGCACACCATGCACTCGATCGAAGAACGCATTGGAGACCCTTGGATAGCGGTCGGCGGTGATTGCGGCGGGGCGCATCACCCCATCGTTGAGAATGCTTTGGAGCTGACTGTAATAAGGCATTGCCGCGAGCAGTTCGGGATCCTGATACAGCGACTCGATCACTGGGTTATAGGCGGCAGCCAGAGCACGATGTTTTTGCTGTTGGGCGCTGGTCAGGTAGCCCACCAACTCGGCGGCAAGTTTTGGATGGGCGCTGTAGCGCGAGACCGCCAGGCCCCACCCACCGAGAGTGGATGCATGGTTGCCGTTTTCGCCGCCCCGGGGCAGGGGAGCGACTCCAACCTGGTCTTTTACAGCGCTGTCCTGGCTTTGCACCAGGGCCCAGACATAAGGCCAGTTACGCATGAACAGCGCATTTCCCGACTGGAATACGCCACGGCCTTCTTCCTCGGTGTAATTGAGTACGCCCCGTGGGGAGATGTCTCCCACCCAGCTCTTCGCCAGGGTCAAGGCCGTTCTCGAGGCCTGACTGTTGATCACGATGTCGCCTCGTGGATTGACCAGTCCGCCTTCCGGTTGGCTGCTGATCCACTCCAGCGCATTGCACGTCAGGCCCTCGTAGGCGCGCCCTTGAAAGATGTAGCCCCAGGCATTGGGGTTCCCGGCAGTGCGTTCGGCCTGTTGAATATGCCTGGCGGTAGCGGTCATTTCCTCCCACGTCTGAGGCACCTGCCGGTCGTACTTCTCAAGCAAGTCCTTGCGGTAATACAGCAGGCCCGAGTCGGTAAACCACGGCATCGTCACCAGCCGTCCGTTCACCGTGGCGTTATCCACCTGTGCCTGGAAGTAGCCTTGGGTGGCGTTGGCGGGAAGCACCTCGCGCAGATCCATCAGGTGTTTGGCCAGCATACCCGGCCACACCATATCGATTTGAATGATGTCGATGTCAGTGGACTGCGCACTGAGGATCTGTTGGTAGAACGACAACCTCTCGGTCGCCGAGTTAGGCGTGGAAACCACCTCGACGGTGTTGCCGGTCTGTTTCGACCACGCCTCGACCGCCTCCTTGCAGAGTTGTAACTCCGCACCCACCGCACCGCACGAGATCGTCAGATCCGCTGCGCTCGATAGAGATGGAAGGCTGACGCAGAGGGTGAGTAGTGCGACTGGAAGCAGAGATTTCAGCGGATTCATAAAGCCTCTTTATTTTTGTTTTTAGAAAAGTTAACGTTAACAACGCCAAATGTATCAGCGTATTTGCGATGAGACATCATTTTTTTCGTCGATGTGACAATTCATCATTGACGAAAAATTGCTCCGTCGCGGCAACAAAAAACAATAAAAACAAAACAGGGAATCCACATGCAGAAAGCATCAGGCTGGCTACTCGCAGGTGTGCTTGGCACCTCGGTGGCAACCTCTCAGGCCGCAACTCTGGAACAACGCATGGCTGCGTTTGAAGCCCGTGCCAGCGCAGCGGAAAAACGTGCCGCCGCCGCCGAACAGCAAACTCAGGCACTTGCCAGAGAACTGCAACAGATCAAACTGGCCACTCCCGCCTTGCAGCCGGCAGCGTCTGCTACCGCAGCCGTTTCGGTGCCTGCTTTGGACACCCGACTGGCAAAACTCGAAGCCCGTCAGCAAAGCATGGAAAAGCAGGGCAGCAGTGGGCACCTCACTGACGGCTTCAGCTTCAAGGGGTACGCCCGCTCCGGATTACTGATCAACGATGGGCTGGGGGGGGGGCGTGGCGGTCCGTATACAACCCCGGCCGGCTCAGTCGGTGGTGCAGTCGGACGACTCGGCAACGAAGACGACACCTACATGCGCATCGACCTGTCGAAAGAGGCCTATGCGCAAAACGGCACCCGCGCCAAATTCACCGTGTCCATCGCCGACGGCGTGGAGAGTTCCAATGACTGGACGGCCGACGAGAGCAACCTGAACGTGCGTCAGGTCTTCACTGAACTCGATCAGCTCGCCGCCTTCAAGGGCAACACAGTGTTCGAGAACGCCACTTTGTGGGCCGGCAAGCGATTTGATAGGGATAACTTCGATATCCACTGGCTGGACTCGGACGTGGTCTTTCTGGCCGGCACCGGAGGTGGAATCTACGATGTGCAGATGAACAAGGGCTGGCGCTCGAATTACTCCTTGATCGGCCGTAACTACGGGGATTTCAGTGAGGGCGGTATCAATGCCGATGTGGAAAGCTACATCCTGACCTCCAACCAGTTCTTCGACAGCGGTACGTGGCAGTGGATGTTCAATGCCATTGGTTCAAAGAAAAACGACATCGGCAGCCGCAGCAATGAGGCGGGTCTGACGCCTGCAGATTCCGGTTTGCACAGCATGCTGGCCAATCACCAGAAGGACTTTTTCGGCAGGGAAGGCTTCTTCAAAACGGCACTGCTCTACGGACAAGGTCTGGGGGCAGAGGTCAAGAACATCGGCTCGGATGGCGAGTTGATCGACGACGCTCGCGCTCTGCGTCTGGCGGTTTATGGCGAGACACCCATAGCGCCAAGCTGGCGCATCGGCCCCAGCGTGTTGGCCGAGCAAAGCAAGGACAGGTACGTCAAGGGTGACGATTACCGCTGGATGACCCTGAACGTTCGGTTGGCCAATGAAATCAACCGCAATTTCGAGATGGCCTACGAAATGAGCTGGCAAACCATGGATCTCGACCCCAAGGGCTACCTGCAACGTAATGCGGTTGATGGTAACTTCTGGAAATTCACGATCGCCCCGACATTCAAGCCTGATGTGGGCGACCTGCTCACACGCCCCGAACTGCGAGTGTTCGCAAGCCTCATGGACTGGTCTTCGGACCTGGACAGCTACAGCACCTATGACTCCTTCGGCAAGTCGGACTTCAATGCTGGAGGCGTGTGGCAGTACGGCATACAGATGGAAACCTGGTTTTGATAGTTGAACGCGTCCGGCCAACACCAAGGCGCCAAGGCGTATTGAGTAAGTGATTACAGGTCGAAGCTGATTAGCCAGCAGTGACCCACGACACAGTATTGAGGAAATGACGATGGTATTGCCTCGCGCAGTAGTATTTGGCGAAGCGCTGACCGACCTTGTCCAAGGCACTCCTGGACAGTGGAAGGGCTACCCGGGTGGTGCTCCCTGGAACGTTGCACGAGCGCTAAGTCGCTTGGGTGTTGGCTGCGCTTTTGCCGGGTCGGTGAGCATGGATTCACTGGGTGACGAGATAGTTTCGCAGTCGGAGGCGGCAGCGTTGGATATGAGGTTTATCCAACGGGTAGACCGAACGCCTTTGGTCGCCATCGTTCCATCAACCAGTCCTCCAAAATACTTTTTTGCTGGAGAGGCCGATCAGTTTTTTGATCCCGATCTGATGCCCGAGGGATGGATCAATCACGCAGAACTGTGTCATTTCAGCTGCATCAGTTTGGCTCGACAGCCACTCGCAGGCAGGCTGGTCAGAATTGCTCAGCAGGTAAAAGAGGCTGGTAAACGGATTAGCTATGATCCGAACTGGCGCAATTTAATGGATAGCCATTATCGGGAGCATACCTTCCCGACGATGACCGCCCTTGCTGACATGATTAAGCTGTCCGACGAAGACCTTCGGCATATTTATCCAGGGCTTACCGAACACCAGGCAATGGACGAGCTTCGCGCGCTCAACCCTCAGGCGCATATCCTGTTTACCCGAGGGGAGCACGGGATGATGCTCCACACCCCGGACAGCCAACTCGAGCAACCGGCTATTGCCGTGAAAGTGCAAGACACGGTTGGAGCAGGAGACGCTTGTATGGCGGGTTGGTTGGCGGCGGACTTGCTGGGGATCTCAGACTTGAGCGCACGCCTGCGATTTTCAGCGGCCTGCGCCTCCGTATCGTGCCGCTATCCCGGGGGCTATGCTCCAGCGCTAACTGAGGTGGAAGGTTTGCTGCGGGTGATAGCACGTATCTGATCATGGATTTCGGGCACAAAAAAAGACGTCGTGGGCGTCTTTTTTCGTTGATTTGGTGGGCCGGGGTGAGCTGAAACCAGTTGGTATCTATCTGTTTTTGCTAGTAAATAATTGTTTGTTCAACTTGCCTGGAATACCAGTTGGAACGCTGCATGGCCTGGATTCCGATGGACGGTGATTTTTGAGCTCAGCCAAGCGATTCATCAAAGTAGTCGCTGTCGAGCCTTGGCACCTTGTAAAGCTGCGAGCTGACTCCGACCTCGTGATCCAACATCAGATTGACCAAGCGTTTACCGTCGACCAGTACAAGCCCTTCGACCGATAGCGCGAACTCAACTGCTTGGGCGGTGAAGCCAGAGGTAGTTATGAATACGCCGCGTTTTGCTTTCTGTCCTGCCAGGGCGCCATAGAACGCCTGCAAATCGGGGCGGCCTACAGTGTTCTGCCAGCGCTTGGCCTGCACGTAGACTTTCTCCAGACCCAGCGCGTCGAGCGAGATCACGCCGTCGATTCCGCCGTCGCCACTACCGCCGACCTGCTGTAGTGCCTGACGGTTCGCTCCGTAGCCCAAGCTGTGCAGGACGTCGAGTACGATGTGCTCGAAGCGCGTCGGGCTCGCTTGCAACAGGCTGTCCAGCAAATCGCCCGCGACGCTGGTGCGCAGTTCTAGGATCGCCTGATTCAGGCGCTCCTGCGGGCTGCTAGTTGCGAGGTCAGTCTTGGTAATAGGCGCTGGCGCGTCATTGCCTTCATCCAGCGAGGCGGCATCCGGCGCTGTCTTCAGCTTTACGCTCATGAAGTTCACTGCTAGATGCTCGACCTGCTCTGGGCTCAACGGGGCCGGATTGGCTTGGGCGAATACGCGGCCGGTGTCGGTTAGCTGCCAGTAGCCACGCTTTGCGCTGCTGGAATAGCCCGCGCGCTTGAGCCGATCATGCGCCCAGCCGGAGCGGTTCTTGTAAGTAGCCTGGCCGCTGGCGATGGTCTCCTGCCGCTGTACCTCGCTCAGACCAAGTGTCAAGGCAGCTGCTTCATGGGCCTCGCCCGCGATGGCACCCTCCGGGTGGGCGGCGAGAAAACGCAGGATGGGCTCTATGAACTGGTCGTAGGTCGGGACAGGCATGGTTCGCTTCTTCCTGATGAAAGGCTTAGCTCGGCGTAGCAGCTCGACGCCTTTGCTTGGCCTGGGGCGCGGCAGTGCGCTGGGTTTTGATGCGTTTCAGTAAAGCGCTGGCGGGTTCGTCGTTCGGGTCTTGGGGGACCAATTCACCGCGGAAGGCTTTGGCCAAGATACTTTGAGTCAGCTGGTCAATACGACTCTTAGCCAAAGCGACTTTGGCTTCCAGTTGGTCGGCGAAGGCAAAGAGTTGATCGACATTTCGGACTATTTCTGTTTGCTCATCAATTGAAGGGAAATTTAGCATTATGCCTCTAATGGTTTTGGCATTAATGTTTGGTTGTGCAGTGGTGGTTATTCCGAGGCCTAGTTTTTCTTGACCCTCGGGTGAAGTCAAATAGGTGTATATAAAGTCCACGGATACTGACTGCTTAAATCTAAATCTGATTAAGTACGCACTGGGGATGGCTTCATAGTTTCCGCGGAACACTGCCATTGTCCCAATGCTACCGGTTCTGGTTACGAGCAAGTCACCATTGCAAATCTTGAGGTTTTCTATTTTTTCTTTTGGAACGTTTACTCGAGGTGTTGTACTTGTGATGAGGATCTCACCTTTGGGGGTCATGTCTGTTGTCCGGATTGTTGGTAATCCGTCTGTTACATAGTCCCCTTTTCCGAAGCGTGGTCCATAGAAAGAGCTTGCACATACAGAGTCGATGCTTGCTTCTTTCCATTCAATATTTTGCTCTTGAAGTGCCCGCCACTTTTCTGTCAAAACCCCAGAAACCGCTGCAGCTAGTACGGATTGGCGGAAGCGTTTGAGCAGCGCAGGGATGCCGTTGATGCGGGCTTTCAGAGTATCGGCCTGAGCCAGCAGTTCGTCGAGCTTGGCGGCGATACGGGTTTGTTCGGCGAGCGGCGGGAGTCCGATCTCATGGGATTTTATGACGGCTTGCGAAATATTCGGCTGAGCCCCACCTTTGCCTTTTTCAATGAAAGCTGCCTTTTCATTTTGAAGAAGTCTATACAGGTATTCTTTTTCGATAAGACCTTCAACAGGTACACCAACTGCGCACGCTTGGTTGGTAGACGCATCGATGCCGAGGATGGCCGTTTTACCAATAGTCGCCCCATACATGGCGATGGCCACGGAGCCCGCAGGAAAAATCTTCGCACTCGAGGATTTTATAGCGGTTTCTGTAATATATTCTTCTGTCGTTGTTATGTAGTGGCTATTGAGCTCTCCACTTTTTATCCATGGGATTCCCCCGCCGTAAAAACTTGATTCGCTGCGAGATGGAGTTCCTCCTGATCCCCAATCGGCAATGGTTCCAAGAGTTGTGCGTGCCCATCCACTTGGCAGCTCACTCATTGCCATTCTCCTCAGCAACAGCTAGCCCCATCACCTCAGCCATCAACTGTCTCTGCGCCAATACTTCATCTCCCGCTCCCAGTGCCTTCATCAACTCTTCCAACTCACGCAGCGCCTCGGTTAGTTCAGCCATGGCCTCACCCGCCAGCACCTCCGGCGCGGGCAGATCGGCGGCATTCAGGCTGCTTTCGTCCTTAAGCCAACTGATGTCCAGCGAGTCACCACGTTCATTGTGGATATAATCGCGGGTAAAGCAGCGGAAGCGGCTGGTTTCACCAATACCCTCGACGTTCTCGGCTCGCGAGCTATTGCCGTTAGGCTCGACGCCATAGGCATCTTCGAACGGCTTGAGGTGCGTGGGGCCGAAAGGGGTACGCTTGCCGAAACTGGGCATGTTGCTGCGCAGGTCATAGATCCATACACGCTTGGTGCAGTCTTCCTCTTGGCGCGGGTTTTCCACACTGCCTTTTTGAAAGAACAGTACGTTGGTCTTCACGCCTTGCGCGTAGAAGATACCGGTAGGTAGACGCAGGATAGTGTGCAGGTTGCACTTGTCCATTAGGTCACGACGAACCTCAGTACCGACCCCCACCTCGAACAATACGTTATCCGGCAGCACCACGGCGGCGCGGCCACCGGGCTTCAGGCCGCGGTAGATGTGCTGCAGGAATGCCAGCTGCTTGTTGCTGGTACGGTAGGTTAGGTCGTCGCGGGTGGGCCCGCCGCCGCCCTTGGCAGTGCCGAACGGCGGGTTGGAGAGGATGACGTCAACCTTGGGCAGGCTAGCACCTGTCTGACCAAGGGCATTACCCAGGTGCACCACACCCTCTTCGTCGCCTTCCATGCCATGCAGTAGCGTATTCATTAGCGCCAGACGACGGGTGCCTGGGACGAGTTCTACACCAACAAAGGCGCGGTTACGCTGGAAGGTCCTGGCCTTGGCGTCGAGGTTGTAGTGCTGATCAGTCTTGCTTTTTATGTAGGCGTCAGCAGCAATCAAAAAGCCCGCAGTCCCGGCGGCCGGGTCCTGTATGGTCTCACCAGGCTGCGGTTGGATGCAGCGAATGATGCTATCGATCAACGGGCGTGGCGTGAAGTACTGGCCAGCCCCGGATTTTGTTTCACTGGCATTCTTTTCCAGCAGACCCTCGTAAAGGTCGCCAAGGCCGTCCTTGCGGGCGCTGAACCAGTCGATGCCATCCAGGCTTCTGATGAGTTGCTCCAGATGGCGCGGCTCCTTGAGCCGGGTCTGGGCATCGGCATAGATGGCGGCGATCAGTGGATCACTGTTCTTGCCCAGGTCCAGCAGCATTTGCCGGTAATGGTTGAGCAGAGTGAGCCCGGATTTACCTGCCAGGTCCGGCCAGCGAGCGCCTTCAGGTAGCTTGTGGCTGAAGTTGTCGTTGTTCTGAACCTGCTCGTATTCCATCTTGATGAACAGCAGCAACACCAGTTCGGTAACGTAATCGCTGTAGTTGATACCATCGTCGCGCAGTACGTCGCACAGGTTCCAGAGTTTCTGGACGATGTCGGAGTTGGTCATGGTAACTCTCAAAAAATTTTGGGGGGCGTTGAGGAGCGCCAGATGCGAAGGAAAGTTGAGAGCAGGCGTACTGACAGCTTAGGGCTCAAAAACTACCGGGCAAAAAAAAACCGCTCAATATGCCTGTAGCTGCCGAAGCAACCATAGGCATGGCGGGTGTATTGCGTGGGAGGATATGCACGGCTGAACCGATTAGCAAGTTTCCTCGCGTTGCATGGAGGTGCCGGGAGGCGATTGCGCGGGCCGAATCGGGAGCGGGCGCAGAAAGCGAACTGCCCGGATTTTTATCACGCTCGAGGATTGGGGCCAGGGCTCGTAGAACGAGCCCAGAGTGATCAAATATCATCCAGCCGCCGACCAAAGATTATCGTTCAACGCTTCCAGCACTACATCCAGGTTGCCACCAAGGTTACGGTCCAGACCTTTCATACCGCCGTCCTCGCGGAAGGCGTCATTGACTTGCTGTGCGTCGAGCACAACCTCATGCACCAATTGCCTGGCAAGGCGGTCCAGCCAGCTCCGTTGCGCATGTGTCCAGGCCTGCATAGCGTAAATTCGTCTCATGGCATCTCCCACGCGTTGATCGAACGGCAGTAATGCCTCACCGATCGCTGCTTGCCGAATGTACCCAAGGATGCTGGCTGCTATTTCGTAGTTGGTCTGGTTGCGCCAGGCACTTTTCAGGTTGGCTTCGCTGAAACCGTTCTGATCGAGCAGCAACCGCACTTCGCGCAAGTGTTCGCGAGTCAAATCCTTGGGGCGGTTGACCACGACGCTCAGCGCAACTGACTGGTTCAGTTGCTTGTGAATGAACTCGTTGAAGCTTTCCAGAAAGTCGGCAGGTTTCTGGTTCTTGCCATAGCTTTGCTCGCGCAAGGTGAGTTTGTCATCGTGCGTAGAAATGATCGGGAATCTCTCCGATCCGAGTAGGGCGCTGACAGCCGCCAGTTGCTCGATCAGTTGACTGTGTTGACGAACGAAGCCAGCAGCCTGTTGTGGTCCGAGCCCGTGTAAATGGGTATGCAGCTTGCCAGGTTCGACTCCCCAGGCATCCTGCAACTCCTCGAGTTTCTGCTTGATAGCCGGATTGCTCTCGGCTTTGTGCTCGGCTTTGCGAAGAATGCGCATGACCTTTTGGCTCAATTGGTCAAGCACATCATGTGCGTGGCTGGTGTCTTCCTGGTTGCCCGGGGCGCTGTGGCTGGCATCGTCGGTTAGCTCACCTACCAGTTGCTCCAGGGAGATATTCGGGTTCTTCACCAATGGCTTCATGGTGTCGACCTCTTCCAGGCTGGCATAGAGGTCGACGGGGTCATAGATGCGGAATACTGTTTTACCTATCTCGTCACAGCGCCGGGTGGCTCGGCCCTTCATCTGCTCATAGAGGATCCGCGAGCGTATACGACGCATGAATACCAGATTGCAGATAGTAGGTACGTCGATGCCGGTTGTCAGCAGGTCAACGGTGATGGCGATGTTGGGGTATTTTTCGTTCTTGTAACGGCTAATCAATTGTTCAACGTTGTCGCTCTGGCCGGTAATGATACGCACTGACGTTTCATTATATTGCTGTCCGTATGCGTCCTTGAAAGCATCATCCAGCAGGTTCTTCACCCGCACGGCGTGAGCTTGGTTGACGCAAAAGATCATGGTCTTTTCTTCGCCGAATGGATATAGCTCTTTGACCAGCTCATCGCAGATGACCTTGTCGAAGGCCGGTGTAATGACGCTGCGGTTGAAGGATTCGGTCCTGAAGTTGAGCTCGTCTTCCAGTTCCGCAGTATCGACTTCCCCCGTCTGGGTATTGATGACACTGACCGAATCACCTTTTTCAAAATGAATGCCATTTTCAGTAAGCTGGGTTTCGTAGCGAATCGGTGGCTCGTGGTCTATCAGCCAGTCGTCGGCCACGGCCTCCCGGTAGCTGTAAGTGAATACCGGTTTGCCAAAAATTTCGCTGGTCTGTTTTGCCGGTGTGGCAGTAAGGCCGATGCGGCACGCGTCGAAATAGTCAAGTACGCGACGGTACTGCGAAAGGTATTGGCTAGCATCACGTATGGCCAATTCTCCCTCGGTCATCTCTTGGTCGAGCGTATACCCTCGGTGGGCTTCGTCGACGATGATGCAGTCAAACTCCCCTACGGGTGGTGGGTTATCCGAGCGGAAGATCCGGCTAACCATGGCCTGGACGGTTGCTACCTGGATGCGGGTTTCCGCTGCGGCAGCCATATCGGCCAACCCGTTGATATCGTAGATCTGCGCCAGTGTGTGATTCTGCTCCAGCTTAGCGTCGTTGAATGAGTCAATCGCCTGCTGGCCCAAGGCGCTGCGGTCGACCAGAAAGAGAATCCGTTTAAAACGCTCGGCCTTGAGAAAACGGTACATCAGACCAATGATGGTGCGGGTCTTACCTGTGCCTGTCGCCATTGCCAGCAAGCACTTACGTTGATTGCGAGCCAGTGCCTGCTCAACGGCCATGATGGCTTTCTCTTGGTAGCCGCGCAATTTCAGGTAGCCAAAACCTTCCTTTGCCAGTTTTTCCTCGGCCTCAGCCTTGCTACGTTTAAGCAGGTCGAGGAGATCGCCAGGTGTGTGGAAGTTGTGCAGTGCCCGGCGAGTGTTTGCCGGGCTGCGTAAATCGCGGAACCAGGTACCGGACTTTTCTTCCAGTTGCTTGATGTAAGGGCGGCTATTGCAGGCGAAGGCAAAGGGCACCTTGAAGTGGCTGCCACTTCCATCATTCCATGGCTGGTTTTGGCCATCCAGCGGCCAGGGTTGCAGATGTTCGACGTCTAGCCGGAAGTTGCGGGCGTACCGCTCTGCTTGGGTAATTCGGTCGGCAACATCAATGCTTTCCCGTTTTGCTTCGACGATCGCGATGGGTATCAGGCCGGCGAACAAAACATAGTCAGCGCTGGCTTTTGCGCTACTTGTGGGCCATTCAGAGATAGCCTTGTTTTTCCCCTTTTCAGGGCGCGCACCTTTGCTGTAAGTAAGCTCCAAGGAGTCGGCTACCCACCCAGCATCGTTCAACAGTTGGTCAATAAGAATCCGGGTCAGGTCTTCCGACAGTTGGAACTTGCTGCTGGCCCTCTTGGTTTTCTGCGTAACGTCTTTGCCAGCCTGCGGCTGTGCGGCGAGCTGCTGTTGCAGTGTCTTGAGGTTTTGATCATGTTCTGCACGCAGTTTGATCAATGCTGCTTCGTGCTCTGCCGCCAACTGCTTGTGGTTTCGCGACTCGGCATCCATCTGCTCGGCGAGTACTGCGTACTCCTCTGCTTCGCGTTGGAGCAAGGTGGCCAGTTGCTGGTTGGTTTCCAACTGCTGGCTAGATTCGCTGAGCTGCGCCTTTAGCTGTTCAATCTGGCCTTGCAGGTCGCGAAGCGACGCGCTTGGGTCACTGGGTGTGACGAAAGGGCCTGGTTTGAAGGTGCGTTTGCCTGCTCCAAACGACTGGTGATACCAGATGGCCAGGGCACGACCCACTTTTAGCCCATCCATGGCCTCGCGATGCAGCGTACGAAACTCGTGGGTAGCTTTGTTGCCTTCCACGCGCAAGGTATGGAATAGGCTGCGAATATTCTGATCCAGTTCGATCTCGCGGCTTAGCTTGTACAGCAAGTCGGACTGGGAGGTGCGGGCATCAAACTCGACACCCGCGCGGCTGGCCAGATCCTGAGCCAGTGCTTCGCCAAATTGGCGCAACTTGATCAGAGTGGTGTTTGGGTCGCTCGCGAATGCTTGCTCGGCCATGCGCGCCAGCTGAAGGAAAACAGGGTCGTGTTCCTGGAGAAAGGCAAAGTTGCTGCAGGCTACCATGGTCGTTCCTTCGTTTGCTTGGCCACTCAATGCGCACATCCCGCAGTGCGGATGCGTAAGTAACGGTAGCTTAACCAAGGTGAGGCGGTTTTGACCATGGCAGAAGGCCAGTCAGTGAGCTTGCAACGGGCGTACCGCCGGCCCAGCTAATAAAAGCCGTCTCCATCGCCATCACGGCGCTCGTTGTAAAACGTAAACAGAACCAGCTCTTCTTCCGGCTCATAAAACATCATGATCAGATCAGCGCCCCAGCTCTGGTAATGATGCGCAGGCACACTGGCTATGTGGTGAAACGGACGGCCAGCAGGGCTGATCGGGTATCCAGCAGTGATACTGCCGTTTTCGATCGGCGCATAGCCCAGCGTAAGGCTGGAAATGGGGAATTTCGAGAAATCGGCCACGCCGCCGACTTGCTCAACAAACGCCATTCGTTCGAGCTTGTACAGTGGGTAGTTCTCTGCCAGTTCTGATGGAGAGAAAAGCCGCCCCGACTCGGAATACATTTTTTTGGCCGCCGCGTAAGCAGCTCTTTGATCTGCATACAGCGACTCTAGGCGCTCGCGAGCTTCAACATATGGATCTTCCAGATGCTCGTTATCCCTATTCAGGAAAAAATAGCGTGGGTCACCCATCAGGCGGTATCGCCCTTCCTCTACCTTGAAGCCAATCCAGTTCGTGTGCAAAAGAATGGAGTGGTAATCAGTATCCTCGGTCGCTTCTCCCACGTTCTCATGCTCTGTCGGCTCCAGCGGTCCCAGCATGGTCAGATATCCATGCCAATCCGGGTTTACCAGGTTGAGATCGATACCAAAAAAAGGCTGGAAATGCTCGCTAAGCTCGGCCTGATCCGGCACGAAGATGGTGTCAGGATTCGGAAACGGGTATATCCCGTCAGGCGCATCCAGGTAGTCCGGCCAGTGCTCTTTGATTTCAGTAATCACCCCCCTGGCTTCCCAGTTCCTTTCAAAATCATCCTTGAACACGCCTATCAAGGCTTGCGCTGCTTCAAAGTGTTCTGGGCTGAGTTCACTCAGGTCGGCTGCTGTCACCGCATACCTATCAGGGCTATTCATCGACAGAACGATTGACCGCAGGCATTTTGCGGAGGCGCTGTGCTCGCTGACGAGCATGTCCTTGTATCTGAGGAAAGGGGATTCGCTCATTTCTGATCTTCCGTGGCCTTGATTCAGGAAACACTGCACATTGTTAGTGGTGCTTGTGGAGGGACTTTACGTCTCTTGAGATCGCGGCGGCAACCACGAGCATCTTGGTGGGTCATCTTTCCTGAGTCCAGATGGCACTGGGGGTACGGTCCTGGATGCCCTGCTCCTCCGGAAGGGCGCCAGAGGCTTTTTGAGTTAGCGCTTTAATATGGCTGCGCTCAACAAGACAGAGTAATGAGATCAAATTACTGTTCTCAATGCCCTTGCCTATCATTTTCATACCCATGACTTTTCTAAGCGACGAGCTAGCAGTCGCAATGTTAGGAGGTAGTAATACCGCGTTGCGTTGCTGCGTCGGGCTAGGCGCTTCTCGAGAAACCAAATCACATGCTTCTGCTGCCAAGCCCAAGGTGTTTGTCGCTGCCAGCGCTCTGCAATCTCGGCCTGTATGATTTTCGCCTGTCGCACATGGCGTTGCCGAGTTGCGTGCGAGCCCGTCAACACCGTAGACAAGAACAGCTCCATGTCGAATGACCTGCTCATGCGCGCCCTCCAATGTAGGCAGCGACCACGTCGATCCGCCCGTGCCCCAGCTCATAGCTGATTTGTCGTCGGGCCTCTCGATCAAGGTTCCTGTCTACCTGGCAACATTGGCCGCCATTGATTGGCGCGGGGTATTGGGTTATGTGCTCGTAGCGCTCACATGCGTACGCCGCTCGTAGCTCATGGAAGCCTTTGAGGTTGTGTGCATGCAGGATGTCTCGGGCAGGGCGGATGATTTCTTGCAGAACATTCAGGTAGCTTTCATGTGACGCAATCAGGTTGCGGCTAGTTCCGGGCGACACCCGCTGTGCAAATCCAAGTGCGCTTTGAACATGTTCGTCCACCGCAATCCAGCGAGGTGCCGAGGCACCGGCGCGGCCACCTTTGGTGCCGTCCTGGATGTTGATCCTGCCTAGGTCGTTAGCCTCACGGCTTAGCCGTGGCAGGTCTGCCAAGATGGCTTCACGTAAACGCATGCCAGTGGCTCGTGCCAACAGAACGATCGCGGCGGCGCGTAGATGATGTTGGCTGCAAAGCGCATCGACTATCTGCTTCACATGCTCGCGATCCTGGCCCTGCGGCACTGACTGTCGAACCCCAGTGCGCAGCATACCCAACGCATTGCTCGGACTTGGCAACTTCACGCACTGATCACCGCGAAGCGCCGCCATAGTCCTGTTAACGCTGGATAGTCGATTTTGAGCGGTGCTGACGGCGAGGTCACCGCGCCTAACCACGTCGCGTAGATACGCCGCGTAGTCGGCTAACACCTTCCGATCAATTTGCCGCGCATCATTGATGCCGGGCCCCTGTTCGGAGCGGCACCACTTCACGAATGCCTGCCACCGATCACTGTGCGCCCTGACCGTGCCGTAGTGGCCTCCGCCAAACAGGTCTTTCAGCGCTTGCGGCCCTGCGTAGCTCAATTGCCTGCCATAGCCGAAATTACGACCATCTCGTCTACCCACCAATGCCATGTTGGTCACCTCATTTGCCGTTCTCCAATCCTCGCCCCACGTCATCCCGCCAAGAATGCTGAGTGTTATCAGGGATCAAGGCCCCTGCGACCTGTGGGGAATGTCCTCTACGCGGGACTGGCGGCTCCTTACGTCCGGGAGCAAGGGCATCTCATGATCTGGCCTCCTCAACACCGTTGCCGGTGGGCGGGTGGAGGCAGTGCTGGCTGACTAAACCAGCGCCTGAAGATCCTGAGCCGGGTGAACGCAGCAATGCGATGACCGGGGCATGCCTGACTGTCAGTCAGGTGCAGTCCATTCCGTGGTCTGCGGCACCACCATCTACATGGCTGTTGCTGGTGACATCGGCGTTTGTCACGCCGATTGTCACGAGGGGGATTGCCGCAAAGCCATGTGCGATCAGGGCTGCAGCAGTGGTAGAAGTGCCCGTCTCTTTCCAGGAGAAAGAGACGGGCACAGGTTGGCGCAAGATTCGGCCAAGCGAATAGGTTGCTGCAGGGCAGCGAAGTAGGAGGTGTTGTCTGGCGCACGAGGGCCATGAAATGTAGTTGGCATCCATCACCGGGGAGGTGACCGGGCGAGCTGCCGGATGCGAATCGCCCTTGGGGAGAACCACCGTGGGAGCGGCGTGACCTTTAAGGTTCGGGTCACCTGGGGTGCTGTCATCGACAGCGCTTGCACGGCCAGTTCTACGCCTGTGGATAAACCCGGTCAAGGGCCGAAATTCAGTGCTCTTGGGGACGTGAAAAGCGGTTATCCATTGGCGGAGTTCCGTGGTAAATCCCGGACAACGTCGTGGCTTATAGCTCTTCAAAGTGAGGTCCATCCAAACAGGGCGGCTTTGCAGCCCTGTTTGGATGGACCCGCGCTGACAAGCGGATAAACGAGGCTGCTTTCCCTGAATCTTGAACGCTCAGTTGTTGTCGTTGCCGTTATTGCGCGTGCATAGCGCTAGCGAATCGGCACCACGTTCTTGTCTCTGACTTGGCCGTATGCTGAGGCGAGCAGGCTTCCGGTGGCGGCTTTCTGGATGTACTCACTCCACCAAGCCATCATCGGACGCCGGCGCTCGATGTAGTCGGCTCGGTTGTAAGCGCTGCGCACTTCATCCTTGTCGACATGCGCCAGGGCGACCTCAATGAGTTCCGGGTCCCACCCATGTTCATTCAAGATGGTACTGGCCATCGAGCGCATGCCGTGGCTGACCAAGCGATCTTGGAAGCCCATGCGCTTCAACGCCATGTTGGCCGTTTGGCTATTGGCGTGGGTGCGTGGATTTCTGTCTGCCGGGAAGACGTATTCGCGATGGCCGCTGTGAGTCTTCAGTGACTCCAACAAAGCGACGGCGTGATCACTCAACGGGATGCTATGTGGGCGGCGCTTCTTCATCCGCTCCGGTGGGATGGTCCAGACACGCCTTTCAAAGTCGATGTCAGCCCAGCGAGTAGTCGCTGCCTCGGCAGGACGAGTCATGGTGTGCAACTGCCATTCGATCAGGCAGCGGGTAGTGCGTTTGATGCTGGCGTTCGCTATCTCCAGCATGAGCTCGGGGAGTTCTTCGGGCGGAAGCGCAGCCATGTTCTCTTTCTTGGGCTTCTTGAATACTGCCCGAATGCCGGTGAGCGGGTTAGCGAAGATCAGGCCGGAGTTGACGCCGTAGGTCATGATCTCGTTTAGTCGCTGGCTAAGACGTTTGACCGTTTCCAAGCTGCCTTTCGCTTCGATTGGACGAAGCAATGCGATCACCATCGGCGCGGTGATTTTCGCGAGTGGGGTCGTCTTCAAATCGGGGAACACGTGCAGCGTGAGCGACCGCCAAATGTCCTCGGCGTAGGCCGGGGTAACCGAGTCTTTTTTTAGCTCGAACCAGGCGGTAGCCACGTTCTCGAAAGTGTGTTCCGTCTCAGCACGCTTGGCTTCATTCAGCGTATTGCGCTGCACCTTCGGATCAATGCCCTGGGCGAGCAGCTCGCGGGCTTCGACTGCCTTCTTTCGTGCGTTCGCCAGTGACAGTTCGGGGTAGGTCCCGAAGCCGATGTTGATGCGCTTCTTGGTCACCGGTTCGCGGTAGTTGAAATTCCACAGCAACGAGCCGTTGCTGCGTACGCGGAGCTGCAAACCGTCACCGTCCGTGAGGACGTAATCCTTGGACGCGGGTTTGACTCCCTTGAGTTGTCGATCGGAGAGGCGGAGGTTTTGAGCAGGCATGAGATTGTCCTCAGGCACTGGTTCGGTATTCCAAAGATTAGCACCGGATGAGCTGGAATACCTTCTGGAATACCCGAACGGCCGGAACTCAAAAACTCTTCAAAGACCGCAAAAGCGCTGGAGGCCGCGTAGTTGCTAGGTTGCAGGCACAAAAAAAGACGTCCGTGGACGTCTTTGATTGATCATTTGGTGGAGCCGGGGGGATTTGAACCCCCGTCCGCCAGTACTCCGCTGTCGGTACTACATGCGTAGCCGTGTCTATTAAGTTAACCCTCAGCGACCCGACGGGCAGGGTGCTTTGGGCGAGTTGTGTAAGTTTTAGCCGCTTCGTCCACAACGTACTGCACGGCGATTCTGTTCTATATGACAATCACTTTGGGTTTACAGACATCCCCTGGTGATTGCTGGACCCGAAGGTACCAGAAGCTCAGGATCTAAGGCTGCTTACGCAGCGATAGCGAATTCCTGGCCGTAGTTATCGTCATTGGCAACTATAAGTAGTTGCAACAGTGGATTTACGAGTTCTGTTACCAACTCGGCATGCACCTAAAGTTTCGCAACCAGCGTCGAATCCAAAACGGCCCCGAGCCTGCTGCTCTGCGAAACATTTTGAGCAGCAAGCCTGCGTAGTGTACGCCAGTGATGGCGATAAGGCCAACCCGAAGGTTGGCCTGTGTGTGCATCAGCCTTTGCTCGGTTCGCGGAGCTGGATTTTTTGCAGCATGCCGGTGGAGATGGCGATGCAGTCCTTGTCGTTGCCGGAGGCCTGGGCTGCCTTGGCTTTGTCCAGGGCGGCCTTGATGTTGTCGAGGGAGTTTTCACCCACGGCCAGGCCTTTGTCGACAGTGTCCTGAAGTGATTGGATGTTGGTGGCGCACAGATCTTCCGCAGCAAACACCGGTGAGGCCAACAGTGCCGCGGTGATGAACATTCCAGCCAGTGCAGAGTGCTTCATGGGTATCTCCTTGTGCATGAGGGCTCGGTGCTGCCGGTCGATGGGGCTGCTGGCCGAGGGGGGCTTCAAGCTCTTTGGCAGGGCTTAGCTAAATGACTATAGCCGGGCGTAGGAATTCGGTTTTTTTTTGATTGTTTGATGGGGGGAGGGGGTGAGCTGCTGGCGAAGAACGTCAATGGGGGGGCGTTATCGTTGACGTTCTTCGCTGGCAAGCCAGCTCCTACAGAGGTAGAGCGTGGGGGTTGGTTGGAGGTAGAGGGCTGGCTTGGGTGACGCGGTCTACGAGGTAGACCAGGCTGTGGTAGTCGATGCCGCCGTGTTGGGTCAGGCCGATTTCGCAGGTGCGGCTGGTGGAGAGGCCTTCGCTGCAATGCTGCACGGCGTCCTTGAGGGTGCGCAGGGCGTGGGCGTTGAGTTGCGGGGTGGTGAAGCCTTTGTCGCCGGCGAAGCCGCAGCAGTGGATGCCTTCGGGGATGACGACGTTGTTGCTGCAGCGGCGGGCGATGTCGATCAGCGCCTGGCTTTCGCCCAGGTGTTGGGTGCTGCAGGTCACGTGGACGGCAATCGGCGCGTCCTGCGGGGTGAAGTCCAGGCGCTGCAGCAGGTGGGTGCGGATGAAGCGCACCGGGTCGTACAGATCGAGGCGAACATCGCCGAGGTCCTGGACCAGGCGCAGGGTGCAGGGGCTGGTGTCGCAGTAGATCGGGTCGAGCCCGCCGCGGCTGGCGTGGAGCAGTGCGCCGAGCAGTTCCTGGCGTTTGTGTTCGGCCTGTTCCGCGTAGCCTTTGGAAGCGAACGGCTGGCCGCAGCACAGGCTGTCGAGGTTGTCCGGGAGGACTACCTGATAACCGGCTTTTTCCAGCAGGCCACGGGTTTTGTCGTACAGCGACATCTGCTCTTTATCACCCACCGCCGGGCCCATGGCCCGTGACACGCAGGCTGGCAGGTAGACCACGCGCGGGCGTTGGTCATTGACCGTAGGACTGAAGCGAATGGCGCGCTCCGGTTGCGGCATGGCGTTGGTCCACAGGGGAATTTGGCCCTTGGATAGTTTGTTCAGGCTGGCCGTCAGCTTGCTCAGGCGTGGCGCCCCGAGGAGCATGCGCGCCCCGTTGGCGACGTGCAGGGTGAAACGCGCGCCTTGCAGGGCAGTGGCGAAATTGCCTTCAAGCCAGTTAGCGGTTTTCTGATGGGTAGCGCTGCGCGCCCGCAGTTTTTTCACCAGCTCGCCGGTGTTGATGCCGACCGGGCAGCGTTGCGCACAGAGGCCGGTGGCGGCGCAGGTGTCGAGGCCCTGGTATTCGTAGGCCTGTTCCAGCTCCCGGGTGTCGATGCCGGCACGTTTTTTCGCCTGGATGTCACGCCAGATCACGATGCGCTGGCGCGGGCTCAAGGTCAGGCCTTTGGACGGGCAGACCGGCTCGCAGAAGCCGCATTCGATGCACTTGTCGACGATTTCGTCGGCAGCCGGCAAGGGTTTCAGGTGCTTGAGGTGAATCTGCGGATCTTCGCTGAGGACCACGTCCGGGTTGAGGATGCCGTTGGGGTCGAGCAGGCGCTTGAGTTGCCACATCAACTGGTAGGCATCGCTGCCCCATTCCAGTTCGACGAAGGGCGCCATGTTGCGGCCGGTGCCGTGCTCGGCTTTCAGCGAGCCGCCAAACTCCACGGCCACCAGTTGTGCGACGTCGTCCATGAACGCCTGGTAGCGTGCGACTTCTTCCGGGTTGTTGAAGCCTTGGGTGAAGACGAAGTGCAGATTGCCTTCCAGGGCGTGTCCGAACAGGATCGCTTCGTCGTAGTGGTGTTTGTCGAACAGCTCGATCAGGCGGTTGACGCCGATGGCCAGTTGTTCCACCGGGAAGGTCACGTCTTCGATGATCACCGTGGTCCCGGTCTTGCGCACTGCGCCAACGGCCGGAAAGGTGTCTTTGCGGATCGCCCAGAGTCGGGCGTTTTCTGCCGGGTCTTCGCTGAAGTCGACTTGCTTCTCCACTGGAAACGCGGCCAGCGAAGCCATGATCTGCGCCAGTTGTTCGTGCAGCAGCGCCGACGATGCGGCGCGGGATTCGATCAGCAGCGCGCAGGCGTTGTTCGACAGTTCGCGGACGAAGGCCGGCATCCCGGGTTTGTCCTGCACCGAGCGCAGGCTGCGGCGGTCGAGCAGTTCGACGGCAGACACCGGTTGGCTTTTCAGCACGGACACGGCGTTGCAGCAGGTTTCCACGTCCGGGAAGACGATCAGCGCTGACGCCTTGTTGGGGTGGTCGAGCACGGTGTCGTAGGTCACCGCGCTGATGAAGCCCAGGGTGCCTTCGGAGCCGACCAGCAGGTGGCTCAAGATATCCACAGGCTCGTCGTAATCCACCAGGGCATTGAGTGACAGGCCGGTGGTATTTTTCAGACGGTATTTGTGGCGAATTTTCGCCGCGAGATCAGTGTTGGCGCGGGTTTCGCGGCCCAGTGTCGCCAGGCGCTCCAGCAGCTCGGCGTGGCTGCTGCGGAAGGCGGCGACGCTGTTGGGGTCTTCGGTGTCGAGGCGGCTGCCATCGGCCAGCACCAGGCGAATCCCGGCCAGGGTGTGGTAGGTATTTTGCGCCGTGCCGCAGCACATGCCGCTGGCGTTGTTGGCGACGATGCCGCCGATTTTGCAGGCGTTGATCGACGCGGGATCCGGGCCGATCTTGCGCCCGAACGGCGCCAGCCAGGCGTTGGCCTGCGCGCCGATGACGCCCGGTTGCAGGCGGATCTGCGTGCCCTGGGCACGAATCTCGCGGCCGTTCCAGTTATCGCCGAGGACGATCAGTACCGAGTCGCTGATGGCCTGGCCGGAGAGGCTGGTGCCGGCGGCGCGAAAGGTCACGGGGACGCGGTCGCGCTGGGCCAGGTGCAGCAGGGCGACCACTTCGTCTTCGGATTCGACGCGGATCACCAGCTGCGGAATCAGCCGGTAGAAGCTGGCGTCGGTGCCGAAGGCCAGGGTCGAGAGCGGGTCGTCGAAGCGTCGCTCTTGGGGAATCAGTTGCTGCGCATCACGCAGGAAAGCCGCCGGTAAGGTCATTGGTCCTCCAGGATCAGCACCACCAGGTCTTTCGGGCCATGGGCGCCGTAAGCCAGGACTTGTTCGATGTCAGCGGTTTTCGACGGGCCGGACACCAGCAAGGCGTTGGTTGGCATGCCTTGGGCCCAGTTGAATTGCTGCTGCACCTGATAGAAGTTGTCGCGGATTTCGCTGGCCTTGAGCAGGGCGAAATGCACCGGCGGCACCAGGCTCATCAGGCGCGGTTCTTCGCGGGTCGGCCAGATGATCAGGCTGCCGGTGGCGGCGATGGCGCCGAGGGTGGTGGTGAGGCTGGCCGGGGTGTCGTTGAACAGTTCGGCTTTCCATTCTTCCACGGGGCGGTCGTAGGCTTTCAGCGTCGGCAGGGCAGGTTGGTTCGCCCAATGCTGTACGACACGTTGTCCATGGGGCGTGCTGGGTGCGATCAACAGGCTGGGAATCTGCCGTTCCAGCAGCAATTGCCCGAGCAGTTGTGGCCAGTTGGCGCCGGAGGTCAGGTGGATTTCGGTATGCACCGCTTCCATCAGCTTGCGCAGCTGTGGGATGCGTTGCTCGGCGGTGTAGGTGTACGGCTCGGTCACCAGCGCTTCGTCGAAATTGTCGGCGACCGGTGTCGTGCCGGTGAGGCTGTTGCGCAGCTTGGCGAGGATGTTCTGTTTGGCGCTCATCAACGGTCTCCCTGTTTAGCCAGATGCTCGCGGGCCATGTCGTGCAGTGAACGAGCGGCGGGTTTCGGCGCGCTGTGGTTTTGCGTCCAGGGCCCGACATTGTTCGGCGCGAGGGCGCGCAGGCGCGTGGCGAGTACAGTGAACAGGCGATACAGCTTCGGCGAGCTGTTAAGCCGCGCCCAGGCGTTCCACATCAGGCGTTCCTTGCGCGAATACTTGCTGCCCTGGCCGCGCATGACCTGATGCGGGCTGTCCGGGGCCTTGACGTTTTCTTCGCGCAGGCGCCGCAGCAGGGCCGGGATCGGAATTTTCACCGGACACACTTCGCCGCAGGCGCCGCACAGCGACGAGGCGCTCGGATGGTCCGGGACTTTCGCCAGGCCGACCATGTGCGGGGTGATGATCTTGCCGATGGGGCCCGGGTAGACCTCGCCATAGGCGTGGCCGCCGATGCGGGTGTAGACCGGGCAGTGGTTCATGCAGGCGCCGCAGCGGATGCAGTTGAGGGTCTGGCGCAGTTCGCTGTCGGCAAACGCCTGGCTGCGACCGTTGTCCAGCAGCACCAGGTGCACTTCTTGCGGGCCGTCGAGCTCGTCGGCCTTGCGCGGGCCGGAGATCATGTTGACGTAGGTGGTGATCGGCTGGCCGAGGGCCGAGCGCGTCAGCAAGGACAGCAGCGGCACCACGTCGCGCAGGTTTTCCACGACTTTTTCAATGCCGGTGACCGCGATATGCACCGGTGGCACGGTGGTTGACATGCGGCCGTTGCCTTCGTTTTCCACCAGCAGCAGGGTGCCGGTTTCGGCCACCGCGAAGTTGACGCCGGAGACGCCGATGTCAGCTTCGAAGAACTTCTGTCGCAAGACCGTGCGACCGATCTGAATGAGTTGGTCAACGTCCTTGGTGTATTCCACGCCAAGTTTGTCGTGGAACAAGGACGCGACCTGACCGGCATTCTTGTGGATCGCCGGCATAATGATGTGTGAAGGCTTCTCGTGGTCGAGCTGGACGATGAACTCGCCCATGTCCGATTCCAGGCATTCAATGCCCTGTTCAGCGAGGACATGGTTCATTTCCATCTCTTCGCTGACCATCGATTTGCCCTTGATCACTTGCCGCGCCTCGTGAGCGCGGATGATCGAAAGGACGATGCCATTGGCCTCGTCCACCGTTTCCGCCCAGTGCACGGTCACACCGTTGCGGGTCAGGTTCTGTTCCAGTTGCTCGAGCAGGTCGGGCAGCTTGGAGAGCGCGCGGGCCCTGACAGCATTGCCTAGGACGCGCAGGTGTTCTCTTTCGTGGGCATCGCTGAACGATGTTGCCCGCTTGGTCATCAGTGAATCCATGGCACTGCGAAAGTTGTTGCGCAGTTGCTGGTCACCCAGGGCGGTGTGGGCCCGGGTGCGAAAATCCTCCTCGACGGCAACCGTCGGGATCAAGGCCGGGGCGCTCATCGGGCACCTCCGGTACGTTGCCAGATGAAACTGGCCAGGTGTTGGCCACGCAACGCTTGCTGCTGTTTTTCCAGGGCGCCATTGATGTTCATCAGGCAGCCGCAATCGGCACTCAGCACCTGGTGTGCGCCGGATTCCTTCAGGGCGCGGGTCTTGTCGGCGACCATCGCTCCGGAAATGTCTGGCATACGGACGCTGAAAGTCCCACCGAAGCCACAGCATTCGCTTTCATGGCTGTGCTCAACCCGCTCCACGTTGTCCAGTTGCGCCAATAGCTCGCGACCGTGCAGGTGGGTGTTCATTTCCCGGCGCGCCGAGCACGAGGTGTGCAGGGCGACTTTGACCGGTTCACCGCTGTCCTTGAGCTGCACCTTGCAGACAAACAGCAGGAACTCCGCCAGTTCATAGGTCCGGGCCGCGAGGGCCTGGACTTGTTGCAGGGTGTCCGGCTCGTCCTTGAACAAGTCGGCGTAATGTTCGCGCAGCATGCCGGCGCAGGAACCCGACGGCACTACCACCGGATAGTCCCCGGCAAACAATGCCAGTTGCGAGCGCGCCACGGTCCGTGCCTGCTCGGTGTAACCCGAGGTGTAGGCCGGTTGTCCGCAGCAGCTTTGCCCTTGCGGGTACTCCACGCGAATGCCTTCGCGTTCCAGCAGGTGAATCGCGTCCATCCCGGCTTCGGGATAGAACAGGTCGACCACGCAGGTGCCGAACAGGTAGACCCGCGGCGGTTTTTCGCTGGGGTACTGACGCGGTTCGCGCAGGGGCGGGGCGACACGGGTCGCATTGGGCACGGCGTTGTAGAAAAGCTCGCTCATCAGGCGTGTCTCCGGGTGGTCCCGGTTATCCGTCGGCGGCGGTTGCTGACTGTAAAGCGACAAGCTTTCAGCAACCTTGCAGACCGGGTGGTGAGTCGCAGACGCCGGGATCGTGGCCCGGCGTCGGTTCTTTCGTGTTGCGTGCTGCTTAGTGCACCAGCATGCCAGTGAACCAGTAGGCCTGGGCCAGGGTGATCAGGCCGACGATGGTTGCAAAGAATAGGCTGTGCTTGAGGGTGAAGCGGAACAGATCCGATTCCTTGCCCACCAGACCGGTGGCGGCGCAGGCCACGGCGATCGATTGGGGCGAGATCATTTTTCCGGTCACGCCACCGCTGGTGTTGGCGGCCACCAGCAAGGTGTCGTTGACGCCGATCTGGTGCGCAGTGGTGGCTTGCAGCGAGCTGAACAGGGCGTTGGACGAGGTGTCCGAGCCAGTCAGGAACACGCCCAGCCAGCCAAGGAATGGCGAGAAGAACGGGAAGGCTGCGCCGGTGCCGGCCAGTACCAGGGCCATGGTCGACGACATGCCCGAGTAGTTGGTGACGAAGGCGAAGGCCAGCACCATGCCGATCGACAGGATCGGCCAGCGCAGTTCGTAGAAGGTCTCTTTCAAAGTGGTCAGACCAGTTTTGAGGTTGATCTTCAGGACCAGCATGGAGATCAGCGCGGAGAAGAAAATCGCCGTGCCGGTGGCCGAGATCGGGTCCAGCTTGAACACTGCCGGGATCGCGGTCGGGTTGGTGACGATTGGCGCGACCTTGATCACCATTTGATCGAGGTGCGGGATCGCAAAGTTGAACACCCAGCTGTACATCGAGCCGCCGGCGGCGAACATCGCCTTGAAGGGCTTGAGGGTCCAGATGGTCACCAGCACGGTGAGGATCAGGAACGGCGACCAGGCCTTGATGATTTCACCCAGGCTGTAAGGCGAAACCAGGGTCGCGCGTTTCAGGCCGAAACCACCGGCGCTCGCGGTGACCACGGCGTCCGAGGTGACGCCGGCGATCTGCGCGCCAGCGGTACGTTTTGGCTGCCACACTTTGAGGAACAGGGTCAGGGAGATCAGGCTGGCCAGGGCCGAGGTGATGTCCGGCAGTTCCGGGCCGATGAAGTTCGAGGTGAAGTACTGGGTGATGGCAAAGCTCAGGCCGGCCACCAGGGCCGCGGGCCAGGTTTCACGCACGCCGCGCAGGCCGTCCATCATGAACACCAGCCAGAATGGCACGAACAGCGACAGCAACGGCAGCTGACGGCCGGTCATGGCGCCGATCTTGAAGGCGTCGATGCCGGTGACCTGGCCGGCGACGATGATCGGGATGCCCAGTGCGCCGAACGCGACGGGCGCGGTGTTGGCAATCAGGCACAGGCCGGCGGCGTACAGCGGGTTGAAGCCCAGGCCCACCAGCAGCGCAGCGGTGATGGCCACTGGCGCGCCGAAGCCGGCGGCACCTTCCAGAAACGCACCGAAGCAGAAGCCGATCAGCAGCACCTGCAGGCGCTGGTCGTCGGTGATCGACAGTACCGAGCTGCGGATCACTTCGAACTGGCCACTCTTGACCGTCAGTTTGTAGAGGAACACGGCGGCGACGATGATCCAGGCGATCGGCCACAGTCCGTAGGCAAATCCATAGCCCGCGGCAGCGAAGGCCATGTCGACCGGCATCTGGAAGGCGAAGATCGCGACCAGGATCGACAGCGCCAGGGTAATGCTCCCGGCGACGTGACCCTTGAGGCGGAACACGGCCAAGGCCAGGAAGAAAAATACGATGGGGATGACGGCCGCGAGAGCGGACAAGCCGAGACTGCCGAGAGGGCTGTAGAGCTGTTGCCAGGTTTGCATATGGGGTGGCCCCTAATTGTTGTTGGTCAGGCACTGCATAGCGGTCTTGGATAATTGGTAAGACCAATTTACAATCGCTGTGGGCTAGGTTAAAAGCCTTGTGGGCGGTGTGTCAATTTGCCGCCCTAAAACTTTTGTCGAATGAGCGGTACAGGGGTCATCTGATCCGATCGATCAAATGCGTCCTGATAGGTGCTGGCGCGGCGCCAATGGGCCAGAATAGAGAGCCCGGCGAGGTGTCGGGATGGTGGAGAACGAGTGATGGGTTTTGATCAGGTGCGTCAGCGCCGTTTGTCCGACGATATTGTCGAGCAGCTTGAAGGCATGATTCTGGAGGGCACGTTGAAGTCCGGCGAACGCTTGCCGGCAGAGCGCGCCCTGGCCGAGCAATTCGGTGTGTCACGGCCTTCGTTGCGCGAGGCGATCCAGAAGCTGACGGCCAAGGGGCTGCTGGTCAGTCGTCAGGGCGGCGGCAACTATGTGGTTGAATCACTGGGCTCGACCTTCAGCGATCCACTGCTGCATTTGCTGGAAAGCAATCCTGAAGCCCAGCGTGATCTGCTGGAGTTTCGCCACACCCTGGAAGCGTCCTGCGCCTATTACGCAGCACTGCGTGCCACCGATGTCGATCGCGAGCGCTTGAGCGCGGCTTTCAACGAGCTGCAGGATTGCTACACCCGCCACGATGAAGTGAGTCGGGCGGAGGAGGGCGCGGCGGACGCGAAGTTTCACCTGGCGATTGCCGAGGCCAGTCATAACGCGGTGCTGCTGCATACGATTCGCGGGCTGTTCGATCTGCTCAAGCGCAACGTGGTGACCAACATTGGCGGGATGTACAAGCAGCGCACGGAAACCCGCGACATGCTGATTACCCAGCACCGGGAGCTGTACCTGGCGATTATCGAAGGGCGCGCCGAGCAGGCACGCGAGGTTTCCAGCCGGCATATCCTGTATGTGCAGGAAGTGCTGGAAGAGGTGCGTCAGGAAGTGCAGCGCATGGCTCGGGCGGAGCGGCGCAAGGGGATCTAGCGGTATTTGCCGACTGTTCCCACCGCGGAGTGGGAACAGTCAACAGGCAAGTCAGTCTTCCTTGCCCTTGTTGCGAACTGCGCGCTGCAGCTCGCGACCGGCGTCGCGTTCGCGCTCGGTGTCTCGCTTGTCGTATTCCTTCTTGCCTTTGCCCAGGGCAATCTCGCACTTGACCATGTGCTTGCTCCAGTACCAGGACAGGCAGACGCAGGCATAGCCTTTCTGCTGGACGGCGGCCGAGAGCTTCTCGATCTCGCGCCGGTTGAGCAGCAGCTTGCGGGTGCGCACCGGGTCGGCAATGACGTGGGTGCTGGCGGTGGTCAATGGCGTGATGTGACTGCCGAGCAGCCAGGCCTCGCCATCCTTGAGCAGCACGTAACTGTCGACCAGTTGCAGCTTGCTTGCCCGCAGACTTTTTACTTCCCAGCCGGCCAGGACCAGACCAGCCTCGAACCGATGTTCGATGAAGTAATCGTGTCGCGCCTTTTTATTCTGCGCGATGGTCCCTGTTGGGTGTTTCTTCTGTTTAGCCATAGGGGCGGCATTATAGGCAGTTGCGCGTCAGTCGGCTACGGGGTTGCTGCGTGCTTGAGCGCTTTGGATGAATCCCGGACAATGCGCGCACTTTTTTACTGGGTTGGACGTGGTAACGATGTCGTCAGACAAGGTTTCAGTCCACGGCAGTTGGGCCAGCCGCTGGGTATTCATCTTCGCGGCGACCGGTTCTGCCGTGGGCTTGGGGAGTATCTGGAAATTCCCCTACATGGTCGGCGTCTACGGCGGCGGTGCGTTTGTTTTGGTGTTTCTGGCGTGTATCGCGCTGATCGGCTTGCCGGTGATGTTGGCGGAAACCTTGATTGGCCGGCGTGCCCGCCAGGCTCCAGCGAATGCCTTGAAGGTGCTGGCGCTGGAAGCCGGGCATTCGGCGAAATGGTCCTGGGGCGCCTTTGCCGGGATGATCACCGCGTTGTTGATTCTGTCTTTCTATAGTGTGGTCGGCGGCTGGTCGCTGGATTACATCATCAGCATGGGGCGTGGTCAGTTTCAGGGGGTGGCGGCCGATCAGGTCGGTGCCTGGTTTGACGGGGTGATTGCCGATCCCTGGCGCCTGACGCTGTGGCATACCCTGTTCATGTTGCTGTCGGCCGCAGTCATCGCCAAGGGCGTGGTGGCGGGGCTGGAGCGCAGCTTGCGGATCATGATGCCGTTGTTGTTCGTGATGTTGCTGGTGCTGCTGGGCTACAGCATGACCACCGGGCACTTCATGCAAGGCGTGCATTTCATGTTCGACTTCGACTCCTCTAAAGTCCTCGGCGGCTTGTTGCCGGCCATGGGCCACGCGTTTTTTTCTTTGAGCGTGGGTGTCGGTTCCATCATGATTTATGGCGCTTACATGCCTAAGGATTCGTCGATTTCCGGCACTGTAGTCGGCGTCGCGTTGCTCGATACCTTTGTCTCGCTGCTGGCGGGCCTGGCGTTGTTTCCGATTGTCTTTGCGGGTGGTTTGAACCCCAGCGAAGGACCGGGCCTGATGTTTGTCAGCCTGCCATTTGCCTTTGGTAACGTCGCCTTCGGCCAGTTGATGGGCGTGGTGTTTTTCGTGCTGGTGGCGATTGCCGCCTGGAGTTCGGCGATTTCCTTGCTTGAGCCGATGGTGGCGTATCTGGTCGAACGAACCCGCGTCAGCCGGGGTTGGGTGACGTTCTGGCTGGCCTTCAGTTGCTGGTTCGTTGGCCTGGGCACGGTGTTTTCCTTCAATATCTGGAAGCAGGCCAGGTTTTTTGTGAACGATGGCGCCGGGTTTCACCTCTACCAGTGGGGCGCGAGCAGCGGGCTGGACTTCTTTGGCGTGATCGATTTCTTCACCTCGCGGATCATGTTGCCGCTCGGTGGTTTGTGTTTTGTGGTGTTTGCGGGTTGGGTGATGAACCGGGAAGCGGTGCGCGACGAGTTGTCGATCCGCAGCCCGATGCTGTTCGGCCTGACCTTGTTTTTGATGCGCTATGTGGCGCCCCTCGGCATTCTCGTAGTGTTTGCCGCCCAGCTTTGGAAGTGACGCTGAAATGACGACACACATTCAACGTTCGGCCCTGTTGCCGTATCCGGCTCAAGCGCTTTACGACCTGGTCAATGACGTGGCGCGTTATCCGGAGTTCCTCCCCTGGTGTTCCGATGCCAAGGTCATCGAGAGCTCTGCCGAGCACATGCGCGCCAGCGTCGGGGTGGCCAAGGGTGGCTTGAGCCAGCATTTCGTCACGCGCAACACCCTGGTACCGGGGCATTCGATTGAGATGAACCTGGAAGAGGGGCCATTCACCCAGTTGCATGGCGTCTGGGTATTCAAGCCGTTGGGCGAGAAGGCCTGCAAGATCAGCCTGGACCTGACCTTCGACTATGCCGGGCCGATCATTCGCGCGACCCTGGGGCCGTTGTTCAATCAGGCGGCCAATACCCTGGTCGATGCGTTCTGTCAGCGCGCCAAGCAACTGCATGTCTGAGCCAATGATCGAGGTCGAGGTGGTGCATGCCGCCGTCGATCGCCAGGTGTTGCTCAAGGTCCTGGTGCCCAGGGGTTCTACGGTGCGTGGGGCCTTGTTGCGTTCGGGGATCGCCGAGCAGTTCCCGGAGCTGGACCTGGCGAACTGCGCCGTCGGGATCTTCGCCAAAGCCGTGGCGGATCCGGATAGCTGCGAGGTCCGGGCCGGCGATCGCATCGAGCTCTACCGCCCGTTGCTGGCCGACCCCAAAGAAGTCCGGCGGTTGCGCGCGGCCAAGGCGGTACAGGCGAAAGCGCGGGAACAGTAGTCTTGCCTTCAGGCAGGCATGAAAAAGCCCGGCGTGCCGGGCTTTTTTTCGTCTCGCAAAAAATTATTGCGTGGTGTCGAGCGGTTCTGGGGTTGGCACCGGAACGGTCTCGACGCCGTCGACGTCTTTCTGGATCTGGTCGAGCAGCGAACCCGGCTTGACCGGTTTCTCTGGTTTGGGTTGCTCGACCTTTTCCACAGGCGCGCTCACCGAAGTGCCGCTTTCCTTGCCCATCAGGGCTTCGTCACGGCTCACGCCGGGCATGAAGTCGCCCGACAGGCCGATCAGTTGGTCGTCAGGGCTGAAGGTTACGCTGATGCGTTCCTGCTGGCGTTCACCGCCACCTGGTTGCAAGCTGTACAGGTAATCCCAGCGATTGGCATGGAATGTGTCGGTCAGCAGAGGGTTGCCCATGATAAACCGTACTTGCCGACGGGTCATTCCCGGGCGTAACTGGTCTATCATGTCCTGCGTGACGACATTGCCCTGCTGGATGTCGATTTTGTAAACCCCGGGGAATGAACAACCGGCGAGTGCGAGCAGTCCCACGAAGGTGAAACTGGTTAGCAAGAGCTTGGTGTTTTGCATCGGTGGGCGACTTCCACTATCTTGGCTGGGACAACGTAAACGCCGATCATACCCGCATTAAGAGAAGCTGCGAAGCAGCATCGCGAGAAAGCTGACCATGGTTGAAAATAGCGAACTACGCAAAGCCGGCCTCAAAGTGACCCTGCCACGGGTCAAGATTCTGCAAATGCTCGACTCCACCGAGCAGCGTCACATGAGTGCAGAAGATGTCTACAAGGCCCTGATGGAAGCTGGTGAGGACGTTGGCCTGGCCACGGTTTACCGTGTCCTGACCCAGTTCGAAGCGGCTGGTCTTGTGGTCCGTCACAACTTCGACGGCGGCCATGCGGTCTTCGAATTGGCTGACGGCGGTCACCACGACCATATGGTCAACGTGGATTCCGGTGAAGTGATCGAATTCTTCGACGAAGAGATCGAAAAACTTCAGAAGGCGATCGTCGAGAAGCATGGCTACGAGATGGTCGATCACAACCTGGTGCTGTACGTACGCGCCAAGAAGTAAGCATGTCGCGCGGATCCAGGTCCGCGAAACGAACGAAGGCGACCCAAGGGTCGCCTTCGTGCTGTCTGGCGCCTTCAAATTTTTGCAGTGACGACCATTTTTTTCGCGTGAGCCAGGGATTCCTTGGTCAGGTCGATGCCGCCCAGCATCCGCGCCACTTCTTCTATTCGCTCGGTTTTGCTCAGTTTGGACACCGCGGTGCGCGTGGCTTCCTCTTCGCGAACCTTGTGCACGAACAGGTGCTGATGCCCTTGGGAGGCCACTTGCGGCAAGTGGGTGACTGTCAGTACCTGGCCTCGCTCGCCAAGGCGACGCAGGAGTTGGCCGACAATTTCTGCAGTCGGCCCGCCGATGCCCACATCCACTTCATCGAACACCAGGGTCGGAATGCGCGAGGTTTGCGCGGTGATCACCTGGATCGCCAGGCTGATACGCGACAACTCGCCACCGGAAGCCACTTTGGCCAGGGCCTTGAGGGGCTGGCCGGGGTTGGCGCTGACCAGTAGTTCGACCTGCTCCAGGCCGTTGGGCAGTAGCTCGGCGCTGGTGTTGGGGCGCAACTCGATGGTGAAGCGGCCGCCGGGCATGCCCAGGCGCTGGATTTCCTGTTCGACGGCGTGGGCCAGGCTGGAGGAAGCCTGATGGCGCAGGTCGCTCAGCTCGCGGGCTTTTTCCTGGTAATGGCGGGCAAATGCCCCCAACTCTTCGCTGAGGCGTTCGATGGACTCATCGTTGGCGTTCAGGGTTTCGATTTCGTCCAGCAGTCGTTGCTGCAGCTCGGCGACCTCGGTGGGCTGGATCCGGTGTTTGCGCGCCAGGGTATAGATGGTGTCCAGGCGTTCTTCAAGTTGTTGCAGGCGCGCCGGGTCGGCGTCGAAGTGGTCGAGGAAGCGATTCAGTTCTCCGACGGCTTCTTCGACCTGGATCTGTGCACTGGTCAGCAGGTTGGTGGCCTCGCCCAGAGCGTTGGACGAGCCGTTGACGCTGGACAGGCGATTGAGGCTGGCGGTCAGTGCATTCAGGACGTTGCCCGAATCACTCTCGCTGCACTGCTCGACGACCTGGCGGCAGATGCCCAGCAGGGTTTCGGCGTTGGTCAGGTTCTTGTGCTCTAGCTCAAGCTGCTCCAGCTCGTTGTCGCCGAGGGCAAGGTTTTCCAGCTCTTCGAGTTGATAGCTGAGCAACTGGTGGCGGGCGCGCTGCTCGTCACCGGAGTTGGACAGGCGCTCCAGTTCCTGGCGGGTCTGGCGCCAGCGCTGGGCGGCCAGTTGCACCTGGCGGGCAAGGTCGGTGGCGCCGGCGTATTCGTCGAGCAGTCGGCGATGGGTCTCGGTTTTCAGCAGCGACTGGTGTTCATGCTGGCTGTGAATGTCGATCAGCAGTTCGCCCAGGGCTTTGAGATCTCCCAGCGGACAGGTGGTGCCATTGATGTAGCCGCGCGAACGGCCCTCGGCGGTAATCACCCGGCGCAGGATGCACGGGCCGTCGCTGTCGAGGTCGCGCTCGGCCAGCCAGGCGCGGGCTTCGGGGATGTCCACCAGGTCGAAGGTGGCGAGGATGTCGGCCTTTTCGGCGCCCGGGCGAACCACGCCGCTGTCGGCGCGATCGCCCAGGGTCAGGCCCAGGGCGTCGAGCATGATCGACTTGCCGGCGCCGGTTTCGCCTGTGATCACGCTCATCCCGCGATCCAGTTCCAGATCGAGATGTTCAACGATGGCGTAGTTGTGTACCGACAGGTGCACCAGCATAAAAGGCCGCTCCCAAGCGAAATGTCTGGTTATTTATACAGTAGTTTATTTGCGCCTGACAATGCCCCTGTTTAGCTCGATTTGCTTGGAGCTGGCGGTTTTTTACAACCGGCCAAGGACAAAGCACGGCTTTTTATGTGGGTAATGCAATTGCGCGCACGACGAGCCCTTGAACCGGCGAATTGCGACCCCATATACCGGGACAGAAGCGCGAGTCGAGATCGCGCACGATTTTGAAAGGAGAAATCTATGGCTGACGAACAGACACTGGATACGCAAAACCCAGACGCCAATCAGGCTTCCCAAGCATCGGGTGAAGACCTGGTGGCTCGTGTACAAGTGCTCGAGGAGCAACTGGCTGGCGCTCAGGATCAAGCTTTGCGTGTTGCGGCTGATCTGCAGAACGTCCGCCGTCGCGCCGAGCAGGATGTAGAAAAAGCGCACAAATTCGCCCTGGAAAAATTCGCCGGCGACCTGCTGCCGATCATCGACAGCCTGGAGCGCGGCCTGGAGTTGTCCAACCCGGACGACGAAAGCATTCGCCCAATGCGCGAAGGGATCGAGCTGACCCTGAAAATGTTCCAGGACACCCTGAAGCGTTATCAGCTGGAAGCGATCGATCCTGAAGGCGAGCCGTTCAATGCCGAGCACCACCAGGCAATGGCCATGCAGGAAAGCGCCGACATGGAGCCCAACAGCGTGTTGAAGGTGTTCCAGAAGGGCTACGTGCTCAACGGCCGCCTGCTGCGCCCGGCCATGGTTGTGGTCAGCAAGGCGCCTGCGCCGGTTTCGCCTTCGATTGACGAGCAGGCTTGAAATCCGCCGCAAGGCCCCCATTTATAAGTCAAGCGTTTAAGTATTACCGCAGTTAGCCACCACTGCTGCGGCAACCAAATCCAAAGTTTCGGGAGAGTGAACATGGGCAAAATTATCGGTATCGACCTGGGGACCACCAACTCCTGCGTCTCCATTCTTGAAAACGGCAACGTCAAAGTTATCGAAAACGCCGAAGGCGCGCGCACCACGCCGTCGATCATCGCGTACGCCAACGATGGCGAAATCCTGGTTGGCCAGTCGGCCAAGCGTCAGGCAGTGACCAATCCGCACAACACCCTGTACGCGGTGAAGCGTCTGATCGGTCGTCGCTTCGAAGAAGAAGTGGTACAGAAAGACATCCAGATGGTCCCTTACAAGATCGTCAAGGCGGACAACGCCGACGCCTGGGTAGAAGTGAACGGCCATAAAATGTCGCCGCCACAGATCTCGGCTGAAATCCTGAAGAAAATGAAGAAAACCGCCGAAGATTACCTCGGCGAAGCAGTGACTGAAGCGGTGATCACCGTTCCTGCTTACTTCAACGACAGCCAGCGCCAGGCGACCAAAGACGCCGGACGTATTGCTGGTCTTGACGTGAAACGTATCATCAACGAACCAACCGCAGCCGCTCTGGCTTACGGTATGGACAAGGCCAAGGGCGATCACACCGTGATCGTTTATGACCTGGGTGGCGGTACCTTCGACGTATCCGTGATCGAAATCGCTGAAGTCGATGGCGAGCACCAGTTCGAAGTATTGGCAACCAACGGTGACACGTTCCTCGGCGGTGAAGACTTCGACATTCGTCTGATCGACTACCTCGTCGACGAATTCAAGAAAGAAAGCGGCATGAACCTCAAAGGTGACCCGCTGGCGATGCAGCGCCTGAAAGAAGCCGCTGAAAAAGCCAAGATCGAGCTGTCTTCGAGCCTGCAGACCGACGTCAACCTGCCGTACATCACTGCAGATGCGACCGGTCCTAAGCACTTGAACGTGAAAATCTCCCGCGCCAAGCTGGAAGCGCTGGTGGAAGACCTGGTTCAACGCACCATCGAGCCTTGCCGCATCGCGCTGAAAGACTCGGGTATCGACGTTGGCGCGATCAACGACGTGATCCTGGTCGGTGGCCAGACTCGTATGCCGCTGGTACAGAAAGCAGTAACCGATTTCTTCGGTAAAGAAGCACGTAAAGACGTGAACCCGGACGAAGCAGTGGCCATGGGTGCTGCTATCCAGGGCGCGGTACTGGCCGGTGACGTGAAAGACGTCCTGCTGCTCGACGTCAGCCCGCTGACCCTGGGTATCGAAACCATGGGCGGCGTGATGACTGCGCTGATCGAGAAAAACACCACGATTCCGACCAAGAAATCGCAAGTGTTCTCGACTGCCGATGACAACCAGGGCGCTGTGACCATTCACGTGCTGCAAGGTGAGCGTAAGCAAGCGGCGCAGAACAAGTCTCTGGGCAAGTTCGACCTGGCCGAGATTCCACCAGCACCACGTGGCGTGCCACAAATTGAAGTGACCTTCGACATCGACGCCAACGGCATTCTGCACGTAGGCGCCAAGGACAAGGCCACCGGCAAGACTCAGTCGATCGTGATCAAGGCCAACTCCGGTCTGTCCGAGGAAGAAATTCAGCAAATGATTCGCGATGCTGAAACCAACGCCGACGAAGACCGCAAGTTCGAAGAGCTGGCCTCTGCCCGTAACCAGGGTGATGCGCTGGTCCACTCGACTCGCAAGATGATCGCCGATGCTGGCGACAAGGTGAGCGCTGAAGAGAAGACTGCAATCGAAGCGGCAGTGGTTGCCCTGGAAGCCGCCGTCAAAGGCGACGACAAGGCTGCCATCGAAGCCAAGGTTGAAGAGCTGTCGAAAGTCTCCGCTCCAGTGGCGCAGAAGATGTACGCCGAACAGGCTCAGCCAGCTGAAGGCGCAGCCGCGCAAGGTGAGTCGGCTCAGAAGGCGGATGACGTTGTCGACGCCGAGTTTGAAGAAGTCAAAGACCAGAAGTAAGTAGTTGGTCGGCCGGTTGACTGCCTTTGTGCGGTGACTGGTAGGATGTCGCCGCGCGGGAGCTTGCTCCCGCGTTGGCGTGTCTGGAGTAGACGAATTTTTACAGCATGCGACAGTGTTCGGGTGCTGGCGGTGCGCTCGGGAATGCTCCTGCTTCCCGGCTCATGAGTACCGCACCTGCAGGGCGCTGACCCTGCAGCCATCAAAGACCAGGATCGTTGAATTGACGTGAGTTGGGTCCGGGCCTGTATTGGGGCTCAACGAGTTTGGCAAGGCTCAGGAGGGGTTTGCCGGACGTCCTTAAGAGTGCAAAGACTTATGGCAAAGCGTGACTATTACGAAGTGTTGGGTGTTGAGCGTGGCTCAAGCGAAGCAGACCTGAAGAAGGCCTACCGCCGCCTGGCGATGAAGCACCACCCGGACCGTAATCCTGACGACAAAGCGTCGGAAGAATTGTTCAAGGAGGCCAACGAGGCCTACGAAGTATTGTCCGATTCCAGCAAGCGCGCGGCGTACGACCAGTACGGTCACGCCGGTGTCGACCCAAGCATGGGTGGCGGCGGTGCCGGTTTTGGCGGGCAGAACTTCTCCGATATCTTCGGTGATGTGTTCAGCGATTTCTTCGGTGGCGGTCGCGGCGGTTCCCGTGGCGGCGCCCAGCGCGGCAGTGACCTGCGCTACACCCTGGAGCTGAACCTGGAGGAAGCGGTGCGCGGCACCACGGTAAATATCCGTGTGCCGACCCTGGTCAACTGCAATCCATGCGACGGTTCGGGTGCGAAGAAAGGCTCTTCGCCAGTGACCTGCCCGACCTGTGGCGGCATCGGTCAGGTGCGCATGCAGCAAGGCTTCTTCTCGGTGCAGCAGACCTGCCCGCGCTGCCATGGCCAGGGCAAGATCATTTCCGACCCGTGCAACTCCTGCAACGGCGAAGGGCGTGTCGAAGAGTACAAGACCCTGTCGGTGAAAGTGCCGGCTGGCGTCGATACCGGCGATCGTATCCGCCTGTCGGGCGAAGGCGAAGCGGGCACCCAGGGTGGGCCGACCGGCGACCTGTACGTGGTGATCAACGTGCGTGAGCACGCGATCTTCCAGCGCGACGGCAAGCACCTGTTCTGCGAAGTGCCAATCAGCTTCGTTGACGCGGCATTGGGTGGCGAGCTGGAAATTCCGACCCTGGATGGTCGGGTCAAACTGAAAATTCCTGAAGGCACTCAGACCGGCAAGCAGTTCCGTGTTCGCGGCAAAGGCGTTGCGCCGGTGCGTGGCGGCGGTGCGGGCGATCTGATGTGCCGCGTCGCGGTCGAGACGCCGGTCAACCTCAGCCGTCGTCAGCGCGAATTGCTGGAAGAATTCCGCAGCTCGCTGGCGGACGATAACAGCCACTCGCCGAAAACCACCGGCTGGTTCGAAGGCGTGAAGCGTTTCTTCGGCGACCTGTAAGGAAACTGGTATGCGACGTATAGCTGTGATGGGCGCCGCCGGGCGCATGGGCAAGATTCTGGTGGAGGCGGTGCAGCAACGCGCGCCGCTGACCGGCCTGACCGCGGCCATTGTGCGCCCCGGCAGCACCTTGATTGGCGTCGATGCCGGTGAGCTGGCCTCGCTGGGCCGTATCGGCGTGCCGCTGGTGGGTAACCTGGAAGCGGTGGCGGAGGAGTTCGATGTGTTGATCGACTTCACCCTGCCGGAAGTCATGCTGAAAAACCTCGCGTTCTGCCGCAAGGCGGGCAAGGCCATGGTCATTGGTACCACTGGCCTGGATGCCGCGCAGAAGCAGTTGCTGGCGGATGCGGGCAAGGACATTCCGATCGTCTTCGCCGCCAACTTCAGTGTCGGCGTCAACCTGTCGCTGAAGTTGCTCGACATGGCGGCGCGGGTCCTGGGTGACGAGGCGGATGTGGAAATCATCGAGGCTCATCACCGGCACAAGATCGATGCGCCGTCGGGTACTGCGCTGCGCATGGGCGAGGTCATTGCCGATGCCCTGGGGCGTGATCTGCAAGAGGTCGCGGTCTATGGTCGCGAAGGGCATACCGGCGCACGTGATCGCCAGACCATCGGCTTTGCCACGGTTCGCGGTGGTGATGTGGTGGGTGATCACACGGTGCTGTTCGCCTGTGAGGGCGAGCGCCTGGAAGTGACGCACAAAGCGTCGAGTCGCATGACCTTCGCCAAGGGTGCGGTGCGTGCAGCCCTGTGGCTGGATGCGCGCGAACCAGGCCTGTATGACATGCAAGACGTGCTCGAATTGCGGTAAGATGCGCCCGAAATCGGGCTCGAGCTCAGTGTTCGAGCCCGTTTTTACCTCGCCAAGCGACGACCTGTCGCATTCTCCGGCCTTTCAGGCTCATTGGCGGTAGACCAAAAGGCCCTTTTTCTGTAAGCTACAGCTTTAGTGTGTCCACTAAAAGCGCGCAGAATAATTCAGTGAAAAAAGCGGGGTGACGTGTCCATACGTCACTCCGCTTTTTTACAACCTGCGATCGCCCCTTCAGGCTTTATTTACGGGAGGTCTTCTTGACTAAGCCAGCCATACTCGCCCTTGCTGATGGCAGCATTTTTCGTGGCGAAGCCATTGGAGCCGACGGCCAGACCGTTGGAGAGGTGGTGTTCAACACCGCCATGACCGGCTATCAGGAAATCCTTACCGATCCTTCCTACGCCCAGCAAATCGTTACCCTGACTTACCCGCACATCGGCAACACCGGCACCACGCCGGAAGACGCCGAGTCCAACCGTGTGTGGTCTGCCGGCCTGGTCATCCGTGACCTGCCACTGGTTGCGAGCAACTGGCGTAACACGATGTCCCTGTCCGACTACCTGAAAGCCAACAACGTGGTGGCTATCGCCGGTATCGACACCCGCCGCCTGACGCGCATCCTGCGTGAGAAAGGCGCGCAGAACGGCTGCATCATGGCCGGTGACAACATTTCCGAAGAAGCGGCCATTGCAGCGGCGCGCGGCTTCCCGGGCTTGAAGGGCATGGACCTGGCGAAAGTCGTCAGCACCAAAGAGCAATACGAGTGGCGCTCGACTGTCTGGGATCTGAAGACCGACAGCCACGCCACCATCGATGCCAGCGAACTGCCGCACCACGTCGTGGCCTACGACTACGGCGTCAAGGCCAACATCCTGCGCATGCTGGTCGAGCGCGGTTGCCGCGTGACCGTGGTGCCGGCGCAGACGCCTGCTGCCGACGTGCTGGCGCTGAATCCGGACGGCGTGTTCCTGTCCAACGGCCCAGGTGACCCTGAGCCTTGCGACTACGCGATCCAGGCCATCAAGGAAGTGCTCGAGACCGAGATTCCGGTGTTCGGCATCTGCCTGGGTCACCAACTGCTGGCCCTGGCGTCCGGCGCCAAGACCCTGAAAATGGGTCACGGCCACCACGGTGCCAACCACCCGGTGCAGGACCTGGACTCCGGTGTGGTGATGATCACCAGCCAGAACCACGGTTTTGCCGTGGACGAAGAAACCCTGCCGGCCAACGTACGGGCGATCCACAAATCGCTGTTCGACGGCACCCTGCAAGGTATCGAGCGTACCGACAAGAGCGCCTTCAGCTTCCAGGGTCACCCTGAAGCCAGCCCTGGCCCGAACGACGTGGCGCCTCTGTTCGATCGCTTCATCAACGAGATGGCCAAGCGACGCTGATCGCTGGCCTTGATGGAATGAAGCTTGAGGGCGGTCCCGACAACGGCGGCCCCCTCAAGTCAAAGATTGAACAAGACGGCTTGCCGACTGACCTGCGGATTTGAGTGACAAACCCATGCCAAAACGTACAGACATTAAAAGCATCCTGATTCTCGGCGCTGGCCCGATCGTGATCGGCCAGGCCTGCGAATTCGACTACTCCGGCGCCCAGGCTTGCAAAGCCCTGCGCGAAGAGGGTTACCGCGTCATCCTGGTGAACTCCAACCCGGCCACCATCATGACCGACCCGGCCATGGCCGACGCCACCTACATCGAACCGATCAAGTGGCAGACCGTTGCCAAGATCATCGAGAAAGAGCGTCCGGACGCACTGCTGCCGACCATGGGTGGCCAGACCGCTCTGAACTGCGCCCTGGACCTGGAGCGCGAAGGCGTCCTGGAGAAGTTCGGCGTAGAGATGATCGGTGCCAACGCCGACACCATCGACAAGGCTGAAGACCGTTCGCGTTTCGACAAGGCGATGAAATCCATCGGCCTGGCGTGCCCGCGTTCCGGTATCGCCCACAGCATGGAAGAAGCCAACGCGGTCCTCGAGACCCTGGGCTTCCCGTGCATCATCCGTCCGTCCTTCACCATGGGCGGCACCGGTGGCGGCATCGCCTACAACCGTGAAGAATTCGAAGAAATCTGCTCCCGCGGCCTCGACCTGTCGCCGACCAAAGAGCTGCTGATCGACGAATCGCTGATCGGCTGGAAAGAATATGAAATGGAAGTTGTCCGCGACAAAAAGGACAACTGCATCATTGTCTGCTCGATCGAAAACTTCGACCCGATGGGCGTGCACACCGGTGACTCGATCACCGTGGCTCCGGCACAGACCCTGACCGACAAGGAATACCAGATCCTGCGTAACGCCTCGCTGGCGGTACTGCGCGAGATCGGCGTCGAGACTGGCGGTTCCAACGTGCAGTTCGGTATCTGCCCGGACACCGGCCGCATGGTCGTGATCGAGATGAACCCGCGGGTTTCCCGCTCCTCGGCCCTGGCTTCGAAAGCCACCGGCTTCCCGATCGCCAAGGTCGCGGCCAAGCTGGCTGTGGGTTACACCCTGGATGAGCTGTCGAACGACATCACCGGCGGCAAGACCCCGGCGTCCTTCGAGCCGTCGATCGACTACGTCGTGACCAAGCTGCCACGTTTCGCCTTCGAGAAATTCGCCAAGGCTGACGCGCGCCTGACCACCCAGATGAAATCGGTGGGCGAAGTCATGGCCATCGGCCGGACCTTCCAGGAATCCCTGCAGAAAGCGCTGCGTGGCTTGGAAGTGGGCGTTTGCGGCCTGGATGAGAAGCTCGATCTGAAAAACCCGGAAAGCATGAGCGTGCTCAAGCGCGAACTGACCGTGCCGGGCGCCGAGCGTATCTGGTACGTGGCGGATGCCTTCCGTGCCGGCATGACGGTCGAGCAGATCTTCGGCATGAACATGATCGACCCTTGGTTCCTGGTGCAGATCGAAGACCTGATCAAGGAAGAAGAGAAGGTCAAGACCCTGGGTCTGTCGGCCATCGACCGCGACCTGATGTTCCGCCTCAAGCGCAAGGGTTTCTCCGACCAGCGTCTGGCCAAGCTCCTGGGTGTGACCGAGAAGAGCCTGCGTGCTCACCGTCACAAGCTGGAAATCTTCCCGGTCTACAAGCGCGTCGACACCTGCGCGGCCGAGTTCGCCACTGACACCGCTTACCTGTACTCGACCTACGAGGAAGAGTGCGAAGCGGCGCCATCGGGTCGCGACAAGATCATGATCCTGGGTGGCGGTCCTAACCGTATTGGCCAGGGCATCGAGTTCGACTACTGCTGCGTACACGCGGCACTGGCGCTGCGCGACGACGGTTACGAGACCATCATGGTCAACTGCAACCCGGAAACCGTCTCCACCGACTACGACACCTCCGATCGCCTGTACTTCGAACCAGTAACCCTGGAAGACGTGCTGGAAATCGTCCGCGTCGAGAAGCCGAAAGGCGTGATCGTTCAGTACGGTGGCCAGACTCCGCTGAAACTGGCGCGTGCCCTGGAAGCCGCTGGCGTGCCGATCATCGGTACCAGCCCTGACGCGATCGACCGTGCCGAAGACCGTGAGCGCTTCCAGCAGATGGTTCAGCGCCTGAACCTGCGTCAGCCGCCAAACGCCACTGTGCGCAGCGAAGACGAAGCGATTCGTGCCGCCAGCAAGATCGGTTACCCGCTGGTGGTGCGTCCGTCCTATGTACTGGGCGGCCGTGCGATGGAAATCGTTTACGAAGAAGAAGAGCTCAAGCGCTACCTGCGTGAAGCGGTGCAAGTGTCCAACGACAGCCCGGTGCTGCTGGACCACTTCCTCAACTGCGCCATCGAAATGGACGTGGATGCGGTCTGCGACGGCAAGGACGTAGTGATCGGCGCAATCATGCAGCACATCGAGCAGGCCGGTGTTCACTCCGGTGACTCCGCATGCTCGCTGCCGCCGTACTCGCTGCCGGCGCACATCCAGGACGAGATGCGTGAACAGGTCAAGAAAATGGCCCTGGAGCTCGGCGTTGTCGGTCTGATGAACGTGCAGTTGGCACTGCAGGGCGAAGACATCTACGTCATCGAAGTCAACCCGCGCGCTTCCCGTACCGTACCGTTCGTATCCAAGTGCATCGGTGTTTCCCTGGCAATGATCGCTGCCCGCGTGATGGCCGGTAAAACCCTGCAGGAGCTGGGCTTCACCAAGGAAATCATCCCGAACTTCTACAGTGTGAAAGAGGCGGTGTTCCCATTCGCCAAATTCCCTGGCGTTGACCCGATCCTCGGCCCAGAGATGAAGTCGACCGGTGAAGTGATGGGCGTGGGCGACACCTTCGGTGAAGCATTCGCCAAGGCCCAGATGGGCGCCAGCGAAGTGCTGCCGACCGGCGGTACTGCGTTCATCAGCGTTCGCGATGATGACAAGCCGCTGGTTGCCGGTGTTGCGCGTGACCTGATCAACCTCGGCTTCGAAGTGGTTGCGACCGCGGGTACCGCCAAGCTGATCGAAGCTGCCGGCCTGAAAGTACGTCGTGTGAACAAGGTGACCGAAGGTCGTCCGCACGTGGTCGACATGATCAAGAATGACGAAGTCACCCTGATCATCAACACCACTGAAGGCCGTCAGTCGATCGCCGACTCCTATTCCATTCGTCGCAACGCCTTGCAGCACAAGATCTACTGCACCACCACCATTGCTGCTGGCGAAGCGATCTGCGAAGCGCTGAAGTTCGGCCCCGAGAAGACCGTGCGCCGCTTGCAGGATCTGCATGCAGGATTGAAGGCATGATCAAATACCCAATGACCGTCCAGGGCGCCAAAGCCCTGGAAGAGGAGCACGCCCATCTGACCAAGGTCGTTCGTCCGAAGCTCAGTCAGGACATCGGAACGGCCCGCGAGTTGGGTGACTTGAAGGAAAACGCCGAATACCACGCTGCTCGCGAGCAGCAGGGTATGGTCGAGGCGCGGATTCGTGACATTGAAGGCCGGATTCAGAATCAGGTCATCATCGATGTCACGACCATTCCTCATACCGGCAAGGTGATCTTCGGCACCACCGTCGAAATCGCCAACGTCGAGACTGATGAAAGCGTCACTTACCACATCGTGGGTGAGGATGAAGCTGACTTCAAACTCGGCAAGATTTCCGTCGGCTCCCCCCTGGCCCGTGCCTTGATCGGCAAGGAAGAGGGTGATGTGGTTGCGGTGAAAACGCCAAGCGGCGTTATCGAGTACGAGATTGTTGAAGTCCGCCATATCTGAAGGCTGGCGCTCGCTGCGTGCGGGCGCGATGCTTTGGCAGCTGGCCCAGATGTTGTGGGTCGGCGGCCTGTGGCTGCTGCATATCGGTCTGCTGCCGGTGCTGGGTCGAATTGGCCTGGCGCCGCTGCTGATCGACGAAATTTCAAGCATGCTGAGTGCGCTGCTGGTCGGTTTTTCAGCGGCGTGCGTGGTGTCTCAAATCCTGGTGCTGGTTCAGGCCAAGGGCCTTGTCAGTCTATGGCGCGATATTCGCGGGCAACTGCTGTTGATGGCGCTGTACGCAAGCACGATGTATTTCGTGGTGCGTGTCCAGTGGCCCGAGGCGCAGCAATGGGCACTGTTCAGCTATCTGGTGCTGGGTTTTTCCGGTTTGCTGCTGGTGTTGCAGCCGGTCCCGGGATGGGGTGGCAGGGTGCGCGAAGCACACCCTTGACCCGTTTCATCACTTGAAGCGGTGGACGTTCGACAGTTGCTTGTTTACGCTGAAGTTCTTGCGATAAATCAGTGCCATCTTGCCGATGACCTGAACCAGGTCCGCTTTGCCGACCTTGCACAGTTCGGCAATGGACGCCAGGCGCGATTCACGGTCGAGGATGTTGAGCTTGATCTTGATCAGCTCGTGATCCGCCAAGGCGCGTTCAAGCTCGGCTAATACACCTTCAGTCAAGCCGTTGTCTGCCACAATCAGAACTGGTTTCAGATGGTGGCCAATGGATTTGTACTGTTTCTTCTGCTCTTGAGTGAGCGGCATAATCTGACCCTTTCGTCTGGATTCTGTAAAATGGCGGCCATTTTACCCGAGGGCTCGTTGATCCGCCCAACTAATCACGACCCTAATCATCGAGGTGCCCAGTGGCGCGTTCCAAGACAAGCCTTGGTTGGCTGAAAAGACATGTCAACGATCCCTATGTGAAGCAGGCGCAGAAGGATGGCTACCGCTCGCGTGCGAGTTACAAGCTCCTGGAGATCCAGGAGAAATACAAACTGATCCGCCCAGGCATGAGCGTTGTCGACCTGGGGGCGGCCCCGGGTGGCTGGTCGCAGGTCACCAGTCGGCTGATCGGTGGTCAGGGGCGCCTGATTGCTTCGGATATCCTGGAAATGGACAGCATCCCGGATGTGACTTTCATCCAGGGTGATTTCACCGAGGACGCCGTGCTCGGGCAAATCCTCGAGGCCGTCGGTAATTCGCAGGTGGACCTTGTGATTTCCGATATGGCCCCCAATATGAGTGGTACGCCTGAGGTGGACATGCCAAAAGCCATGTTCCTCTGCGAGCTGGCGCTTGATTTGGCGGAGCGGATTCTCAAGCCGGGTGGCAATTTTGTGATCAAGATCTTTCAGGGCGAAGGCTTCGATGTCTACCTGAAGGATGCGCGCAAGAAGTTCGACAAGATCCAGATGATCAAGCCGGATTCTTCTCGTGGCAGTTCTCGCGAGCAATACATGCTGGCTTGGGGCTACCGCCGCGAAAGCGAGTAAGGCGAGGTTTTTTGGCGGGGCGATAGGTTTTTCATATTTCGCCTCGCGTGCATAAGCGAATATTGTGTAGGAAGTGTTTCACAAAGGGTTACAGACGGCGCCTGCCAGAGCTGTACGTAATGTAGTAAGTTAGGCCGGTGAATATCATGCGAAGCGCGCGCCAGTTGCGGAGCTTGCTTCAGAGGGTAGTTAATTGAACGATATGGCAAAGAATCTTATCCTGTGGTTGATCATCGCCGCGGTCCTGGTGACCGTGATGAACAACTTCTCCAGCCCTAACGAGCCGCAGACCCTCAACTATTCCGACTTCATCCAGCAGGTCAAGGATGGCAAGGTCGAGCGCGTAGCCGTTGATGGCTATGTCATTACTGGCAAGCGCACTGATGGCGACAGCTTCAAGACCATTCGTCCGGCGATCCAGGACAACGGTCTGATCGGCGACCTCGTGGACAATCACGTCGTTGTCGAAGGCAAGCAGCCTGAACAGCAAAGCATCTGGACTCAACTGCTGGTTGCCAGCTTCCCGATCCTGGTGATTATCGCCGTGTTCATGTTCTTCATGCGCCAGATGCAGGGTGGTGCTGGGGGCAAGGGCGGGCCGATGAGCTTCGGCAAGAGCAAGGCGCGCCTGCTCTCCGAAGATCAGGTGAAGACGACCTTGTCTGACGTCGCCGGTTGCGACGAGGCCAAGGAAGAGGTGGGTGAGTTGGTCGAGTTCCTGCGCGATCCGGGCAAATTCCAGCGCCTGGGTGGCCGCATTCCTCGCGGCGTGCTGATGGTCGGCCCGCCAGGTACCGGTAAAACCCTGTTGGCCAAGGCGATTGCCGGCGAAGCCAAAGTGCCTTTCTTCACCATCTCCGGTTCCGACTTTGTCGAAATGTTCGTCGGTGTCGGTGCCAGCCGTGTTCGTGACATGTTCGAACAGGCGAAAAAACACGCACCTTGCATCATCTTCATCGATGAAATCGACGCCGTCGGTCGTCATCGTGGCGCTGGCATGGGCGGTGGTCACGACGAGCGTGAGCAGACCCTCAACCAGTTGCTGGTAGAGATGGACGGCTTCGAAATGAATGACGGCATCATCGTCATCGCCGCGACCAACCGTCCGGATGTGCTGGACCCAGCATTGCTGCGTCCGGGCCGCTTCGACCGTCAGGTGGTCGTAGGTCTTCCGGATATCCGTGGTCGTGAGCAGATCCTCAAGGTTCACATGCGCAAAGTGCCAATGGGTGACGACGTTGCTCCAGCGGTCATCGCTCGTGGTACCCCTGGCTTCTCCGGTGCCGACCTGGCCAACCTGGTCAACGAGGCCTCGCTGTTCGCTGCCCGTGCCGGCAAGCGTATTGTCGAGATGAAGGAATTCGAACTGGCCAAGGACAAGATCATGATGGGCGCCGAGCGCAAATCCATGGTCATGTCCGAGAAAGAAAAACAGAACACCGCGTATCACGAAGCTGGTCACGCGATTGTCGGCCGAGTGGTGCCTGAGCACGATCCGGTCTACAAGGTCTCGATCATCCCGCGCGGTCGTGCGCTGGGTGTGACCATGTTCCTGCCTGAAGAAGATCGCTACAGCCTGTCCAAGCGTGCGTTGATCAGCCAGATCTGCTCGCTGTACGGTGGTCGTATCGCGGAAGAAATGACCCTGGGCTTCGATGGTGTCACCACCGGTGCCTCGAACGACATCATGCGCGCCAGCCAGATTGCGCGGAACATGGTGACCAAGTGGGGTCTTTCGGAAAAACTCGGACCATTGATGTACGCCGAGGAAGAAGGCGAGGTGTTCCTGGGTCGTGGCGGCGGTGGTCAACACGCCAGCTTCTCCGGCGAGACGGCCAAGCTGATCGACTCCGAAGTGCGCAGTATCATTGACCAGTGCTACGGCACGGCCAAGCAGATCCTCACGGACAATCGCGACAAGCTGGATGCAATGGCCGATGCGCTGATGAAGTACGAAACCATCGATGCCGAGCAAATCGATGACATCATGGCGGGTCGTCCGCCACGTGAGCCGCGTGACTGGTCGGGTGGTACGGGTACTTCCAGTACTCCGCCAGTGGTACAGGATGAGCGTCCGCAAACCCCTATCGGTGGCCCGGCTGCCGACGTATAAGGCTTGAAATGAACTCTGTTCAGTCCTCGACCCGGTTGCCTTGCGGCAACCGGGTTCTTGATTTGGCCCGTGCGCATGTCATGGGTATTCTCAATGTCACTCCCGATTCGTTCTCTGATGGTGGTCGTTTCAGTCAGCTTGATGCTGCCCTGAAACACGCCGAGGCGATGGTGTCCGCTGGCGCGACCCTGATTGATGTCGGGGGTGAGTCGACCCGGCCAGGTGCTCGAGCGGTCTCGCCGCTGGAGGAGCTGGAGCGCGTGGCGCCGATCGTCGAGCGGATCCATCGTGAACTTGATGTCATTATCTCGGTCGATACTTCCACGCCGGCGGTCATGCGTGAAACGGCGCGATTGGGTGCGGGCTTGATCAACGATGTTCGCTCTCTGCGTCGCGACGGTGCGCTGGATGCTGCTGCCGCCACCGGCCTGCCGGTGTGCCTGATGCACATGCTCGGCGAACCGGGCGATATGCAGGACAATCCCCACTATGCTGATGTAACACGCGAGGTCGGCGAGTTTCTTGCCGAGCGCGTTGCGCAGTGTGCTGCCGTGGGTATTCCCGCAGAGCGGATTATCCTCGATCCGGGGTTTGGCTTTGCGAAAACCCTGCAACACAACCTGAGCTTGTTCAAACACATGGAAGACCTGCATCAGCTTGGTCGTCCGCTGCTGGTAGGGGTGTCGCGCAAAAGCATGATTGGCCATGCGTTGAATCGCCCGGTTGGCGAGCGATTGCATGGAGGCCTGGCACTTGCCGCCCTGGCGTTGACCAAGGGTGCGCGCATCCTGCGGGTGCATGACGTGGCCGAAACAGTGGACGTAGTACGGATGATCGCAGCAGTAGAATCAGCCGAATAAGAATGATGGAGCACTTATGACTAAGAAATATTTTGGCACCGACGGCATTCGTGGTCGGGTCGGTACCTACCCAATCACTCCTGACTTCATGCTCAAGCTCGGTTGGGCTGCGGGCATGGCGTTCCGCAAGATGGGCGCCTGCAAGGTGCTGGTGGGCAAGGACACGCGTATTTCCGGCTATATGTTCGAGTCGGCTCTTGAGGCGGGTCTGACGTCTGCGGGTGCAGATGTGATGCTGCTCGGGCCAATGCCTACGCCTGCAATTGCCTACCTGACACGCACCTTCCACGCGGAAGCGGGCATTGTCATCAGCGCCTCGCATAACCCCCATGACGACAACGGCATCAAGTTCTTTTCCGGCCAGGGCACCAAGCTGCCGGACGAAATCGAGCTGATGATCGAAGAACTGCTGGATACCCCGATGACAGTGGTTGAGTCGAGCAAGATCGGTAAGGTGTCGCGGATCAACGATGCGTCGGGTCGTTACATCGAATTCTGCAAGAGCAGCGTGCCCACCGGCACCAGCTTTGCCGGGCAGAAAATCGTCATCGATTGCGCCCATGGCGCTGTCTACAAGGTCGCACCCAGTGTCTTTCGCGAGTTGGGGGCCGAGGTTGTCGTACTCTCCGCGCAGCCCAATGGCCTGAATATCAACGACAACTGTGGTTCGACCCATATGGGTCAGTTGCAGGCCGCGGTCCTGGCCGAGCAGGCCGATCTGGGTATCGCTTTCGATGGCGACGGCGATCGGGTGCTGATGGTTGATCATACCGGCGCCATCGTCGACGGTGACGAGTTGCTGTTCATCATTGCTCGCGACTTGCACGAGCGCGGCTCCCTGCAGGGCGGGGTGGTGGGCACCCTGATGAGTAACCTGGGCCTGGAGCTGGCGCTCGAGGACCTGAAGATTCCGTTTGTGCGGGCCAATGTGGGCGATCGTTACGTGATTGCCGATTTGCTGGAGCGCAATTGGAAGGTCGGCGGTGAGAACTCCGGTCACATCGTTTGCTTCAACCACACCACCACCGGTGACGCGATCATTGCGGCACTGCAGGTGCTGATGGCATTGAAAGATCGTGGCGAAGGGTTGGCCCAGGCGCGCCAGGCCTTGCGCAAATGCCCGCAGGTGTTGATCAACGTGCGCTTTGCAGGTGGTGTCAATCCTGTCGAGCATGCGTCAGTCAAGGAAGCCAGTGAGCGGGTGACCAAGGCCATGGCGGGACGTGGTCGGGTCTTGCTGCGCAAGTCCGGAACAGAGCCGTTGGTGCGGGTAATGGTCGAAGGTGAGGACGAAACTGTGGTTCGCGGCTACGCCGAAGAGCTGGCAAAACTGGTTGCTGAAGTTTCTGTTTGATTTCAGCTTGCCAGCGCAGATGTGGTTGGGTAACATCTGCGCCCACTTTGACCGACGAGGTAAAGCATGCGTCGCCCTATGGTAGCTGGTAACTGGAAGATGCACGGTACCCGCGCCAGCGTCGCTGAGCTGATCGACGGCCTACGTGACTTGGCCTTGCCGAGCGGTGTTGATGTCGCGGTATTCCCGCCTTTGTTGCATATCGGCCAAGTGGCTGATGGCTTGAAAGGCAAGTCGATTTCGATCGGCGCGCAGAATTCTGCGGTGGAATACGGGCAAGGCGCACTGACCGGTGAGGTCTCGCCAACTCAGTTGGTGGATGCAGGTTGTTCCCTGGTGCTTGTCGGGCACTCCGAGCGCCGCCAGATAATCGGCGAGCAGGACGAAGTGCTGATTCGCAAGTTTGCAGCGGCACAGGCAAGTGGTTTGATTCCGGTGTTGTGCATAGGGGAGACCCTGGAGCAGCGCGAAGCCGGCAAGACCCTTGAGGTTGTCTCGCAGCAGTTGGGTTGCATCATCGACGAGCTGGGTGTTGGTGTGTTTGCAAGTGCAGTAATTGCTTACGAGCCGGTCTGGGCCATTGGTACCGGGCTGACTGCTTCACCGCAACAGGCGCAGGATGTGCACGCAGCCATTCGCGCGCAGTTGGCGGCAGAGAATTCTGAAGTGGCACAAGGTGTGCGGCTTCTATACGGCGGCAGCGTGAAGGCGGCCAATGCGGTCGAACTGTTCGGCATGCCGGATATCGATGGGGGGCTCATTGGTGGAGCTTCCCTGAATGCAGATGAGTTCGGTGCGATCTGTCGCGCCGCGGGAAACTGAGAAAATGCTGGGAACAGTCGTAGTCGTTTTTCATCTGCTGGGTGCATTGGGCGTAGTAGCTCTGGTATTGCTGCAGCAGGGTAAGGGTGCGGACGCTGGCGCGTCTTTCGGAGCAGGTGCTTCAAATACTGTGTTCGGAAGCCAAGGTTCCTCTACCTTTCTTAGTAAGTTTACTGCTATACTTGCCGCAGGTTTTTTCATAACCAGCTTAGGGTTAGGTTACTTTGCTAAAGAGAAAGCTCATCAGCTGACTCAGGTAGGCTTGCCAAATCCAGCGGTTCTGGAAGTTCCAGTGCAAAAACCGGCTTCTGATGATGTACCGGTGCTTGAAGAGCAAAAGTCGGCAACCAATGCGACTGACGTACCTCCAGCTCAAGAGCAAAAGTAAGAAGGGTTTCAAACGTAGTATTGCCGAGGTGGTGGAATTGGTAGACACGCAACCTTGAGGTGGTTGTGCCCATAGGGTGTAGGGGTTCGAGTCCCCTTCTCGGTACCAATTAGTCAGGAGAGCCCGCTGTTGCGGGCTTTCTTGCAGGTGGAAGGTTACATTGACCCTGTAGGGGATCGGTCGTATACTTCCGCCCCAGCTTTGTCGCGGGGTGGAGCAGTCTGGTAGCTCGTCGGGCTCATAACCCGAAGGTCGTCGGTTCAAATCCGGCCCCCGCAACCAGTTTCAGGAGCCCCTTTTAAGGGGCTTTTTGTTAGCTGGACACTTTCAACGCCGCTATTCGGCGGCGTTTCAAGGATGGGCATTACGCCCATTTTTTTATTTTCATGGCATGCACATACATGCACTAGGGGGTTCAGGTGTCGAGCAAGCTAGAAGAGTTGCAGGCCTTGCTGGCCCCGGTGGTCGTGGCCCTAGGCTATGAATGCTGGGGTATCGAGTTTTCGGCTCAGGGTCGTCACTCGATGTTGCGCGTTTATATCGATAAAGAAGGCGGAGTGCTGGTGGACGATTGCGCCATTGTCAGCCGTCAGATCAGCGGCGTCCTGGATGTAGAAGATCCAATCTCCGTTGAATACACCCTTGAAGTTTCCTCGCCTGGCATGGAACGCCCGCTGTTCACTCTTGAGCAGTTTGCAAAATTTGCCGGTGAACAAGTGAAGATCAAGCTGCGCTCGCCTTTTGAAGGTCGACGCAACTTTCAGGGCCTTCTGCGCGGTGTAGAAGATCAGGATGTCGTGGTGCAGGTAGACGACCATGAGTTCCTGTTGCCGATCGATATGATCGACAAGGCCAACATTATTCCCAGTTTTGACTGAGACGTGCCAGAAACTGCGGATCCCGCGGATCCAATGGCTTGCGAAAGGCGAGGCGTACGATGAGCAAAGAAGTACTGCTGGTTGTTGAGTCGGTATCCAACGAAAAGGGTGTACCGGCAAACGTGATTTTTGAAGCGCTGGAGCTGGCTTTGGCCACGGCTACCAAGAAGCGTTTCGAGGACGAAGTCGATCTGCGTGTGGAAATCAATCGCCACACCGGTGCTTATGAAACATTCCGTCGCTGGACGGTAGTTGAAGAAGACGATCTGGACGATCCAGCCATTGAAACCTGGCCAAGCAAGGTTGCTGAAACGCATCCTGGCGCCAAGGTAGGTGATGTCGTCGAAGAAAAAATCGAGTCGATCGAGTTCGGCCGTATCGCTGCACAGACTGCCAAGCAGGTCATCGTGCAGAAAGTTCGCGAAGCAGAGCGCGCTCAAGTCGTCGATGCCTACCGCGAACGCCTGGGTGAAATCATCTCCGGCACCGTGAAAAAAGTCACCCGCGACAACGTGATCGTCGACCTGGGTAACAACGCCGAGGCGTTGCTGGCCCGTGAAGACATCATTTCTCGCGAAACTTTCCGGGTTGGCGTGCGTTTGCGTGCGCTGCTCAAGGAAATCCGCACCGAGAACCGCGGCCCGCAGTTGATCCTGTCGCGCACCGCGCCGGAAATGCTGATCGAGCTGTTCCGCATCGAAGTGCCGGAAATTGCTGAAGGCCTGATCGAAGTCATGGCTGCTTCCCGTGATCCGGGTTCGCGCGCCAAGATCGCCGTCCGCTCCAAGGACAAGCGCATCGACCCGCAGGGTGCCTGCATTGGTATGCGCGGTTCGCGCGTTCAGGCGGTATCCGGTGAATTGGGCGGTGAGCGTGTGGATATCGTCCTGTGGGATGACAATCCGGCGCAGTTCGTGATCAACGCCATGTCCCCGGCCGAGGTTGCGGCAATTATCGTCGACGAAGATGCCCATGCCATGGACATCGCCGTTGGCGCAGACAATCTGGCTCAGGCCATCGGTCGTGGTGGTCAGAACGTGCGTCTGGCGAGCCAGTTGACTGGCTGGACCCTGAACGTGATGACCGAATCGGACATCCAGGCTAAACAAGAAGCAGAGACAGGCGACATCCTGCGTCACTTCATGGACGAACTGAACGTCGATGAAGACCTGGCACAGGTGCTGGTTGCTGAAGGCTTCACCAGCCTGGAAGAGATTGCCTACGTACCGTTGGAAGAAATGCTCAACATCGACGGCTTTGACGAAGACCTCGTCAACGATCTTCGTGATCAAGCCAAGGATCGCTTGTTGACCAAAGCCATCGCTACTGAGGAAAAGCTGGCAGACGCCCATCCGGCCGAAGACCTGCTCTCGCTTGAGGGTATGGACAAGGATTTGGCGATGGAACTGGCGGTGCGCGGCGTAGTTACCCGCGAAGACCTGGCCGAGCAGTCTATTGACGACCTGCTCGACATCGACGGCATTGACGATGATCGTGCCGGCAAGTTGATCATGGCCGCCCGAGCCCATTGGTTCGAGTAATAGGCGCGGCCTGAGGAGAGAAGTGCATGACGCAAGTCACGGTGAAACAACTGGCCTTTGAGGTCAAAACACCGGTAGAGCGCCTGCTGCAGCAGATGCGTGAGGCAGGTCTGCCGCACACCGCCGCCGATGAACATGTGACCGACAGTGAGAAGCAGTCTCTGCTGACTCACTTGAAAAGCAGCCACAAGGCGAAAGTGGAAGAACCACGCAAGATCACGTTGCAGCGTAAAACCACCAGCACCCTGCGTGTTGCTGGCAGCAAAAGCATCAGCGTTGAAGTGCGCAAGAAGAAAGTCTTCGTGCAACGCAGCCCGGAAGAAATCGAAGCCGAGCGCAAGCGCGAGCAGGATGAACGTCGCGCAGTAGAAAATGCTGCCCGTCAGAAGGCTGAAGAAGAAGCCAAGCGCAACGCTGAAGAAGAAGCACGTCGCCAGCCAGCCGCTGCGCAACCTGCTCCGGTTGCAGCGGTAGCCGCCCCTGCTCCAGTGGCAGAGCCTGTGCGTGAAGCGCCGGTAGCTGCTCCTGCACCTGCAGCCGACGCTCGCAAGCGTGACGAACAGCGCCGTCCGGACAAACCACGTGCCGACGATAACAATCGTCGTGGCGGCGGTGGCGATGGCGAGCGCAAAAACGCTCCGCATCGTGCTTCGGTCAAAGAGAAAGCGCCGGCACCGCGCGTTGCGCCACGTACTACCGACGAAGAAAGCGATGGCTTCCGTCGTGGTGGTCGCGGCAAGGCCAAGCTGAAAAAACGCAACGCCCACGGTTTCCAGAGCCCAACCGGCCCTGTCGTGCGTGAAGTGAAGATCGGCGAGACCATCACTGTGGGCGATCTGGCCCAGCAGATGTCGGTCAAGGCTGCTGAAATCATCAAGTTCATGTTCAAACTGGGTACCCCAGCGACCATCAACCAGGTACTGGACCAGGAAACTGCCCAGCTGGTGGCTGAAGAGCTGGGCCACAAAGTGACCCTGGTCAGCGACACCGCCCTGGAAGATTCCCTGGCCGAGTCCCTGAAGTTTGAAGGTGAAGCTGTTTCCCGTGCGCCGGTTGTGACCGTGATGGGCCACGTTGACCACGGTAAGACATCCCTGCTCGACTACATCCGTCGTGCCAAGGTGGCTGCTGGCGAAGCCGGTGGTATTACCCAGCACATCGGTGCCTACCACGTTGAAACCGACCGTGGCATGGTGACGTTCCTCGATACCCCTGGTCACGCCGCGTTTACCGCAATGCGTGCTCGTGGTGCCAAGGCGACCGACATCGTGATCCTGGTGGTTGCAGCGGACGACGGCGTGATGCCGCAGACCGTTGAAGCCGTTCAGCACGCAGTCGCTGCCGGTGTTCCACTGGTGGTTGCGGTGAACAAGATCGACAAGCCGGGTGCCGACCTCGATCGCATCCGTAGCGAACTGTCGGTTCACGGCGTGACCTCGGAAGAGTGGGGCGGCGACACTCCATTCGTACCGGTCTCGGCGAAACTGGGTACCGGCGTCGACGAACTGCTCGAAGCTGTCCTGCTGCAAGCCGAAGTTCTGGAACTGACCGCCACGCCTTCGGCTCCTGGCCGTGGTGTTGTAGTTGAGTCCCGCCTGGACAAGGGTCGTGGCCCGGTTGCAACCGTGCTGGTTCAAGACGGTACCCTGCGCCAGGGCGACATGGTTCTGGTCGGTTCGAACTACGGCCGCGTGCGTGCCATGCTCGACGAGAACGGCAAGCCAATCAAGGAAGCCGGTCCGGCCATTCCGGTCGAGATCCTCGGCCTGGACGGTACCCCGGACGCTGGCGACGAGATGAGCGTGGTTGCCGACGAGAAGAAAGCCCGTGAAGTGGCTCTGTTCCGTCAAGGCAAGTTCCGCGAAGTCAAACTGGCTCGCGCTCACGCCGGCAAGCTGGAAAACATCTTCGAAAGCATGGGCCAGGAAGAGAAGAAGACGCTTAACATCGTCCTCAAATCCGACGTCCGTGGTTCGTTGGAAGCTCTGCAAGGCGCTCTGAACGGCCTGGGCAACGACGAAGTGCAAGTGCGCGTTGTCGGTGGCGGTGTCGGTGGTATCACCGAGTCCGACGCCAACCTGGCACTGGCTTCCAACGCTGTACTGTTCGGCTTCAACGTGCGTGCCGATGCCGGCGCGCGCAAGATCGTCGAGCAGGAAGGTCTGGATATGCGTTACTACAACGTGATCTACGACATCATCGAAGACGTCAAGAAAGCCCTGACCGGTATGCTGGGCAGCGACGTTCGCGAGAACATCCTCGGTGTGGCCGAAGTGCGTGACGTGTTCCGTTCGCCGAAGTTCGGTGCGATCGCCGGTTGTATGGTCATCGAAGGTACGGTTCACCGTAACCGTCCGATCCGTGTACTGCGTGAAGACATCGTTATCTTCGAAGGCGAGCTGGAATCCCTGCGCCGCTTCAAGGATGACGCTTCCGAAGTACGTGCCGGCATGGAATGCGGTATCGGCGTGAAGAGCTACAACGACGTCAAGGTCGGTGACAAGATCGAAGTCTTCGAGAAGGTTCAGGTTGCTCGCAGCCTCTAACTCGCGCACTTCAAGAGCCGTGATGGGCAGCCGCATGCAAATGCACGGCGCATCGCCCGGCCTCTAAACGCAACGCCCGGTCTGGCATCTGTCAGGCCGGGCGTTTGCCGCTTTCAGACCACACGGGTTTCACCGTGAGGCAGTAACAGGTAACAAGACATGGCAAAAGAATACAGCCGTACCCAACGTATCGGCGATCAGATGCAGCGTGAGCTGGCCCAACTGATCCGTCGCGAAGTCAAAGACCCGCGCGTCGGCCTGGTCACCATCACCGCAGTTGAAGTCAGCCGTGACGTCGGTCACGCGAAGATCTTCATCACGGTGATGGGCCAGGATGGCGCCGAAGAAATCAGCCAGAGCATCAAGGTGCTGAACGCTGCCGCCGGTTTCCTGCGCATGCAGCTGGCGCGTGAAATGAAGCTGCGCAGCGTTCCCCAGTTGCACTTCCACTACGATGAAAGCGTCGTGCGCGGTGCGCACCTGTCGGCCTTGATCGAGCGTGCAGTGGCTGAAGACAGCCAGCATTCGGTTGCGGCAGAAGCCGAAGACACCAAGGAGTAATCGGTGGCTCAGGTCAAGCGTATCCGTCGTAACGTCAGCGGCATCATCCTGCTCGACAAGCCGCTGGGGTTCACCTCCAATGCGGCCTTGCAGAAAGTCCGCTGGCTGCTCAATGCTGAAAAGGCCGGGCACACCGGCAGCCTCGATCCATTGGCGACTGGCGTTCTGCCGTTGTGCTTCGGTGAGGCCACCAAGTTCTCGCAATACCTGCTCGATTCCGACAAGGGCTATGAAACCCTGGCGCAATTGGGCAAGACCACCACCACGGCGGACGCCGAGGGTGAGGTTTTGCAGGAGCGCCCAGTGACCGTTGGTCGCACCGAAATCGAAGCGGTTTTGCCAGGTTTTCGTGGGCAAATCAGTCAGATACCGCCGATGTACTCTGCCCTCAAGCGTGATGGCCAGCCGTTGTACAAGCTGGCACGCGCAGGCGAAGTGGTGGAGCGCGAACCGCGATCTGTTACTATTGCGCGCTTGGAATTGCTGGCCTTTGAAGGTGACACTGCGCGCTTTGCCGTGGATTGCAGCAAAGGCACCTATATCCGCACCCTGGTGGAAGATATTGGTGAACAGCTCGGTTGTGGCGCTTACGTTGCAGAACTGCGACGTACCCAGGCCGGTCCCTTCAGCCTGGCCCAGACGGTCACGCTGGAAGAGTTGGAAGCGGTACATGCCGAAGGCGGCAACGAGGCGGTCGATCGCTTCCTGATGCCATCGGACAGCGGCCTGCTGGATTGGCCACTGTTGCAGTTCTCGGAGGCAAGCGCGTTCTACTGGCTCAACGGCCAGCCGGTACGCGCCCCGGATGCACCGAAATTTGGCATGGTACGCGTACAGGATCACAATGGTCGCTTCATCGGTATCGGTGAAGTGAGCGAAGACGGGCGCATTGCGCCGCGTCGCTTGATTCGGTCGGAATGACCGAAAACCGGTCTGTGTAACAGCAGGCTGGCGAGTGTGGCTGTTAACAGGCACGGTCAACACTCATTTATAGATACAGGGATTTGTCCCTGGCCTGTTGAAACTGTTTTTCTGAAACAGTTTCCTGATAAAAGGATTGCCTCATGGCTCTCGACGTTCAAGAAAAAGCTCAAATCGTAGCTGACTACCAGCAAGCTGTTGGTGACACTGGTTCTCCAGAAGTGCAAGTTGCACTGCTGACCCACAACATCAACAAGCTGCAAGGTCACTTCAAGGCCAACGGTAAAGATCACCACTCCCGTCGTGGTCTGATCCGCATGGTAAACCAGCGTCGCAAGCTGCTGGACTACCTGAAAGGCAAGGACGTGAGCCGTTACAGCGCTCTGATCGCTCGCCTGGGTCTGCGTCGCTAATCAGCGATTGCGCTAGAGGTTGGTTGTCTGTCTTGCGTCGGTGGGTTTCCCACGGGCGCAGGGCAGGCTCCCAGCCTCAAGTTTTATCTGGACACACGTTTTACCAGGACAATACAGGCCGGGCCGATTCCCGGGGTTGCCCAAGAATTCGCAAGAAACCAGTTCCCCCAAGAGCCACAAAGAAGGTAGGACACCGTGAACCCGGTAATCAAAAAATTCCAGTTCGGTCAGTCGACCGTTACCCTCGAGACTGGCCGTATCGCCCGTCAGGCCTCCGGCGCAGTATTGGTCACCGTTGACGACGACGTCAGCGTATTGGTGACCGTGGTTGGCGCCAAGCAAGCTGATCCAGGCAAGGGCTTCTTCCCTCTGTCTGTTCACTACCAGGAAAAAACCTACGCCGCCGGCAAGATCCCTGGTGGTTTCTTCAAGCGTGAAGGCCGTCCTTCCGAGAAAGAAACCCTGACTTCCCGACTGATCGACCGTCCGATCCGTCCGCTGTTCCCAGAAGGTTTCATGAACGAAGTGCAGGTTGTCTGCACCGTCGTTTCCACCAGCAAGAAGACCGATCCGGACATCGCTGCGATGATCGGTACTTCGGCTGCCCTGGCTATCTCGGGCATTCCGTTCGACGGCCCGATCGGTGCCGCCCGCGTTGCTTTCCACGAAAGCACCGGCTACCTGCTGAACCCGACTTACGAGCAGCAAGCTGCTTCGAGCCTGGACATGGTCGTTGCCGGTACTTCGGATGCCGTGCTGATGGTTGAATCGGAAGCCAAAGAGCTGACCGAAGACCAGATGCTTGGCGCCGTACTGTTCGCTCACGACGAGTTCCAGGTGGTGATCAACGCCGTCAAGGAACTGGCCGCTGAAGCTGCCAAGCCAACCTGGACCTGGGCCCCGGCTCCAGAAGCCACCGAGCTGCTGGGCGCTATCCGTGCCGAGTTCGGCGAAGCGATCTCCCAGGCCTACACCATCACCATCAAGGCCGACCGCTATGCGCGTCTGGGCGAGCTGCGTGACCAAGTGGTTGCCAAGCTGTCCGGCGAAGAAGGCCAGCCTTCTTCCAGCGAAGTCAAAGCGGCTTTCGGTGAAATCGAATACCGCACCGTCCGCGAAAACATCGTTAACGGCAAGCCACGTATCGACGGTCGCGACACCCGCACCGTGCGTCCGCTGAACATCGAAGTCGGCGTTCTGCCGAAGACCCACGGTTCGGCACTGTTCACCCGTGGCGAAACCCAGGCCCTGGTCGTTGCAACCCTGGGCACCGCCCGTGACGCGCAACTGCTGGACACCCTGGAAGGCGAAAAGAAAGACCCGTTCATGCTGCACTACAACTTCCCTCCGTTCTCGGTGGGCGAGTGTGGTCGCATGGGTGGTGCTGGTCGTCGTGAAATCGGTCACGGCCGTCTGGCCCGTCGTTCGGTTTCGGCCATGCTGCCAGCCGCTGACGTGTTCCCGTACACCATCCGTGTGGTGTCGGAAATCACCGAATCCAACGGTTCGAGCTCGATGGCTTCCGTGTGCGGCGCTTCCCTGGCCCTGATGGACGCGGGTGTGCCGATGAAGGCGCCAGTGGCCGGTATTGCCATGGGTCTGGTGAAAGAAGGCGAGAAATTCGCCGTCCTGACCGACATCCTGGGTGACGAAGACCACCTCGGCGACATGGACTTCAAGGTAGCCGGTACCGCCAAAGGCGTCACCGCGCTGCAGATGGACATCAAGATCAAGGGCATCACCGAAGAGATCATGGAAATCGCTCTGGGCCAAGCCCTGGAAGCGCGCCTGAACATCCTCGGCCAGATGAACCAGATCATCGGCCAGTCGCGTACCGAACTGTCGGCCAACGCTCCGACCATGATCGCGATGAAGATCGACACCGACAAGATCCGTGATGTCATCGGTAAAGGCGGCGCGACCATTCGTGCGATCTGTGAAGAAACCAAGGCTTCGATCGACATCGAAGACGACGGTTCGATCAAGATCTTCGGCGAAACCAAGGAAGCGGCTGAAGCAGCACGTCAGCGCGTCCTGGGCATCACCGCTGAAGCCGAGATCGGCAAGATCTACGTCGGCAAGGTTGAGCGCATCGTCGACTTCGGCGCATTCGTCAACATCCTGCCTGGCAAGGACGGCCTGGTTCACATCTCGATGCTGAGCGACGCTCGTGTTGAGAAAGTGACCGACATCCTGAAAGAAGGCCAGGAAGTGGAAGTGCTGGTACTGGACGTGGACAACCGTGGCCGTATCAAGCTGTCCATCAAGGACGTAGCAGCAGCTAAAGCGTCGGGCGTTTAATTAACCCCAACGTTTGAGCGCTACAACCTTGTAAAAAATGCCCCGCAGCGAAAGCTGCGGGGCATTTTTTTGTGCGCAGGAAATTGTCATCCGCGGGAAGTTGCCTGACCCCAAGGTCAGTGCTAGGTTTAGCCCACCGCCCGTGTAGCTCAGCCGGTAGAGCAGCGCACTCGTAACGCGAAGGTCGCAGGTTCGATTCCTGTCTCGGGCACCAATCAATGAATTCAGCTGTTGCCTGAACCCTCCGCAAGTCCAAGTTATCCGCATCGAGTGGCTTTCTGGTTGTCCGTCATTTGCCAAGCCCCCGCTTTATGGCGCCTTCCTCATGATGACTCGCAGCTCACCCGCATCTGGGGGGATGGCCCCCCCTAGTTGGGCGATCCAACGCACCATCGTTTGCGCCATTCTTCGGCGGACCGCTCTGCGACAAGTGCTTGCGTCTAATTGTATCTAATTGTTTCAGTCTGGCACGAAAGCGGCTCTGCACCCCACAGGCTCAGGATTTCTGTTTGGCGACTGTGTCCAAAACCGGCCAGCACAGCGCCTTCCGGATATCTGGAGGTTGAAGGGGTGATTGCGTACCGACGGTACTCATCTGAATCGTTCATCCCTCTTCATCGAGCCCATGCAATGCTCGCCCTGCTCTGAGTGTGTTGAGCGGGACCCAGTGCATGACCCCCTAGACGAGCAAATGACCGGTATCTGATCCCGTCCACTCTCGGAGAGCACCATGGGCTTATTTGCACAATCCAGATCGCTTGCCGCGCCTCCAATCCCTAAACACTCGACAGGCGCCATCATTCGTCCCGCACTGATTGTCAGTGCGCTCGCCTTGGCAATGCTCCTTGCCGGCGGCGGCGCTGCTTATGCCGCCAAAGGGGCACCTGGTGGCGGGGGAGGAGGGGGCGGCGGAGGGACCGCCAAACCCCCAACCAAGGGCTTAACAGCGCCCAATCCAGTCGCCACGCTTCCTGACCCGGTATTCACGGATCCCAAGGCCATTCACGGGTTTGACGTGACCGGCTTCATTCAAGACATGACCGTGGCCGTGGATGCCACCCAAGCAGGCTGCCCAAAAACCACCGACCCCAGCCGATATGGCGGTACGGTCCAGGTCAACGGTGTCACGATAAAAGTACCTTGCAACACTATCATCCAGATGCCGGCCAACACCTTGACCTGGGCCGAATTCGTCAATGGAGGAAGGGCGTCGCCGCTTGGCCTGGTTCTCAATAAATTCCCTGCGCCCTACCCGTCGTACGAGATTCATGTGATTGGCAATACGGTGCTGCGAAAAGCACCGCCCAGTACCGAACTCGATAAAGTCGCCGGGCTGATCTTTGTCTCTCAGCAGTCAGCCAACTCCGGCCAAGGCTATATCAGCCGAATCGACTATGTGAACGGCAACATCGAAGTTGACAGTGGCGATCCGTTGAAGCCGACGATCATTCAGATCAACGACCCGTTTGGGCGCTTCGGCATGGCCCATACCCCGGATGCGCGATTCTCCGTCGATGATGCCAACCCGACCATCCATGCCGCCACGGGCTACCCGATGTGCGTACCTCGCTCGGCGGATGGCGACCCACTTTGCCCGCAGAAAAACCGGCCACTTGCCGCGACTGCGACAACCACCAACAACTGCCGCAACTTCGCGCAGGCCGGCGTACCGATACCCAGTTCCGGAGACCTTACACCTCCGAGCGTGGGCCAGACCTATTGCAGCCAGTACGTCATGAAGGAACCCACCAACGCAATAATCGCCTCAGCGACGGAACCCGATGCGACCCAGCAGGCGCCGTTCGAGGTCGGCGACTTCATCACCTATTCCGGCACGTTGGTCAAATCGAACAACGGCGCTGCGGACCTTATTTCGGCGCACACCATTGAGGCCAACGTCGGTATCTATACCCAGCCCGGTACCAAACCGAGCTATCTGGCTATCGGTGAGTTCGGCATTGGCACGGCCGACCCTTCGCCGACCGCAGTCAATGGCGCACTTCAGGAAACCCAGGATCGTATGTTCCTGGAAACCTCGACGACCGACGTGCGGACACCCGTCGACATCTACCTGGTGGACGTCGACGCGAGCGGCAAGCAAACCAACCGCTGGGTGACACCTTATGAAATGACGGGTGAGTGCAACCCCGCGACGTTGCCGCTTGCTGCCAATTGCCTGGGCTTCACGGGTGGCATCACGACACAGTTCTCGGGAGCCCAGCCGCAGCGTGCCAGGCTGCGGGCGACCAAGGCGCCCCTCGGCCTTCTCAGCCAGCCAACCCGTACCCTGCGTGTCGTGGCGCGTTCCATGTGCACACCGGATAACATCGACGCGTGTCTTGTAGCGGCCAGTGCCGACAACCAGAAAGTGGCTAACGGTCTGATTCCAGGACAGTATCTGGCGCCAGTCTTTGAATTCATCTTTCCGGAAAATGTCATGCCAGGCGATCCGATCGTCCCTAATGATTTCTGGCACCTGCCATTCCTGCGAAACGGCGAAGGTGCCGGCGTCGGCCCGCTGGAGCCTACTCCATGGTGATAGGCACCTGACTTCTCCTGGGTCAAATCTGGACAGCCCGGATCGCAAGATCCGGGTTTTTTATTGTGCAGGGCAATCGCAGCCAGGTTTGCGCCACTCATGACTTATCCGCCATTTACTGGTATTCATTGGCACTGGTTGGGTACAGTTGGAAGCCCTTCCGATAGGGTAGTTTTCAGTTGGGAAGGCTTTGCCTTGATACAGCCTCGAAGGAAGCCGACAAACGCGGGTGTTTGAAGGTGCCGTTCGATTCCAGTCCAGGCACCAGGCACCGCTTGTTTTCAAATGATCCCGAATGGTTCCGAAGGCCAGGTAAGCCAGATAGCACGCGGTTTATTTGCGTCAGAGAGATCCTTGATGATCCACATCCATCTTCCATTCCCCAGATCAACGAGAACGTCATGACCGACAAGACATTGAGCCAAGAAGCCAGGCACGAAAAAGCACTCAAGCAGTACGCACTGGAAACGCCAGATTTGATTGAAGAGATCAAGGACTTGAGTCCTGACGATCAGAAAGATCAGATCCAGTGGGCGTTCGAGGATGAAGCCGAAGCCCAGGGCTTGCAGCCGTGGGAGCTGACCCTCAAGTACACTTCGACGCCAGAAGAGTTCGAAGCGCAGCGCCTTGTCTTGCACAAGGAAGCGGCAGAAGTGCTGGGCGTCGAGTGGGAAGAGTACTGCGAGATGAACAATCTTGTAGTTTAGATGCAGTTGCGAGCGGCAAGCTTCAAGCTACAAGACGCGGCAAGTCTGCCTTGACTTGCCGCTTGTAGCTTGCAGCTTCTAGCTGTTCTCAAATCGCCAGACGCATCGAAAGATCGACTGCTTTGACATCCTTGGTCATCGCCCCAATCGAGATGTAGTCCACGCCGGTTTCGGCGATCGGCCGCAAGGTGCTTTCGTTGACCCCGCCGCTGGCTTCCAGCTTGGCCTTGCCCGCATTCAGGCGTACGGCTTCGCGCATGTCATCCAGGCTCAGTTCGTCGAGCATGATGATATCGGCGCCTGCAGCCAGAGCTTCCTTGAGCTCCGACAGATTCTCCACTTCGACTTCCACCGGCTTGCCCGGGGCGATCTTGTGCGCGGCGGCGATGGCCTGGGCGATGCCACCGCAGGCGGCGATGTGGTTTTCCTTGATCAGGAACGCGTCATACAGGCCGATGCGATGGTTGTGGCAGCCGCCGCAGGTCACCGCGTATTTCTGCGCCAGGCGCAGTCCCGGCAGGGTCTTGCGGGTGTCGAGCAGTTTGACCTGGGTGTCGGCGACGAAGTCGGCCAGGTATTGCGCGCGGGTGGCCACGCCGGAGAGCAACTGCATGAAGTTCAACGCGCAACGCTCGCCGGTCAGTAGCGAGCGAGCCGGGCCTTCGAGGTGAAACAGCACTTGATTGGGATTGACCCGCTCACCGTCGCGCACCTGCCAATGCACGGCAACGCGGGGATCGAGCTGGCGAAACACCGCATCGACCCACGCGGTACCGCTGATGACCGCGGCGTCACGGGTGATGATGGTGGCCTTGGCCAGGCGCTCGGCGGGGATCAGCTGCGCAGTGATGTCGCCGCTGCCGATGTCTTCCAGCAACGCACGGCGCACGTTGGCTTCGATTTCGGCGGTCAGGTCGGCGAGGCGTAGATTCGGCATAACGTGCTCCACAAACAAAGTGGCCCGATTATAGGGCAAGTGATCGCAACCGGGGGGGCGATCACGGCATACTGAAAGCTGTCAAAGCCGTTGTCGAAGGAACCCGTATGCAGTTGGACCGCGCGAGCGGTTGGTTTGATGGGGTGCAGCACTGCCCGTCACCCAACTTCAATGCCCGCCCCTCAGGTGAAGTTTCCCTGCTGGTGATCCACAACATCAGCCTGCCCCCGGCGCAATTCGCCACGGGCAAGGTGCAGGAATTTTTCCAGAATCGCCTGGATGTCACCGAACATCCCTACTTTGCAGGGATTGCAGACCTGCGCGTGTCGGCGCACTTTCTGATCGAGCGTGACGGTGCCATCACCCAGTTTGTCTCCTGTCTCGAGCGCGCCTGGCACGCCGGTATCTCGCTGTTTGACGGGCGCGAAGGTTGCAATGATTTTTCCCTGGGCATTGAGTTGGAGGGCACCGATGATCTGCCGTTCACCGACGCCCAGTATCGGGCGCTGTCGGCCCTGACCCGGCAGTTGCAGGCTGCGTACAGCGCCATCACCACCGAGCGTATCCAGGGCCACAGCGACATCGCCCCGGGACGCAAGACCGACCCTGGGCCGGCATTCGACTGGGCGCGCTATCGTGCTGCGCTGGAGCAAGGAGAAACACAATGAGTTTTGTGGTGTTGTTGCTGGCTGTATGGATCGAGAAATTCTCGGCGCTGCGCCATCGACTGCAGCGTGATGGCGGCTGGCTACGGGAGCTGGGCAAGTTGGAAAGCAGTCCGCGCCTGGCCAATCGGCCCTGGCTGGTAGTGGTGCTGTTGATTGTGCTGCCGGTGGCCTTGCTCGGCCTGTTGCTGCTGGTGCTGGAACCAGTGGCCTATGGCTTGCTGGCATTGCCCGTGCACTTGTTGGTGGTGATCTACAGCCTGGGGCGTGGCGACCTGCTCGGCGAACTGGGGCCATTTCGGGACGCCTGGCGCCGCGAAGACCTGCAAGCGGCGGCGCATGTCGCCCAGCGTGACCTGAGTATCTGCGCCGACAGTGGCGAACAGCTGCTGCAGCAAGTCCAGAGTCATTTGTTGTGGCAGGCCTACCAGAGCTTTTTCGCGGTGATTTTCTGGTACTTCCTGCTCGGACCGGTGGCGGCCCTGAGCTATCGCTTGCTGGCCCTTGCGGCTGAGCACAGCCAGAATCCTGCGGTCGCCGAGCGCGCGGGCCAGCTCCGGCACGCCTTCGACTGGTTGCCGGTGCGCCTGTTGGCGGCGAGTTTTGCCTTGGTCGGCAACTTCGTCGCGGTCAGCCGGGTCATGCTCCACGAGCTGTTGAACTGGAACATCAGCGCCGCGCAACTGATCGACAAGGCCGGCAAGGTCGCCGGCGAGATACCGCCGCCGGTCACAGGGCCCGAAGGCATCAACAGCCTGGATCAGCTCTGGGAGTTGCTGTTGCGCGCGGCCGTGGTCTGGTACGCCGGCTTTGCCCTGTGGACAGTACTGCTCTGAAGGATTGTTAGCCTCCCGTTGGTCAGCGAGACGGTCCATTCGACGTCTCGCGCCGACCGTTAACCTTAAGTTACAAAAACTCCCGCCGATTTAAGTTATACAGAAGCAGCGCGCCGTAGTGGCTATCTGCCGTGTCTGCGCGCCTGCTCATAAAAATAAGAAACGAAAGGGGGACTTCTTGTGAAGAGTTTGCTCTATCCCGCCGTGGCCCTGATGAATCGCCTGAGCTTCGGCATGAAGTTCAGCCTGATCAGTGTGCTGTTCCTGGTACCCATGCTGGTCACCAACTTCTATCTGGTGCGCGACTCCTATCGTGAATTCCACGGTACCCGGGTAGAGCTGCAGAGTCTCGACCTGCTCGGCAGCGGCCTGGCCCTGCGCCACGACCTGGAAACCTTGAACAATCTGGTGCAGATCAACACCACCCTGGGCCAGTCCGGCAAGGCCGGGGCGATCGAAGCGACCATCCGCACCCTTGAGCAGAAAATCCTCGAACGTCTGCAAAATCTGTCAGCGATGAGCAGCGATCCGGAGCAGGTCCGCGTCTTCGAGAGCAAGCGCGACGAAATGCTCGCCGCGTTCAAGGCGCAACAGGCGGAGACTTCCCTGCAAAGCAAAAGCGCGCTGATCGGCAAGCTGCTGGGCAATGCACAAATCTTCGGGCAATTGATCGCCAGCCAGGCCGGCCTCAGTCGAGACAATCAAAGTGATATTCGCCAACTCAGTGAGCTGCTGACCACGGTCACCCCGCGTATCACCCAGATCATCGGCGATGGCCGCGCCATGGGCGCGTACTCCCTGGGCCAGGGCTTCCTCAATTCGGCCTCCTCGACGCGCTTCGATGAATTGCTGGCGCAGATGGAGAAGCTCCAGGCCGAGTATGGGCTCAAGGTTCAGGACGCATTGGGTGCCAGCACTGCCGCACGCCAGGCTCTGGAGTCGGTGGCCAATGCCAGCCAGGCCACCCTCAAGCAAGCCAGCGAGCTGTTTGAAGAGCAGGTGGTGATGGCTGACACCCTCGATGCGCCCTGGCAGGGGTTCTACGACCAGGCCACCGGCCTGATGGACAAGACCTACCAGCTCAACGAGGCGACGCTGCAGTTTCTTGCCGTGCAACTGCAGCAGCGCCTGGAGCAGAACCGCACGCATATGGTCCTGCAGGCGGTAGCGTTGTCTGTGGTGTTCGTGCTGATTTTCTACCTGTATGGCGGTTTCTACGCCTCCACCCGCACCACCCTCAAACGCCTGGGTGGGGTGATGGACAAGGTGGCGGGCGGTGATATGACGGTGACCTTCAACGCTCACAGTCGCGATGAACTGGGGGAGTTGGGCAATGTGTTCAATGGCACCGTGGCGAAGATTCATGACCTGATCGAGCTGGTGGGCAAAACCGTCAACGAGGTCGAGCGTCAGGCCGGACAAGTGCAGAGTGTGTCGGCCCAGAGTAACCAGGCGGTGGCCGGCCAGCGCTCGCAGATTGAACAGGTGGCCACGGCCATGAACCAGATGTCGGCTACCGCTCAGGAGGTCGCGCGCAGTGCTGCAGCCGCAGTGAGCAGTGCGCAGAGCGTCAATGATGAAACCATCAGCGGTCGCGGCCTGGTTGAGTCCCAGCAAGGCAGCATCGCCCAACTGGCCCAGGAAATCGACGCCTCGGTGCTGGTGATCAATCAACTGGCCAGCGACAGCCAGTCCATCAGCCGCGTGCTGGAGGTGATCAAGAGCATTGCCGAGCAGACCAACCTGCTCGCCCTCAACGCGGCCATCGAGGCGGCGCGGGCCGGTGAGCAGGGTCGCGGTTTTGCGGTGGTGGCCGATGAGGTGCGGACCCTGGCCAAGCGCACCCAGCAGTCGACCGAAGAAATCGAGCAAATGATCGGCAAATTGCACGGTGGCGTAGGCGCGGCGGTGAAAGCCATGGGCATCAGTCATCAGATGGCCAGTGGCACGGTTGGGCAGTCGGAAAAAGTCCAGAAAGCCCTGGAAAACATCCTCGGCGCGGTGGGCATGATCGTCGATCAGAACCAGCAAATTGCCGCCGCCGTCGAGCAGCAGACTGCCGTCGCCCATGACATCGACCAGAACATCGTCGAGATCAATCACGCCGGTGAGCGTACTGCCGAAGGTGCGCACCAGACCGAAGATGCCAGCCGCGCCTTATCGGCCCAGGTAGTGCAATTGAAGCAGTTGATTAGTGCATTTCGGGTATGAACCCATGAAGCGTCTGTAGTACAAGTTACTTGTACGAGTAGTCCCGATCCTGTTTTGCGGCAGGATCGGGATTGTTGTCTTCAATAAAAGGGTGTTCACCGCTCTACTTGCGCTGACAAAACCATAAGCCTATGAAGGACACGGCCATGACAGCTGCATCTCTGGGTATCAAGGGGCGTTGCGCTCACTGCCAGTCCACCCTGGAACTCAAGCCGTGGGAACTCAATGCCATGGCCATCAATGAGAGCTTCACTTGCAGTCACTGCCGGAAAGCCCTGCGCCTCAGTTGTCCGACCCAGATCAAGCGACTCAGGGGCCTCGACTCATTGGCAATGCTGCGGGCAAGCTTGCGGGTGATGATCGCCACGGCGCTATTGGTGGCGCTGGTCATGGAGTGGATCGGACTGCTGACGGTGATCGAGCAACTGAATTTTTCGCTGATCGCGGTGTTCATCTACTTTGTGGTCATGCTCATTGCCCGGCGGCGCCAGCACCTGACCTTGATCCTGCAAGCCGCCAAGGCTCACACCGACACCTCTACCAGTTGAATAACTGACAGGCGTTGACGGTACTGGTGGCGGCCAGCTGCTGCGGGCTGATACCGATGATTGCGGCCAGGGCGGCGCAAATCGCCGGCAGGTGGGCAGGGCTGTTGCGTTGCCCGGGGTACATGGCCGGCGCCATGTCCGGTGAATCGGTTTCCAGCACCACCGCGTCCAGCGGCAAATTGGCGATCACCTTGTGCATGCGCAAGGCTTGCGGCCAGGTGGCAGCACCGCCCAGGCCCAGTTTGAAGCCGAGCTTGATGTACTCCAGCGCTTCCTCCCGGCTGCCGGCGAAGGCGTGGATGATCCCACCGCGTTGCAGCTTGAAGCGTTTCAAGGTGGCAATGACCTGAGCATGACTGCGCCGTACGTGCAGCAGCGCCGGTAGCTGGAAATCGCTGGCCAGTTGCAGTTGCGCTTCGAACAGCGGTTGCTGGCGCTGGCGATCCAGGGTTGGCAGGTAGTAATCGAGGCCGAACTCTCCCACCGCGCACAGCTGCCGATGACCGGCCAGGCGGCTTAACCAGTCCGCCAACTGCGTGAGGTCGTCGGGCTGGTGTTCGTCGAGATAGACCGGGTGCAGGCCGAAGGCGGCGTGCAGGTCCGGATCACTTTGCACCAGCTCCCACACCCGCTGCCAATTGCGCTGATAAACCCCCAGCACCACCATGCGCCGCACCCCCAGGGCGCGGCTTTGGGCGAGCAGCGCGGGGCGGTCTTCATCGAAATCGGCGAAATCCAGATGGGTGTGGCTGTCGATCAGCTCCACGGCTCAGTCCTGGTGAATGCGCTGCTTGAACGTCCGGCCGATGGCTTGCACACCCGGCTGGTAATGATCTTCTTCGACCGCGGCGAGGGCCAGTTGCAGGGCCTTGTCGGCGATCAGTTGATGCTGTTGCGCCATGGCGTTGACCGGCAGCGGCAGGAAGTCCAGCAATTGCGTATCACCGAAGGTACCCAGGCGCAGCGGGCGGTTTTTCAGCGGGTAATCGTGCAACGCATCGAACACCCCCTGCAGCAGCACGTAGGACGTGGTCACCAGCGCATCCGGCAAATGCCCGAGGCGTTGCAGCAGCTCTTCCATCATCTGGCGGCCGCCTTCACGGCTGAACGACTCGCCATGTTCGACCAGCACCTGGCCCTTGAAGTCGACCAGTGCCTGCTGGAAGCCGGCGGCGCGGTCCTGGCTGATGCTCAGTTCGGGGCGCGCGCCCAGCAGTACAATCTGCCGCGGTTCGGGTTGCAACAGGCTGCGTGTGAGTTGCAGGCTGGCTTCACGGTCGTCGCTGATCACCGAGCAGAAATGCTCGGGTTCCATGACCCGGTCGATGGCAATGATCGGCAAGCCCTTGGCCTGCAGCTGGCGATAGCTGTCGTCGCTGGCCGGCAGGCAACTGGCGACGAACAAGGCATCGCAGCGCCGGGCGCGGAACAGCTTGAGCAACTGGCGCTCGCTGTCCGGGGCGTCATCGGAGCTGGCGATCAGCAATTGATAGCCACGGGCCCGGGCGCCCTGTTCCAGCAGCTTGGCAATACGCGCGTAACTGGGGTTTTCCAGGTCGGGCAGGATGAAGCCCAGGGTGCGGGTGTGCCGGCTGCGCAGCCCGGCCGCCTGGGGATTGGGCGTGAAGCCATGTTGCTCGACCACGGCGCGAACCCGCTCGACCGTGGCGTTGCTGATGCGCTGCTGTTCGGCCTTGCCATTGATGACGTAGCTGGCGGTGGTCACGGACACACCGGCCAACTGGGCGATATCACTGAGTTTCAACTCGGGAATTCCTTGTTTTTTCGAGCTTGCCCCGACATTTTCGCCAATCCTACCTGATTAAGGCAGCAGACCAATGTCGCACGCATCCGACCGGTTGGGCTTCATGCCTGAAAGATTATCGAGTAACGTGCGCACTTTGCTAGATTAAACGATTCAGCAGGCGTATTTTCTACAGTATTCGTCCTTTTGCCGGTGCTGCCGCGAAACCGCCAAAGGATGCCTTGAAAAACTGTTCGTATAAAAGCCTAAGCTGATTCATTCAAAACAATACCTGGTGCCCCGGCACCAAAAAGGAGAAAGCATGCTCGAGCTCACCATAGAGCAGATATCCATGGGCCAGAGCGCTGTGGATAAAGCCGCTGCATTGCACCTGCTGGCCGATAAACTGGTTGCCGACGGCCTGGTGGCCGAGGGTTACCTCGCGGGTTTGCAGGCGCGTGAAGCCCAGGGCTCGACCTTTCTCGGCCAGGGCATCGCCATTCCCCACGGCACCCCCGACACCCGCGACCTGGTACACACCACCGGCGTGCGCCTGCTGCAATTCCCTGAAGGTGTGGACTGGGGCGACGGGCAGATCGTCTACCTGGCCATCGGCATCGCTGCCAAATCCGACGAACACCTGCGTCTTTTGCAATTGCTCACCCGCGCCCTCGGTGAAACCGACCTCGGCCAGGCGTTGCGCCGCGCCAGCAGCGCCGAAGCCTTGCTCAAATTGTTGCAGGGCGCACCCCAGGAACTGGCGCTGGATGCGCAGATGATCGGCCTGGGCGTGTCCGCTGACGATTTCGAGGAACTGGTGTGGCGCGGCGCCCGTCTGCTGCGCCAGGCCGATTGCGTGAGCAACGGTTTCTCGGCGGTGCTGCAACAGGTCGAGGCGTTGCCCCTGGGCGATGGCTTGTGGTGGTTGCACAGCGAACAGACGGTCAAACGTCCGGGTCTGGCCTTCGTCACGCCGGACAAACCGATCCGCTACCTGGGCCAGCCGTTGAGCGGCCTGTTCTGCCTGGCCAGCCTGGGTGAAGCTCATCAAGCCTTGCTCGAACGCCTGTGCGCGCTGCTGATCGAAGGCCGTGGCCACGAATTGGGGCGCGCCACCAGCCGCCGTGCGGTGCTGGAGGTGCTCGGTGGTGAGCTGCCGGCCGATTGGCCCAGCGCGCGGATCGCCCTGGCCAACGCCCATGGCCTGCATGCGCGGCCGGCGAAAATCCTCGCGCAGTTGGCGAAAAGTTTTGAAGGTGAGATTCGCCTGCGCATCGTTGACGGCCAGGACAGTGCGGTCTCGGCAAAAAGCCTGAGCAAGCTGCTGAGCCTCGGCGCTCGGCGTGGCCAGGTGCTGGAGTTGATTGCCGAGCCGAGCATTGCCGCCGACGCACTGCCGGCGTTGTTGGCGGCGATTGAAGAGGGGCTGGGCGAGGAAATCGAACCGCTGCCGGCATTCAGCGAGCCGCGCGAAACCCTGACCGAAATGGCCGAAGTCCTCCTTGCACCGGCTTCCGGTAGCCAGATTCCGGCGATTGCCGCGGCCCCTGGCATTGCCATCGGCCCGGCGCATATCCAGGTCCAGCAGGCGATCGATTACCCGTTGCGCGGCGAATCCACGGCGCATGAGCGCGAGCGTCTGCATGGCGCGCTGGCTGAGGTGCGCAGCGACATCGAAGGGCTGATCCAGCGCAGCAAGGCCAAGGCGATTCGGGAGATTTTCATCACTCACCAGGAGATGCTCGACGACCCGGAGTTGACGGACGAAGTCGACACCCGCCTCAAGCAGGGCGAGAGTGCCGAGGCCGCGTGGATGGCGGTGATCGACGCCGCGGCGCGTCAGCAGGAATCCTTGCAGGACGCCTTGCTCGCCGAACGCGCGGCGGACTTGCGTGATATCGGGCGGCGGGTGCTGGCGCAACTGTGCGGGATCCAGACCCCGAGCGAGCCGGACCAGCCGTACATCCTGGTAATGGACGAGGTCGGCCCTTCCGACGTCGCGCGCCTCGACCCGACCCGCGTGGCCGGCATTCTCACCGCCCGCGGCGGCGCCACTGCCCACAGCGCCATCGTCGCCCGGGCCCTGGGTATTCCGGCGCTGGTCGGCGCCGGTGCCGCTGTGTTGTTGTTGGCCCCGGGCACGCCGCTGTTGCTCGACGCGCAGCGCGGTCGCCTGCATGTGGATGCCGATGCCGCGACCCTGCAGCGAGCCAGCGAGGAGCGTGATACCCGTGAGCAACGCCTCAAGGCCGCCGCCGAGCAGCGTCATCAACCGGCGGTGACCCGTGACGGACATCCTGTCGAAGTGTTTGCCAACATTGGTGAAAGCGCCGGCGTGACGGGCGCGGTGGAGCAGGGCGCCGAAGGCATCGGCCTGCTGCGCACCGAACTGATCTTCATGGCCCATCCGCAGTTGCCGGACGAGGCCACCCAGGAAACCGAGTACCGTCGGGTGCTCGATGGCCTCGCTGGGCGGCCGCTGGTGGTACGCACCCTGGATGTGGGTGGCGACAAACCGCTGCCGTATTGGCCGATTGCCAAGGAAGAAAACCCGTTCCTCGGCGTGCGCGGCATTCGCCTGACCCTGCAACGTCCGCACGTGATGGAAGCGCAATTGCGTGCTTTGCTGCGCGCCGCCGACAATCGTCCGCTGCGGATCATGTTTCCCATGGTCGGCAGCGTTGAAGAATGGCGTCAGGCGCGGGACATGACCGAGCGTCTGCGCCAGGAAATACCGGTGACGGACCTGCAACTGGGGATCATGATCGAGGTGCCGTCGGCGGCCTTGCTGGCGCCGGTGCTGGCCAAAGAGGTGGACTTTTTCAGCGTCGGCACCAATGACCTGACCCAGTACACCCTGGCCATCGACCGTGGTCATCCGACCTTGTCGGCCCAGGCCGATGGCTTGCATCCGGCGGTCCTGCAACTGATCGACATCACCGTGCGCGCCGCCCATGCCCATGGCAAGTGGGTCGGTGTGTGTGGCGAGCTGGCGGCCGATCCGCTGGCGGTGCCGGTGCTGGTCGGGTTGGGTGTGGATGAGTTGAGCGTCGGCGCGCGCAGTATCGGGGAGGTCAAGGCCCGGGTGCGCGAGTTGAGCCTGACCCAGGCACAAGAATTGGCCCGCCAGGCTTTGGCCGTGGGCAGCGCGCAGGAAGTGCGCACGCTAGTGGAGACGCAGTAATGGCCCGTATTTTAACCCTGACCCTCAACCCGGCCCTGGACCTCACGGTGCAGTTGCCGCGCCTGGCGGCCGGTCAGGTCAATCGCAGCACGGCGATGCACACCCATGCTGCCGGCAAGGGGGTGAACGTCGCCCAGGTGCTGGCCGATCTGGGGCATCAGGTGACCGTCAGTGGCTTTCTCGGCGCGGACAACCTGCAGGCGTTCGAGGCGCTGTTTGCCCGGCGCGGATTTGTCGATGCCTTCATCCGGGTCGCCGGGGAAACCCGCAGCAACATCAAGTTGGCCGAGGACGATGGACGCATCACCGACCTCAATGGTCCTGGGCCGGTGATCAGCGCCGTCGCCCAACAGGACTTGCTCGATCGGCTGGAGCAGATAGCCCACGGCCATGACGCCGTTGTGGTTGCCGGCAGCTTGCCCCGCGGTGTCAGCGCGCAGTGGTTGCAGGCGTTGGTGCTGCGGCTCAAGGCCAAGGGCCTGAAGGTTGCCCTCGACACCAGCGGCGAAGCGCTGAAGGCATGCCTTGGCGCCGGGCCGTGGCTGATCAAACCCAACACCGAAGAGCTGGCCGACGTGCTCGGTAGTGCCGTGGTTTCGTCCGCGGCCCAGGCCGAAGCGGCGAGCCGCCTGCATGCCCAGGGCATCGAGCATGTGGTGATTTCCAATGGCGCCGAGGGCGTGAACTGGTTCAGCGTCGGCTCGGCGCTGCATGCCACACCGCCGCGGGTCAGCGTCGCCAGCACGGTCGGTGCCGGTGACTCGTTGCTGGCGGGCATGCTCCACGGTCTGCTGAGTGCTGACACGCCGGAGCAGACGTTGCGCACCGCCACCGCAATCGCCGCCCTGGCGGTGACCCAGATCGGTTTCGGCATCAACGACACCGCGCACCTGGCGCAGCTCGAACAGGGGGTGCGCGTGCGTCCCCTGACAGAACAATAAGAGGCTTGGTCATGAAGTTAGCCATTGTTACTGCCTGCCCCAACGGCATGGTCACCAGTGTGCTCTGCGCGCGCTTGCTGGATGCAGCAGCGCAGCGCCAGGGCTGGAGCACCAGCGTTGAAGTGCACGACGCGGCGCACCCGGAGCGCCAGTTATCAGCCGCCACGCTCGACGAAGCCGAGTGGGTGTTGCTGGTCAGCACCGGGACGCTGGACCTGTCGCGCTTCGTCGGCAAGCGCCTGTTCCAGAGCACGCCATCCCAGGCCCTGCAGGACGTCGATGCGGTGTTGCGCCGGGGCGCTGAAGAGGCGCAGATCTACAGCCCGCCGCAGCTACAAGTCGAGCCGGTCGCTACGGCTCAGAGCGCACCACGGCTGGTCGCGGTCACTGCCTGCCCGACCGGCGTCGCCCACACCTTCATGGCCGCCGAAGCCTTGCAGCAAGCCGCGAAACGCCTGGGCTATGAGCTGCAGGTGGAAACCCAGGGCTCGGTCGGCGCGCGCAATCCGTTGAGCGCCGAGGCCATCGAAGCGGCCGACGTGGTGCTGTTGGCGGCAGACATTGAAGTGCCGACCGAGCGTTTCGCCGGCAAGAAAATCTATCGCTGTGGCACCGGCATCGCCCTCAAGCAGGCCGAGGCGACGCTGAACAAGGCGCTGGCCGAAGGCAAGCAGGAGAGCGCCGCCAGCGCTGGCAAGGTGGCGTCCAAGCAAGAGAAGACCGGGGTCTACAAGCACCTGCTGACCGGCGTGTCGTTCATGCTGCCGATGGTGGTGGCGGGCGGTTTGATGATCGCCTTGTCGTTTGTGTTCGGCATCGAGGCGTTCAAGGAGCAGGGCACGCTGGCTGCGGCGCTGATGCAGATCGGTGGCGACAGCGCCTTCAAGTTGATGGTGCCGTTGCTGGCCGGCTACATCGCCTATTCGATCGCCGACCGCCCTGGCCTGGCGCCGGGGATGATTGGCGGGCTGCTGGCGAGCACCCTCGGCGCCGGGTTTATCGGCGGGATCATTGCCGGCTTCCTCGCCGGCTACGCGGCGCAGGCGATCAATCGTTATGCGCGGTTGCCGCAAAGCCTGGAAGCGTTGAAGCCGATCCTGATCATCCCGCTGCTGGCGAGTCTGTTCACCGGTCTGGTGATGATCTATGTGGTGGGTAAACCGGTGGCCGGGATGCTTGCCGGCCTGACCCACTTCCTCGACAGCATGGGCACCACCAACGCGATTCTGCTGGGGGTATTGCTCGGCGGCATGATGTGCGTCGACCTCGGCGGGCCGATCAACAAGGCCGCCTATGCGTTCTCGGTGGGACTGCTGGCCTCGCAGAGTTATGCGCCGATGGCCGCGACCATGGCCGCCGGTATGGTGCCGCCGATTGGCCTGGGCATCGCCACCTTCATCGCCCGCCGCAAGTTCGCCCAGAGCGAGCGCGAAGCCGGCAAGGCTGCCTTGGTGCTGGGGCTGTGCTTCATCTCCGAAGGGGCGATTCCGTTTGCCGCCAAGGATCCGCTGCGGGTGATTCCGGCGAGCATCGCCGGCGGCGCGTTGACCGGTGCGCTGTCGATGTACTTCGGCTGCAAACTGATGGCACCGCATGGCGGCCTGTTCGTGATGCTGATCCCGAATGCGATCAACCATGCGTTGCTGTATTTGCTGGCGATTGTTGCCGGCAGCCTGCTGACGGCGGTGGTGTATGCGCTGGTCAAGCGGCCGGAGGCGGTGGAGCTGGCGGCTGAACCCGCAAGCGCCTGACTCAATGACACCTGTAGGAGCGAGCTTGCTCGCGATGGCGGCCTCACATTCAACGATGAATGTGCTGGCCTCATCGCGAGCAGGCTCGCTCCTACAGGTTCATGAGTGGATCAGTACACGTCCCGGCGATAGCGCCCTTGCTCGATCAACCGTTCGACCTCGTCAGGGCCCAGCACCTCGTTGAGCACCTGATCCACCCCCGACGCCATCCCCTGCAAACTGCCGCAGATGTAGATCACTGCGCCGTCGGCCAGCCACGTTTTCAATAGCGACGCCGATTCGCGCAATCGATCCTGGACGTAGATTTTCTCAGCCTGATCCCGAGAAAAGGCCAGGTCGAGCCCTTCCAGGTCACCCTCGATCAACCAGCTCTCCAACTCCTCGCGGCACAAGTAGTCGTGCTCACGATTGCGCTCGCCAAACAGCAGCCAGTTACGCGTCTGGCCGTCGGCGATCCGCGCTTTCAGCAGGCTGCGCAGACCCGCCAGGCCGGTGCCGTTGCCCAGCAGAATCATCGGCACCGGGGAGGGCGGCAGGTGGAAGCTGCTGTTGCGCCGTACCCGCAGGCTGATGGGTGAACCCAGTGGTGCGTGCTCGGTCAGCCAGCCGGAGCCGATGCCCAGGCTACCGTCGGCGTGGCGCTCCTGGCGCACGATCAGCTCCAGCACGCCGTCGGCGGCAATCGAGGCGATCGAGTATTCGCGCATGGCCAGCGGCACTAGCGCATCGACCAGCGCCTGGGCGTGCAGGCCCACCAGATGTGCGCGGTTGTCCGGCAACTGACGGCTGGCAAGGGCCTGTTCCAGGGTTTCCTGCAGGCCATCGAGTTGCACCGAGGCTTTACCGGCGATGCCCAGGCCATCGAGGAAATGCTCGACCGCCCACGGGCAATTGCGTGGCAGCACTTCCACCAGATCACCCGCCAGCCAACTGCTGTTATCAGGTGCGCTCAAGCCCAGCATGTACACGCCGGAACCGCTGCTGTCGGGGTTCATCAGCTCGCGGCGCGCCAGGGTCCAGTTGTTATAGCTCGGGGCCTGCCAGAGTTCGGCCGGGGCCTGCCCGGTCAATTGAGCGAGTTGCTGTTGCCAGTGGCGCAGGGCGTAGGGATCGCCGCTGTCGACTTCCACCGGGGCGAACAGCGTGGTGCCGCCGTGCTGCGCCAGCCACTGGTGCAGGCGCCGAGCGAAGCCGCAGAAGTGCTGGTACTGGCGATCACCCAGGCCGAGCACCGCATAGTTCAGGCTGCTCAGGCTGGCTGCGCGGCCCAGCACCTTGCGCTCGAAACTGCGGGCGCTGTCCGGCGCTTCGCCGTCGCCGAAGGTGCTGACCACGAACAATGCGTGGTTCGATTCACGTAGATCTTGTTCGCTGACGGCCGCCAGCGGTTGCACCTTGACCGGCATGCCGGCCGCCTGCAGTTGGCTGGCGGTCTGCCAGGCCAGTTGCTCGGCAAACCCGCTCTGGCTGGCGAAGCCGATCAACCAGGCCGGCGTGTTGCTGGCGCTGGGTGCGAGGTCTTTACGCGCCTGTTTGATCTGGCGTTTCTTGCGTCGACGGTCAAGGTAGAGCAGCCAGCCGGTGATGAAGAACAGCGGCATCAGCAACGAGGTGACCATCAGGATGATGCGGCCGGCGAGGCCGAAATAACTGCCGACGTGCAGCGCGTAGACGCTGGTCAACAGTTGCGCCTTGAAGCTCTTGTCGCTGTAGCGATCGTGACGCTTGATCACCCCGGTGGCCGGGTCGAGGCTGATCTGGTTCAGCGCGCGCTCGTGAGGCGAGGTTTTCAGCAGGTAGAACACGGTCGCCGGTTGGCCGGCCACCGGCGGCATGCGCACGTTGTAGGCGCTCAGGTCCGGGCCGGCGGCGCTGTAGATGCTGCTCCAGATCGCGTTGTAATCAGCCACCGGAGCTGGCCCGGTCGGTGGTGGGCCGCCGCGACCCTGGCGCACGCGCTCGTTTTGCGGGGCGTCGGACAGCAGTCGGGTCACGCCCTTGTTGTACCACTCGTAGGACCAGGTCAAGCCGGTCAGGGCCGCCAGCAGGTAGGCCAGCAGGCACCAGGTGCCCGCTACCGAGTGCAGGTCCCAGTTGAAGCTGCGGCCTTTTTTCTTCCAGTCCAGGGTCAGCCAGGCGCGCCAGCTTTGCCACTGGCGCGGCCAGCGCAGGTACAGCCCGGACAGGCAGAAGAAGATCAGGATCAGGGTGCAGGCGCCGGTGATCTGCCGACCGGTATCGCCCATCGCCAGGAAACGGTGCAACTGCAGCATCAGGCCGAAGAAGTCCTGGCCCACGGCATCGCCGGTGAATTCGCCGGTGTACGGGTTGACGTAGCGCATCTGCCCGCGCCGTTCCCCCGGCGGCGGGGTGAAGAACAGGCGCGCGGCATAGCCGCTGTCGGTGTCGACCCAAAGCATCGCGACTTTCTTGCCCTCGCGCGCTTCGGCCTTGGCCACCAACTCAACCGGCGGCAACACCCCGGCCGGGAGCTTTTCCACCCGCAGCACCTGGGGGTTGATGGCCCGCATGATCTCGTCCTGAAACGACACCGTGGCACCGGTAAAGCCCATCAAGGCCAGAACCAGGCCTGCGCTGATGCCGAAGAACCAGTGCAGCTGGAACAGGGTTTTCTTCAACACATCGACCGCCTTGTTTCGTTCAGAGAATTTTCACGGCGCGCATTATGCCGTGGGTTGCCGGCAGGCTTTGCCTTTTACGCACAAAGGCCCCGCTCATCGAGATGAACGGGGCCTGGGTGTTCAGACTTCCATCAGAAGTGGAAGTTGGTGCTCAGCAACGCCGTACGGCCCGCCGCCTGGTTGGCGAAGTGGGTCGAGAAGGCTTTGTCGTAGTAGGTCTCGTCGGTCAGGTTCTGCACGTTCAGTTGCAGGTCGATGTTTTTGGTCAGCTTGTAGGCGGCCATTGCATCGTAGCGAACGTAGGAATCGACCATGGTGGTGTTGGCGACGCTGCCGAACACGTCGTCGACATAGAACGCGCCGCCACCGACGGTCAGCTTCGGCGTGATCTGGTAGGTGGTCCAGACGCTGGCGCTGTTTTTCGGGGTGTTCGGCAGTTCGTTGCCGTCGGTCACGCTGAGCGGGCCGCCGTCGACTTGCTCGCTGTCCATGTAGGCGTAGCCGGCGAACACTTGCCACTTGTCGGTGAGCTTGCCGGTGGCCGACAGCTCGATACCCTGGACGCGGGTCTTGCCGGCGTTTTCATAGGTGGTCGAGTCAACCTGGACGCGGGCGTTGTCTTTCTCGGTGCGGAAGATATCGGCGGTCAGCGACAGGCGATCGTTCAGCAGGTCCCACTTGGTACCGATTTCGTAGTTCTTGGTGGTTTCCGGCTCCATGTCGCTCTTGATCTGGTTGCCAGCGCGGTCCGGTGTGCCGCCCAGCGCGTTACCTTCCATGCCTTCACCGACGTAGTTACCCGGCGGCGTGGCGGAGGTGGCGTAGGACGCATAGATGCTGCCGTTTTCCGCCGGTTTGTAGACTACGCCGAACTGGCCAGTGATGAACTCGCTGGTGTCCTTGCCTTTGTAAGTGGTGGCGCCGGCAGCGTTGTAGGATTTGTATTGGGTGTCGAAGTGGTCGTAGCGCAGGCCCATGTTCACCAGCCATTGTTCCGACAACTCGAGGGTGTCGAACAGGTAGATGGCGCGGGTGTTGGCATCGGTGTCGGTGCCGGCGTAGTTGCGCGAGATCGCGCCGTTCCACGGATCGCTCGGGGTCGGGTTGGACAGCGAGGTGCAGTTGTAGCCGCTTGGTGCGCCGACCATCGACGGGGTGCAGTTGGTGTTGGCGCTGCCGCCTGGCACGGTGTCGGTGTCGACGTTGTAGCCGGACTTTTCGTTTTCTTCACGGCTGAACTCGATGCCGGTGGAGAAGCTGTTCTTGAAGCCGGCGATGTACACGTCACCAAACAGATCGGTCTGGTTGGTGGTGGTGTCGGTGTTGTTGACACGGGTGTTGGCGCGGCGCCACACGGTACCGTTGTTGACGTTGCCCTTGCTGTCGTCCGGCTGGGTCAGGATGTAGTCCTGCATGCTGCTGCCGTGGCGCAGGGTGTTCTTCACGGTCAGCGCGTCGCTCAGGTCGTGCTCGATGGCGAAGGTCGCGGTGTCGGTACGGGTCTTGCGGAAGTCGCGGTCGGTCAGGCCGTAGAAGTTGCTGCTGTCACCGCCGGCGTACGGCTTGTCCGGATTGGACTTGGTGCGATCAGCCGACTTGCCCGACGCTGGCATGGTGTACGGAATGCCCGAATCCGGCGTGTCGTTGCTTTCCAGGTGGTAGAAGTCGAGGTTGACGCGGGTGTCGGTGCCCAGGCCGAAGACCAGGGAAGGCGCCACGCCCCAGCGGTCGTAGTCGACGCTGTCACGGCCGGCCACATTGCTTTCGTGGCTCATCAGGTTCAGGCGGCCAGCGGCGCTGTCGCTGAACTGGTAGTTGCCGTCCAGGGTGTAGCGGCGGGTCTGGTCGGAGCCGTAGGTGAAGCCACCGTCGAACGAATCGCCCAGGTGCGCCTTCTTGCTCACCAGGTTGACGGTGCCGCCCGCTGCGCCACGCCCGCCAATGGCGGAGTTCGGGCCCTTGCTGACTTCGATCGATTCAACGGCGAAGATTTCGCGGCTCTGCGAGCCGGTGTCGCGCACGCCGTCCAGGTAGGTATCACCCTGGGCGTCGAAGCCACGGATGAACGGACGGTCGCCTTGCGGGTTGCCGCCTTCGCCAGCGCCGAAGGTGATGCCGGGCACGGTACGCAGGGCGTCCTGCATGTTCAGGGCACCGGTGTCCTTGAGCACTTGTTGCGGGATCACGGTCACGGAACGTGGGGTGTCAATCAACGGCGCGGTGTACTTGGGCGAGGATGCCTTTTCAACCTGATAGGACGTCGAGTCCTGCGCTTCACCGGTCACGCTGGTGGCGTCCAGCGCGATCGCATTGCCGGAAGTCTTCGCGTCGGTCTTTTCTGCGGCGAAAACCATGTGGCCGGCGGAGCTGGCGGTGATCGCCACGCCAATGGCAGAAGCGAGCAAACGCGGCGTGCTGACCGGTGATTGTGGTAGTTGACGTGACATGGTGAATTCCCCTCCCCAAGGATTTGAGGACGCGGAATATAGGGTAAACAGGTATTTCTAACAATTGCGATTTATTGCTATTTGCACTTAATTTACATTCTTTACAATTTGTCCTTACGGTTTTTACGTTCTCGTTCGTCATGCCGGTTTTACATCATCAATAAGAATCAATACCATTGCGATCCCTTGACTTTCAGGTATCGCGCCATGCTGCTGCACATTCCCGGCTTGTTCTCCCGTGAGGAGGTGCAGCGCATTCGCGAGGCTCTGCAACAGGCCGATTGGGCGGATGGCAAGATCACCGCCGGGTTCCAGTCGGCGAAGGCCAAGCACAATCTGCAATTGCCCGAGGGGCATGCGCTGGCCCAGGAAATCGGCGCGGCGATGCTCGACCGGCTGTGGAAAAATCCGCGCTTCATGTCAGCCGCGCTGCCGCACAAGGTGTTTCCGCCGCTGCTCAACTGCTACACCGCCGGCGGCAGCTTCGACTTTCATATCGACAACGCCGTGCGCCAGCCCAAAGGCAGCGTCGAGCGGGTGCGCACCGATCTGTCGTCGACCCTGTTCTTCAGTGACCCGGACGAATACGACGGCGGCGAACTGGAGATCCAGGACACCTTTGGCACCCAGCGGGTGAAGTTGCCCGCCGGCGACATGGTGCTCTACCCGGGCACCAGCCTGCACAAGGTCAATGCAGTCACCCGCGGCACCCGTTATGCCTCGTTCTTCTGGACCCAGAGCCTGGTCCGCGAGGACAGCCAGCGCGCCTTGCTGTTCGAGATGGACGAGGCGATCCAGCAATTGACCGCCGACATGCCCGATCACCCGTCGTTGATCCGCCTGACCGGCACCTACCACAACCTGCTGCGGCGCTGGGTCGAGGTGTAAGTGGCCGACTTTCGTTTACGCCGCGAAGAAACCCTCGACGCCGAGCGCCTGCGCGCCATGCTCGACGAAAGCCCGGCCCGCGCGGCCCAGGCGATCCTGATCGCCGCCGGCGAAGGTGAGCTCGAGGCCCAGGCCTTGCTCGGGCAAATTCTGCTCGACGGCCAGGGCATCGCCCAGGATCAGGCGCTGGCCGTGCGCTGGTTCGGCATCGCCGCACAGCAGGGCCACTTGATGGCGCGCAACATGCTCGGCCGTTGTCATGAGCACGGTTGGGGATGTGGGTTGGATGCTGCGGTTGCTGCGCGGCACTATCGAGTCGCCGCCGAGGCCGGGTTGGACTGGGCGATGTACAACCTCGCCAATCTGCTGGCAACCGGGCGCGGCGTGGTCGAGGATCAGCCCCAGGCATTGGGTTTGTATCGTCGAGCCGCTGAGCTGGGGCATGCCAAGTCGATGAACCTGGTGGGGCGCTATCTGGAGGAAGGGCGGTTTTGTCCGGCCGATCCGGCGGGCGCGGTCGAGTGGTACCGGCGTTCGGCGCAGGGCGGGGATTTTCGCGGGCAGTTCAGCTATGCCGCGGTGCTGGCCGGCCAGGGGCAGATCGAGGCAGCGTTGGACTGGCTGCGCAGGGCGTTGGCGGGTGGCAACCTGAAGTTTCTCACGGTGGCGAGTCAGGCGCTGGAGAGTGCGCAGGATGTGCGGATTCGGGCGATGGCGGGGGATTACAGGCTGCGTATGGGGCAGTTGCAGGGCGCGTAGCAACGCGTTCAGTTTGGGTGAACGCGTTGCCCTCGGGTTTTTCGCGAGCGGGCTCGCTCCTACAGACGGGCTTTAAACGTAGAAGGATTTCAGTGGCGGGAAGCCGTTGAACTCAACTGCGCTGTAGCTGGTGGTGTAGGCGCCGGTGGACAGCCAGTACAGGCGGTCGCCGATGGCCAGGTTCAGCGGCAGGCCGTACTTGTAGTTCTCGTACATGATATCGGCGCTGTCGCAGGTCGGGCCGGCGATGACCACTTCTTCCATCTCGCCTTTCTTCTCGGTCCAGATCGGGAACTTGATGGCTTCGTCCATGGTTTCGATCAGGCCGGAGAATTTGCCCACGTCGGTGTACACCCAGCGCTCGACGGCGGTGCGCGATTTCCGAGCGACCAACACCACTTCGCTGACCAGGATGCCGGCGTTGGCGATCAACGAACGGCCTGGCTCGAGGATGATTTCCGGCAGGTCGTCGCCGAAGTCTTCCTTGAGGAAGCGGATGATTTCTTCAGCGTAGGTTTCCAGGCTGTTGGTGCGGGTGATGTAGTTGGCCGGGAAGCCGCCGCCCATGTTGATCAACTTCAGGACGATGCCGTCTTCTTCTTTCAGGCGCTCGAAGATCACTTTGACCTTGGCGATTGCCGCGTCCCAGACGCTGATGTCGCGCTGTTGCGAGCCGACGTGGAACGACACGCCGTATGGCACCAGGCCGAGGTCACGGGCGAGGATCAGCAGGTCCATGGCCATGTCGGTCTGGCAGCCGAATTTGCGCGACAGTGGCCAGTCAGCAGTGGTCGAGCCTTCGGTGAGGATGCGCACATAGACTTTCGAGCCCGGTGCGGCCTTGGCGATGTTGCGCAGGTCGGCTTCGGAGTCGGTGGAGTACAGGCGCACGCCCTTGTCGTAGAAGTAGCGGATGTCCTTGGACTTCTTGATGGTGTTGCCGTAGCTGATGCGGTCGGCGCTGACGCCGCGCTCCAGGACCTTGTCCAGTTCGTAGATCGAGGCGATGTCGAAGCTAGAACCCTTTTCCTTGAGCAGGTCAATGATCTCGACGGCCGGGTTGGCCTTGACCGCGTAGTAGACCTTGGCGAATTCGAAACCGGCGCGCAGGTCGTCATAGGCCTGGGCGATCATTGCGGTGTCGATCACCACGAATGGGGTTTCTTGCTTGTCGGCGAACGCCTTCATCTTCTGAAAGGTATCGCGCGCGAAATAGTCTTCGACCTGGATCGACATATCGGGAAGCTCCTACTGGCAAACGTTAGAAATCAATGGGTGCAAATGAACGTCCTCCGTATCCCCACTTTGGTTCGCCTACTTCCCAAGGCATGTCGCCGAAAGCAAAAAGGCCATGGGATGTGCAGCTTTTCCCTTGGCCTTGCTGTCTCGTCGTCAGTACTTGAGCCGGATGGATCGTTTCCAGCATGGACGTTCGGCGCGAACTTTAGGGCGTGAGGGGCTCGAGAGCAACAAAAAATGTCGCGTTTTTGCACGCTTCTGACGTGCGTCCTCGACAGCACTCTTTGTAGCCGACCGAGATGACGGGCAGATGTTCCGGGATTATTTTCGAGTGTTAAAAATACCTGCACGTTCGCGGCTTATATGCGCTTGATCGTGGGTAAGTGCGATGGGCGCAACATCGGCGACGTTGGCGGCTAGAAGGTTTTCTGTGGGGGATTTTGCGGGTGAAATTGTCGTCTCTTGCAGTAGCAAGTGTTGAGATTTCTTTCCGGTAGGTGATATGTGGAAAACTGCATCACACCTGTAGGAGCGGCCCGGGCGGCGCTCCGCTGCTCGCGATAGCAATTTCATAGCCGACACCTTATTCGACTGACACTGCCTCATCGCGAGCAGGCTCGCTCCTACAAGTTTTATGTGATCAGGCGACTACCGCCTCAGCCGGCGACACGATATTGGTCTTCATCCCCCGCGAACGCCCCGAACTCAGATAAGCCGCAATCGACTCCTGCGTTACCTCGCCGAGGAACACCCGCTCGGCATCCAGCACCGGCAGCCACGAGCGGTTGAATTCGTACATGCGCGACAACAGGATGCGCAGGTGCTCGTCGTAGGCCGCCGTGGCGTTGAACTCGCGCAGGTACTGGCCGCAGGTGCCGGTCTGACGGTGCAGGTCGCGACGTCGTACATAACCCAGGGCCTTGTTCTCGGCACAGGTGACCACCACGTAGCGGCGGTCATGCTCGTCCATCAGTTCCAGGGCATCGGCCACCGGGGTCTCGGGGCTGACGGAGGGCGCGTTGTCCGCCGCGTCTTCGGCCTTGACCAGCAGCAGACGCTTGAGGGTGCTGTCCTGGCCGACGAAGTTGCTGACGAAGTCATCCGCCGGATGCGCCAGCAGGGTGTCCGGGTGATCGATCTGCAGCAGTTTGCCAGCGCGGAAGATGGCGATTTTGTCGCCGAGCTTGATTGCTTCGTCGATGTCATGGCTGACCATGATCACCGTCTTGTTCAGCGCCCGCTGCATTTCGAAGAACTCGTTCTGGATCATCTCGCGGTTGATCGGGTCGACCGCGCCGAAGGGTTCATCCATCAGCAACAGCGGCGCATCGGCGGCGAGGGCACGAATCACCCCGATCCGCTGTTGCTGGCCGCCGGACAATTCACGGGGGTAGCGATGCAGATACTGCTTGGGTTCGAGCTTGATCATGCTCATCAACTCGCGGGCGCGCTCGTGGCATTTCTGCTTGTCCCAACCCAGTAGCTTGGGCACCACCACAATGTTTTCTTCGATGGTCATGTTGGGAAACAGGCCGATCTGCTGGATCACGTAGCCGATGTTGCGGCGCAGGGTCACGGCGTCGAGGTCGGTAGTGTCTTCGCCGTTGATCAGGATCTTGCCCGAGGTCGGTTTGATCAGGCGATTGATCATCTTCAGCGTGGTGCTCTTGCCGCAGCCCGACGGGCCGAGGAATACGCAAATCTCGCCTTCGTTGACGGTCAGGCTCACGTCGTTGACGGCGGATACGGTCTTGCCGTTGCTTTGAAACGTCTTGGTCAGGTTCTGAAGTTCGATCATTTGAGCAGTCCTTTTGGAGTCAGCGAGCGTTGCAGCCATTGCAGGAGCAGGTCGGCGAAAATGGCCAGGAGACTGACCAGCAGCGCGCCGACGATCAGCATCGACATGTCGCTGCGACTGATGGAGGCGAGGATCAGCACGCCGAGGCCGCCGGCGCCGATGGTGGCGGCGATGGTCATCACGCCAATGTTCATCACCACGGCGGTGCGTACGCCGGCGAGGATCACCGGCACCGCGATCGGCAGTTCGACCATGCGCAGGCGCTGGCCGAAGGTCATGCCGATGCCGCGCGCGGCTTCGCGAATCCCCGGTTCGACGCCGGTCAGCGCCAGGTAGGTGTTGCGCATGATCGGCAGCAGGGAATAAAGGAACACCGCGGTAATCGCCGGCATCGGCCCCAGGCCCTGGCCGAATTTCGAGTAGAACGGCAGCAGCAGGCCGAACAGGGCAATCGACGGCACGGTCAGCAACACCGTGGCGCTGGCCTGCAGCGGTCCGGCGAGGGTCGGAAAGCGGGTCATCAGGATGCCCAGCGGCACGCCGACGACAATCGCCAGGGTCACGGCGATGCCGACCAGGGTGATGTGTTGCCAGGTCAGGTGCAGGACCTGTTGCCAGTCGAGGTGGGAAAAAGCGTTGAAGAAGTCCATGACGTTTTCTCCTCAGTTGATCGGGTGTTGGCGCAGGAAGTCCGCGGCAACCACCGAAGGGCTTTGGTGGTCGACGTCGACCCGGGCGTTGAGCTGGCGCATGGTCTCGTCGTCGAACAGTTCGGCCAGCGGCTTGAGTTGTGCGGCGAGTTGCGGGTGCTGGTCGAGAAACGCCTGACGCACCACCGGGGCAGCGGTGTAGTCCGGGAAGTAGTGTTTATCGTCTTCCAGCAACTTCAGGCCGAACGCATTCAGGCGACCGTCGGTGGTGTAGACCAGGCCGGCAAATACTTGACCGTTACGCAGTGCGGTGTAGACCAGGCCAGCGTCCATCTGGCGGATGTTCTTGCGCGTCAGGTCCATGTCGTAGAGCTTGACCATTCCCGCCAGACCGTCGGAGCGGTTGGCGAACTCGGTGTCCAGTGCCACCAGGTTGTTGCTTTTGTTCTCCTGGCGCAGGACCTGGTTGAGGTCGCTGATGCTGTTGACCTGCGGGTATTGCTCCGCGACATTTTTCGGCAATGCCAGGGCGTAGGTGTTGCTGAATTTCGATGGCGTCAGCCAGACCAGGCCTTTTTTCGCGTCGAGTTCTTTCACTCGGGCGTAGGACTGCTCGCTGTCGAGTTTCTCAGTGACATGGTTGTAGGCCACCAGCGAAACGCCGGTGTATTCCCAAAGCATGTCCAGCTGGCCGCTTTCGTGGGCACTGCGCGCCAGATTACTGCCCAGGCCGCCGGTGACGTGCACCTCGTAGCCCTTGGTGCGCAGGTATTGCGAGGTGATTTCGGCGAGCAGGGTCTGTTCGGTGAACACCCGGGCGCCGATGCGGATCAGCGGTTTTTCCGCGGCTTGGGCAAATCCTGCGAACAGCAGGACGCAGCCTAATAAAAAGCGAGTGGTTTTCATGTCGATTCCTTTGCCGGGGCTTAAGACGGGCGCAAGCCGCGTTCGAGCCAGAGACGGCTGGCAAGTGTCACCAGGCCATCGAGCAACAATGCCAGCAGGGCGGTGCAGGCCGCGCCGAGCAGCAGTTGCGGCTGATTGTTCAGGGCGATGCCGGGGAAAATCAGGCTGCCCAGGCTGTTGGCGCCGATCAGGAACGCCAGTGGCGCGGTCCCGACGTTGATCGCCAGCGCGACGCGCACGCCACCGATGATGATCGGCACGGCGTTGGGCAATTCGACCTGCCACAGCACCTGGCGCGGGGTCATGCCGATGCCGGTGGCGGCTTCCTTGAGTGAACCCTGGACGTTTTTCAGGCCTTCGTAGGTGTTGCGCACGATGGGCAGCAGGGAGGCGAGGAACAGGGCGAAGATGGCCGGGCCGCTGCCGATCCCGAGGATCCCCAGGGCAATGGCCAGGACGGCCAGGGGCGGCACGGTGTTGCCGATGTTGAACACTTGCATGAAGCGTTCGGCGCGGCTGGCCATGCGCGGGCGGCTGAGCCAGATACCGGCGGGAATGCCCACTACGAGGGCGGCCAGCATGGAAGCGAGAACCAGGATCAAATGAGCTTGCAGGTAAAACAACAAATCGTCGCGGTACAGTTCGATCGTGTTGATGCCGATCCAGTGGATCAGCAGGGCCAGAAGGGCGATTACCAGCGCGCCTCCTATCAGCCCTTTGCCATAGCGAATAGCCACAGGCGGACTCCTTTTTTCAGTCGGCGGACACATTCCCGTGTGGCAACGCCATGCCTGGCTGCCGGGAAAAATGTTCGCGAAGAGCAGCTCGCCAACGCCGCCAGGAACGGCAGGAGGTCGAGCCATGAGCACAGCCTCGTCAGGCCGAATTGCAGATGTTTCAAGCCCTGACGAATGGTCGTAACAGGGGAGTGGACGTCTCTACGCTTTAAAAGGTTCCCATCTCAGGCAGCATTTGGCCACCCCTGATGTGCTCAACGGTTCGGTTATTGATTCAAGTTGGGCTATAATCTGCGCCCTTTTTTGAATCACCTGCCAGGCGATTTCCCATGACCAAACAGGCCGCCGAAGTCGCGAAACGCCGCACTTTCGCCATTATTTCCCACCCCGATGCGGGTAAAACCACCATCACCGAGAAACTCTTGCTGATGGGCAAGGCGATTGCGGTTGCCGGCACGGTGAAATCTCGCAAGTCCGACCGCCATGCCACCTCCGACTGGATGGAAATGGAAAAGCAGCGGGGTATCTCGATTACCACGTCGGTCATGCAGTTCCCGTATCGCGAGCACATGATCAACCTGCTCGACACCCCGGGCCACGAAGACTTCTCCGAAGATACCTACCGCACCCTGACCGCGGTCGACTCGGCCTTGATGGTCCTCGACGGCGGTAAGGGTGTAGAGCCACGGACCATCGCGCTGATGGACGTTTGCCGTCTGCGTGACACGCCGATCGTCAGCTTCATCAACAAACTCGACCGCGATATCCGTGACCCGATCGAACTGCTCGACGAAATCGAAGCGGTCCTCAAGATCAAGGCCGCGCCTATCACCTGGCCGATTGGTTGCTACCGTGATTTCAAGGGTGTCTATCACCTCGCCGACGACTACATCATTGTCTACACCGCCGGTCACGGTCACGAACGCACCGAAACCAAGATCATCGAGAAGCTCGATTCCGCCGAAGCCCGCGCTCACCTGGGTGACGAGTACGAGCGTTTCGTCGAACAACTGGAACTGGTGCAGGGCGCTTGCCATGAGTTCAACCAGCAGGAGTTCCTCGACGGTCAACTGACCCCGGTGTTCTTCGGTACCGCATTGGGCAACTTCGGCGTCGACCATGTGCTCGACGCAGTGGTCGACTGGGCGCCGCAACCGCTGGCACGGGTGGCCAACGAGCGTACCGTGGAGCCGGTGGAAGAGAAGTTCTCAGGCTTCATCTTCAAGATCCAGGCGAACATGGACCCGAAACACCGCGACCGCATCGCCTTCATGCGTATCTGCTCCGGCAAGTACGAGAAAGGCATGAAGATGCGCCACGTGCGCACCGGCAAGGACGTGCGGATCGGTGACGCGCTGACCTTCTTCTCCTCCGAGCGTGAGCAGTTGGAAGAGGCCTACGCCGGCGACATCATCGGCCTGCACAACCACGGCACCATTCAGATCGGCGACACCTTCAGCGAAGGCGAAGTCCTCGGTTTCACCGGCATCCCGCACTTCGCCCCGGAACTGTTCCGCCGCGTGCGCCTGCGCGATCCGCTGAAATCCAAGCAACTGCGCCAGGGCTTGCAGCAACTGGCCGAGGAAGGCGCGACCCAGGTGTTCTTCCCGGAGCGCAGCAACGACATCATCCTCGGTGCTGTCGGTGTGCTGCAGTTCGACGTGGTCGCCAGCCGCCTGAAAGAGGAATACAAGGTCGAATGCTCCTACGAGCCGATCACCGTTTACTCGGCGCGCTGGGTCGATTGCAGCGACAAGAAGAAGCTTGAGGAATTCTCCAACAAGGCTGTGGAAAACCTCGCGGTCGACGGCGGTGGTCACCTGACCTACCTGGCCCCGACCCGGGTCAACCTGGCGCTGATGGAAGAGCGCTGGCCGGACGTGAAATTCCGCGCGACCCGTGAGCATCATTAAGCGCTGAGCAGCAACACCCGAAACTCCGTATGCGAGAGCTGCGGGGTTTTTCATGAGCGCTGATTTTCCCTCTGTAGGAGCGAGCTTGCTCGCGAAAAATTGGAGAGGCGCCGCGAGTAATCAGGATGTGCGCGTCATCGTTGACGCTCTTCGCTGCGATGCGGCGTCCCGACAAGCCAGCTCCTACAGGGGATTGAGATCAACCAGTTTGATCACAGCCAACGAGTTTCGGTGTGGTCGGTGTGCCCTGATGGAAAATCATCTGCCATTGCTCGCCTTCTCGGCGCCAGATCGAACTGCGCAGGCTGTGGGAATCAGGGCCGTTTGTGCAGTGGTAGGTCACCAGTACGGTGTCATCCGACAGCGGCTTGACCCGAAATTGGCTGATGACCCGTTGGCTGAAAGGCTGTTGAGGCAAATGCTCCAGCACATCAACCTTGCTCCAGATCCCACCGCTGGCGCCGAATTCTCTGAAGTCGTCGGCGATCAGGCGGGAGATTTCTTTGACGTCGCAGCGGGTCTGTTGAGACAGCAGGCGTTGCTCGAGTTCCAGCAGTATTTGTCCCAGTTCCATGTCCAGATCTCCGACCTTCGGGGTCATAACCATTCGCCATAACCATTATGCGAAACCGGTCTTCAGTTCAAGGGCATTTGCTGCACTTGCATAGCGTCCTACCTGATGAACCGCGCTAGATTTTACTCAGCGCCAGTCAGGCACTTTACGAAAGGAAGGGATCGGCTATGAACAGGTTGCTGCGGGTGTTGTTGATGTTGAAGGTATGGGTGATGTTGTCATTCGGGACGTCGATGGCCTGGGCCGAATGCACGCAGCACGACACCCAGGCGTCGAGTGGGCAGGTCGGGCACAGTGGGTTGATGCTGGCCAAGTCGGAATCGGAGCCGGGGGATCAGGGGCAGGGTGGTGCGGGCAATGATGATGACTCGACCACTGACGAGCCGGATTCCGATGATTCGGATGAGGGCGATAGCCAGACGTAGATGGCTGATAAAAGAAAACCCCGTCGCTGCCGATTGATGCGCAATCGGCAGGGACGGGGTTGTAGAGCATTTGAATCTTGTGCAAACCCTTGTAGGAGCTAGCCTTGCTAGCGAAGGCGGTATGTCAGTCGATATAAATTTTGACTGACACACTGCCTTCGCTGGCAAGCCAGCTCCTACAGGTTGTATTTCAATTCAGGCGTCTTTACGCCACCCCCTCCACAAACTGCTCCGCGTAATGACACGCCACCTGCCGGCTGTCCACCAGCCGCAACGCCGGTTCTTCACTGCTGCAGCGCTCCGTGGCATACGGGCAGCGCTTGTGAAACGCACAACCCGGTGGCGGGTTGAGCGGGTTGGGGAGTTCGCCGACGATTTTGATTTTCGGCTTGTCCGGGTCCGGGTGGATGGTTGGGGTCGCCGACAGCAGCGCCTGGGTGTAGGGGTGCAGGGGGCGGGCGTAGATGTCGTGCTTCGGGCCGATTTCCACCGGGCGGCCGAGGTACATGACCATCACGTCGTCGGCCACGTGTTGCACCACGGCCAGGTTGTGGGAGATGAACACGTAGCCGGTGTTGAATTCCTGCTGCAGGTCCATGAACAGGTTGAGCACCTGGGCCTGGATCGACACGTCCAGCGCCGAGGTCGGTTCATCCGCCACCAGCACTTTCGGTTGCAGCATCATTGCCCGGGCGAGGGCGATGCGTTGGCGCTGGCCGCCGGAGAACATGTGCGGGTAACGCTGGTAGTGCTCGGGACGCAAGCCGACCTGCTTCATCATTGCCTGGACTTTTTCCCGGCGTTCGGCGGCCGACAAGTTGGTGTTGATCAACAGCGGCTCCGCCAGTTGATCGCCGATTTTCTGCCGTGGATTGAGCGAGGCGTACGGGCTCTGGAACACCATCTGCACGTCTTTGCGCAATTGCTTGCGCTGGGCCTTGTCGGCGCCGGCGACTTCCTGGCCGGCGATTTTCAGCGAGCCGGAAGACGGCTCTTCGATCAGCGTCAGGGCGCGGGCCAGGGTGGATTTGCCGCAGCCCGACTCGCCGACCACGGCCAGGGTTTTGCCGGCCTCCAGCTCGAACGACACGCCATTCAGCGCACGCACCGTGGCGTGGCCCTTGAACAGGCCACGGGAGACTTCGTAGTGACGGGTCAGGTCACGGGCGGTAAGGACGACGGCCATTACGCCACCTCCTGATTCAGGGGATAGAAGCAGCGGGCGAGGCTGTGGCTTTTCGGGTCGAGGGTCGGCCGTTGGGCGCGGCAGCTGTCTTGTACGTAGGGGCAGCGCGGCGACAGCAGGCAGCCGTGGGGACGGTCGTAGCGCCCTGGAACGATACCGGGCAAGGTCGCCAGACGCGTCGAGCCGAGGCTGTGCTCGGGAATCGCCTTGAGCAGCGCCTCGCTGTACGGGTGCGCCGGAATGTCGAACAGCTGCGGCACCTGGCCGACTTCCACGGCCTGGCCGGCGTACATCACGCACACGCGCTGAGCGGTTTCGGCGACGACCGCGAGGTCGTGGGTGATCAGCACCAGGCCCATGTCCTGCTCTTTTTGCAGGGCCAGCAGCAGGTCCATGATCTGCGCCTGAATGGTCACGTCGAGGGCGGTGGTCGGCTCGTCGGCGATCAGCAGTTTCGGTTCGCCGGCAATCGCCATAGCGATCGCCACGCGCTGGCTCATGCCGCCGGACAGCTGGTGCGGGTAGGCGTCCATGCGGCTGGCGGCGCCGGGGATCTCGACTTTTTCCAGCAATTCGATGGCGCGTTTACGGGCGGCGCGGCCGGACATTTTCAGGTGCAGGCGCAGCACTTCTTCGATCTGGAAACCGACGGTGTAGCTCGGGTTGAGCGCGGTCATCGGGTCCTGGAAGACCATGGCCAAGTCCTTGCCGACGATCTTCCGGCGTTGGCGGTTGCTCAGTTTGAGCATGTCCTTGCCGTCGAAGCTCAGGGCGTCAGCGGTGACGATGCCGGGGTGCTCGATCAGGCCCATCAGCGCCATCATGGTCACGGATTTGCCCGAGCCCGACTCGCCAACGATGGCCAATACTTCGCCCTTGTCGACATTGAGGTCGAGGCCATCAACCACCGGCACGGCGGTCTTGTCGCCAAAGCGCACGTTGAGATTCTTGATTGCTAACAGTGACATGGGAATCTCCTCAGGCGGCATTCTTGAGCTTCGGATCCAGCGCATCGCGCAGGCCGTCGCCCATCAGGTTGATTGCCAGCACGCTGAGCAAAATGGTCAAACCCGGCAGGCTCACCACCCACCAGGCGCGTTCGATGTAGTCGCGGGCCGAGGCCAGCATGGTGCCCCACTCAGGGGTTGGCGGTTGCACGCCGAGGCCGAGGAAGCCCAGTGCCGCAGCATCGAGAATTGCCGAAGAAAAGCTCAAGGTGGCCTGGACGATCAGCGGCGCCATGCAGTTGGGCAGCACGGTGATGAACATCAGGCGCGGCAAGCCGGCACCGGCCAGGCGCGCGGCGGTCACGTAGTCGCGGTTCAACTCGCCCATCACCGCGGCGCGGGTCAGGCGCACGTAGGACGGCAAGGAGACGATGGCGATGGCGATCACGGTGTTGATCAGGCCAGGGCCGAGGATGGCGACGATGGCCACGGCCAGCAGCAGCGACGGCAGGGCGAGCATGATGTCCATCAGGCGCATGATGGTCGGGCCGAGCAGGCGCGGGAAGAAACCGGCGAACAGGCCCAGCAGGATCCCCGGGATCAGCGACATCACCACCGACGACAAACCGATCATCAACGACAGGCGCGAACCCTGGATCAGTCGCGACAGCAAATCACGACCGAGCTCGTCGGTGC
>NZ_JBVATA010000012.1:0-176637 GCF_057814275.1 Pseudomonas sp. F007 | reverse complement strand
GCACCGACGAGCTCGGTCGTGATTTGCTGTCGCGACTGATCCAGGGTTCGCGCCTGTCGTTGATGATCGGTTTGTCGTCGGTGGTGATGTCGCTGATCCCGGGGATCCTGCTGGGCCTGTTCGCCGGCTTCTTCCCGCGCCTGCTCGGCCCGACCATCATGCGCCTGATGGACATCATGCTCGCCCTGCCGTCGCTGCTGCTGGCCGTGGCCATCGTCGCGATCCTCGGCCCTGGCCTGATCAACACCGTGATTGCCATCGCCATCGTCTCCTTGCCGTCCTACGTGCGCCTGACCCGCGCCGCGGTGATGGGCGAGTTGAACCGCGACTACGTGACCGCCGCGCGCCTGGCCGGTGCCGGCTTGCCGCGGCTGATGTTCATCACCGTGCTGCCCAACTGCATGGCGCCGCTGATCGTCCAGGCCACCTTGAGTTTCTCCTCGGCGATTCTCGACGCTGCGGCACTGGGCTTCCTCGGCCTCGGCGTGCAACCGCCGACCCCTGAGTGGGGCACCATGCTGGCCTCGGCCCGCGACTACATCGAACGCGCCTGGTGGGTGGTGAGCCTGCCGGGTTTGACCATTTTGCTCAGCGTGCTGGCAATCAACCTGATGGGCGACGGCCTGCGCGATGCGCTGGATCCGAAGCTCAAGAATGCCGCCTGAGGAGATTCCCATGTCACTGTTAGCAATCAAGAATCTCAACGTGCGTTTTGGCGACAAGACCGCCGTGCCGGTGGTTGATGGCCTCGATCTCAATGTCGACAAGGGCGAAGTATTGGCCATCGTTGGCGAGTCGGGCTCGGGCAAATCCGTGACCATGATGGCGCTGATGGGCCTGATCGAGCACCCCGGCATCGTCACCGCCGACGCCCTGAGCTTCGACGGCAAAGACATGCTCAAACTGAGCAACCGTCAACGCCGCAAGATCGTCGGCAAAGACCTGGCCATGGTCTTCCAGGACCCGATGACCGCGCTCAACCCGAGCTACACCGTCGGCTTCCAGATCGAAGAAGTGCTGCGCCTGCACCTGAAAATGTCCGGCCGCGCCGCCCGTAAACGCGCCATCGAATTGCTGGAAAAAGTCGAGATCCCCGGCGCCGCCAGCCGCATGGACGCCTACCCGCACCAGCTGTCCGGCGGCATGAGCCAGCGCGTGGCGATCGCCATGGCGATTGCCGGCGAACCGAAACTGCTGATCGCCGACGAGCCGACCACCGCCCTCGACGTGACCATCCAGGCGCAAATCATGGACCTGCTGCTGGCCCTGCAAAAAGAGCAAAACATGGGCCTGGTGCTGATCACCCACGACCTCGCGGTCGTCGCCGAAACCGCTCAGCGCGTGTGCGTGATGTACGCCGGCCAGGCCGTGGAAGTCGGCCAGGTGCCGCAGCTGTTCGACATTCCGGCGCACCCGTACAGCGAGGCGCTGCTCAAGGCGATTCCCGAGCACAGCCTCGGCTCGACGCGCCTGGCGACCCTGCCGGGCATCGTCCCGGGACGTTATGACCGTCCCCACGGCTGCCTGCTGTCGCCGCGCTGCCCCTATGTACAAGACAGCTGCCGCGCCCAACGGCCGACCCTCGACCCGAAAAGCCACAGCCTCGCCCGCTGCTTCTATCCCCTGAATCAGGAGGTGGCGTAATGGCCGTCGTCCTTACCGCCCGTGACCTGACCCGTCACTACGAAGTCTCCCGTGGCCTGTTCAAGGGCCACGCCACCGTGCGTGCGCTGAATGGCGTGTCGTTCGAGCTGGAGGCCGGCAAAACCCTGGCCGTGGTCGGCGAATCGGGCTGCGGCAAATCCACCCTGGCCCGCGCCCTGACGCTGATCGAAGAGCCGTCTTCCGGCTCGCTGAAAATCGCCGGCCAGGAAGTCGCCGGCGCCGACAAGGCCCAGCGCAAGCAGCTGCGCAAAGACGTGCAGATGGTGTTCCAGAGCCCGTACGCCTCGCTCAATCCACGGCAGAAAATCGGTGATCAACTGGCGGAACCGCTGTTGATCAACACCAACCTGAGCGCTGCGGAACGCCGGGAAAAAGTCCAGGCGATGATGAAGCAGGTCGGCTTGCGGCCCGAGCACTACCAGCGTTATCCGCACATGTTCTCCGGCGGCCAGCGCCAGCGGATCGCCCTCGCCCGGGCAATGATGCTGCAACCGAAAGTGCTGGTGGCGGACGAACCGACCTCGGCGTTGGACGTGTCGATCCAGGCCCAGGTGCTCAACCTGTTCATGGACCTGCAGCAGGAATTCAACACAGGCTACGTGTTCATCTCCCACAACCTGGCCGTGGTGCAACACGTGGCCGACGACGTGATGGTCATGTACCTCGGCCGCCCGGTAGAGATCGGCCCGAAGCACGACATCTACGCCCGCCCCCTGCACCCCTACACCCAGGCGCTGCTGTCGGCCACCCCGACCATCCACCCGGACCCGGACAAGCCGAAAATCAAAATCGTCGGCGAACTCCCCAACCCGCTCAACCCGCCACCGGGTTGTGCGTTTCACAAGCGCTGCCCGTATGCCACGGAGCGCTGCAGCAGTGAAGAGCCGGTGTTGCGGCTGGTGGACAGCCGCCAGGTGGCGTGTCATTACGCGGAGCAGTTTGTGGATGGGGTGGCGTAAGAGTCGCCTGAATTGAAATACAACCTGTAGGAGCTGGCTTGCCAGCGAAGGCAGTGTGTCAGTCAAAATTTATGTCGACTGACATACCGCCTTCGCTAGCAAGCTAGCTCCTACAAGGGTTCAGGGTCGAACACACGATCAGCATCCACCGCCAATCTGCGGTTTCACACCGGTTCCAGAACCTCGGCGCGGGCCTGTTCCAGTTCGCGCACCAGCGGCAGGACGTGCTTGCCGAAGTACTCGACCTCTTCCTGGAAATGCAGGAAGGCCGAGAGGATCAGGTCGACGCCTATGGCTTTGAGCTCGACGATGCGTTCGGCAATCTGCCGTGGGGTGCCGATCAGGTTGGTCTTGAACCCGTCGTTGTACTGCACCAGGTCTTCAAAGCTCGATTTCGCCCAGTTGCCCTCGCCTTCGGGGCTGGCCGCACCGGCGTTTTTCGCTTCGCCGGCAAAGCCCTGCACCGCTTGCGGGTCGGCCTTGTCGATGATTTCGGCGAGCACTGCCCGCGCTTCGGCTTCGGTCTCGCGGGCGATGATGAAGGCGTTGACCCCGACCTTGACCGAATGCCCGTTGAGCGCCGCCTTGGCCCGCAGATCGTCGACCTGCGCCTTGATGCCTTCTACGGTGTTGCCGTTGGTGAAGTACCAGTCAGAGACCCGCGCGGCCATGTCCCGGGCAGCTCGCGAACTGCCGCCCTGGAAGATTTCCGGATGCGGGCGCTGCAGCGGCTTGGGCTTGAGGCTGTAGTTGTGGAACCGGTAAAAATCGCCGGAGAAGCTGAAATTGTCCTGGGTCCAGATACCTTTCAACGCGCGAATGAATTCCTCCGAACGACGATAGCGCTCGTCATGGTCCAGCCACGGTTCGCCGATGGCGCGGAACTCTCCCTTGAACCAGCCGGAGACGATGTTCACCGCCACCCGCCCCTGAGTGAACTGGTCAATGGTCGCCAATTGCTTGGCCGCCAGCGCTGGCGTCCACGGACCCGGCAGGATCGCCGCGATCACCTTGAGCTTCTCGGTGGCGGCCAGCAACGCGTGGCTGATGACCACTGAATCGTGCTGATTATCAGCGCCATAGCCGGCGGTGAAGCGAATCTGCGACAGCGCGTAGTCAAACCCCGAACGCTCGGCGATCCGCGCCAGTTCACGGTTGTAGTCGATGTCCCAGCGCGTGCGCTGTTCGATCTTGCTGACCACCAGGCCACCGCTGACGTTGGGCACCCAGTAGGCGAATTTGATCGGTTGTTGGCTCATGGCAAGTACTCCAGTGATGACTCGGTTTGGTCATTAACGGAGCAGCAACTGTGCCAGAACAAAATAATGTTTTATTTCAATTAGTTAGAAAAAAAACGCAGCCCCGCAACTGTTGCCCCATCAACAGTGCTTCAACAAGCTGCCCGGGCTTCCAACAGTCCGCACGCCCACCTTCCCAAGCAATCCCCAGTAAACACGGACTCCCCCGGCAACGGCACGGCCTGTGCAATGGCGCATGTCCAGATTCCGTTCCAGGAGAGTTCCCATGACTGCCCAAGCCCAACACCTGCCGTCGCTCGCCAGCAGCGTCGACTACAACAGCCTCGCCGCGCGATTCCGGCCGATATTTGCGCGAATCGCCGCCGGTACGGTGGCCCGCGAGCGTGAGCGCAGCTTGCCCCACGAGCCGATCCAGTGGCTCAAGGAAGCCGGCTTCGGCGCCGTACGCGTACCGCTGGAATTCGGTGGCGGCGGCGCGACCCTGCCGCAACTGTTCCAACTGCTGATCGAACTGGCCGAAGCCGATTCGAACATTGCCCAGGCCCTGCGCGGCCACTTCGCCTTTGTCGAGGACCGACTCAACGCCCAGGCCAGCGGCTCGCAGGCAGTGTGGTTGCAGCGCTTCGTCGAGGGTGACCTGGTGGGCTGCGCCTGGACCGAAATCGGCGCGGTGAAGATCGGCGAGGTGATCACCCGGGTGTCGCGCCAGGGCGATCAATGGGTGGTCAATGGCACCAAGTACTACAGCACCGGCAGCCTCTATGCCGACTGGATCGACCTGTTCGCCCGCCGCGACGACACGGGCGCCGATATCATTGCCGCAATCCGCACCCAACAACCGGGCGTCCAGCAAAGCGACGACTGGGACGGTTTCGGCCAGCGCACCACCGGCAGCGGCACCTCGGTGTTTGTTGACGCCGTGGTCGAGGAAGAAAACCTCATCGACTTCAGCACCCGCTTCAAATACCAGACCGCGTTCTATCAACTGGTCTTGCTTGCGGTACTGGTGGGCTCCGGCCGCGCCGCCCTGCGCGACTTCTCGCACGAGGTGGGCAAGCGCACCCGGGTATTCAGTCATGGCGCTGCCGCGTCCACCGCCGAAGACCCGCAGATCCAGCAAGTGATCGGCAAGGCTTCCGGCCAGGTCTACGCCAGCGAGGCCGCCACCCTGCGTGCCGCCCAGGCCGCGCAGGACGCCTACCTCGCGCATTTCGCCGGCGACGCAGAAGCCGAGCGCCAGGCCAATATCGCCGCCGAACTGGAGTCGGCCCAGGCCCAGGTGGCGGCGGTCGAGCTGATCCTGCGGGCCACCAGTGACCTGTTCAACACCCTCGGCGCATCGGGCACCAGCACCACCAGGCAGCTTGACCGGCACTGGCGCAACGCGCGCACCGCCGCCTCACACAACCCGGTGATCTACAAGGAACGGATCATCGGCGACTGGCACGTCAACGGTACCGAGCCGCCTTACGTGTGGCAGATCGGAGGGGGCGCCAAGCAAGGCTGAAACCCAAGGCGCCCCGTGCTCGACGGGGCGCCTCGGATTAACTCGGTCAGTCCAGCGCCGCCCCATTGAGGTAGTGGTCACCCAGGCGTCGGCGCCAATGGGCCGGTGGCTCGTTTCGCCCTTCGGCACTCGGCCTGTGCAGTGCCCGGCCACTCCATTCCAGATGCAGTTCGCTGCCCCGTTGCGCCGCTTCGGCGGCCGCCAGGCGCGCCTCGATGGCCGCGGCTGGCGAGCGCTCGGCCCACTCCAGCAGGGCCTGCGCGGCAGCAACCCGCACCTCGAGATCACCGACAGCGGCAATCGCCAGGCTGTCGTCTTTCAATGGCCCGGCCTGCAAATGTTCGACCAGCGCCCGCAAAGCGTTTTCGGCGAATTGCAAATCGGCGCGGCTAGTTGAATTGGGCATGGGAAGCTCCTTAGTTCCAGGAATGACGAGAAGGTTTGACGCCGTTGAGGCGCTGGTTGCCGATCAGGTGAAACTTCCAGCGCACCGGGTCGTGCAGGGTGTGGGTGCGCGCATTGCGCCAGAATCGATCCAGCCCCTGGCTGGCCGACACCGTGCGCGTGCCACCCAGCTCCAGCAGGCGCGTGGACGCCAGCAAGGCGATCTCGGTGGACAGCACCTTGGCCTGGCCGACGATGACCGAGGCGTGGGCGACGCTGTCTTCACTGGGTTCGGCCAGGGCCAGGTCGACCGCTTGCGCCGAGCGCTGGAGGATGGCTTCGGCGGCGCGCAGGCGCCAGGCCAGGTCACCGATGGCGGCTTGGCTCAAGGGGTCGTGGCGCCCCTGCTCGAGGCCGCTGTCGGCCCAGGGTCGGGCCAGGCGAGCGACGCGCAGGGTCTCGGCAAAGGCGCCCCGGGCAATGCCGGTGTCTACGGCGGCCTGGATGATCTGTGACACCGGGCCGTCGGCGGTCGGTTGCTCGTAGGCTTTCCAGGCCGGAATGACGGCGCTGGCGGCAACGCGCACGCCATCGAGCAGAACCTTGCCGCTGGCGGTGATGCGCTGGCCGAAACCGTCCCAGCTGTCGATCACCTGCAGGCCCGGGGTTTCGCGCGGGACAAAGGCTATGAACGGCCGGTTCAGTTCGTCGACGCCGGCCACCGGCACGATATGGGCGAACAGCGCGCCGGTGCAGTAGGCCTTCTCGCCGTCGAGCACGGCGCTGTCGCCGTCGAAACGGATCCGCGTTTCAAAGGCGGTGACGGTCTTGCTCTTGGCCTCGGAAAACGCATTGCCGAAGCGATACCCCGCCAGCACCTTGGCCAGGTATTCGGTCTTCTGTGCCTCGCTGCCGGTGAGCAGCAGGTTGTTGACCACGCCAAAGTGGTTCTGCGGCAGTTGTCCCAACGACGGGTCGGCAGCGGAAATGATCGCCACCACTTCGGTCAGGGTGCGGTAGGACACCCCGGCACCGCCATGGCTTTGCGGCACGGTAATGGCCCACAGGCCGCTGTCGGAAAAACGCTCCAGCTCAGCCCACGGCAGGCGCCGGTCACGGTCGCGCTCCAGGGCTTCACGGGCAAAATCCTCGGCAAGCCGCTGCGCCACCTCGATGGCTTCGGCGTCGCTGCGGATGATATGGGCCGGGCGTCGAGGCGCCGATGTGGCCTGCTCGGTCAGGTGGGATGGGGATGTGGCACTCATGGGTTGACTCCATTCGATGGCGGTTCTGGAAGCATGAGCAGGCGCCCATGCGAGGTGTTGAAGTGATGTGGTTGGGTAAGCGGCGGGATGGTTGATGTTCGTGGCTAACCACAGAATCTGCATCGACCGCCCCCCCCTGTAGGAGCTGGCTTGCCAGCGAAGGTTTTGAACGATAACGCGTGCTGGCTGAATGTTCGCGGCAGTCTCGGGTTCTTCGCTGGCAAGCCAGCTCCTACAGGGGTTTTGGTCGATCACAAGATCTGCATTTACCGCAGTGGTCCGCTTTGGTCAGGGCTCTTCAGCCGGCCTTGCCCCCCCAGATAAAAACGCTGAATATCCTCCCGCGCCGCCAGCTCGCTCGCCGCGCCCGCGCCCACCACCCGGCCGTTCTCCAGGATGTAGGCATGGCTGGCATGGCGCAGGGCGACGTTGATGTTTTGTTCGGCGATCAGGAAGCTCATGCCTTCGCGGGCATTGAGTTGGGCGACGATCTCGAAGATCTCTTCGACGATGATCGGCGCCAGGCCCATGGACGGTTCGTCGAGCAGCACCAGGCGCGGCCGGGTCATCAGGGCGCGGCCGATGGCGAGCATCTGCTGCTCGCCGCCGGAGGTCAGGCCGGCCTGGGTCTTGCGCTTGGTCCTGAGCCGCGGGAACCAGGCGTAGATCCGCTCCAGGTTTTGCTCCAGTACACGCCGTGACGGCTTGCGCAGGAAACCGCCGCTGCGCAGGTTTTCTTCGATGGTCAGATGGGCGAAGACATGTCGCCCCTCCAGCACATGGACGATGCCCTGGCGCGCCAGTTGATTGGCCGCGACCCCGGCGGTATCCGCCCCGGCAAAACGAATCTGGCCGCGACTGACCTTGGCGCGATCCGCCTGCACCAGCCCGGAAATCGCCTTGAGGGTGGTGCTCTTGCCGGCGCCGTTGGCACCCAGCAGCGCGACGATACCGCCCTGCTCGACCTTCAGCGACACCCCGGCGACGGCCAGAATGGCGCCGTCGTAAATCACTTCGATGTCGTCCACCGCCAGCAACTCACTGGCATGGATAACCGGTTGAACTCGCTGGTTCATCGCGTATTACCTCCAGGGCGCGAGACGCGCCCGCTGCTAAGTGGCTGCCCGGCATCAGGGCTCGGCACGGCAATCGCGGGCAGTCACGCCCTTCTCTTTGGCGTACTCGGCCGCCTTGGCATCGATCAACGGGCGCAAGGTCGCGCGATCCGCCTGAATCCAGTCGGTGACCAGCGTCCATTGCGCGCCATCCCACTGCTGGACCTTGGCCGCGCCGCCGCCCTCATGGTCGCTGCAGGACAGCTTGAGCGGCTGCATCAGGCCGAGAAAGCCGATCTCCTTGAGCCGCGCATCGCCCAGGTCCAGGTGCTCCAGACCCCAGCGCCCTTCTTCGCCATTGAGCGGTCGGTTGCCGAATTTTTTCTGTCCGGCACGAATCGCCTCCACGGCAATCGCCGCGTTCACCAGCCCGGAGTTGTAGTACACGCTGCCAAAGCTTTTCGGGTCCTTGAGGTCGCTCTTGCCCTTGTCGAGGATGTGTTCCTTGATGCGCTGGTGGATGTCGAAATTGCTCCCGCCCGGGTACGGCGTCAGCGCCAGATAACCTTTGCCGGCCTCGGCGGCGGGCAGCACGTCTTCGTTGGAACTGGCCCAGATGTCGCCGACGATGCGCTCCACCGGAAAGCCGAAACGCGCCGCGGTCTTGATCGCCACTGGGGTCGACACACCCCAGGTACGGAGGAACACCCAGTCCGGTTTCAACTGGCGGATCTGCCGCCATTGCCCGGCCTGCTCATTGCCCGGATCGGCCACCGGGATCTGGATATTTTCGAAGCCGTATTTCTCCGCCAGCAACGCCAGCGGGCCCTGGGTTTCCCGACCGTAGGCCGAGTCGTGGTAGACCGTGGCGATCTTCTTGCCACGCAGTTTGTCCAGCCCGCCTTCACGCTGGGCCACGTAGTTGATGAAGGCCGAGGCCTCGCTGTAGAAGGTCAGCATCACCGGGAAGTTATAGGGAAAGATGCTGCCATCGGTGGCTTCGGTGCGTCCGTAGCCGAGGGTGATCAGCGGGATCTTGTCGGCCTCGGCCTTGCTCGCCAGGGCATAGGCCGCTGGCGCGCCGTTGGGTTGATAGACCGCCACCGGCGCACCGTTGAGGCCGTTCTTGAAACGCTCGTAGCACTCGATGCCCTTCTCCGCCGTCCATTCAGTCTCGCACTCCTGCCAGACCAACTTGACCCCATTGATCCCGCCTTCGACTTCGTTGATGTAGCGCAGGTAATCGATCATCCCGGCCCACACCGGGATGCCGCTGGAAGCGTAGGCACCGACGCGGTAGGTGGCCATGGGGATGAATTGCTCGTCGCTGGCGGCCTGGGCCAGGGTCGGCAGCAGGGCCTGCAGGCCGAGGCCGAGCACCGCGGCGATAAAGGTACGTTGCAAGGGTTTGCGCATGAGGGATCACTTCTATTGCATAAGGTGTGAGGTGTCCCCTCCCGTCGTCGGGTCAAGGCGGGAAAGAAAGAATGTCTAGAAGCGCAGCGGCCAGCTCTTGAGCCGTTCGCGCAGGTCGCCGAGCAGGCGGATCAGGCCTTCCGGCTCCTTGATCAGGAACCAGATGATCAGCGTGCCGAAGATGATTTTCTGCAGGTTCTGCAACTGCCCGGCGTCGACGCTGCCGCCGAACAGCCATTGCCCGCCATGGTTGAGCAGGATCGGCAGCAGGCTGATAAAGGCCGCGCCGACGAAGTTGCCGGCGATGCTGCCCATGCCACCGATAATGATGATGAATAGGATCTGGAACGAGCGGTTGATGTCGAAGCTGCCGGCGCTGGCCGTACCCAGGTAGGCGAAAGCCCAGAGCGCGCCGGCGATGCCCAGGTAGAACGAGCTCACGGCAAAGGCCAGGCGCTTGTAGCGGTCCACCGGGATGCCGACCACCGAGGCGGCGGTGTCCATGTCGCGGATCGCCATCCAGTTGCGCCCGACCTGGCTGCGCACCAGGTTGACCGCGACCCAGGTCAGCAGCACCACGCAACTCAAGGTCAGCAGGTAACGCCCCACCGGCGAGGCCAGGCTGTAGCCGAACAGTTCCAGGCGCGGCGCGCTGATGGTGCCGGACGAGGCGAAATTGTAGAACCAGGGAAATTTGCCAAACACCCACTCGAGGAAAAACTGCGCCGCGAGGGTGGTGACCATCAGGTAGAAGCCCTTGATCCGCGCGCTGGGAATGCCAAACAGCAGGCCGACAAAGGCCGCGATCAAACCGCCGCCCAGAAGCGCCAATGGCAGTGGAATGCCCGGTACTCGCAGCAGCAAACCGTAAGTGGCGAAGGCGCCGACCGCCATGAAGCCGGCAGCCCCCACCGAGGTCTGCCCGGTGTAGCCGGTCAGCAGGTTGAGGCCCAGGCCGGCCAGGGACAGCACCAGGAACGGGATCAGGATCGCGTTCAGCCAATAGTCATTGCCCAGCAGCGGCAAGCCGACAAAGGCCACCAGCAGCAACAGACCGAGGCCCACCGGCCAGCGGCGGCGCAGCAGGGTCAGGGGCGCATCGTCGAAACTCGCGGGAATGCCCGTGATAGTCGTCGTCATGGGATCACACTCGCTCGATGGCACGGTCGCCGAACAGGCCGGCCGGGCGGAAATAGAGAAACGCCAGGGCAAGGAAATAGGCGAACCAGGGGGTGATGCCGCCGCCGATCAGCGGACCGATATAGGCTTCGGCGAGGTTCTCCGCGGCGCCGACGATCAACCCGCCGACAATCGCCCCGCCAATCGAGGTGAAGCCGCCGATGATCAGTACCGGCAGCGCCTTGAGCACCACCAGCGACAGCGAGAACTGCACGCCCTGACGCGCGCCCCAGAGCAGGCCGGCCACCAGCCCGACCATGCCGGCCACGGCCCAGACGATCTGCCAGATGCGGTTGAGGTTGATCCCCAGCGACAGTGCGGCCCGGGTGTCATCGGCCACGGCGCGCAGGGCGATGCCGATCCGGGTCTTGTTGAACAACAGCGCCAGCACGGTCACCAGCACCGCACAGACGCCGGCGGCGATCAGGTCGAACTGGCTGATCATGATCTCGCCGAGAAACACCGGCACATCGTCGATGCCCAGGTCCAGCGCGCGCACCTGGGCGCCCATCAGGCCCTGGGCCAGGCCTTCGATGATGAACGACAGGCCAAGGGTGGCCATGAACAGGGTGATCTGCGAGCGATTGACCAGCGGGCGCAGCACCAGGCGCTCGATCAGCAGCGCGCCGATGATCATCACCAGCAGGGTCAGGGCAAGCGCCAGGTCAAAGGGCACGCCCTGCTCGTGCAGGCTGACGAAGGTCAGCGCGGCGAACAGCAGCATCGAGCCCTGGGCAAAGTTGAACACACCGCTGGCCTTGTAGATCAGCACGAAGCCGATGGCGACCAACGAGTACAGGGTGCCGGCGAGCAGGCCGCCGATCAGGGTTTCGAGAAACAAATTCATCAGTGCACCGTCCCCAGATAAGCCGCGATCACCTCGGGGTTGGCCTGGACTTCGGCGGGCGTGCCGTCGCCGACCTTGCGCCCGTAGTCGAGCACCACCACGTGGGCCGAGAGGTCCATGACCACCTTGATGTCGTGTTCGATCAGAATCACCGTGGTGCCCAGGTCACGATTGATGTCGGCGATAAACCGACTCATCTCCTGTTTTTCCTCGGCGTTCATCCCGGCCATGGGCTCGTCGAGCAACAGCAGGGTCGGCTGGGCAATCAGTGCCCGCCCCAGTTCGACACGCTTCTGCAGACCGTAGGCCAGGCTGCCCACCGCCACATCGCGCCAGGGTTGCAGGGCGAGAAAATCCAGCACCTGCTCGGCCCGCGCATTGAATTCGCGCGCCTCACGCCGCGCCCGTGGCAAACCCAGCGCCTGTTCGATGAACAGCGTGCGTTGCAGGCGCGACAGGCCGGTGAGCAGGTTGTCGAGCACGCTCATCTTCTTGAACAGCGCGTTGTTCTGAAAGGTCCGAGCGATGCCGCGGCGCGCAGCGGTCAAGGGATGGGGCCGGCGCAACGGTTCGGCGTCGAACAGCAGCTCACCGGCGTCGGCGCGATAAACGCCATTGAGGATATTCAGCAGCGAGCTCTTGCCCGCGCCGTTGGGGCCGATCAAGGCGCAGATCTCGCCGCGCTGCACGGCGAACGACAGATCGTTGATCGCCTTCACGCCCTTGAACGACAGGGAAATATTGCGCACCTCCAACAGCGCGCTCATGCCGCACGCTCCAGCACGTCATGCAACCAGCCCAGGTGCGCCGGCGCACGGGTCGGCGTGTCGATGCGGCTGACCCGGCGAAAGCCCAGCAGGTTTCGCACCCGGGCTTTCAGCCAACGGCGCAGACCACGACGCGGATCGGCCAGCGCCCACTCGCACAGCCGCCGGCGCCAGGTGCCCTGGGGCGCCAGCCGTGCCTCGATCTCGTCGGCCACCTGGCGGGCACGCTCGCTGGACATCAACAACGCGGTCGGGGCGATGTCCTGGCGGTCGCGACTGGCTGACTCGAGGGTTTCCGGGAACGCCAGACCTTCACCATGTTGCAACCAGCGGCTGAGCACATGCTGCAGGCCGAGCGGCCAACGGGTGTCTTCGTCGACCCACACCACCGGGTCCCTGGCGACCTGCGACCAGCCTTGCTGCGCCTGCTCCTGCGGGCCGCTGAACAACACACTCAAGGGCGCCGCTTGCAACCCGCCCTGCCCGGCCTTGCTGGCCTGGGCGCTGAACACTTGCAATGGGCCGAAGTGCTGCAGCTCGGCCTCACGCCACAGCGCCACGGTTTCGCGACGCTGGACGAAGGCGAAATCAGGACGCAGCAGCCGCACCTGGCGTTGCAGGGTTTCGCCACGGGCCTGCGGGCTGATCACCTGGCTGATCCCGCCGAGGCTGTGGGCCGCTAAAGCGAGGATCAGCAACGACGGTTCGTAGGCGCCACTCAAGGCCAGGCGCGAGGTCTCGGCAAAACCCTGCTGGCGCAAACCGGCCGCCGCGCGCTCCACTTCCCGCAGCACATCGATCCAGCGCCAGGCCTTCCACACGCCCTGGCGACGATGACGCAAGGCGATCTGCAGCGGCTTTTCGGTGGCCCAGCGGCGCAAGGCGCTCAAGGCGAAATCCGGCACCTCATCGACGGGCCGCGGACTGAGTTCATGCACGCTCATGGGCTGGCTCCCGCTGGATGGCACGGGTGCTGTGGCGCTTGCCAAGGTCGCGATAACCCGCAGCCGGATGGTTGTCGGCCAGGCGCGGGCCATCGCCGAACAGCTTGTCGCGCAGGGTGCCGGCGGCGTATTCGGTCTTGTACACGCCGCGTTTCTGCAACTCGGGCACCAACAACTCGACCACGTCGCGGAAGGTTTCGTGGGCCAGGGCGTAGGCGAAGTTGAAGCCGTCGACGTCGGTTTCCTCGACCCAGGCCTGCAACTCATCGGCGACGGTCTGCGCGCTGCCGACGATCAACGGGCCGAAGCCACCGATGCCGACCCAGTCGGCCAGCTCACGCACGGTCCATTGCTTGTTCGGGTCGGCCGTGGAAAAAGCTTCCACCGCCGACTGGATCGCGTTGGTATGGATGTGCTTGAGCACCTGGTCGGGCTGGTACTGGCCGAAGTCGATCCCGGTCCAGCCGGACAACAGCGCCAACGCACCTTCGTAGCTGGTGTAAGACTTGAGTTCCTGCCACTTGGCCTGGGCCTTGGCGTCGGTCTCGTCAACGATCACCGTCTGCAGGTTGAAGATCAGAATCTTGCGTGGATCACGCCCGGCCTCGGCGGCGCGGCGGCGGATGTCGGCCACGGTTTTTTTCAGGATCACTTTCGACGGCGCGGCGACGAACACGCACTCGGCATGCCCGGCCGCGAAGTTCTTGCCACGGCTGGAAGCGCCTGCCTGGTAGAGCACCGGGGTGCGCTGCGGCGAGGGTTCGCAGAGGTGGATGCCGGGCACCTGGAAGTATTTGCCCTGGTGACGGATCTCGTGAATCTTGCTCGGGTCGCTGAACACCCGACGCTCGCGATCGCGCAGCACCGCGTCTTCTTCCCAACTGCCTTCAAAGAGTTTGTAGAGCACCTCAAGGTATTCGTCGGCGTAGTCGTAGCGGGCATCGTGATCGCTCAGGGCTTTCTGCCCGAGATTGCGCGCGCCGCTGTCCAGGTACGAGGTGACGATGTTCCAGCCGATGCGGCCCTTGGTCAGGTGATCGAGAGTCGACAGGCGCCGGGCGAAGGGATACGGATGCTCGAAACTCAGCGACGCCGTCAGGCCGAAGCCGAGGTGTTCGGTGACCGCCGCCATCGGTGTGATCAGCGCCAGCGGATCGTTGACAGGCACCTGGGTGGCCTGGCGGATGGCAGCCTCGCCATTGCCGTTGAGCACGTCATAGATGCCGATCACATCGGCGATGAACAGCCCGTCGAACTTGCCACGCTCCAGCAACTTGGCCAGGTCGGTCCAGTACTCCAGATCCTTGTATTGCCAGGAGCGATCCTTGGGGTGTGCCCACAGGCCAGGTGACTGGTGGCCAACACAGTTCATCTCGAAGGCGTTCAAACGGATTTCACGGGGCACGGTGCAGCTCCTTTTCACTGAACTTGATGGCATCTTGCGACGCGTCTTGATTCAGCTAAACAGGATTCGTGCCAGTTGATTTAATCGTTATTTTTCAATGACTTATTAACTATTAGAAAGCCAGATTGAATGCCTGCACGACAACAGCCTGTTGAACGACTGTTGCTGTACGGACAGTAGGTTTATGCGTCGTTTTTGTATTTCTGTGGGACAGATCGCAGTTGTGGGACTGCCGTACTTGTCCTCGTGGTGTTAGCTTGGAAATGTCTTGTTTCACTTGTACGACACTTCCTACTCAACGCCCTGCAAAGGAATGCCACCCACGATGGACTTTTCACTCAAGCACCTGGCCGCCACCACCCTGATGCTCGCCAGCCTCACGGCGGTTGCCACGCCGGCCCAGGCCAACATCACCCCGCAACAGAGCGCGGCCATTCTCAAGACTTTCAACGAGCAGTCGGTTAAGGACTTCCGCGAGTTCCTCGGCAGCCTGGCGAAAAGCGACCTGTCCGAGACTGACGACCTCCGCCCGGCCATCAGTGCTTTCCTCGACAACAAGCGCCTGAGTGCCGAACAGCAAAATGAAATTTATCGCCTGCTGGGCCTGTACGCCCGGGTGAAATACGGCAGCGCCGCCACCGAGACCCTGCGCGAACTGGTGGCCATCCCCACCTTCCAGGTCGAAGGCGTGGCCCAGCACGACAACCCCGAATTCATCAAGATCGCCGACAAGATCAAGAATCTGGCCGAGTCCTTCAACCTGAGCTTTCGCAACGTCGACAACCGTGTCTACGAAATCTCCCTGCCCGGCAGCGGCGACGAAGTGGTGGGCATTCACGCCCACGCCGACGTGGTCCCGGTGACGCCGGAGAACTGGGTGCTGGAAGACGGCACCAAGCTCGATCCGTTCAAGGTCACGCTGATCGGCGACCGCCTGTACGGGCGCGGCACCGAGGATGACAAGAACGGCATCGTCGTGACCCTGTACGCGATGAAAATCATCAAGGAAGAAAAACTGCCTCTGGCACGTAACTTCAAACTGCTGGTGGACACCACCGAAGAAACCACCGGCGACGCCATCCCCTACTACTTCGAACACAACCCGACGCCCAACTACAACCTGGCGCTGGACGGTGGCTACCCGGTGGTGATCGCCGAGAAAGGCTACGGCACGGTCATGGCCAACTTCCCTTGGCGCAAGGCCGAGGGCAAGGGCGCCGAGATCATCTCGATGACCGGCGGCCTGGCGACCAACCAGATCCCCTCGACGTCGGTGGTGACCCTGGTCACTGAGCAGCCCGCCGAACTGGCGGCCAGCCTGCAGCAGGCCGGCAGCGACTACGCCAAGCGCAATGGTGGCGACTTCAAGGTCAACGCCAAGGTGGTCGGCAAGGATGTGCAACTGGTGGTCACCGGGGTGTCCGCCCACTCCTCCGAGCCCGAGTCCGGGGTCAACCCGGTGGCGCGCATGCTCGACTTGCTCAACAGCCTCGACGGCAAGGTTGCGCTCAAGCACAACGCCTACACCGACGCCGCACGCTACGCCGCCGACAACTGGGGCCTGGACTACCTGGGCAACAAATTGGGGGTCGGTTTCGCCGATGACTTCATGGGCCCACTGACCACGTCGCTGACCTACGTCGGCAAGGACGACAAGGCCTTGAAGCTGGCGGTTAACCTACGGGTACCCAAAGGCAAATCGCCGGAAACCCTCAAGACCGAGATCGCCGACAAACTCAGCGCCTGGAGCAAGAGCAGCAAGACTGCCGTGACCTTCGACTACTCCATCGCCGAACCGATGTACCGCAACCCCGAAGGCGAATGGGTCAAGGCGCTGCTGGCCGTGGCCACGGAAAACCTCGGCATGCCGCACAAGTTCGGCACCTCCGCCGGCGCCACCTCAGTCCACGAGCTGCCCAACGGCGTGCAATTCGGCCTGGCCATGCCCGACGTCAAATACACCGGGCACAACGACAACGAGTTCAAGACGGTGGAGCAGTTCATGCTGGATCTGCAGATCGTCACCGAGATGATGGGGCGGATCGGGCAGTTGCCGAAGCTTTGATGGATGGGGGCGGGCTTGCTGTTGGGGTGGGTCCGCCGCGTACACTCGGCCATCTGATTAATCCAGGGGCACGGCATGCTAATCGTCTTCAGCGGACTTCCCGGCACAGGGAAAACCACCATCGCCAAGGCGCTCGCCGCTGCAACGGCTGCCGTGTACCTGAGGGTCGATACGATCGAGCAAGCGATTCGCAACGCGGGGGTACTTGCGCGAGACGTCGGGTGCAGTGGCTACCGGGTCGCCAATGAGCTGGCGCTGAGTAACCTTCTGCTCGGCCATAGCGTTGTCGTGGATTGCGTCAACCCCGTCGCGGAAAGCCGAACCGCATGGCGCGATATCGCCGCCAAGGCGGGAGTGGAATTGGCCAACGTGCAGGTGATTTGCTCCGATGCAAATGAACACCGGCGCCGCGTCGAAACCAGGACTTCTGACATACCGGGCCTGATACCACCCACCTGGGAATCAGTGCTGGGCCACGAATATGAGCAGTGGGATGAGGCTGTGCTGTGCCTGGACACTGCTCAGGCATCTGCTGCGCAAGCTGTTGCGGTTATTGTCGAGCGATCGCGGCGCGAGCGATAGCGTCGTAACAAAGCCTGCGTTCACAACCAAGCCGGCTTGTCGGCCCGCCGCATCGCAGCGAAGAACCCGAGGCCACCGCGCGTATTCAAACAGTACGCGCCATCGTTGACGTTTTTCGCTGGCAAGCCAGCTCCTACAAAGGGTGGGTCGAACACCAGCTGGCTTGTCGGCCCACCGCATCGCAGCGAAGAACCCGCCGTTGACCTCCATACCCGATTTAGCGATTCGACAGGACGGCTCTGAAGGAGGATGTGCTCCCGGGTAAAATGGCATAGTATGCCAATGAAAATCAGCCCCCCTCGCGACCCCTGAACTGGAGCTCATCATGGCGACCCGAAATGTAGTGCTCACTTCCCATCAAGAACAGGTTATCCATGACCTGGTTCAGTCCGGTCGATATCAAAATGCGAGCGAAGTGATGCGCGAAGGTCTGCGCCTGCTGGAACAACGCGTTGCCGAAGACTCCGCGAAAATCGAAGCCCTGCGCCAGGCGACCTCGGTGGGCATCATGGATCTGGAGCACGGGCGTTTTACCCAGTTGGACGAGGAAAATCTTGAGCGCTATCTGGACGGGTTGGGCCGGGAGGCGACAGCCCCGATAAAAGAGAAACACTGAGCATGCCGCAATATCGAATTTCCGACGCGGCGCGCAGCGACATTGTCGATATCCTGAGGCACTCCCAAGTCGAGTTTGGTGACCCGGCACGCCGCAGATACCAGGCGCTGATCCTCACAGCCCTGCAATCAATCGCCAGCACACCCCAGTGTATCGGCAGCCAGCAGCGCAATGAACTGGCCCCCGGCCTTCGCAGCTATCACCTGAATTACGCACGCCAACAGGCAAAACAATCTGAAGGAACCGTCAAAAGCCCGCGCCATATCGTGTTTTATCGCGTGGCGAATGACCAGGTGATCGAAATTGTTCGGCTATCGCATGAGGCGATGGAAGTGCGGATGCATTTGTCCGACGAGTGATCACCGTAAGCGTCACCGTTGATGATGGTTGCAGACGTTTTGATGGGGTGGGCGAAAAAATCGCTATGAGCCCAGCACGACCACTGCGGTAAAACTCGCAGCAGTCGGCCGGGAACCGTCGTTCAGTAACCTTGCGATCGATCAGGCAAAGTTCAGCGCGCGGTCCGAGGTTTCGTCCTTGATGCGAGTCGGCAGACCCATGACTTCCAGTGCCGCGAGGAACGGCTCGGCGGGCAGCTCTTCGACGTTGACCATGCGGCTGACGTCCCAGTCGCCACGAGCGACCAGCAGTGCGGCGGCGACAGGAGGCACGCCGGCGGTGTAGGAGATGCCCTGGCTGTCGGTTTCGGCGAAGGCTTCTTCGTGGTCGGCGACGTTGTAGATGAACACTTCGCGCGGCTGGCCGTCCTTGGTGCCTTTGACCAGGTTACCGATGCAGGTCTTGCCGGTGTAGCCCGGGGCCAGGGAACCTGGATCCGGCAGCACGGCCTTGACCACTTTCAATGGCACCACTTCCAGGCCTTCGGCGGTCTTGACCGGTTGCTCGGAGAGCAGGCCGAGGTTTTTCAGGACGCTGAAGACGTTGATGTAGTGCTCGCCGAAGCTCATCCAGAAGCGCACGTTGGCGATGCCGAGGTTCTTCGAGATCGAGTGCACTTCGTCGTGACCGGTCAGGTACAGGTTCTGTACGCCGACCACAGGCAGGTCGTCGGTGCGCTTGACTTCGAACATGGTGTTGCTGGTCCACTGGCTGTTCTGCCAGCTCCACACCTGTCCGGTGAATTCGCGGAAGTTGATTTCAGGATCGAAGTTGGTCGAGAAATACTTGCCGTGGGAACCGGCATTGACGTCGAGAATGTCGATCGAATCAATGCTGTCGAAATACTGTTGTTGCGCGAGTGCCGCGTAGGCATTGACCACGCCCGGATCGAAGCCGACGCCAAGAATGGCGGTGACGTTCTTCTGCTGGCATTCCTCGAGGTGTTTCCACTCGTAGTTGCCGTACCAGGGTGGCGTCTCGCAGATTTTGCCTGGCTCTTCGTGGATCGCAGTGTCCAGGTAAGCCACGCCGGTATCGATGCAGGCACGCAGCACCGACATGTTGATGAACGGTGAACCGACGTTGATCACGATCTGTGATTCGGTGTCGCGGATCAGCGCTTTGGTCGCTTCGATGTCCAGCGCGTCGAGCGAATAGGCTTTGATCTCGGCAGGCACTTTCAGGCTGCCTTTAAGGTTGACGCTGTCGATGATGGCCTGGCATTTGGAGATGTTGCGCGACGCGATAGCAATACGACCGAGTTCGTCGTTGTGCTGCGCGCACTTGTGGGCCACCACCTTGGCGACACCTCCTGCACCAATGATAAGTACGTTCTTCTTCAATTTCTCTCTCTCTCCTTCTTGAGCCAGCTTACGAAAGGCTGGACAGGTAGTCGTTGTAACCAAACTCACGAACCACTTCGACTGTACCGTCGAGTTGTTTCACTACGATGGACGGCATTTTCAGGCCGTTGAACCAGTTCTTCTTGACCATGGTGTAGCCGGCGGTGTCGATGAACGACAGGCGGTCGCCGATGGCCAACGGACGGTCGAACTGATACTCGCCAAAGATATCGCCAGCCAGGCAGGATTTGCCGCAGACCATGTACGTGTGCTCGCCGTCGCTCGGCGCCAGCTTGGCGTTCAGGCGGTAGATCAGCAGGTCCAGCAGGTGGGCTTCGATGGAGCTGTCGACCACGGCCAGGTGCTTGCCGTTGTACAGGGTGTCGAGCACGGTGACTTCCAGCGAGGCACTGTTGGTGATCGCCGCTTCGCCCGGTTCCAGGTAAACCTGCACGCCGTACTTCTCGGAGAACGCCTTCAAGCGCGCACAGAATGCGTCCAGGGCGTAGCCTTCACCGGTGAAGTGAATGCCGCCGCCGAGGCTGACCCACTTGACCTTGTGCAGCAGTTCGCCGAAGCGTTCTTCGATGGTGCACAGCATCTTGTCGAACAGGCCGAAATCGCCGTTCTCGCAGTTGTTGTGGAACATGAAGCCGGAGATCTGCTCGATCACGCCTTCGATCTTCACCGGGTCCCATTCGCCCAGACGGCTGAACGGACGCGCCGGGTCGGCCAGCAGGTAGTCGGAGCTGCTCACCTGCGGATTGACGCGCAGGCCACGCACCTTGCCTTCGCTGCGTTCGGCAAAACGCTGCAGCTGGCTGATGGAGTTGAAGATGATCTTGTCGCTGTTGTCGAGCATCTCCTCGATCTCGTCATCGGCCCAGGCCACGCTGTAGGCGTGAGTCTCGCCGGCAAACTTCTGGCGGCCGAGCTTGAGCTCGTAGAGCGACGACGAGGTGGTACCGTCCATGTACTCCTGCATCAGATCGAACACCGACCAGGTCGCAAAGCACTTGAGCGCCAGCAGGGCCTTGGCCCCGGATTGCTCGCGTACATAGGCGATTTTCTGCAGATTGGTCAGCAGTTTGGTTTTGTCGATGAGGTAGTAAGGGGTCTTGATCATTCCAGCCTCCGGCTAGGCCAGCCAAAAAAGAGCGGTATTGTGCCTACAACGGACGGATATCGAAAGGAATTCGCTTGCAAGCCGTCTGCGGGGCCGGTGGGCGGGGCTTTGAGGGAGGGGAAACGCCGTAGTTTTTTTTGCGAGCAGGCCCGCTTCTGCAGTGCGGGGTCCACTTGAACTCAAATTTCAGGCAAAAAAAAGCCACTCGATTGAGTGGCTTTTTTAGAACTTGGAGCGGGAAACGAGACTCGAACTCGCGACCCCGACCTTGGCAAGGTCGTGCTCTACCAACTGAGCTATTCCCGCGTCTTGGTGGGCGTATTCTAGCGAAATTCGAATACGCGTCAAGCCTTTGATTCAAAATAGTTTTATTTTTTATCCAGATCGGTTTTCAGGTGCGGCCAGGCGGCGCGCAGGTAGTGCACCATCGACCACAGGGTCAGGCCGGCGGAGACCATCAGCAAGGCATAGCCCACCAGCACCCAGAAGCTGAAATCAGACGGGTTGGCCAGCAGGATCACCAGCGCCAGCATCTGCGCGGCGGTTTTCCATTTGCCGAGGTTGGACACGGCCACCTGGGCCCGTGCGCCGATTTCGGCCATCCACTCGCGCAAGGCGGAAATGACGATTTCGCGGCCAATGATCACGGCCGCCGGCAAGGTCAGCCACAGGTTGGCGTGTTCCTGGACCAGCAACACCAGGGCCACCGCGACCATCAGCTTGTCGGCCACCGGGTCGAGAAACGCCCCGAACGGTGTGCTCTGTTCCAGCCGGCGCGCCAGGTAACCATCCAGCCAGTCCGTCGCCGCGGCGAAGGCAAAGACCGAACTGGCAGCCATATAGCTCCAGTGGTACGGCATGTAGAACAGCAAAATGAAGATCGGGATAAGCAGGACGCGTAGAACGGTGATCAGATTAGGGATATTCATCGGCACAACTGGCTACGAGGTGAGGGGGCATTCTACTCGCTGTGCAGGTTTGCATAAATCAACTCTGCGAGCTTTTTACTGATCCCCGGTGCTTTGGCGATCTCTTCGATGCTTGCACGAGACAGCTCCTGCAATCCACCAAAATGTTTCAACAGGTCGCGACGACGGGTCGGCCCTACCCCGGCCACGCCTTCAAGCGTCGAGGTGCGACGGGTTTTACCACGGCGGGCGCGGTGACCGGTAATCGCAAAACGGTGGGCTTCGTCGCGGATCTGCTGGATCAGGTGCAGCGCCGGCGAGTCGCCGCGCAGGGTGAATTCATGGGCGGCGTCATTCAGGTACAGGGTCTCGAAACCGGCCTTGCGCGTCGCGCCCTTGGCCACGCCCAGCAGGATCAGATCAGGCACCGCCAGTTCATTGAGCACATCACGCGCCATCGACAACTGGCCCTTGCCGCCGTCCACCAGCAGGATGTCCGGCAGCTTGCCCTCGCCGTCCTTGAGCTTGCTGAAGCGTCGGGTCAGGGCCTGGTGCATGGCCGCGTAGTCGTCGCCCGGGGTCACGCCTTCGATGTTGTAGCGCCGGTAGTCCGACTTCAGCGGCCCTTCCGGCCCGAACACCACGCAGGACGCCACCGTGGCTTCGCCGCTGGAGTGACTGATGTCATAGCATTCCAGACGCTGCGGCGGCTCATCCAGATTCAGCACCTCGGCCAGGGCGTCGAAGCGTGCGGCGACGTGCTGACGGTTGGCCAGGCGCGCGCTGAGCGCCTGTTCGGCATTGGTCACCGCCAGCTGCTGCCAGCGCGCCCGCGTGCCACGAACCCTGTGGCTGATGGTCAATTCGCGACCGCGCAGCTCGTGAATGGCTTCGATCAGTGCAGGGAAGTCCTCGTGGACCACGTTGACGATCAACTCGCTGGGCAAGTCGCGCTCAGGACTGCTGATGAAATACTGTCCGAGAAATGCCGCCATGACCTCGGCGACGTCTTCCTCGATACCCACCTGCGGGAAAAAGTTCTTGCTGCCCAGCACCCGACCACCGCGCACGCTGATCAGGTGCACGCAGGCGCCACCTGGGTTGACGAAGGCCGCGACCACGTCGACATCGCCGCTGCCACCTTCCATGCTTTGCTGGTCCTGGACCCGGCGCAGCAGGGAAATCTGGTCGCGAAATTCTGCTGCGCGTTCGAAGTCCAGAGTGCTGGCCGCCGCCTCCATGCTCGCCGACAGCTCGTCGGTCAGGGCATTGCTGCGGCCTTCGAGAAACATCACCGAGTGGCGCACATCCTCGGCGTACACCTCGGGTTCCACCAGGCCGACACAGGGCGCCTTGCAGCGCTTGATCTGGTATTGCAGGCACGGCCGGGTACGGTTCTTGTAGTAGCTGTCTTCGCACTGGCGGACAAAAAAGGTCTTCTGCAGCAGGCTCAGGCTTTCGCGGATCGCCCCGGCGCTGGGGTACGGGCCGAAGTACTTGCCCTTGGCCTTTTTCGCCCCGCGATGAATGCTCAGGCGCGGGAACGCACCGTCCGAGAGGAACACGTACGGATAGGACTTATCGTCACGCAGCAGGATGTTGTAGGGCGGCCGCCATTCCTTGATCAGCGTCTGCTCGAGCAGCAGCGCCTCGGTCTCGTTGGCGGTGATGGTGGTTTCGACTTGAGCGATACGCCCCACCAGGGCCGCGGTTTTCGGCGCCAGGCCGGTCTTGCGGAAGTAACTCGCCAGGCGTTTTTTCAGGTTCTTGGCTTTGCCCACGTAGAGCAGGCGCGCATCGCTGTCGAACATGCGATACACACCGGGGCGGCCACTGCAGGTCGAGAGGAAGGCAGCAGAATCGAAGGGTTCAGTCATTATCAGAGGCTGGCATCGACCATGCCATGACGCACCGCCAACAGCGTCAACTCGACGTCACTGCTGATCGAAAGCTTTTCGAAAATACGGTAGCGATAAGTGTTCACGGTTTTCGGCGACAGGCAGAGTTTGTCGGAAATGATCTGCACCTTCTGGCAGCCGACAATCATCAGGGCAATCTGGATTTCCCGTTCGGAGAGGCTGTCGAAGGGCGAGTCGTTGCTCGGCTGCACCGATTTGATCGCCAGTTGCTGGGCGATCTGCGGGCTGATGTAGCGCTGGCCGGCAAACACCAGGCGAATCGCCTGGACCATTTCGTTGAGCCCGGCGCCCTTGGTCAGGTAGCCGGCGGCGCCTGCCTGCAGCAGGCGCGTGGGGAATGGGTCTTCTTCACAGACGGTGACGGCCACGACCTTGATGTCCGGGTGGCTACGCAGCAGTTTGCGCGTGGCTTCGAGGCCGCCGATGCCGGGCATCTTGACGTCCATCAGGACCACATCGGGTTTCAACTCGCGCGCCTTGAGCAGGGATTCCTCCCCCGACTCGGCCTGGCCGACTACTTGCAGGCCATCGATGTCCGCCAGCATTCGCGTGATACCTGTACGAACGAGATCATGGTCATCGACTACTAGCACCCTAATCAAGCAGACACCCCGCGATATAGTCTTGTGTTGGTTGCCGGACACCTTAGCAAAAAGCATCCGGCAGACCTAGCGGCAGGCGCGATTAAAAATGCATTCGATGCCACCGCCAACGCTTGTACTAAACGCCCTACAGACGTTTCATCGCAGGTCCGGGCGCGCCACTCAAGCCTGCTCCAGCGAACGCCATTCAGCGCTCCAGCCTTGCGCGTCACGCCGGGCGACCAGCAAGCCATCGCCGGCAGCGGGTGCAGCGGCGAGCAACGCACCGTCCGCGGTCCAGACCGCACTGCGCCCCGCCGACTCCCAGCCGCCGGTCGCACCGCCGTGGTTGGCCATCAGCACCAGCATCGAATGCGTCGCGGCATGACCTTGCAGCAGTGCGCTGTCCACCGCGTAGCCTGCGGGACTGATCAGCACGCCGGCGGCATACACATCGGCGCCGAGGGCTGCGGCGGCAGCGGCATGGCTGGCATGGCAGAAGTCCGCGCACACCGCCAGCGCCACGCTGCTGTCATCCAGGATCAAGGGCGCACCACCCGTGCCCGGGGCAAACGCCCGCTCCTCCCCCGGGTGCAGATGCTGCTTGCTGTAGACCGCCAGCGAGCCGTCCGCCGCCAGCACCAGCGCACCGATCAGCACCGGGCCCTCGGTGCTCAGGCGAATCGGCATGCCGACCACCGCCGTGACGCCCACTTCCCGCGCCAACTCGCGCAATGGCTGCAGCACTGTTGCGTCCGGGGCGATCGCCAGGTCTGCGGCCAGGTCAGGCTCGTAGCCGGTCAGCGACAGTTCGGGAAACACCAGCAATTGCACGGCCTGTTCGGCGGCCGCCTGGATAAGGGACTGGTGGCGGGCGATATTGGCGTGCAAGTCGCCAGCGATGGACGTCGATTGGGCCGCAGCGATCGTCAGAGTGTTCATCCTGGCTGTTCCTTGATGGGGGGCGTGGGGCAATCGCCGAGTCTGGCATAAAGAGCGGCTCGATTTGCGTCATTCACGCCGATAGCAATTTCCGATTGAAACCCGGCACCGGCCTCTAGTAAGCTCGGCCCATTCAACGGAGACAGACCCCATGTTGCATTGCCCTTCCCAGCTTTCCACCGTCAGCGCCCTGCGCTCGGTTGCGGCTGCGCGGGCGAACGGTGTCTGCGCTCCGGCAGCGTTTTATTTTGGGTATTGGTTTAGCCACTGGCGCGCCTGATACCCACACGGCGGCCACTACTCAAGGGGTCGCCTGCCAGAGAATTCTCAACCCCCGGTCGGCTCCCCGACCGGGGGTTTTGTTTTTTCAGCCCCACCCCTTTTTAGCGACATCACTGACTTCAAGGACTACCGACATGAACTACGCCACTTATTACCGCTACGACTTCAGCGCCTGGCGATTTAGCAAGCTCCGTTCGGGACAGCCTGCCGCCTCCGATCGGTCGCCTATCGGTGGCACGCACTCACACCCAGCCAATACGGCCAATTGTCGAACACCCCAGTAGGGCCGAGCGCGCGGGCACGAACCCGCCGCCAGCCGAGGAAGCCTGAACATGAACTCGTCCATCTGCGCATTGCCACTGACCACCCAGAATTGCGCCAATGAAGCCCTGACCCAGCGTCTGCCCAGCTCATTGCAGCTCAAGCAACAACTGCCCCTGACCCTGGCCCTGAGCCAACAGGTCGCCGCCCATCGCCAGGCCGTACGCGCCATCCTCGACGGCACGGACCCGCGCCTGCTGGTCGTGGTCGGTCCCTGCTCGATTCACGATCCGCAATCCGCCCTCGAATACGCCGCCAACCTGAGCCGCCTGGCCGCTGACGTCAGCGATGAAATGCTCATCGTGATGCGCGCCTACGTCGAAAAACCGCGCACCACCGTTGGCTGGAAAGGCCTGGCCTACGACCCACGCCTGGATGGCAGCGACGACATGGTCGGCGGCCTGACCCTGTCCCGCGAACTGATGCGCGAAATGCTCCGGCTCGGCCTGCCGATTGCCACCGAACTGTTGCAACCGATGGCCGCCAGCTACTTCGACGACCTGCTGAGCTGGGTGGCGATTGGCGCGCGCACCACCGAATCGCAGATTCACCGGGAAATGGCCAGCGGCCTGGGCATGCCCGTGGGCTTCAAGAACGGCACCGACGGCGGTGTCGGCGTGGCCACCGATGCGATGCGCTCGGCCGCCCATCCGCACCGCCACTTCGGCGTCGACAGCCAGGGCCATCCGGCGATCATCCACACCCCGGGCAACCCCGACACCCACCTGGTACTGCGCGGTGGCCATCGTGGCCCCAACTACGACGCGCGCAGCGTGGCGCAGATCGAAGGCGACCTGCAACGCTTGAACATTGCCTCGCGGATCATGGTCGATTGCAGCCACGCCAACAGTGGCAAGGACCCGCTGCGCCAGCCCGAAGTGTTCAATAACGTATTGGCCCAACGCCTGGACGGCAATCGCGCGCTGATCGGCGTGATGATCGAGAGCCACCTGTTCGAAGGTTGCCAGCCACTGGGCGCGAACCTGCGCTACGGCGTCTCGGTCACCGATGGCTGCCTGGGTTGGGACGCCACCGAACGCCTGTTGCGCAACGCCAGCCAGCAACTGCGCGCCTGGTCCAGGGTGGCCAACGCCTGAGCCGGGCGCCGCACGATGGACACTGCTCCCACGCCCGACTTGCGGGCCGGGGCAGGCGTCCAGGGCGAATGCTCCGACTGTTTCTATTCCGTCTTCAGGCACCGATCAGCGGCGTTGTCACACAGCCGCCCCCGCAGGGCCTGGATTAGAGTGATGAGGCTACACCCCTCCAGAACTCACGGACTACAGGCACGCCTATGCAACGGAATGCAAGCACGCTCTACCCCATCCTGCTGGTGCACGGCCTCTTCGGCTTCGACCGCATCGGCACCTTCGAACTCTTCCACGGAATCCGCCAGGCCCTGAGGAATGCCGGCGCCCACGTTTTCATTCCCTACCTGTCGGCCACCCACAGCAATGAGCTGCGCGGCCAGCAACTGATCGAGCAGATCGAGCGGGTGCTGGACGGCACCGGCGCGCGCAAGGTCAACCTGATCGGCCATAGCCAGGGCGCGCTGGCGGCCCGCTATGCCGCCGCCCAAGCGCCGCACCAGGTGGCGTCGGTGACCTCGGTCAGCGGCCCCAACCACGGCTCGGAACTGGCCGACTGCCTGCGCAAGGCGCTCAAGCCAGGCCAACTGCCCGAGTACATCGCGGTGGCGGCCTCGACCCTGTTTGTCGAGTTCCTCGGCTATCTCGGTGGCCGCAAGCAAATCCCGCACAATGCCATCGCCGCCCTCAACGCCCTGACCACCGAGGGTGTCACGGCGTTCAACGACAAATACCCCCAAGGCCTGCCCGACACCTGGGGTGGCCAGGGTGCGCAGCAGGTCAATGAGGTTCACTACTATTCCTGGAGCGGCACGATCCAGGGCTCGGTCTTGAAAGAAGGACGCAACGCACTCGATCCGCTGCACGCATTCTGTCGCGGCTTCTCGCAGTTTTTCGACCGTGAGGCCGGGCACAACGACGGCATGGTCGGGCGCTTCAGCTCACACCTGGGCACCGTGTTGCGCTCCGATTATCCGATGGACCACCTGGACAGCATCAACCAGACCGCCGGCCTGGTGCGCAGCGGCATCGACCCGGTCGATCTGTACCTGGAGCACGCCGATCGTTTGCGACAACAGGGACTTTAATCAGTGAACAGCCGAGTATTTTCGACCAGCGGCCCGTCGATCCGGGATCAGGCGTTAGATTGACAAGAAATAGCCCACTGAATCCGGTAGGCTCAGCATCTTTACCGCACATTGAAAGGAGATTCTTCCCATGGCAAAAGCCACTGCCCGTCACATCCTGGTTGCCAGCGAAGCCAAGTGCAACGAACTCAAGGCGCAGATCGAAGGCGGCGCTGATTTCGCCGAAGTTGCCAAGGCCAACTCCACTTGCCCATCGAGCCGCCAGGGCGGTGACCTGGGTTCGTTCGGTCCAGGCCAGATGGTCAAGGAATTCGACACCGTGGTGTTCAGCGCACCGGTCAACACCGTGCAGGGCCCGGTCAAGACCCAGTTCGGCTACCACCTGCTGGAAGTGACCAGCCGCCAGGATTGATCCCAGGCACCTGAGTTGAACAACGGCCCACCTTTTGGTGGGCCGTTGTGTTTGTATAGGACCATCGATCACCCGGCGTTCAAGGCTGACAATGCGACTGGCTTTCTCTTCCTTCATATTCTCCGTCCTGGCCTTGCTGCTGAATGCCGCAGCGGTGTACGCAAGCCCCCAGCACGCCCTCACCGTCTATGGTGAACCGGCCAAATACCCTGCCAATTTCAGTCACTTCGAATACGCCAACCCCCTGGCCCCCAAGGGTGGCAGCCTGCGCCGTTCGGCGATTGAAATCGGTCGTTTCGACCACGTCTCGCCCTACATCGACAAAGGCATCGGCGTCAGCCAACTGGACGGCATGGTCTACTCGCCGCTGGCCCAGCGCTCCCTTGATGAACCCTATACCGTGTACGGCCTGGTGGCGGAAAAAATGGAGCGGGCCGAAGACGGTTTGTGGCTGCGTTTCTACCTCAATCCGAAAGCGCGCTTCGCCGATGGCACGCCGATCACCGCCGAAGACGTGCGCTACACCTTCGACCTGCTGATGACCCAGGGCAGCCTGCGCTACCGCGCACAGTTCGCCGACGTCAAAGGCGTCGAAGTCGAGTCGCCGCGCGTCGTTCGCTTCGACTTCAAGAACAACGAGAACCGCACCCTGGCACTGGACATCGCGACCCTGCCGGTGTTTCCCGAGCATTGGTGGAAGACCCGCGACTTCGCCAACGGCGGCGGCTACGAAGCCCCACTGGGCAGCGGCCCCTATCGGGTGAGCAAGGTCGATTCGGGGCGCAGCATCACGTTCCAACGCAACCCGGACTGGTGGGGCAAGGACCTGCCGGTGAGCCGCGGCCTGTACAATTTCGACCGTTTCAGCATCGAGTACTTCGGCGACACCGACGTCGCCCGCCAGGTGCTGCGCGGTGGTGCCTACGACTACAACCGCGAGTTCTCCGCCACCGCCTACTCCATCGGCTACGACAGCCCGGCCCTGAGCGACGGCCGCCTGCAGAAGGCCCATCTGGCCAAACAGGGTCCGCAGCCGTCCCAGGGTTTCGTGTTCAATCTGCAGAACCCGATCTTCCACGACCGCCGGGTGCGCCAGGCGCTGGCGATGCTCTGGGATTTCGAGTGGAGCAACCGGCAGATGATGCGCAACCTGTACATCCGCCAGCAGAGCTTTTTCTCCAACACCGAACTGGCCGCCCGCCAACTGCCGGATGCCGCCGAGCTGGCGATTCTCGAACCGCTGCGCGGGCAGATTCCCGACGAGGTCTTCAGCCAGGTCTTCGAAGCGCCGAAAACCGATGGCAGCGGGTTGATCCGCGACAAGCAACTGCAAGCCCTGGCCCTGCTCGAGGAAGCCGGCTGGAAACCCGACGGCGATCGCCTGGTGAATGCCCAGGGCGAGCCGCTGGCGTTCACTTTCCTGATCAGCCAGAACGGCATGGACCGCCTGCTGCTGCCGTGGAAACGCAACCTGGCGCAGATCGGCATCAACCTCAACATTCGCCTGATCGACGCCTCGCAGTACGTCAACCGCCTGATGAGCCGCGACTACGACATGATCGTCACCGGCTACCCGGTCACCACTTCGCCGGGCGGCGAACTGTTCAACTATTTCGGCTCGGCGGCGGCCAACGATCCTGGCTCGAACAACTACATGGCGTTGCAAAATCCTGCGGTCGATGCGTTGATCGGCGGCCTGGTCAAGGCTTCCACCCAGGCCGACATGCTGCGCCATGCCCACGCCCTGGACCGGGTGCTGCAATGGAACTACTACTGGATTCCCAACTACTACCCGCCAGGCACTTCCACCGTGTGGTGGAACCGCTTCGGCATGCCGGCAATTCCGGCGAGCAATGACGAAGCCATCGAGACCTGGTGGGAAATGAGCAGCACCGCGCTGACCAATGAGCAGATGGCCGCCGAGCGCATCAAGCGCGGCCAACCCGGAGGACCTCACTGATGCTGGCCTACGTCCTGCGCCGCCTGCTGTTGATCATCCCGACCCTGGTGATCATCCTGCTGGTCAACTTCGTCATCGTCCAGGCCGCACCCGGCGGCCCGGTAGAACAGGCCATCGCCCACCTCCAGGGAATCGGCAGCGGCGCCAGTGCCGTCGGCAGTTCCGGCGATGGCCTGAGCCGAGGTTCGCGGGCCAGTCGCGGGCTCGATCCGCAACTGATCAAGGACATCGAGAAACAGTACGGCTTCGACAAACCGGCCCACGAACGCCTGTGGCTGATGCTCAAGAGCTACGCGCAACTGGACTTCGGCAAGAGCTTCTTTCGCGGCGCCACGGTCACCGATCTGATCCTCGAAAAAATGCCGGTGACCATTTCCCTCGGCCTGTGGGCGACCCTGATCACCTACCTGGTGTCGATCCCGCTGGGCATCCGCAAGGCGGTGCATCACGGCAGCTCGTTCGACGTCTGGAGCAGCACCGCGATCATCCTCGGCTATGCGATGCCGGCTTTCCTGTTCGCGATGTTCCTGATCGTGGTGTTCGCCGGGGGCACCTCGCTCAACTGGTTCCCGGTGCGCGGCCTGGTTTCGGAAAACTTCGAACAGCTGTCGACCCTGGGCAAGATCGCCGACTACTTCTGGCACCTGGTCCTGCCGGTGACCGCACTGGTGGTCGGCGGCTTCGCCACCCTGACCATCCTGACCAAGAACTCGTTCCTCAACGAAATCACCCGCCAGTACGTGGTCACTGCCCGCGCCAAGGGTTTGAGCGAGCGCCGGGTGCTCTACGGCCATGTGTTCCGCAATGCGATGCTGCTGGTGGTCTCGGGGATTCCCCAGGCATTCATCAGCGTGTTCTTCGCCGGTTCCTTGCTGATCGAAGTGATTTTCTCCCTCGATGGCCTGGGGCGCATGAGCTATGAGGCGGCGGTGTCGCGGGACTATCCGGTGGTGTTCGGCTCGCTGTTCATCTTCACCTTGTTCGGCCTGCTGATAAAGCTGGTGGGCGACCTGTGCTACACCCTGGTCGACCCGCGTATCGACTTCGCCGCGAGGAACGCCTGATGTTCACCCTCTCGCCCCTGGCGCGCCGACGCTTCGAACGCTTCAAGAAAAACCGCCGTGGCTGGTGGTCGCTGTGGCTGTTCATCGGCCTGTTCCTGCTGACCCTCGGCGGCGAGCTGATCGCCAACGACAAACCGCTGGTGCTGAGCTACCAGAACAGCCTGTACTTCCCGGCCTTCAAGCGCTACACCGAGCAGGAATTCGGCGGGCAACTGCCGTTCCAGGCCGATTACCGCAGTGAATACGTGCAGAAGCTGATCACCCGGGACGGCGGCTGGATGCTGTTCCCGCCGATCCCGTTCAGCGACGACACACCCAACTACGACCTCAACCAACCGGCGCCGAGCCCGCCGTCCAAGGTCAATTGGCTGGGCACCGACGACCAGGCGCGTGACGTGCTGGCGCGGGTGATCTTCGGCGCGCGGGTGTCGATCCTGTTTGCCCTGGCGTTGACCTTCATCAGCGCCTTGATCGGCATCGCCGCCGGCGCCCTGCAGGGCTACTACGGTGGCTGGGTCGACCTGATCGGGCAGCGCCTGCTGGAAGTCTGGTCGGGGTTGCCGGTGCTGTACCTGCTGATCATCCTGTCGGGTTTCGTCGAGCCGAATTTCTGGTGGCTGCTGGGGATCATGGCGCTGTTTTCCTGGCTGGCGCTGGTGGATGTGGTGCGCGCCGAGTTCCTCCGTGGGCGTAACCTGGAGTACGTCAAGGCCGCCCGCGCCCTCGGCCTGAGCGACCGCAAGGTAATCGTGCGGCACATCCTGCCGAACGCGATGAACGCCACCCTGAGCTACTTGCCGTTCATTCTCACCGGGGCGATTTCGACCCTCACCGCCCTGGATTTCCTCGGCTTCGGCATGCCCGCCGGCAGCGCGTCGCTGGGCGAGTTGATCGGCCAGGGCAAGCAGAACCTGCAAGCACCCTGGCTTGGCCTGACGGCGTTCTTTACCCTGGCGCTGATCCTTTCTTTACTGGTGTTCATCGGCGAAGCCTTGCGCGACGCCTTTGATCCCAGGTCTTGAGGCGGACGTTTGCCATGAGCGACAACCTGATCGAAATCCGTGACCTCAACGTCGCCTTCAACGGCCAGGTGGCCGTGCGCAACCTGTGCCTGGATATCCGCCCCGGCGAGTGCCTGGCGCTGGTGGGCGAGTCGGGCTCGGGCAAGTCGGTGACGGCCCACTCGATCCTGCAGCTGCTGCCCGAAACCGGCACCGAATCGTCCGGCAGCATTCGCTATCGCGGCCAGCAATTGCTCGGTGCCGAGCCGAGCGTGCTGCGCTCGTTGCGCGGCAACCGCATTGCGATGATCTTCCAGGAGCCGATGACCTCGCTCAATCCATTGCACAGCATCGAAAAGCAGATCGGCGAAACCCTGCTGGTGCACAAGGGCCTGGGCGGCAAGGCGGCGCAACAACGGATCCTCGAACTGCTCGAACTGGTGGGTATCAAGAAACCGCTGGAACGGCTCAAGGCCTACCCCCACCAACTGTCTGGCGGCCAGCGACAACGGGTGATGATCGCCATGGCCCTGGCCTGCGAGCCGGAACTGTTGATCGCCGACGAGCCGACCACCGCGCTGGACGTCACGGTGCAGCGCAAGATCCTGCTGCTGCTCAAGTCGCTGCAACAGCGCCTGGGCATGTCGCTGCTGCTGATCAGCCACGACCTCAACCTGGTGCGCAGCATTGCCCAGCGGGTGTGCGTGATGCGCGCCGGCGAGATCGTCGAGCAGGCGCCCTGCGAGACTTTGTTCAGCGCCCCGCAGCACCCTTACAGCTGCGTGCTGCTCAACGCCGAGCCGGAAGGCGAAGCCCTGGCTCGGGATGAACGCGAGGCGGTGCTGGAGGTCGACAACCTCAGCGTGCGCTTCCCCCTGGGCGGCGGTCTGTTCCAGCGCAAGCAGTGGCTGCAGGCGGTGGACGGCATCAGCCTGAGTCTGCAGCGCGGCAAGACCCTGGGCATCGTCGGCGAGTCGGGATCGGGCAAGTCGACCCTCGGCCAGGCGATCCTGCGCCTGCTCGACTCCGAGGGCAGCATCCGCTTCCAGGGCGAGGCCCTCGATCGCCTCAACCAGAAGCAACTGCGGCCGTGGCGCAAGAAAATGCAGGTGGTCTTCCAGGACCCGTTCGGCAGCCTCAGCCCGCGCATGTCGGTGGCGCAGATCATCAGCGAAGGCCTGGAAGTGCACAGCCACTCCAGCGCCGAACACTGCGACGCGCAGGTGATCCAGGCGCTCAAGGAAGTCGGCCTCGACCCGCAAAGCCGCCATCGCTACCCCCACGAGTTCTCCGGTGGCCAGCGCCAACGCATCGCCATCGCCCGCGCCCTGGTGCTCAAGCCGGCGCTGATCCTGCTCGACGAACCGACCTCCGCCCTTGATCGCACCGTGCAGAAACAGGTGGTCGCCCTGCTCCGCCAGCTCCAGGACAAACACGGCCTGACCTACCTGTTCATCAGCCACGACCTCTCGGTCGTCCGCGCCCTGGCCCACGACATGCTCGTAATCAAGGACGGCAAAGTGGTCGAGCGCGGCGCCAGTCATGATGTTTTCGAGAATCCGCAGCACCCCTATACCCGGGAATTATTGGCGGCGGCGCATCCCGGAACTTGAATAGGTGTGGGCTCACTAACGCCGCACCTTTGTAGGAGCCGGCTTGCCGGCGAAGGCGGTGTGCCTGATGGCCCGCAGCGTATGGTTCGCTGCGATGCAGCGGCCCGACAAGCCAGCTCCTACGAAAAAATCACAAACATTCGACTGTGCGCCACAAAGGACACCCCCATGACCACCCCCGACGCCCTCCCCGACTACCAACGAGTCCGCAGCCTGGCGATCCGCTCGTTGTTCGAGATCATCGAGCAGTCCAGCGAAGGCACGGTGATGGTTGACCGTGATGCCAATATCGTCTGGATCAACGAGCGCTACGCCCGGCGCTTTGGCTTGGAATCGGCCGAGGTGGCGATCGGCAAGCCCTGTGAAAGCGTGATCCCCGGCAGCCTGTTGCGCCAGGTGGTGCGCACCGGGCGGCCGATCCTGCTGGACCTGCAGGACACCCCCAAGGAGCCGCTGGTGGTGATGCGTTTGCCAATTCACGACGATGCCGGCGCGGTGATCGGCGCCATCGGCTTCGCCCTGTTCGACGAACTGCAGAGCCTGTCGCCGATGCTCAAGCGCTACCTGAGCATGCAGCAGGAACTGGCCTCGACCCGCTCGCTGCTGCGGGCGCGCCAAGCCAAATACACCTTTGCCCACTTCATCGGCACCAGCGCCGCCAGCCTGGAGGTCAAGCGCCGGGCTCGACGCAGCGCCAGCACCGAATCACCGGTACTGCTGCTGGGCGAAACCGGCACCGGCAAGGAGTTGCTCGCCCAGGCGATCCACGGCGCCTCGCCCCGGGCACACAAGGCGTTCGTCAGCATCAACAGCGCGGCGATCCCAGAGGCATTGCTCGAGGCCGAATTCTTCGGCACCGCCCCTGGCGCCTTTACCGGCGCCGACCGCAAGGGCCGTCCCGGCAAACTGCAGATCGCCCAGGGCGGCACGCTGTTCCTCGATGAAATCGGCGACATGCCGCTGCCACTGCAAAGCAAGTTGCTGCGGGTGTTGCAGGAGAAGGAGTTCGAACCGGTGGGCTCGAATGAAATGCTGCAGAGCGATGTGCGGATCATCGCCGCCACCTCCATTGACCTCGAAGCGGCGATCCGCCGTGGCGAGTTCCGCGCCGACCTCTACTACCGCCTCAATGTGCTGCCGATCCAGGTGCCGCCCCTGCGCGAGCGCCTCGATGACCTGCCGGCGCTGAGCGAGGCGATTCTCGAAGAACTGCGCAGCCAGCACGAACTCGACAGCCAGGCCCTGGCCCTGCTCGGCCAGCACGCGTGGCCGGGGAATATTCGCGAATTGCGTAACGTGCTGGAGCGGGCGGCGTTGTTGAGCGATGACCTGGTGCTCGATGCCGGGGAGATTCGGGCGGCGATTGGCAGCCTGGTCCCGGTGTCGCCCAGCGCTTCGACCGCCATTCAACCACTGGCGCACGAGACCTTCAGCGCCGCCCGCGAGCGCTTTGACCGGCAGTTGATCGAGCAGACCCTGGCGCAATGTGGCGGCAAAGTGATCGAGGCAGCGGCTCGGCTGGGGTTGGGGAGATCGACCTTGTACAAGAAGATGGTGGCGTTGGGGATTGACGAGTCTCAATAGGGAGATTTTCGTCTGCTTTTAGAGACGCGCTTTGCGCGTTTCGCTGGCAAGCCAGCTCCTACAGGGTGTTCGCGGACGCCCGTAGGAGCTGGCTTGCCAGCGAAAGGGCCCGAACAGCCAATAGAAATCTCCAAATTGAGATAATTCGTTAACAATTATTACCAAAAAATAAAAAACAACAAATAAATCAATAACTTACAAACATGGCACAAATCCCGCTATAGCCCCCTCCCACACGCCTCACCCCAAAAAAAATAACAATCCAGGAGACACACCATGAGTGTGATCATCGCTTTGGCAGCCCTCGCGCTGTTGATGCTCGCTGCTTACCGTGGCTACAGCGTTATCCTCTTCGCCCCCATTGCCGCCCTTGGCGCCGTCCTGCTCACCGACCCTTCCGCCGTTGCGCCCGCCTTCACTGGCGTGTTCATGGAGAAAATGGTCGGCTTCATCAAACTGTACTTCCCGGTGTTCCTGCTCGGTGCGGTGTTCGGCAAGCTGATCGAGCTGTCCGGCTTCTCGCGGTCGATCGTCGCGGCCGCCATCCGCGTGCTCGGCACAAGCCAGGCGATGCTGGTGATCGTGCTGGTTTGCGCCCTGCTCACCTACGGCGGCGTGTCGCTGTTCGTGGTGGTGTTCGCGGTCTACCCGTTTGCTGCCGAGATGTTCCGCCAGAGCAATATTCCCAAGCGTCTGATCCCGGCGACCATCGCCCTTGGTGCGTTTTCGTTCACCATGGACGCCCTGCCCGGCACTCCGCAGATCCAGAACATCATCCCCAGCACCTTCTTCAATACCACCGCCTGGGCCGCGCCGTGGCTGGGTCTGATCGGTACGATTTTCGTGTTCTGCGCCGGCATGCTGTTCCTCCAGCGCCAGCGCAACAAGGCGCTGCGCAACGGCGAAGGCTACGGCACCGAACTGCGTAACGAACCGGAAACCGCTGAAGACCTGAAACTGCCGAACCCCTGGCTGGCGATTTCGCCGCTGCTGGCGGTGGGCATCATGAACCTGCTGTTCACCCACTGGATTCCCCAGTGGTACGGCAAGACCCACAGCCTCAGCCTGCCGGGCATGAGCGCCCCGGTGACCACCGAAATCGCCAAGCTCACCGCCATCTGGGCGGTCCAGGCGGCGTTGCTGGTGGGCATCCTGATGGTCCTGGTGTTTGGTTTCCAGGCGATTCGCAGCAAGCTCGCCGAAGGCAGCAAAAGTGCGGTCAGCGGCGCCTTGCTGGCGGCGATGAACACCGCATCGGAATACGGTTTCGGCGCGGTCATCGCCTCGTTGCCGGGCTTCCTGGTGCTGGCCGACTGGCTGAAAAGCATCCCCAACCCGCTGGTCAACGAAGCGATCACCGTGACCCTGCTGGCCGGCATCACCGGTTCCGCGTCCGGCGGCATGAGCATCGCCCTGGCGGCCATGGCCAATGACTTCATCGCCGCTGCCCACGCCGCGAACATTCCGCTGGAAGTGCTGCACCGAGTCGCTGCCATGGCCAGCGGCGGCATGGACACCCTGCCGCACAACGGCGCGGTGATCACCCTGCTGGCGGTCACCGGGCTGACCCACCGCGAAGCCTATAAAGACATTTTCTGTATTACGCTGATCAAGACGCTGGCGGTCTTCGTCGTAATCGCAACCTTCTATGCCACCGGCATTGTGTGAGGCAACCATGACCACCCTGAATGGCAAGACCGCACTGGTCACCGGCTCCACCAGCGGCATCGGCCTGGGCATCGCCCTGAGCCTGGCCAAGGCTGGCGCCAACCTGATTCTCAACGGCTTCGGCGACGCCTCGGCGGTGATTGCCGAGGTTGGGCAATTCGGCGGCAAGGTCGGCCACCACCCGGCTGACGTCAGCGACCCGGTGCAAATCGCCGAGATGCTCGCCTACGCCGAACGCGAGTTTGGCGGCATCGACATCCTGGTCAACAACGCCGGCATCCAGCACGTCGCGGCGGTGGAGGAATTCCCGGTGGAGCGCTGGGATTCGATCATCGCGATCAACCTGTCATCGGTATTCCACAGCACCCGCCTGGCGTTGCCGGGCATGCGCGCCAAGGGCTGGGGGCGGATCGTCAACATCGCCTCGGTGCACGGCCAGGTCGGCTCGGTGGGCAAGGCCGCGTACGTTGCGGCCAAGCACGGGGTGATCGGCCTGACCAAGGTGGTTGGCCTGGAAACCGCCACCAGCAACGTCACCTGCAACGCGATCTGCCCCGGCTGGGTGCTGACGCCACTGGTGCAGAAGCAGATCGACGACCGCATCGCCACGGGCATCGACCCGCAGCAGGCGCAACACGACCTGCTGGCCGAGAAGCAGCCGTCACTGGAATTCGTCACCCCGCCGCAACTTGGCGAGTTGGTGCTGTTCCTTTGCAGCGAAGCCGGCAGCCAGGTCCGTGGTGCGGCCTGGAACATCGACGGTGGTTGGCTGGCGCAGTAAACAGCTGTACCCGACAACAATAAGAATCAGGGAAATCCGATGTCAGAGATCTTGTGGCAACCCAGCGCCGAGCGCATCGCCAGCACCCGCATGGAAAGGTTCCGCCGCCTGTGCAACCAGCGCCACGGGCTGGACCTCGGTGATTTCCCAGCGCTGCATCAATGGAGCATCGAGCGCCGCGAAGATTTCTGGCAGGCGATCGTCGATACCTTCGATGTGCGCTTCGTCGATCCGCCCGTCACGGTGCTGCGCGAAGGCCCGCAGATGCCCAGCGCCGAGTGGTTTCCCGGAGCGACCCTGAACTTTGCCGAACACCTGCTGCGCCGGCGTGACGAGGGCGTGGCGGTGGTGGCGGTTGCCGAGGATGGACAGCGCGAGCAGCTGACCTGGGGTGAACTGGCAAGCCACGTCGCCGGCCTGCAGAAAAGCCTGCAAGCCGCCGGTGTTGGCGTCGGCGACCGGGTCGCGGCGTGCATGCCCAACACCTGGCAGACCCTGGTGGGCATGCTCGCCACCACCAGCCTCGGCGCCGTCTGGTCGTGCTCCTCGCCGGACTTCGGCACCCAGGGGGTGATCGACCGTTTCGGCCAGATCGAACCCAAGGTACTGATCACCTGTGCTGGTTATCGCTATGCCGGCAAGCGCATCGACCAGACCGTCAAGGTCAACGAAATCCTCGCCCGCCTGCCCTCGCTGCGGCAACTGCTGATCGTCCCTTACGCCCGCCCCGAGGCGCAGACCACGGACTACCAGACCGATGCCCGAGTGGCGTTGTGGGATGAGTTCTATCAAGCCGGCGGCGAACCTGTATTTGTCCCGGTCCCTTTCGCCCATCCGCTGTACATCCTCTATTCCAGCGGCACCACCGGCGTGCCCAAGTGCATCATCCATGGCACCGGCGGCGTGCTCCTGCAACACGTCAAGGAGCACGGCCTGCACTCCGACCTCGGCAACGACGATCGACTGTTCTACTACACCACCTGCGGCTGGATGATGTGGAACTGGCTGGTCTCGGCCCTGGCGGTGGGCAGCAGCATCGTGTTGTATGACGGCTCGCCCTTCGAGCCCGAGCCGCAGCGCCTGCTCGACTTGATCGACCGCGAGGCGATCACGGTGTTCGGCACCAGCCCCAAGTACCTCGCCACCCTGGAAAGCCAGGGCCTGCAACCGCGCCTGAGCCATGATCTGAGCAGCCTGAAAACCCTGCTCTGCACCGGCTCGGCGCTGTCCCCGCAGAGCTACGACTACGTCTACCGCGAGATCAAGGCCGACCTGTGCCTGGCCTCGATGTCCGGCGGCACCGACATCGTTTCCTGCTTCGTCAACGGCAACCCGCTGACCCCGGTGCGCCGCAGCGAGATGCAGGGCAAGAGCCTGGGCATGGCCATCGAAGTGTGGAACGACGCCGGACAACCGGTGATCGGCGAGAAAGGCGAACTGGTCTGCACCCGCCACTTCCCGGCCATGCCGATCGGCCTGTGGAATGACCCGGACGGAGAAAAGCTGCGTGCCTCGTATTTCAGCCAATTCCCGGGTGTCTGGGCCCAGGGTGACTATGCCGAGGAACTGGCCCACGGTGGCTGGATGATCCACGGGCGCTCCGATGCAGTGCTCAATCCGGGTGGGGTACGCATTGGCACGGCGGAGATTTATCGCCAGGTCGAGAAAGTCCCGCAGGTGCTCGACAGCGTCGCCATCGGCCAGCAATGGCAGGACGACGTGCGCGTGGTGCTGTTCGTGCGCTTGCAGGACGGCGTGGTGCTCGACGACAGCCTGCAACAGCAGATCCGCCAGGTGATCCGCGCCAACACCACCCCGCGCCACGTGCCGGCGAAGATCGTCGCGGTCACCGACATTCCACGGACCATCAGCGGCAAGATCGTCGAACTGGCGGTGAAGAACGTGGTGCATGGCCGGCCGGTAAAAAACACCGACGCCCTGGCCAATCCCGAGGCGCTGGCGCAGTTCCGCGATCGGCCGGAATTGCAGGCTTGATCAGTTCCGGGTACATCCCGGATTCCATGACCACTCCGATCCTTGTAGGAGCTGGCTTGCCAGCGAAAGCGGTATTACAGGCAACAGCAATGTTGAATGTGGCGCCCTCTTCGCTGGCAAGCCAGCTCCTACAGTTTTATCTGGGGACATGCCCAGCACTCAAATACACATCCAACGAGACTTTTCCCGCCCACCGGCGTCTACATCCTCAATACGCACTGGATGAAGGACTCAGGAACCTCGATGAACCGATCCCCTACCGGCGACGCCCAGGCCCTGATTGCCCGTCTCGATGGCACCCGCAGCCCGTTGGGCGACGCCAGTCACTGGCCGCAGAGCCTGCGCACTGCCGTCGACATCGTGATCCATTCGCCGATGCCGATGCTCCTGCTCTGGGGCCCGCAGCTGTCGCAGATCTACAACGACGGCTTCGCCCTGCTGGCCGGCAACAAGCATCCCCACGCGTTCGGCCAGCCGATCCACGACACCTGGCCGGAGCTACGCGAGTTCACCACGCCTATCTATGATGCCGTGCTGCAAGGCCAGGTGCGCTTCTTCAGCGAGCAACGCTTTGTCCTGCAGCGCGAGAACCATGAGCAGGAATTCTTCCTCGACCTGACCTACAGCCCGATTCGCGATGAACTCGGCGAGGTCGCCGGGATCCTGGTCACGGCTATTGAAACCAACGAGCGCCGGCGCATCGCCCTGGAACTCAAGCAGCGTTCCGAAGCCAGCCTGCGTGCCCAGCAGGACAGCGAGCAGCGCCTGCAACTGGCCCTTGCCGCCACCGAAGCAGTGGGCACCTGGGACTGGGACATCGGCAGCGACCGCTTTATCGCCGACGCGCATTTCGCCCAGTTGCACGGCGTCGACCCGGCCCGCGCCAACCAACTGCCGATCAGCGAATACCTGCACGGTGTTCACCCGCAAGACCGCGCTATTGTCGCGCGCAGCATCAAGCACTGCATCAGCCAAGGCACCGAATACGCCGAGGAATACCGCCTGCAGCAAGCCGATGGCGAGGTCCGTTGGGTGTTCGCTCGGGGCCGCTGCTACAAGGATCACCACGGACGGCCGATGCGCTTTCTCGGCGCCGCCCTTGACCTCACCGAACGCAAGCACACCGAGCAGGCACTGCGCCAGAGCCAGACCGAACTGCAACTGATCATCAACGCCATGCCGGTGCTGATCAGTTACGTCGACCATGAGCAACGCTTTCGCTTGAACAACAGCGCCTACCTCGACTGGTACGGCAAGACCCCGCAGGAGCTGTACGGCAAGACCATCCTCGAAGTGCTCGGGCCGGAGATCTACGCCACCCGCGTCGAGCACATACGCGCCGCGCTGGCCGGCAAGCCGTGCAGCTTCGAAGCCTACTCGCCGCACCGCGATGGCCGGCCGCGTTATGCGCTGATGAAATACTTGCCGCGTTTCGGTCCCGACGGCGCGGTCAACGGCTTCTACATCTTCGTGATCGACGAGACCGAGCGCAAACAGACCGAGGAAGCCCTGCGCAACCTCAATGAAACCCTGGAAGAACGGGTCGCCACCCGCACCGAGGCGCTGGCCGAGCTCAACCATCGCCTGCAGAACGAAATGTTCGAGCGCGAACGGGCCGAAGACGCCCTGCGCCATGCGCAGAAAATGGAAGCCGTGGGCCAACTCACCGGCGGCATCGCCCATGACTTCAACAACATGCTCACCGGCATCATCGGCAGCCTCGACATGATCCAGCGCTACATCGGCGAAGGTCGCATCGAGGACATCGGCCGCTTTGCCGACGCCGCGGTGTCCTCGGCCAACCGTGCGGCGGCACTGACCCACCGCCTGCTGGCGTTCTCCCGCCGCCAGTCGCTGGACCGCCGGCCGCTGGACCCGAACACTCTGGTGCGCTCTTTGGAAGAACTGATCCGCCGCACCAAGGGCGAACACATCGAGCTCACGTTCGACCTGGCGCCGGACGTGTGGCCGGTCAACACCGACGCCGGGCAACTGGAGAACGCCCTGCTCAACCTGGTGATCAATGCCCGCGACGCCATGCCCGACGGCGGCGAGTTGCTGATCGAAACCGCCAACAGCTACCTCGACGGCAGCGACATCAGCACCCTGGAACCGGTCAAGGCCGGCGACTATGTGATGCTTGGCGTGCGCGACAACGGCTCCGGCATGACCGCGCGGGTGCTGGCCAAGGCCTTCGATCCGTTCTTCACCACCAAGCCCATCGGCCAGGGCACCGGCCTCGGGCTGTCGATGATCTACGGTTTTGCCCAGCAGTCTGGCGGCCACGTGACCCTCGACAGCGAACCCGGCAAGGGCACCTGCGTGCGCCTGTACCTGCCGCGCCTGCACAACCCGACGCAGCCGATCTCGGACGACTCACTGAAGCTCGACGGCCATTTTGCCGCCGCCGGCGAATGTGTGGTGCTGGTCGAGGACGACCCGGCAGTGCGCCTGCTGGTGCTCAATGTCCTGCACGAACTGGGCTACGCCACCCATGAAGCGCAAGACGCCAAGAGTGCCCTGCCGCTGTTGGAGTCGCCGACGCGCATCGATTTGCTGGTCACCGATGTTGGCCTGCCGGGCATGAATGGCCGGCAGCTGGCCGAGATCGCCCGCCAGCATCGGCCCGGGCTTAAGGTGCTGTTCATGACCGGGTACGCGGAACAGGCCGCCGAGCGCCAGGGCTTTCTCGAAGAAGGCATGGACCTGCTGGTCAAGCCGTTTACCATTGAGCAACTGGCCGGCAAGATTCGTCAGATGATCAGCCACAACGACTGAGATCAGGCATAATCGCGCCCCGCCGTCACCACCGCTGCAAGGTATTTGCCCCATGAAAGCCCAAGCCCGCCACATTCTGGTGAAGACCTCCGACGAGGCCGAACAGCTCAAGCAACGCATCGCCAAGGGCGAAGCCTTTGACGTGCTGGCGAAGAAGTTCTCCATCTGCCCTTCCTGCAAGCGCGGTGGCGACCTCGGCGAGGTGCGCCCGGGGCAGATGGTCGGCGCCATCGATGCGGTGATCTTCAAGAAGCCGTTGCGGGTGGTGCACGGGCCGATCAAGAGCAAATTCGGCTACCACCTGGTGCAGGTGTTTTTCCGCGACTGAAGCATGACGCCTAGAAGCAGGTGTCCAGGCGCTCGATCACCCGCAACTGCTCATCCACCAGCAAGGCGCTGCGCCATTTATCGAAGGTCAGGCACGGGTGCGAGGTGCCGAAGGCAATGATGTCGCCAATCCGCAATTCAACGCCCGGCGCGACCGTCATGAACGCATGCTGATCCATCACCGCCGTGACCTGGCAGGCACTGACGTCATCCGCTGATGCCGGCAACACACCCGCCCTGTAACGCAGCAACGGCATCGGCAACCCGGCGTCATAGGCAACGTCGCGCTTGCCCAGGGCGATCACCGCGAAGCCCGGCTCCGGCAGCGACTGCACATGGGCCCAGACTTCCAGCGCCGGGCGCAGGCCTTCGTGCAGGTCGCTACGGCGATCCAGCACGCAGCATTGCGCCTCCTTGTAGATGCCGTGGTCGTGGGCCACGTAGCTGCCGGGGCGCAGCACGCTGAGGAAGCGCCCGGTGGCATTCTGCGCGGCGAAGGATTCGGCGATCAGGTCGTACCAGGCCGAGCCCGAGGCGGTGATGATCGGCCGCTCGATGGCAAAGTCGCCACTGTCCTGCAGCTGCACCGCAAGGCGCACCAGCGAGGCGGCAAACCCACGAATGCCGCTGACGGCCTGCTCGCCGTGAATCACCCCTTCGTAGCCCTCGATGCCGGTCAGGGCCAGCCCCGGTTGCGCCTTGATCGCCGCCGCCAGCGCCAGCACTTCGGCTTCACTGCGGCAACCGCAACGCCCGCCGACCACGCCGTATTCGATCATCACGTTCAAGCGCTGACCGCGCCCAGCAAAAAACGCCCCGAGCTCGGCGACGTTGTCCGGGTGATCGACCATGCAGTGAAATTCAAAATCCGGATCGGCCAGCAATTCGCTGATCAAGACCATGTTCGGTACGCCGACCAGCTGATTGGCCAACAACACCCGGCGCACGCCATGGGCATAGGCGGCGCGGGTCTGCACCGCCGTGGCCAGGGTAATGCCCCAGGCGCCGGCGTCGAGTTGGCGGCGGAACAGGGCCGGGGTCATGCTGGTCTTGCCGTGGGGCGCCAGCTCGGCGCCGCTGGCCGTGACGAAGTGCTGCATCCAGCGAATGTTGTGCTCCAGCGCTTCGCGGTGCAGCACCAGCGCCGGCAGGCTGACGTCACGCACCAGGTGGGCACCGATTGGCGCCGCGCCTTTTTCCACGACCGTGGTCACTGTTGAAGACATGGTCTGACTCCTTGCTCGGCAGGCTTATTCGTTGATGCGACGGGCCAGGCGGTTAGCGCTGTCGATCAGCACCCGGCGGTAGTCGTCATGGTTGCGCTCGGCGTCGGCCCTTGGGGCGACGATGCACAGCGTGGCAATGGCCACGCCGCCGGGGTCTTTGACCGGGGCGGCAAAACAATGGGTGAAGGTGTCGGCGACGCTGTCGAAGGAGAAAAAGCCCTCGGCGTCGGCCTGGCGGATTTCACCGAGGAACTGCTCCAGCGGCAGGCGCTGGCCATCAGGCAGGACGAAATCCTCGTCGTCGATCAACTCAACGATCTGCTGGTCGCTCATGTGCGCCAGCAGCAAGCGGCCGGACGCGGTCCAGGGAATCGGTGCGTTCTCGCCGATATTCGAGGAAATGCGAAAGTGCCGCTCGCCCTCCTTCATCAACGCCACCGTGTACTTGCGCCCATTGAGCAGGCACATCTGCGCGGTCTCGCGGGTCTGCCGGACGATCTCCTGCAGGGCTTGGTCCGCTTCGCGGCTGAGGTCGAAATGACGCAGGTGCGCCTGGCCGAGAAAGTACAGCTGGCGCCCGAGGTAGACGTGACCGTCCTTGCCCACCGGCTCGAGGATGCGCCGCTCGAGCAAGGAGGCCACCAGCTCATAGACCGTGGACTTGGGGCTGCCGATCGCATTGGCAATGTCGTTGGGCCGCAGCGGCTGGCCGATTTCCTTGAGGAAATCGAGGATATCGAACGCCCGGTCCAGGCCACGGGCCCGACGCTTGATCGGGTCTTCGCTCATGGCCGGCTCAGGCCTTTTTCTTGTAGGCGATGCAATCGATCTCGACCTTGCAGTCGACCATCATGCTCGCCTGCACACAGGCGCGGGCCGGCGCGTGCTCGGGGCTGAAGTACTCGGCGAAGACCTTGTTGAAACTCCAGAAATCCCGTGGATCGTCGAGCCAGACCCCGGTGCGCACCACGTCTTCGAGGCCATAACCGGCTTCTTCGAGAATCGCGATCAGGTTGCGCATGGTCTGGTGGGTCTGCTCGACGATGCCGCCGGCAATGATCTCGCCATCCAGCGCCGGCACCTGACCCGACACATGCAGCCAGCCGTCGGCTTCGACGGCGCGGGCGAAAGGACGGGGCTGGCCACCACCGGCGGTGCTGCCGGTGCCGTAACGGGTGATGCTCATGGGGTTTTCTCCTGGCTTTATATTCCGCTATAGCGGAATCATGTTCGCATTAACGGAATCAATCGCGAAAGTCTGCCACAAGTCACAGTGCATTTGCTTGCTCAATCCGGGAATAAACCCCAACGGGGTACGTCGTACTGACGTTGAAATCCTTCAAACGCCTATAAAGGAACCCCATCATGAAAACCGCCTTGCTTGGCCTGGTCCTGCTCAGCCTGAGTACCCTGGCATCCGCCGCGACCGCACCGGCACCTGCTGCAGAGGACTATCACTGGGGGATGCACCTGGACATCGCCCGGGTGATCTCGACCTCCGATTACGGTTACTGCGGAATCGGCTCGCGGGAACTGACCTACGCCGACTCCCAGGGTGTGGTGCACACCCTGCGCTATCAGGCTTATGGCGATGGGTGCATCGATCAGGGCAGCTAGCAGCCGACGCCGGATCAGTCGTCGATATGCCGATATTCGGCGTTCAACGCCCGGGCCAGGGTTTGCGCCCGACCGAGGCGAATCGGCCCGCGCTCGATGTCCACCAGCAGGCTCGGGCAGGCGAAAGCCGGCACCTCGGGCATCGATTTCAGGCGGCCATCGGTCAACAGCAGGATCCGCTGCTGTTCAGCCGGATAGCGTTTTTGCCGCCGCGCCAGCCAGATTTCGGCCTCGGCCAATGCTGCCGACAACGGCGTCCCCCCCGCCGCTCCCAGCGCATCGAGCCAGTCGCGCAGGCTGGCCGAGGCTTTCAGACCCTGCACTTGCCAACGCGGTGCGCTGCCGCTGGCGGTGAGCAAGGCCAGCCGCGCGCGCTGGCGGTAGGCGTCGTCGAACAGCTGTGCCAGCAGACCCTTGGCATCGCTCAAGGCCTGATGGCGACGGGTCGAGGCCGAGGCGTCGACAATCACCAGCCACAATTCATGGGGGCTGCGGGTGCGCAGGTGAAACAGCAGGTCATCGCGCTGGCGTGGACGGCCATTGAGCAAGGTCCCCGGCCAGTTCACCGTGCCGCTGCTCGCGGCTTGCCGTTGGCCCTGGCGACCGCTTTTCAAGTGCCCGGCGCGGGGCCTGGCATTCGCCCCCGCCGTTGCACGAGGGCGAATGCCTAGGGCTTTTTTGGCCAGCTCGGCACCTCACGGCGCGCGCCGGTGGGCAAGGCCTGGGCCGGTAGTTCGCCCCACTGGCCCTGGCCTTCGTCGGGCCGTGACGGTTGGTTTGGCGAGGCTTGGGTTGCCGGTGGCTGGCTCTGGTTTTGTACAGCCGGATTTTGTGCCGGCGGTTTGCGTCGCCGATGACGCAAGGCAAACTCGGCCACCGCGTCTATGTCTTCCTCGCTGATGGCTGCGGCACCACGCCAGGCGGCATGGGCACGCGCGGCACGCAGCCAGACCAGGTCGGCGCGCAGGCCATCGACTCCAGCGGCAAAGCAGCGTTCGGTAATCTGCGCCAGCGCATCGTCGTCCAGAGCAATCGCCGCCAACCCCTCACGGGCACGCTGGCAGCGCTCGCGCAGTTGCTGTTGCGCGTCTTGCCATTGCTCGCAGAAGCCTTGCGGATCGCTGTCGAAATCCAGGCGTCGGCGGATGATCTGCCCACGCTCCAGCGGTTCAGTGTGACCCTCGAGGGCGACGTTGAGGCCGAAGCGGTCGAGCAGTTGCGGACGCAACTCGCCCTCCTCCGGGTTCATGGTGCCGATCAGCACGAAGCGCGCCGGATGCCGATGGGAAATGCCGTCGCGCTCCACCAGGTTGGTGCCGCTGGCGGCGACATCGAGCAGCAGGTCCACCAGGTGATCGGGCAGCAGGTTGACTTCATCGACGTACAGCACGCCACCGTCAGCCTTGGCCAACACCCCCGGAGAAAACTGCGCACGGCCCTCGCCCAGCGCCGCGTCGAGGTCGAGGGTGCCGACCAGCCGCTCTTCGGTGGCGCCCAACGGCAAGGTGACAAACTGCCCGCTGGCCAGCAGATCGGCCAGGCCCCGGGCCAGGGTCGACTTGGCCATGCCCCGCGGTCCTTCGATCAGCACGCCGCCGATTTTCGGGTCGATGGCGCTCAGGCACAGCGCCAGTTTCAAGGCGTCGGCGCCGACCACGGCGGACAGCGGAAAGTGCGGGGTGTCGGTCATCTCGGCTCTCGTACTTGGGTTCAACACTCTTCCTCGATATCCAGCAGCAGGTGCTCCAGCGCTTCGCGGTAGGCCCCCGGCTCCTGCCACAGGCCGCGCTGCTGGGCTTCCAGCAGGCGCTCGGTCATGTCGCGCAGGGCATGGGGATTATGCTGCTGGACGAAGGCGCGGGTCGATGGATCGAGCAGGTAGGCATCCGCCAGCAAGGCGTACTGGTGATCGTCAATCAGTTGCGTGGTGGCGTCGAAGGCGAACAGGTTGTCGACGGTCGCCGCCAGCTCGAATGCACCTTTATAGCCGTGGCGCTTGACCCCCTCGATCCACTTCGGATTGGCCGCCCGCGAGCGGATCACCCGGTTCAGTTCTTCCTTGAGGGTGCGGATCTTCGGCAGGTCCGGCTGACTGTGATCGCCGTGGTAACTGGCCGCCGCTGCACCACTGAGGCTTTCCACGGCGGCGAGCATGCCGCCCTGGAATTGGTAGTAATCGTTGGAATCCAGCAGGTCGTGCTCGCGGTTGTCTTGGTTTTGCACCACCGCCTGCACCTGGCTCAGGCGCTGGGCAAACTGGCCGCGTGCAGCGGTGCCTTCATCGGCGCCGCCATAGGCGTAGCCGCCCCAGTTCAAGTAGACCTCGGCCAGGTCCTCGCGGCTCTGCCACAGGCGTCCGTCGATCGCGCCCTGCACGCCGGCGCCATAGGCACCGGGCTTGGCGCCGAAGATCCGCCAACCGGCCTGACGCGCCGCCGCCTCGGCATCGATTCCGGACTGCAGCAACGCCTCGCGCTCCTGGCGCACCTTGGCCGCCAGCGGGTTGAGGTCATCCGGCTCGTCCAGCGCGGCCACCGCTTGCACGGCGGCGTCGAACAGGCGAATCAGGTTGGCGAAGGCATCACGAAAGAACCCGGAGACGCGCAAGGTCACGTCGACCCGTGGGCGGTCGAGCAGGCTCAGCGGAAGGATCTCGAAATCGTCGACCCGCTGGCTACCCGTGGCCCATACCGGACGCACGCCCATCAGGGCCATGGCCTGGGCAATGTCGTCGCCGCCGGTGCGCATGGTCGCCGTGCCCCACACCGACAGACCGAGCTGGCGCAGGTGATCGCCGTGGTCCTGCAGGTGCCGCTCGAGAATCAGGTTGGCCGATTGAAAACCGATGCGCCAGGCAGTGGTGGTCGGCAGGTTGCGCACGTCCACCGAATAGAAATTGCGCCCGGTGGGCAACACATCGAGGCGTCCACGACTGGGGGCGCCACTGGGGCCGGCGGGGACGAAACGCCCGTCGAGGGCGCTGAGCAAGCCGTGCATTTCCGCCGGGCCGCAGGCGTCCAGGCGTGGGGCGACGACTTCGCGCAGGTGGTCGAGGATGGCCTCGACCTCTACCGATGCCGGCCATTGTAGGAGCGAGCCTGCTCGCGATGGAGTGTCAGGCGACTGCGATGTGTCTGATACACCATCGCGAGCAGGCTCGCTCCTACAGGTATCAGGGTTCAATGTCTGCGAGATCAGTTGGCTGGCAAACAACTCCAACCGCTCACGGGTATCGCCTGCGGTACGCCACGGCTCATCGCTGATCGCGGCCAATACCTCCGGCCGCGGCCCATTCCAGGGTTCGCCCAGCGCACAGTCCAGCGGATCGAAACCCAGAACAAAAGCTTTACTCAGCGCCCGCAACACACTCGACTGCGCCCCCCGGCCATCCCCCCGGGGAATGCGCAACAGCGCAAGCAAGGTATCAATGCGCAACCGCCCACTCGGCGATTCGCCAAACACATGCAGGCCATCGCGGATCTGCGATTCCTTGAGGTCGCACAGGTAGGTGTCCAGGCGCGGCAGCCAGATCGCCGCGTCGGCGTCGCTGTCGAGTTGCAACTCACGGTCGATATGGGTTTCACGCACCAGCGCCAGAATGTCGCGCTGCAGTTCGCGGGCGCGGCGCGGGTCGAGCAACTGCGCTTCGTAATATTCGTCGGCCAACAACTCCAGGTTGCGCAGCGGCCCGTAGGTTTCGGCACGGGTCAGCGGTGGCATCAGGTGGTCGATGATCACCGCCTGGGTGCGGCGTTTGGCCTGGGCGCCCTCGCCCGGGTCGTTGACGATAAACGGGTAGATGTTCGGCAGCGGCCCCAGCAGCGCATCCGGCCAGCACTGCTCGGACAGGCCGACGCCCTTGCCCGGCAGCCATTCGAGGTTGCCGTGTTTGCCGACATGGATCAGCGCATGGGCGCAATAGACCTTGCGCAGCCAGAAGTAGAACGCCAGGTAGCCGTGGGGCGGCACCAGGTCCGGGTCGTGGTAGACCGCGCTCGGATCGACCTGATAACCACGCGCCGGCTGGATGCCGACAAAGGTCAGGCCGAAGCGCAGGCCGGCGATCATCAGTCGACCGTCGCGGTACATCGGGTCCGCGCTCGGGTCGCCCCAGCGCTGCAGCACCGCGTTGCGATTGGCTGCGGGCAAGGCTTCGAACATCGCCCGGTAGTCCTCCAGCGCCAGGCTCTGCTGGCAGGGGCGCAGGTCGATGCTGTCGAGATCATTGCTGACCCCGCCGAGCAATTGCTGGATCAACGCGGTGCCGCTGGCGGGCAATTCGGCCGGTAGCGGATACCCCTGAGCCTGCAACGCTCGCAGAATATTCAAGGCCGCCGCCGGCGTATCCAGGCCGACGCCATTGCCGATGCGTCCATCGCGAGTCGGGTAGTTGGCGAGAATCAGTGCCACCCGTTTTTCGCTGTTCGGCACCCGCGCCAACTCGGCCCAGCGCCGGGCCAGTTCGGCGACGAAATCCATGCGCTCGGGGTGCGCCCGGTAGCACACCACATCGCACTGGCTGCGCTCGCTGCGCCAGGCCAGGTCCTTGAAGCTGATGGGCCGGCTGATGATCCGCCCGTCCAGTTCCGGCAAGGCGATGTGCATCGCCAGGTCACGCGGCCCCAGCCCCTGTTCGCTGGCACTCCAGCCCGGCTGATTGTCCTGGGCACAGATCGCCTGGATCACCGGGATGTCGCGGCGGAACGGCCGCAGGTGCGGCGCCTCGGGGCTGGATTGAGCAAAGCCGGTGGTATTGAGGATCAGCGCCGCCTGCACCTCGTCCAGCCAGTCCTCGACCACGCTCAGGCAGCCGGGCTCCTTGAGGCTGGCGACGGCGATGGGCAAGGGATTGAGCCCCGCCGCCTGCATGCGCTGGCAGAACACATCGACGAACGCGGTGTTGGCCGCCTGCAAGTGCGAGCGATAGAACAGCAGCGCCGCCACTGGCTGGTCGGGCTGCCAGTCGGCTTGCCAATCCTTCAGGTTCGGCTGGGCGTGATGCGGATGATAGATCGCCGTGCGTGGCAAAACCTGCGGTTCACCCCAGGCATAGTCGCGGCCAAGCCAACGGTTGGCCAGGCAGCGATACAACTCCAGGGCGTTGTGCTTGCCGCCCTGGCGCAGGAAGTGCCAGAGCCGCTCGCGGTCTGCCACCGGCACCGTGCTCAAGTCGCTGAGCTCCGGGTCGGGACGGTCGTCGCCCGGCACCAGAATCAACTGCACGCCGCGCTGCGCCAGCTCGATCAGGCGCTCGACGCCATAGCGCCAATAAGCAATCCCGCCGTGCAGCGAGATCAGGATGACTTTGGCGTGGCGCAGCACCTGATCGACATACAGGTCGACCGAGGCGTGATTCTGCACCTGCATCGGGTTGGCCAGGCGCAGGCTCGGGTAATCCTCAGGCAGTTGCTGCGCGGCCTCGGCCAGTAGCGCCAGGCTGGAGTCACCGCTGCACAGGATCACCAGCTCGGCGGGGGTTTGCCCGAGATCGGCAATGTTGTCCTCGGAGACGAATCCGCCGGGCTGGGTCCTGAGCAGGTGCATGGATCAGACGCTGAGGGCGGCGCGCAGTTGCGCTTCGAGCAGGGCCGCATCCAGTTCCTGGCCGATCAGCACCAGACGCGTGCTGCGCGCTTCTTCGGCGCCCCACTGGCGGTCGAAGTGCTTGTCGAAGCGCGTGCCCACGCCCTGGATCAGCAGACGCATCGGCTTGTTCGGGATGGCGGCGAAACCCTTGACCCGCAGGATGCCGTGCTGCACCACCAGTTGGGTCAAGGCATCAAGCAGCAGGCTTTCATCGGCCTGCGGCAGTTCGATGGAGATCGAATCGAAGGCGTCGTGATCGTGATCGTCATGATCGTCGCCGTCGTGGTGATGATCGTGATGGCTGTGGCGGCTGTCGATGTGCTCTTCGGAGCCGGCGCCCAGGCCGATCAGCACGTCCAGTGGCACGCGACCGCTGCTGGCCTCGATGATTTTCACCGCTGGCGGCAGTTCCTCGGCGACTTCCAGGCGCACTCGGGCCAGGTCTTCGGGGTTGATCAGGTCGGTCTTGTTGAGGATCACCAGGTCGGCGCTGGACAGCTGGTCGGCGAACAGTTCGTGCAGCGGCGATTCGTGGTCCAGGTTCGGGTCGAGCTTGCGCTGGGCGTCGACCTGGTCCGGGAAGGCGGCGAAGGTGCCCGCGGCAACGGCCGGGCTGTCGACCACGGTGATGACCGCGTCAACCGTGCAGGCGCTGCGGATTTCCGGCCACTGGAAAGCCTGGACCAGCGGCTTGGGCAGGGCCAGGCCGGAGGTTTCGATGAGGATGTGATCAAGGTCGCCACGGCGCGCCACCAGCTCGCGCATCACCGGGAAGAACTCTTCCTGGACGGTGCAGCACAGGCAGCCGTTGGCCAACTCATACACCCGGCCGCTGGCTTCTTCCTCGGTGCAACCGATGGAGCACTGCTTGAGGATTTCGCCGTCGATGCCCAGCTCGCCAAATTCGTTGACGATCACCGCGATGCGCCGGCCCTGGGCGTTGTCGAGCATGTGCCGCAGCAAGGTGGTCTTGCCCGAGCCGAGGAAGCCGGTAACGATGGTGACGGGGAGTTTGGCCAGTGTTTTCATCGGATGCCCTTTGGCAAGGTGGCGGGCATACGGGACGAGGACCGGCAACGCAGACGCGCGCGGGAGCAGTTCGCCACCGGATCACCCCGCCCGGTTGTAGTGAGAATCTGGATCGAGGCAGGTCTCCTGGCTGACGGTGGGCCGGTCTTTCGACTGGCGGTTTCTGCGCCTTCCCGCCGCTCGAAAGAGCGTGCAGTGGCCTGGCAGCGACGACACCGTTCACAGTTGCGGGGGCAGCCGCGGCATCGACCGCGTTCCCTTCTTAGCTTCGGCGCTGGGGCCGAAGAACCTCGAAGGTGCAAGGCTACGCATCGTACTGGGCCTGGTCAATGTTTGTGGTGGCCACTGATCCATTGTGGGAGCGAGCCTGCTCGCGAAGGGTTCAACCCGGTCCCAGGATTGACGCCAGCACCCGCCCATGCTCTCCTACACAGCTTGTTACGGGTGCCCTTCACAGGGTGAAACGGGAAACCGGTGAATCATGTGCTTTACTCCAAAGCCATGTCAGTCCGGTGCTGCCCCCGCAACGGTAAGCGAGCGAAGAATCACAGCCACTGTGCCTGCTGTAGGGCATGGGAAGGCGATTCTTGCAGGTTTGGCCAGTGCCAGCCCCTCGTGAGCCCGGAGACCGGCCCGCAATACTTGAATAACAAACCCGCGGTGGGCGGGCGCTGTTTGAGTTTCCGCGGCCTGCTCGCGGAGGCTTGCATGCGCACGGATCACCCCTGACTGACCAGAGGTAAGCGCCATGTCGACCATCAGCAGCACCCGCCACGCCACCGCCGCCGGCACCACCACACTGGGCCAACGCCTGGTGGCCGCCCTCAGTGCCTCGATCCTCGGTGCCTGCCTGGTGTATTTCGCCGGCTTCTCGCACATCGAAGCCGTGCACAACGCCGCTCATGACACCCGGCACAGCGCCGCTTTCCCGTGCCACTGAGACCTGCCCAGATGATCAAGCGTATTGCTCAAACCGCAGGTTTCAGCGGGCTGCTGGCCGCCCTTCTGCTGACCCTGCTGCAAAGCTTCTGGGTCTCGCCGCTGATTTTGCAGGCCGAGACCTACGAGAAATCCGAGCCCGTCGCAGAGCACGTGCATGAACATGCCGACTCGGCGATGGCTGCCCACAGCCACGACGCCGAAGCCTGGGAACCGGAAGACGGCTGGCAGCGCGTGCTGTCGACCACCGGCGGTAACCTGGTGGTGGCGGTCGGTTTTGCACTGATGCTCGCCGGTCTCTACACCCTGCGCTCCCCGACCCGCACGTCCCAGGGCCTGCTCTGGGGCCTGGCCGGCTACGCCACTTTCGTGCTCGCGCCGACCCTCGGCCTGCCGCCGGAGCTACCGGGTACTGCCGCCGCCGACCTGGCGCAACGGCAGATGTGGTGGATCGGTACTGCCGCTTCTACCGCTGCCGGTATCGCGCTGATCGCCTTCGGCAAAAACTGGCTGCTGAAGGCACTCGGCGTGGCCATCCTGGCGGTGCCGCACATCGTCGGCGCACCGCAACCGGACGTGCATTCGATGCTCGCCCCCGAGGCCCTGGAAGCACAGTTCAAGATCGCTTCGCAGCTGACCAACGTGGCGTTCTGGCTGGCCCTGGGGCTGATCAGCGCCTGGTTGTTCCGACGCAAAAGCGCAGGTGACTATCAGGCATGAGTGAAACGCGCGCGGCGCCGACCCTGGTGGTCGGCCTCGGCTGCCAACGCGGCTGCCCGGCCAGCACGCTGCGCGCGTTACTCGATCAGGCCTTGCAGGCTCAGCGGATCGATCTGCAATCGATCACCGCGCTGGCGAGCATCGACCTGAAACGCGATGAACCTGGTCTGATTGAACTGGCTGAGCAATTGGGTTTACCGCTGACCGTGTTCAGCAGCGAGCAATTGTCCGGCTATCAAGAACAGCTCAGCCACCAGTCGCAGATCGCTTTCGAGCGCACGGGTTGTTACGGCGTCGCCGAAAGCTCTGCCCTCGCCCTGGCCGAAGCACTGGCCCAGGCGCCGGCGACCTTGCTGATTTCACGGCAGAAGTATGCGCAGGCGACCTTTGCGTTGGCGTGTGCGGGGTAATGATTTCCTGCACCTGTAGGAGCGAGCTTGCTCGCGAAAAACGTTAACGATGACACGAGCATCCTGAATAATTGCGGCGCCCTCAAGTTTTTCGCGAGCAAGCTCGCTCCTACAGTTTCAACAGCGAACATTGCCATAATCCCCCTTTTCATCATGAGCATCGCTCATCTGCACCCTTCCCTACCCCCTCAGGAGCCGGCCATGACCGTCTACTTCATCGGCGCCGGCCCCGGCGATCCGGAACTGATCACCGTCAAGGGCCAACGGCTGATCCGCAGTTGCCCGGTGATCATCTACGCCGGCTCGCTGGTGCCAGCTGCCGTGCTCGAAGGCCATCAGGCCGAACAGGTGGTCAACAGCGCCGAACTGCACCTGGAACAGATCATCGAGCTGATATACGAGGCCCACGCCCAAGGCCAGGATGTGGCTCGCGTGCACTCAGGCGATCCGAGCCTGTACGGCGCCATCGGCGAGCAGATCCGCCACCTGCGGGCACTGGATATTCCGTTCGAAATCATCCCCGGCGTCACCGCCACCGCCGCCTGCGCGGCGTTGCTGGAAGCTGAATTGACCCTGCCGGACATCGCCCAGAGCGTGATCCTCACCCGTTATGCCGACAAGACCACGATGCCCGCCGGCGAGTCGTTCAGCAGCCTGGCCGCCCACGGCACCACCATGGCCATTCATCTGGGGGTCAATCACCTGGAGAAAATCATCGCTGAACTGCTGCCCCATTACGGCGCGGATTGCCCGATTGCCGTGGTGCACCGGGCCAGTTGGCCGGATCAGGACTGGGTGCTGGGGACCCTGGCAGATATCGCCGAGAAGGTGCAGGCCAAGGGTTTTCGCCGCACGGCGTTGATTCTGGTGGGCCGGGTGTTGGCCAGTGACAGCTTCAGCGAGTCGTCGCTGTATCGCGCGGGACATGCGCATTTGTATAGGCCGTAGATGTAACCTCGATGAATGCGGTGTGGCTGATGGCCTCATCGCGAGCAGGCTCGCTCCTACAGTGGGATTTGTGTCGGTCACAAATACTGTGATGTATGCGAAACCCTGTAGGAGCTGGCTTGCCAGCGATGGAGGCCAACGATGACACGTGATATCGGGATGTACACAGGCATAAAAAAACGGCGCTCACGGGGCGCCGTTTTTTTGGGTCGCAGCGAACGCCTTAGTAGTAGGCGTTTTCTTTCTGCGTGTGGTCGGTCACGTCGCGCACGCCCTTGAGCTCCGGGATGCGCTCGAGCAGGGTGCGCTCGATGCCTTCCTTCAGGGTCACGTCCGCCTGGCCGCAGCCCTGGCAGCCGCCGCCGAACTGCAACACGGCGATGCCGTCTTCCACCACATCGATCAGGCTGACCTGGCCGCCGTGGCTGGCCAGCCCCGGGTTGATTTCGGTTTGCAGGTAGTAGTTGATGCGCTCGTTGATCGGGCTGTCGGCGTTGACCATCGGTACTTTGGCGTTTGGCGCCTTGATGGTCAGCTGGCCGCCCATGCGGTCGGTGGCGTAGTCGACGACAGCGTCATCCAGGAAGGCTTCGCTGAAGTGATCGATGTAGGCGGTGAAGCTTTTCAGCCCCAGCGCGGTGTCTTCCGGCTTTTCCTCGCCCGGCTTGCAGTAGGCAATGCAGGTCTCGGCGTACTGGGTGCCAGGCTGGGTGATGAAGACGCGGATGCCGATGCCCGGAGTGTTCTGCTTGGACAGCAGATCAGCCAGGTAATCGTGGGCGGCGTCGGTGATGGTAATAGCGGTCATGGAATTTCCTCGCAGGCTTGGGCGCAGTTTACGCCAAACGTGGCGCCGGACAAAGTCCCAGTATTTTTGTCGGGTTAAAGCGCGGGCCTGAACCCGCGCTCAATCACAGGTTCTCGTAGCGATTCATGTCCAGCACGCCCTCTTCCACCGGGTCGGTTTCGTGGATATAGCGGCTCAGATCGTGGAAATACACCCAGAACAGCGGATGGCTGCGGCGAATGCCCCAACGCTCGACAATGCGCTCGAAACGGTTGGCGTCCTTGGCGTTTTCCATGTCCTCGACGAATTCCGGCACGTCGGCCACCGGGATATTGAACATGAAATTCGGGTAGCTGCTGAGCACCCCGGGGTACAGGGTCAGGGTGTCCAGACCCGGCTGATAGCGCAGGGATTCGCCGAGCATGAACGCGACGTTGCTGTGGGCGCGGTTGCGCAGCAGGCTGTAGATCTCGCGCTTGCCGCCGGGCACTTCGATGCGCAGCATGGTCGCTTCCGGCAATTGGTCGATCACCTTCAAGCCCGCCGCCGGGCGCGACACCAGGCGACTCAGGACCTGTTCAGCACCCTGCAGCGCCGGGTCGATATTGGCCCGCGAGCAGTAGGCACCGTCGCAGCGGTTGATTGGGTCGGGCCGGGCATTCAGGTCGCCGTAGCGCGCCAGCAACTGATGGGTGAAGTCGCGCATCGGGTCCTTGGGGTCCAGGCTCAGCGCAGTCGGGGTGTCGTCGTCGATGTTTTCATAGTCCATCCACATCTTCAGCTTGCCGCTGTTCTGGTACCAGTCGTCGAGGTAGGCATCCCGCGAGTCGGCCGGCATCAGGCGCAGGAAGTTCAGCTCGGCGCCGTTGCGGATCAGGTCGAAATACAGCCGCGTCTGCGCCTGGTGCGAGACGTTGCCGTAGACGTCGAAGTTCACCGCCAATTGGTAGTAGGTGCGCTCCAGCAGCGGGTAGTCGAACAGCCACATGGTCTGCGGCACATCGCCGATCAGGCCCTTGGTCACCGAAGCGCTGTCGAAGTGGCGGAAGATGCTCAGCAACGAGTTGTCATTACCGGCCCACAGGGTCGACCAGCTCGGCGCCGGCGCCTCGGCGTAGCTGTCGCGGCGCAGGGCTTCGTAATCGTTGCGCTTGTCGCGGTAGGTGTGCCACAGGCTCAGGACGCTGCCGACATCATCATTCTGCCCGGGCATCGCCAGCAGCGGCGTGGCCTGGCGCCGGTAGTTCGGATCGACGATGTACAGGTCATGCTCGGGGGCCTGGAACAGCGCCCAGAAGTTGTCGCGGATCACATCGGTCGCGATCTGCCCACGGCACACCGGGCCACGTATAAAGGTGCGCACGAAGTATTCGGCGTTATCCAGCATGAACTGATAGCGCGCCTGGGCGGGGATCGCCTGAAAGGTCTCGAACGGGTTGGCGCGGCGCTCCGGGCCGTAGCCGGGCAAGGCGTCGACCTGCCAGTTGCCGCTGTAGAACAGGCTCTTGACCCGGGCCAGCTTGGCCGGGCTCAGCGGATAACTGATGTGGGTCTTGTGCACGATCACCCCCTGCACCGGCCACAGGCGGTAGTACACCTGGGTGCCCGGGTCATCGTTGGGGCGGCGGCTGGCGATCAGGTCGATCGGCTGGCCGGTCGGGGTGCGCGAACGCACCCACTGGAAGAAGTGCCCGGGCTCGCCATTCTTGAAGTAGACATGGGCGAGGAACAAATGCTCGTACAGCCAGCGCGCCACCAGGCTTTCCCGGGCGCCCGGGGCATTCAGCAGATTTTCCCATTGCACCACCTGCGCGGCTTCTTGCGCGTTCGGCGCCAGGGCCTGTTCATCGATGGGCGCGCCCGAGGCCAGCCAGCGTTGCAGGGTCTGGTATTGCGCGTCGGTCAGACCGGTGACCGCCAGGGGCATGCCTTCTTTCGGGTGCTGGCTGGCATAACCGTCGAATTCCGCCGGCTGCGGGCACATATTATTGCGGTTGAGCCCCAGGACGATGTCTTCCGGCAGCCTGGCATTCGGTTGCAGCGGAGTCTGGTGCCCCAGCTCGAGCATCCGCGCCATCAACGCGGCCTGACTGCCCTGAGACTCGATCACCGGGTAGAAGCCCTTGTTCTGCCAGGCTTGCTTGCCAAAGGCGTCGTAAAAAATCCGCGTCGGGCTCGACGCCGTGCTGCGATCACCGTCATAGACCGGGACCTTGCTCGCGCCGCGCGCCGCGCCTTCGCCGCTGCCCAGGTTGAGCTGACAGGCGGCGTCGTTGCAAGCGTGGCAGGCCACGCACTTTTCGGTGAAGATCGGTTGAATGTCGCGGGTATAGGAGATCGCCGGCGAGCTGCCTTGCGCTACCGCGAAACTGCTGATGAGCAGCGCAAAAAGGCTGATGTAAATGCGATACGACATGTGCCGGGTCCCGAGCGTGAAAAATCGTCGCGATTCTACCGGGCCAGCACCCTGCCCAACATGAGCGATATTCATGCAAAAGCGCCCCATGCTCCAATCGCGCACAGGTTTGTTATGATTCCCGCCCTTCGTAATAGGCTTACCAGGTAGTCCTTCATGTCCGATCGCAGCGCTCGCCTCCACGTTCTCAAGCAAGCCCTCAAAGAGCGCATCCTGATTCTCGATGGCGGCATGGGCACGATGATCCAGAGCTACAAGCTGGAGGAACAGGACTACCGTGGCAAACGCTTCGCCGATTGGCCGAGCGACGTCAAGGGCAACAACGACCTGCTGGTGCTGACCCGCCCGGACGTGATCGGCTCGATTGAAAAAGCCTACCTCGACGCCGGCGCCGACATTCTCGAGACCAACACCTTCAACGCCACCCAGGTGTCCCTGGCCGACTACGGCATGCAGGGCCTGGCGTACGAGTTAAACGTAGAAGGCGCACGCCTGGCGCGCAAGGTGGCCGACGCCAAGACCCTGGAAACCCCGGACAAGCCGCGCTTCGTCGCCGGCGTCATCGGCCCGACCAGCCGCACCTGCTCGCTGTCGCCGGACGTCAACAACCCGGGCTACCGCAACGTCACCTTCGATGAACTGGTGGAAAACTACACCGAGGCCGCCAAGGGCCTGATCGAAGGCGGCTCGGACCTGATCCTGATCGAGACCATCTTCGATACCCTGAACGCCAAGGCGGCGATTTTCGCCGTGCAGGGCGTGTTCGAAGAGCTCGGCTTCGAGCTGCCGATCATGATTTCCGGGACCATCACCGACGCCTCCGGCCGCACCCTGTCGGGCCAGACCACCGAAGCGTTCTGGAACTCCATCGCCCACGCCAAGCCGATTTCCGTCGGCCTGAACTGCGCCCTCGGCGCCAGCGAGCTGCGACCGTACCTCGAAGAGCTGTCGAACAAGGCCAACACCCACGTTTCGGCGCACCCTAACGCCGGCCTGCCCAACGAATTCGGCGAATACGACGAGCTGCCGGCGGAAACTGCGCGGGTCATCGAAGAATTCGCCCAGAGCGGCTTCCTCAATATCGTCGGCGGCTGCTGCGGCACCACCCCGGGGCACATCGAAGCCATCGCCAAGGCGGTCGCCGGCTACGCGCCACGGCAGATCCCGGACATTCCCAAGGCCTGCCGCCTGTCGGGCCTCGAGCCGTTCACCATCGATCGCAGCTCGCTGTTCGTCAACGTCGGCGAGCGCACCAACATCACCGGTTCCGCCAAGTTCGCCCGGCTGATCCGCGAGGACAACTACACCGAAGCCCTGGAAGTCGCCCTGCAGCAGGTCGAGGCCGGCGCCCAGGTGATCGACATCAACATGGACGAGGGCATGCTCGATTCGAAGAAGGCGATGGTCACGTTCCTCAATCTGATTGCCGGCGAGCCGGACATCTCCCGCGTGCCGATCATGATCGACTCCTCGAAATGGGACGTGATCGAAGCCGGCCTCAAGTGCATCCAGGGCAAGGGCATCGTCAACTCGATCAGCATGAAAGAAGGCGTCGAGCAGTTCATCCACCACGCCAAGCTGTGCAAGCGCTACGGCGCTGCAGTGGTGGTGATGGCCTTCGACGAAGCCGGCCAGGCCGACACCGAAGCGCGCAAGAAGGAAATCTGCAAACGCTCCTACGACATCCTGGTCAACGAAGTCGACTTCCCGCCGGAAGACATCATCTTCGACCCGAACATCTTTGCCGTGGCCACCGGTATCGAGGAGCACAACAATTACGCGGTCGACTTCATCAACGCCTGCGCCTACATCCGTGACGAGCTGCCGTACGCGTTGACCTCCGGTGGCGTGTCCAACGTGTCGTTCTCGTTCCGTGGCAACAACCCGGTGCGCGAGGCGATCCACTCGGTGTTCCTGCTGTACGCGATCCGCAGCGGCCTGAGCATGGGTATCGTCAACGCCGGCCAGCTGGAGATCTACGACCAGATTCCGCTGGAGCTGCGTGACGCGGTCGAGGACGTGATCCTCAACCGCACCCCGGACGGCACCGACGCCCTCCTCGCCATCGCCGACAAGTACAAGGGCGACGGCAGCGTCAAGGAAGCCGAGACCGAAGAGTGGCGCAACTGGGACGTCAACAAGCGCCTGGAACACGCGCTGGTCAAGGGCATTACCACCCACATTGTCGAAGACACCGAAGAGTCGCGCCTGTCGTTCGCCCGACCAATCGAGGTCATCGAAGGTCCGCTGATGTCGGGCATGAACATCGTCGGCGACCTGTTCGGCGCCGGCAAAATGTTCCTGCCGCAGGTGGTGAAATCCGCCCGCGTGATGAAACAGGCGGTGGCCCACCTGATCCCGTTCATCGAGCTGGAAAAAGGCGACAAGCCGGAGGCCAAGGGCAAGATCCTGATGGCCACGGTCAAGGGCGACGTGCACGACATCGGCAAGAACATCGTCGGCGTGGTGCTGGGCTGTAACGGCTACGACATCGTCGACCTCGGCGTAATGGTACCGGCGGAGAAAATCCTCCAGATCGCCAAGGAGCAGAAGTGCGACATCATCGGCCTGTCCGGGCTGATCACCCCGTCGCTGGACGAAATGGTCCATGTTGCCCGCGAAATGCAGCGCCAGGATTTCCACCTGCCGTTGATGATCGGCGGCGCGACCACGTCCAAGGCGCACACCGCGGTGAAGATCGAGCCCAAGTACAGCAATGACGCGGTGGTCTACGTCACCGATGCCTCCCGTGCCGTGGGTGTGGCGACCCAGTTGCTGTCCAAGGAACTGAAGGCCGGTTTCGTCGAGAAAACCCGCGAGGAATACATCGAAGTCCGCGAGCGCACCGCCAACCGCAGCGCCCGCACCGAACGCCTGAGCTACCCGGCGGCGATCGCCAAGAAACCGCAGTTCGACTGGGACAGCTACCAGCCGGTGGTGCCGACCTTTACCGGCGCCAAGGTGCTGGACAACATCGACCTCAAGGTCCTGGCCGAGTACATCGACTGGACGCCGTTCTTTATCTCCTGGGACCTGGCCGGCAAATTCCCGCGCATCCTCGAGGATGAAGTGGTCGGTGAAGCCGCCACCGCGCTCTATGCCGATGCCCAGGAAATGCTCGCCAAGCTGATCGACGAGAAGCTGATCAGCGCCCGTGCGGTGTTTGGTTTCTGGCCGGCCAACCAGGTGCATGACGACGACCTGGAAGTCTATGGCGACGACGGCAAGCCCCTCGCCCGCCTGCATCACCTGCGCCAGCAGATCATCAAGACCGACGGCAAGCCGAACTTCTCCCTGGCCGACTTCGTCGCGCCCAAGGACAGCGGTGTGACCGACTACGTCGGCGGCTTCATCACCACCGCCGGCATCGGTGCCGAGGAAGTGGCCAAGGCCTACCAGGACGCGGGCGACGACTACAACTCGATCATGGTCAAGGCCCTTGCCGACCGTCTGGCCGAAGCCTGTGCCGAATGGCTGCACCAGCAGGTGCGTAAAGAGCATTGGGGTTATGCCAAGGATGAAGCGCTGGACAACGAAGCGCTGATCAAGGAGCAGTACAGCGGCATTCGCCCGGCACCCGGCTACCCGGCCTGCCCGGACCACACCGAGAAGGCCACGCTGTTCAAGTTGCTCGACCCCGAGGCCCAGGAACTCAAGGCCGGACGCAGCGGCGTGTTCCTCACCGAGCACTACGCAATGTTCCCGGCGGCGGCCGTCAGCGGCTGGTACTTCGCCCACCCGCAGGCGCAGTACTTCGCCGTGGGCAAGATCGACAAGGACCAGGTGCAAAGCTATACCGCGCGCAAGGGCCAGGAACTGAGCGTGACCGAACGCTGGCTGGCGCCGAACCTGGGGTATGACAGCTGATAAAGACCCTGTAGGAGCCGGCTTGCCGGCGAAGGCGGCGGGCCTGACACACCGAGGCGCCTGGTTCGCTGCGTTGCGGCGTCCCGACAAGCCAGCTCCTACAAGCCTCGAATCGAACTTTGTAACGCCGCGACACTCTACATCTGCAACACCCTCACACACGGAAAACCTCATCATGCGTTTGACACTTTCAGCTTTGGTCATGGGCATCCTGATCTCCCAAGGCGCACTGGCTGCCGGCGATGGCAGCGCGGCGGTCGGCGGCGGGCTGGGGGGTGCGCTGGGTAATGTGGTGGGCGGCCAGCTCGGCGGCAGTACCGGTGCGGCCATTGGTGCCGGCGTCGGCGGCGCCGCGGGTGGCGCGATCGCCGCGCCCAAGGGCAACCGCAACGAAGCCGCCATCGGCGGTGGCCTGGGTGCCGCGGGTGGCTCGGTGGTCGGCAATGCACTGGGTGGCTCGACCGGTTCGACCATCGGCGCCGGCCTCGGCGGCGCAGCGGGTGGCGCCGTCGGCAACAACCTCGCCGATGACGACAACCACTCCAGCCACAACAGCCATAACGGCAAGCACAAACATAAAAACAAGCACAAGAACAAGCATCACTGAGGCTTGATCGGTACTGACGCGTGCTTGGGCGAAGCACGCGTCAGGCGCCTCTGCAGGTTGACTGACAATCGAGTGATCGACTCCAATCTCTGTAGGAGCTGGCTTGCCAGCGAAGAGGCCGGCACATTCAACAACTGCAGCACCTGACACTCCGCTTTCGCTGGCAAGCCAGCTCCTACAGTTTGAACCGCGATGGCATCAGTGCCTGCCCCGCGCATGAATCAACCCATGCATCGCCAGCCCCAGCACCACCCCCCAGAACGCCCCACCCAACCCCCACAACGTGACATTCGCCGCCGTCGCCAAAAAGGTGATCAACGCCGTTTCACGTCCGCGCACATCGCCCAACGCCGTCGCCAGACTGCCGCCAATCGCCCCCAGCAACGCCAGCCCAGCCAGGGTGCTGATAAAGCTCGCCGGCAGGATTACAAACAAGGTCGCCAGGGTGCTGCCAAAAATCCCCACCAGCACATAGAACACCCCACAGGCCAGGCCGGCGATGTAGCGCTTGCCCGGCTCCTCATGGGCTTGCGGACCGGTGCAGATCGCCGCGGTGATCGCCGCCACGTTAAACGCATGGGAGCCGAATGGCGCCATCAGCAGCGAGCCCAGCCCGGTCACGGTGAGAATCGGATTGGCACTGGTGCTGTAGCCATCGTTGCGCAGTACCAGCATGCCCGGCATGTACTGCCCGGTCAGGGTTATCACAAACAACGGGAGGGCGACGCTGAGCAGTGCCTTGAGGGAAAACTGCGGGGTGGTCCACAGCGGCTCGGCGAGGCTCAACTCGACGCCGGCGAAACTCACCTGCCCCAGCCCGAGCAACAACAGGATGCCCAGCAGCAACACGCCGACAATCGCATAGCGCGCCGTAAACCGCCGCAGCAGCCCATAGCCGAGCACCAGCACGCCGACCAGCAGTGGATCGACGCTCGCCCCGCCAAAGGCACCCACGCCAAAGCGCAACAGAATGCCCGCCAGCAAGCCCGCGGCGATCCCCGGCGGAATCAGGCGCACCACCCGTTCGAAGCAGCCCGACAGGCCCAACAGGACAAAACCCAGCGCCGACAGCAGGTAGGCGCCGATGACCTCGCCATAGGGCACCTCCGGCAGCACGGTGATCAGGAACGCCGCGCCGGGTGTCGACCAGGCGGTGATGATCGGCGCGCGATAGCGGTAGCTCAGCCACGCTCCGGTCACACCCACGCCTATCGAGATCGACCAGATCCACGACGCCGTCTGCTCGGGGCTCAGCCCGGCGGCTTTCGCGCCCTGGAACACCAGGATGAAGGTGCCGCCGTAATTGACGATCACCGAGATCAATGCGGCGACGATCGGGTGCAACAGATCGCTGGATTTGATGGGCAAAGTGAGCGCGGTGGTTTTCATGGGTGCAGGGCCTTCTGTTGCGCATGACGAATTAGCAAGGGCGCGAGTATTGAGTCAAAATGGCCTGCGGAAAATATCCACTTCCTGCTCTTTGACTAGACCACTTCCTCAGCGCCAGGACGGCCCACATGAAGACCCGCACCACCGCCTACCCGCTCTGGAACGCCTTTCTCCCTGCCTCCGACAGCCCGTTGCCATTGCGCGAACAGCTGCTGCGCTTCCTGCGCAAGGGAGTCGCCGAGCGCAGCCTGGCAGCCGGCGTGCGCCTGCCCGCCTCGCGCCTGCTGGCGGACGAACTGGGCGTGTCACGCATGACGGTGACCGGGGTCTACGAGCAATTGATTGGCGAAGGTTTCCTTGAGGCACGGCCGGGCGCGGGGACCTATGTCGCGGCCCGCATCGACGCCCCACGGCCTGCCGGCCCGGGCACTGCACGCCCGATATCGCGTGGCTCGCAGCGTGGCCGTCAATTCACAGGATTGGATTCCATGTCCCTGGGCCATCCCGACTGGCCGCTGACCCCCGGGCTGCCGGCGCTGGATGCCTTTCCCCATGCCTTGTGGGGCAAGCTCGAGGGCCGCTTCTGGCGCAACCACGCAGCGGCCCACTCCGCCTATGGCGATCCCCAGGGCCTGCTGTCCCTGCGGGCCGCCCTGGCCGATTACCTGGGCGCGTCGCGGGCCATCGCCTGCCGTGCCGAAAACATCATCATTACCCCCGGCGCCCAGGCCGCGGTGTCGATTGCCGCACTGGCGATTGCCGATCACGGCCAGCAAGCCTGGGTCGAAAGCCCCGGCTATGACGCTACCCACCGCAGCCTGGCGTTGGCCGGGCTCGACAGTGTGGGAGTGCCGGTGGACGCCCAGGGACTGGACGTCGAGGCCGGCCGCCGCCTGGCGCCCGAGGCCCGGCTGGCACTGGTCTCGCCTTCTCACCAATACCCCACCGGCGTGACCATGAGCCTGGAACGCCGCCTGGCCCTGCTGAAATGGGCGGACCAGGCCGACGCGATGATTCTCGAGGACGACTACGACAGCGAATTCCGCTACGCCTGCGCGCCAACCCCGGCACTCAAGGCACTGGACGGCAATCACGGCCGGGTGATCTACGTCGGCACCCTGAGCAAGCTGCTGATACCCGGCCTGCGCCTGGGTTTCCTGGTAGCGCCGGATGCCTGGGTCGATGTGCTGCAGCGGGTGCGCAACGGCAGCGGATACCGCGTGCCGAAAGCCCTGCAAGCCACCGCCGCCGAGTTCATCAGCCAGGGTCATCTGGGCCGCCACATCCGCCGTGCCAAGGCGCTCTATAGCGAACGCCGTGGCGCGTTACTCGAAGCGCTGGCCAGTGAGGCCCAAGGGCTGCTGTCGGTCAGCCACACCAGCACCGGCTTGCATCTGCTGGCGTACCTGGCGCACGGCTGCGATGACCACGCACTGACGCTCGCCGCACGCGAACAGCAGATCGGTGCCGGGGCCTTGTCCAGGTTGTATGTCGGTCATGCAGCCCGGGTGCAACAAGGGCTGTTGCTGGGCTTTGGCAACACGCCGGCGGGGTCGATGCGCGGCGCGGTGCAGACGCTGTGCCGGCTGATCGAAGCGCAACCAGGCCAGGGTTAATCAATAAAAAATGCGATGGCCGCTGCCGGCCATCGCCAAGTCGCCCGCTTCAGGCGCTGAACGTACGGCTCGGTGAAACGATGATCTTGACGTTGTGCTCCTTGTTGTTGACCAGCTCTTCGAAGCCCTGGCCGACAATCTGCTCGAGCTGGATGCGCCCGGTCACCAGCGGCGTGATGTCCAGACGGCCGTCGGCAATAAAGGCGATCACGTCGGCGAATTCACCGTTGTAGGCCAGGGCGCCGAGCACCTGTTTCTCGGTGGCCACCAGTTCGAAGAAGTTGAACTCGCTGGGCTCCTCGAAGATGCCCACCAACACGCACTTGCCGGCCTTGCGGATCAGGTCGATGGCCAGCTTGGCGGTGTGCTTGTTGCCGATGCACTCGAAGCTGACATCGGCCCCCAGCCCGCCCGTCAGGCGCCGGACCTCGGCCAGGGCATCGCACTCCTTGGGGTCGAGCACATGACTGGCGCCGACTTCCAGCGCCTTGGCCTTGCGCGCGCCAGACATTTCCAGGGCGATCACCTGGGCCGCGCCGGCGGCCTTGGCGCACATGATGGTGCACAGGCCGATGGTCCCGGCGCCGACCACCACCACGTTCTGGCCCAGCAGGCTGCCGGCCTTTTTCACCGCGTGCATGCCCACCGCCAGCGGCTCGATCAAGGCTCCGGCTTCAGCGGGAAAGTTGGCCGGCAGTTTGTACAGCAGATTGGCGGGCACGTTGACCCACTCGGCGAACGCACCGTTGTTCATCAGCCCGGTGAACGCCAGGTTCTCGCAGATGTTGTACAGGCCGTGGGTGCAGTAGTAGCAGGTGCCGCAATGCTGACACGCGTCGGCGGCCACCGCTTCGCCGACGCTGAAGCCCTCGACCCCGGCACCCAGCGCGACGATCTCGCCACAGAACTCGTGGCCGAGGATGCACTGGCCCTTGATGCCGGTCAGCGGGTGCGGCGCCTCGACCGGAATAAACACCGGCCCGGCCACGTACTCATGCAGGTCGGAGCCGCAGATGCCGCACCACTCGACGCGGATCTGCACCCAGCCGGCGGGCGGCGCCACCGGCAGCGGCACGTCTTCGACGCGGATATCATTGCGGCCATGCCAGACCGCCGCACGCATGCTTTGCACAGGATTGATTGCACTCATCTTCACATCTCCATGAAATCAGATCGGCCCGGTGACCGTTGCCGCTCACCGGGCAACGGTTCAAAGGGTCTGCACGAAGTCCAGGATCAGCCGGTTGACCTGCTCGGCCGCCTCCATCTGCACCATGTGTGCCTGGCCCGGGAGGATCTCGACGCGAGCGTTGAGGCCCTGGCTGTGACTCGCCGGAATGATCGCGTCGGCGTCGCCCCAGATCACCAGCACCGGGCGCTCGCCCTGCTGCACCACAGCACGCAGATCGGCCTGCTGGCGGCCATCGGCAAACAGGCTCGCCGACAATTGCCGCAGGGCGTCATCCACGCCTTCGAGGCGCTTGTACTTGAGCATGTCTTCGAGCATCGGCCGGTTGACCAGCTCGGCGTTGGAGAACAGTTGCATCAGCGGCGCCTTGAGCGCGTTGCGATTGCTCCCCTCGACAAAGCCCCGCAGGTAGTCGCCATTGATCTCCTGCCCGAGGCCGGCGCTGCCGATCAGGGTCAGTGAACACACACGGCGCGGCGCCAGGCGTGCGGCATTGAGCGACACCGCGCCCCCCATGGAATGCCCCACCAGGTGCGCCAGCGGAATGTCCAGGTGATCGAGCAGGCCCAGTACCACCGCGCTCAACTCATCCAGGTCGCCACGCTGCAAGGCCTTGCTCGACTCGCCATGCCCGGGCAGGTCGAGGGCGATCACTCGCCGCCCTGCCGCCAGCGCTTCGTGGTTGAACAGCCAATTGTTCAAGTCGCCGCCGAAGCCGTGCACCAGCACCAGCGGGATGCCGCCGCTGCCACGCTCGAAATAGCGGATCGTGCGGCCATCGAGTTCGACCTTCTGCGGCTTCGGACCGAGGTCTTCCTCGGCACCGTCGCCGGGTACGAACGAGGCCTGGAACTGCTCGATCACCGCGTCGATCTCGGCCTCGCTGGCTTCGCCTTCGACGACGATGCCGAGCAGCGCACCGACCGCCAGGGTCTCGTCCTGGCGGGCGATCTGCCGCCGCAGCACGCCGCTGAACGGCGCTTCGACGCTGCTGGAGATCTTGTCGGTCTCGACGTCCATGACTTCGTCGCCCTTGCTGATGGCCTGGCCTTCTTCCTTGAGCCAGGCATCCACCCGGCCCTCGGTCATCGACAAGCCCCACTTGGGCATGGTCAGGGTATGGATCTGGCTCATCAGCGCTTGCTCCACTCGATCAGCTTGAGCACGGCGTTCTCGATCTTCGCCGCGTCCGGGATATACAGGTCTTCCAGGGCGTCGGAGAACGGCACCGGGGTGTGCGGCGCGGTGACCATCTCGATCGGCGCCTTGAGCGCGCCGAAGGCTTTTTGCGCGACCAGCGCCGAGATGTCGGTGGCCATCGAGCAACGCGGGTTGGCCTCGTCGATCACCACCAGACGCCCGGTTTTCTCGACGCTTTCGAGGATGCTGTCTTCGTCCATCGGGCTGGTGGTGCGCAGGTCGATCACCTCGCAGTCGATGCCGCGCCCGGCCAGGCTGCGGGCAGCGTCCAGCGCGGTATTGACGGTGCGGCCGTAGGACACCAGGGTCACGTCCTTGCCGTCGCGCAGGAAGTTGGCTTCGCCGAAGGGGATGCTGTAGAGCTCTTCCGGCACCTCGCCCTGCATGCTGTAGAGCAGCTTGTGCTCGCAGAAAATCACCGGATCGTTGTCGCGAATCGCCTGGATCAGCAGGCCCTTGGCGTCATAGGGCGACGACGGGCAGACCACCTTGAGCCCGGGAATGTGGGTCCACAATGAGGTGAGCATCTGCGAGTGCTGGGCGGCGGCGCGCAGCCCGGCGCCAACCATGGTGCGGATCACCAGCGGCGTGGTCGCCTTGCCGCCGAACATGTAGCGAAACTTGGCGGCCTGGTTGAGGATCTGGTCCAGGCAGCAGCCGGCGAAGTCGACGAACATCAACTCGCACACCGGGCGCACGCCGCAGCTCGCCGCCCCCACCGCCGCGCCGACGTAGCCGATCTCCGACAAGGGCGTGTCGAGTACCCGCCCGGGAAACTGGTGATAGAGGCCCTTGGTCACCCCCAGCACCCCGCCCCAGGCGTCGTTGTCCCCGGGCGCACCGGCACCGCCGGCGACGTCTTCACCCATGATGAACACGCTCGGATCGCGGCGCATTTCCTGGGCCAGGGCTTCGTTGATTGCCTGCTGATAACTGATTTTTCTCGCCATGATTGAGTTCTCGATTCTTGTTATGGGGGGCGTTCAGGGATAAGCGACGTAGACATCGGTCAGCAGGTCGGCGGCGCTCGGCTTGGGGTCGGACTTGGCCTTGCGCACGGCGTTCTCGATCAGCGTCTCGACCTCCTGGTCGATGCGGTCGAGCTGACTGGCTTCGAGCAGCCCGGCGCGGGTGGTGCGCTCACGGAACTGCATCAGGCAGTCGCTGTGCTCACGGAAATGCTTGACCTCGTCGGGTGCGCGGTAGGTCTGGGCGTCGCCTTCGAAGTGACCGTAGTAGCGGGTCAGCTTGACCTCGATCAGCGACGGTCCCTCACCGGCCCGTGCCCGCTCGACGGCGGCAGCGGCGGCTTCATGGACGGCGAAGAAGTCGAAGCCGTCCACCGTGACCCCGGGCATGCCGAAGCCAGCGGCGCGGTCGGCGATGTGGTCGCAGGCCACCGACCAGTTGGACGCCGTGGCCTCGGCGTAACCGTTGTTTTCAGCGATGAACAGGCACGGCAGGTTCCACACCGAGGCCATGTTCATCGCTTCGAACACCGCGCCTTCGTTGGAGCCGCCGTCACCGAAGAACACCACCGCCACCGCGTCGGTGCCCTTGAGCCGGGCTGCCAGCGCCGCGCCTACCACCAGCGGCGCACCGGCACCGACGATGCCGTTGGCGCCGAGCATGCCCTTCTCGAAATCGGCGATGTGCATGGAGCCGCCCTTGCCCTGGCAGACCCCGGTTTTCTTGCCGTAGATCTCGGCCATCATGCCGAACACATCCACGCCCTTGGCGATGCAATGGCCGTGGCCACGGTGGTTGGAAGCGATGCAATCGTCATCGCGCAGGTGCGCCATGACCCCCGCGGCCGACGCCTCTTCGCCGGCATACAAGTGGACGAATCCGGGAATCTCGCCGGTGGCGAATTCCACGTGCAGGCGCTCTTCGAAAGCGCGAATGGTGCGCATCACCTGGTAGGCATGCAGCAATTGCTCAGCAGTCAGCGGTGTCGACATTTTTATTCTCCAGGAGTGTCTTGGGACTGAAGGTTCACGGGGTGTTGCGGATGTTCGCGGCCGATGGCCAGGAGGCGCTGCTGCGCGGCGCAGGCCAGGGTCGCCTCGACATCGATGCTCAGCGGGCCGCCGGCATCGAGGGTGACCGTGGGTCGGTCATGCACGTTGAATTCGATTTCCCGCTCGCCATCCAGCGCCAGGGTGCCGCTGGCCAGCGCCAGGCCATGGGCGACGCCCGGCTCCAGGCGACCGGCCGCCGCCACCCCGCAGCCTTGCAGCAGACCGGGGGCCAGCGGCACCAGCAGCGATTCCGGTGACTGTGGATCGAGGCGCATCCAGGCCCCGTGCGGTGCCTGACGCGGCACCGGCAGCCACAGCCCACAGAGCGCCGAGAGCCCGATCGATTGCGGCTCGGCAAAGGTCACGAAGACTTGCGCCAGGTCTGCCGCACGACTGATCGCCCGTGCGCCGACAAAGGCCAGCGATGACACCGCGACGTCCACCAGCGCCAGTTCGCACAGGCCACGCCGGGCCTCGCGCACCAACAGGCGCTTGTTGCGCCGCAGGGCAATCTGCGGAGGAATCCGTCCGCTGGCGTACAACCCGCCTGCGAGGCCGGCGCTGGTGGCTTCGCGCAATTCCGGAAAGGCATTGTTGGTGCCGGTGGACAGGGTCAGCAGCGGGATATCGCCAACCTCGGCGGCCACCGCCTTGTGGGTACCGTCGCCGCCAAGCACGGCGATCAGCGCCACCTCGCGTTCGGCCATCAGGCGCGCGGCCTGGCGGGTGTCGCTGACGTTCTGGCGCAGGGTGAAGTCGAGAAACTCGAGGGCCGGCCAGTGACTGTCGCGGGCCTGGCGACTGTGGCTGTTCTTGAGGATCGCCGCCGCCATGCCGATCATGTCGGTGGGCAGCAGCACCCGCTCAATGCCCGTGGCGCCAAAGGCGGCGAGCAGGCGCTGGATCACCGAAACCTTGTCGGTGCTGGAGAACAACCCCGCGTTGGCAGTCAGGCGTCGCACATCACGGCCCGATGCCGGGTTGGCAATGATGCCGACGGTCAGCGGCGGGCGCTTCATGAGGCGCTCCGCCAGGCAACGGGCAGCCACTCACGGAGACAGGACATACAGGCACCTCGAATTATTATTGGTCTTGCCCTGGCTTGAGCAAGGCCGGTGCCAGTTCGCGAAAAATCACTGGAAACGCCTGTTTTAGAGCGTTTTCTCGGTGCGCAATGGGCGCCAGCGACAGCCGCGACTGAGACGTCGGATGTCAGGCTGCACGGTGGCTCGGCGTGACCTTGAGACGTCGCGTCTCACTCGCCGCCGTACGCCGTCTGGCGCTTGTCGACGGCCAGAGAACGGCGCTTAATGGCCGCACAACGACAAGAAGCTGCACTCGGAGGCCTTAATGCTTTCCGCACACTCAAGGGCGCACGTCGATTGCGTCAGCCGTGTCCTGAAGAACGCCGACCACCTGCCACAACTGCCGGTGCCTGACCTGATTCTCGATTCGTGGCGCCGCTCCATGGAGCAACACCATCTGGACCCCGGCTCGCTGCAGGGGCCGCGCATCCTCTCCCAGCATGTGCTGCAGGAATGCCGCGAACGCTCGGAATTGTTCCTGCGCATCGCCAGCGAAGAAGTCGCGCGCCTGCACGGCCGCGTGCGCGATGCCGACTACTGCGTGCTGCTCACCGACGCCCAGGGCCAGACCATCGATTACCGGGTCGAAAGCACCATTCGCAACGACTGCCAGAAGGCCGGCCTGTACCTCGGCACCTGCTGGTCCGAGGGCGAGGAAGGCACCTGTGGGGTGGCAGCGGTGCTGACCGCCCGGGCGCCAGTCACGGTGCACAAGCGCGATCACTTTCGCGCAGCCTTTATCGGCCTGACCTGCTCCGCCGCACCGGTGTTCGATCCCCGCGGCGAACTGCTCGGGGTACTCGATGTGTCGGCGGTCCGTTCGCCCGATGAACGCCGCTCACAGCACCTGATCCGGCAAATGGTGGTAGAGAGCGCGCGGCAAATCGAACAGGCGTTTTTCATGAACAGCGCCGAGGGCTACTGGGTCCTGCGTGCCCACAGCAGCCCGGGCTATGTCGACAGTCAGCCGGACTATCTGCTGGCCTGGGATGACGACGGCCGCCTGCAGGCCCTCAACCCGGCGGCGCGGCACCTGCTGCTGCAGGGTTTTGGCCGCTTGCCCGAGCACATCGGCCAGGTCTTCGATCAGCAGCGCCTGCATGGAGCCCGCGACGAAGCCCTGTGCCTGTTGCCCAGCCCGGGACTTGGTCTGGTTTTGCACGGACGCCTCGGCGCGCCGCGTCGGCTGCCGCGCCATCGCCCGCGCCTGGCGCTGTCTCCCGCCGAACTCGACCCACGCGTGGAAGAAAGTCTGCGCCTGGCAGTGCGGGTCAAGGACCGCAACCTGCCGGTGCTGATCCAGGGCGAAACCGGCAGCGGCAAGGAAGTCTTCGCCCGCCAGTTGCACCAGGCCAGCCAGCGCCGCGAGCAGCCCTTCGTGGCGATCAACTGCGCGGCGATTCCGGAAGGCCTGATCGAGAGCGAACTGTTCGGCTACGTCGCCGGCGCCTTCACCGGCGCCGCCAGCAAAGGCATGCAAGGCCTGCTGCAACAGGCCGATGGCGGCACGCTGTTCCTCGATGAAATCGGCGACATGCCGCTGAGTCTGCAGACGCGCCTGCTGCGGGTGCTGGCCGAAGGTGAAGTGGCGCCGCTGGGTGGATCACGGCGCAAGGCGGTGGACATCCAGGTGATCTGCGCCAGCCACCGCGATCTGGAAACCCTGGTCAGCGCCGGGGCGTTTCGCGAAGACCTGTACTTTCGCCTCGCCGGTGCGCGCTTCCCGTTACCACCGCTGCGCGAACGCAGCGACCGGCTGGCCTTGATCAATCGCATCGTCGAAGAAGAATCGGCGCACAGCACGGCGCCGCTGCAACTGGGCGACGCCGCCCTGGAGTGCCTGCTCGGTTATCGCTGGCCGGGCAATGTGCGGCAACTGCGCCACGTCCTGCGCTACGCCTGCGCGGTGTGCGAGGGCCCGTTGATTCAACTGGCGGACCTGCCCGAAGCCTTGCGCAGCCCCGGCTTGCTGGCCCCACCGGCCGACGACATGTCGGAACAAGGCAGCAGCCCGGAACGCCAGACCCTGATCGATGCGCTGATCCGCCACCGCTGGAAACCCACCGCCACCGCCCAGGCCCTCGGCATCTCCCGCGCCACCCTGTACCGCCGGGTGCGCCAGCATGGCATTGATATGCCGGGGAGAAGCCCGGCGTAGCCACCTTGCATGGCGGGGCTGCGATTCTGTGGAGCTTGCAAGTCCCCCTGTAGGAGCCAGCCCGGGCGGCGTTCCGCTGCTGGCGATGAAATTGATGCGGTGTAGCGGCTGGCCCCATCGCGAGCAAGCTCGCTCCTACAATGTCGTGTTCAACGCTCCGACATCACCACCATCACTTCGGCATCCGCACCATCCTCGCCCAACGCCAGGTAGATATGCCCAACGCTGCTGTTGAAATAGGCGGTTTCGCGGCAGCCGATGGTGATCGATTCGCCGGTCTCGAATTGAATCCGCACACGCCCCGACAGCACCAGGGCGAACTCTTGGCCGGGGTGGCGGATGTAGTCTTCGAACTGGGTCAGTTCGCGGGCGAAAATCCGCGCGTACATGGGGGTCATGCTGCGCCCGGGAAAATCGCCAGCCATCGGGTGGTAGTCGTAATTGCCGGTGCTGTAGCCCGCAGCACTGTCGATGGCAGTGCTGACCACCGTGGGCTGGGCCGTATCCGACGGATCTTTTGCCGGGCTGAACAACTGGGCGATGTCGACGCTCATGGCGCGGGCGGCGGCGGCGAGTTTTTCGTAGCTGACCGAGACTTGCGCCAACTCCATTTTCGACAGGGTCGAGAGCGCCACACCGGAGCGTTCGGACAACTGCTTGAGCGTCAGTTTCTGCGATTTTCGGACAGCCCGCAGGCGCGCGCCGACCTGGGCACGGTCAATCAGCGGATGGGCGGTGGCACTGGAAGCGGGTGGTGCTGGGTTGGAACTCATGCAGTCTCTCTGATCATGCCAATTACCCTTCCTGGCGGTTGGGCCTGGACGCGTCGGGCAATACTACCTCAAGGCGAGCAACGGATGGCTTGACGGGAAAATTCTCATATCTTACATTTCTCTCATATGAGAATTTATTGACCCGACCGGGGCCCGCACTTTCGCCCCCCACCTTCCAGGAGGTTCGCCAGCATGCAAGACCGCGAGTGTTACGACTTCGTCATCATCGGCGGTGGAATCGCCGGCGCCTCCCTGGCCTATCGCCTGGCAGGCCACGCCAGCGTGCTGGTGCTGGAACGGGAGTCGCAGCCGGGCTACCACTCCACCGGCCGCTCGGCGGCGATGTTCATGGAGGCCTACGGCACCCCACAGATCCAGGCGCTGACCCGCGCCAGCCGGGCCTTCTACGAGCAGCCACCGGAGGGTTTCAGCGAGCACGCACTGCTGGAACCCCGAGGCTGCCTGTACATCGCCAGCCCGGAGCAACTGCCCCTGCTCGAACAAACCTACGCGAGCATTCGTGCCTGCTCGGACAACGTCTCGCTGATCGACGCCGCCCAGGCCCGGGCCCTGGTGCCCTGCCTGCGACCCGAGGCGCTCGGTGGAGCGATGCTCGAAACCGACGCCCGCGACCTCGATGTCCACGCCTTGCACCAGGGCTTTTTGCGTGGCATGCGCCGCGCCGGTGGGGTGCTGCAGTGCAATGCCGAACTGGTCGCGGCCCGCCACGAAGGCGCGCTCTGGCACCTGACCCTGGGCGACGGTTGCCGGGTGCAGGCGCGCACTCTGGTCAATGCCGCCGGCGCCTGGGCCGACCAGGTGGCGGCGTTGTGCGATGTCGCGCCGATTGGCCTGCAACCCTGCCGGCGTAGCGCGTTCACCTTCGAGGGTCCCGAGGACTGTGATTTCTCCCGTTGGCCAGCGGTGATCGGCATCGACGAAAGTTTCTACTTCAAACCCGACGCCGGGCAACTGCTCGGCTCACCGGCCAACGCCGACCCCGTCGCAGCCCAGGATGTAGTACCCGAAGAGCTGGATATCGCCACCGGGATCTATCACATCGAAGCCGTCACCTCGCTGCAGATTCAGCGTCCGCGCCACAGCTGGGCCGGTCTGCGCTCATTCGTTGCCGACGGTGACCTGGTGGTCGGCTGGGATGCACAGCGCCCTGGTTTTTTCTGGCTGGCGGCCCAGGGCGGTTACGGCATTCAGTCGGCCGCCGGGGTGTCGCAACTGGCTTGCGCGCTGTTGCTCGATCAGCCGGTGCCCGAAGAACTGCTGCGCCAGGGTGTCGACCCGCAACGGCTGGCACCGGCGCGCCTGCGCTGAACATTCACCTCCCATACTCACCGAAAAAGGCTCCCTGTCATGTCCAACGATCTCCAGCGCTTCCCCAGCACCCTGCCCTACCCGTTCTCGAAAGCGATTCGGGTCGGCGATTTCCTGTTCCTCTCCGGACAGATTCCCATGAGTGCCGACGGTGAAGTGGTGCGCGGCGATATCCAGGCGCAAACCGCAGCGGTCATGGCCCGCATCGGCGAAACCCTGGCCGAATGCGGCAGCAGCTTCGACCAGGTGGTGAAGGCCACCGTGTGGCTGTCAGACATGCAGCATTTCGCCGGCTTCAACGAGGTCTACCAGCGTCACTTCAACAACGGCTACCCGGTGCGCTCGACCGTCAGCGCCGGCCTGGCGCTGGGTGTCGATATCGAAATCGAAGTCCAGGCCTGGGTCGGCGGACGCTGACCCAGCCTCTTGTAATACCCCGGAAAGGCCCTGGACGGTGCCCTTCCCCAGCCTCCATAACAACAATAGATCGAGGGATTGCTCATGAAGGAAAGTCTGAAAATCGCCGGCGCATTCGTCGGTGTCATCGTCGGCGCGGGGTTCGCCTCGGGGCGTGAACTGTTGCAGATGTTCGTCGATTTCGGGGTCTGGGGTTTGCTCGGTGCGGTGGTCAGCGCCGCGTTCTTCACCTTCCTCGGCATGGCCCTGGCAGGCATGGGCAGTCGCTTGCAGGCGACCTCGCACAAGGACGTGGTGTATGCGTTGTGCGGTCGCTACCTGGGGGTGTTCGTCGACCTGATGATCACCTTCTTCATGTTCGCCGTGACCGTGGTCATGCTCGCCGGCGGCGGTGCGCTGCTGGAACAGCAGTTCGGCCTGCCAGCGATCTACGGCAGCGTGCTGGTGACGCTGATCGTGGTCGCCGTGGTCTGCCTCGACGTGCACAAGGTGATCGGCATGATTGGCGCCGCCACGCCATTCCTGATCCTCACCGCCGTGGGCGTAGCGCTGTATGGAGTCGCCACCCGCGACCTGAGCTTCGCCGAACTCGATCAACTGGCCAGCCAGCAGGAGGCCGGGGCCAGCCACTGGCTGTTGGGCGCGCTGTTATATGTGTCGTACAACATCGTTGCCGGGGTGCCGATCCTGGCGATCATGGGCGGCGCGGCGAAATCCGAGAAACAGGCGATCTGGGGCGGCATCCTCGGCGGTGCCGTGCTGGGCCTGTTGATGCTGGTGATGAGCCTGGGGTTGCTGTCGCGCCTGGACAGCGTCGCCGACTTGCCGATGCCGATGCTGTTCATCGCCTCTGAAGCCTCGCCGGTGCTGGGCCTGCTGATGGCGATCATCATTTTCTGCATGATCCTCAACACCGCCGTCGGCACCCTGTACTCGTTTTCGGCGCGGTTGCTGCCGGCCGGCACACGAAAATTTCGCCTCGGCTCGGCAGCGGCGGGTGCGCTGGCTTTCGTCGGTAGCCTGGTGGGTTTCATCAGCCTGGTCGGCCAGGTCTATCCACTGTTCGGCTACCTGGGCTTCCTGCTGATTGCCGCGGTGATCATCGGCTGGCTGCGTCTCGGCCGCCTGGCGCCGGCCAGCGCGTAAATACTGGCGGGCAATAACACAACGGGCACTCCAGGGAGTGCCCGTTTTGCGTTTATGGGCGCATCTTGACCCAGGCCATCAGCAGCGCCGACGGTCATAGGCTGCGCCGTCACCGCCAACGTCATCTCGCTGCTGCTGGGTGGCGGTGGAGAGTGCCGTGGAGGGCAACGTATTCAATTTGATCTGTAATTTGTTTGGGGCGGATAGTTGATGTGGGAAGTTTCTCTATAGTTGGTAATTACCCGATCTAACTTACAGATTATTCATAATTGAGCTGACACATCGCAACCAAGTATTGCCGAGGCGCCACTACGCAAGTTATTTCCTGTGGACTACATGATTTGCGGAAACGTCCTATTTACTTCGATTATTTTCATCTCCATGGTAGCGACCCAACTCCCCATGGACATGGATAATAAAAAATGAATGCATCGACGCTGCCTCTGTACACCAATGAAGTCTCCCGGGATTATTTCCGCGAATGTGACCAACAACGCTATACCGAGGAACAACTTGCCAGTTTCAGCGAAGACGTAAGAGAACTCATTCAGAAACAGCAGGATTATCTGGAAAGCCATCCCCCCATCGCCATTTACCGCCTCGCCACCGAGGGCAGCCGAACCCGAGACGGTGGCGTCATTAAGAGCGCATCCACTGGCCAGACCATCGGCCTGGATAACGGTCAAATGGTTCGTGTCGCACAGAAAGGCGACAGCGTGGTGTATGCCGATGGCAGTACAGCGAAGATCGTAACGGGCGCCGGCGAAAGCAACAGCAATGTTGCGCTGGTCGGCAGCCGCCTCTGTAACGGCGACGAAATTATCAATACGCCCCAGCGCCGAGTCCAGATGTTGGCCCGTAAAGGCGTGCCCATGGCAGAAGACTTTCTGCCGGTCTTGTCGCACTAAAGCATTCAACTCAGCCATCACCGGTCGGCAACCTGCTGGACGACCGGTTAACAGGGAGCAACAGTCATGAGTGAAGGATTTTTCATTGGCCTGGGCGATAAAACCAGTTGCGGCGGCGAAGTACTGGACGGTGATCCGCGAATCAACCTGTACGGCGTGCTGCATGCCTGCGAAGGCGATCGGGTGACCTGCGGGGTAAACGGCAAAACTTACCGTATCGAAGGCGGCATTTCCCACATGAGGAGCCACGGCCGCCTGATGGCCGGCACCCTCGACAGCCGCAGCAGTTGCCCCTGCAAAGCCACGCTGACGCCCTCGGTCTATACCGCGCGATACGTCAATCAACCCTCCCCCGCGCAACCGATGCGCCGCACCGCCGAACCCACCCCGACCGCCGCTCCGCGACCGACGCCGCAGCCGCAGCCGCAGCCGCAGCCGTCCAGCTTGACCCCGTCGAGCCAACCCACCGCCACGCCCATCACCGGCTTCGCCGGCGCCGAACCCGGCTTCTACATCGTCCCTAAAAGCACCACCCGCGAAGCGCTGGAAGCCACCCTCTTCCCCACCCGCGACCCGGCGGTGATGCGCAAATTCCAGGCGCTGAATCCTCATCGCGGGGAGGTGAAGGCGGGATCGATGATTGTGTTGAGTGATCCGCGGAACTTTCAGTGCACAAAGGAGGAGGCGTTGTTGATGCAGGCGTCGGCTCAGGCGTGGGAAGCACTGGCGCCACTCAGCACCGACGAGGCTGATTTCATGGCCAGTCATCGAAATGAGATAGCCGACATTCTCACCTTGAGTTCGGACGCCATCGGTATCAGGACATCCATGCTCCGCAGCCATCTGGATAATGTGAAAACCATCCTGAGCGATATCGAATCCCTGCATCAACGCTCATTTCAAGTAGACGGGCACCTTCGCTCTGCAACGTTCTTCGCCGAGCGTAAAGAGCTGCTTGGAAAACTCAATCTGCACCTCGACGGCATGATTCGTAAAAACATCGGATTTCCTGACCACCCGAATTTGCGAAGCGCATTGGGCATCTCCAGCCGCAGCCTGGTCCACCAATGGACCCAAGCGGGAGCAGCGGGACAAATTCCGGGTTATGCCACTCATATTGACGGTGTGGCGAAAGCTTCCAGGATTGTTAAATACGGTGGCTGGGTGGGTACTGCTATTGGTGGAGCAGCTTCGAGACTAAAGGTGCAGGAAGTGTGTTCTGCCGGGAATGCGGAGGCATGTAAGAAAGTGAAATTTACTGAGACAGGGAGCTTTCTGGGTGGACTCGGTGGCGGTCAAGCGGCTGGCTTCGTCTTAACAACACCTGTTGCAGGTTCGATATGTGCCGCGCTTAGTGTCCCGACTGGGGGTACAGCTGCGTTGGTTTGCGGACTTGTAGCAGTCGGCGTTGGTTCATATGTAGCTGGGAGGGGCGGGGAATTAGCAGGAGAAGAAATTGCTGAGGTTATCTACGAGATTGTCAGATGAGCATAAGTCTCGCCGACAAAATATTCGTCACATTAGGACTATTGGACTTCGGAGGCATTTTCATAATGATAGGTGTTAGCCTACACCTGGCATACACCAAGATGGGGTATATGCTGGGCCACCTAAAAAACTGCTCAGTGATCAAAACATTGACTCCACTAAATGAAAGAGGGCCTTGGGGGAAGTTTTTGTTGGTTGGTGGCATCTCTGGAGCACTCACATTTCCTAACCTGTACATTAAGCATGGCACCGTCCACGCAGATGACATAAAAAACTTCCCAGCGGGATTAAAAAGAAAACTGATTACCATCTACTGGACGTTCATCATTTTACTCATTGGTATGTTCGTACTACTTTTTCTCAGAAAATCAGGAATATTGAAATAAATGCATACCTTCTAGAAACCAATCCGCTCTGCTGTGTACTGTAGGGCGTTAACATCTATGAGCGTATAAAATGACAACCTCCATGACCATCATCAGCCTGCTTTGTGGTCTGGGCGTCCTTGGCATTTGGATATGGATAGCTATCGCACTGCATATGGCCTACACAAAAATGGAGCTGATTCTGGAGCTTCTTAAAAACAGCTCGGCAATCAAGGAGCGTGCGTTTCTCAACTATTCCGGCCGATGGGGAAAATCGCTATTGATTGGGGGCGTTTCTGGGATCGTCGCCTTCCCTGGTTTTTTTCTCAAGCAAGGTAGTCTCAGCACCGAAGATCTATTAAACCTTCCGCAGTCGATGACGAAAAAACTTGTAGCACTACACTGGAGCGTCATTGCATTACTGACCTCTACGACGATTTTTGTGGTTTTAGCAGAGATTGTAGAAGCATTCGAAATCTAAAAACCCATTTCGGATCAACTCAGAAGCTTATGAGCAAGCTAGCTTGCGGCATTTATGGTAATTCGCGAGACATTCAAATGAGCATAAGCCTTGCCGACAAAATATTCCTTACCGCCGGACTACTGGACTTCGGAGGCATTTTCATCTGGATGGGTGTTAATTTACATATGGCATATACAAAGATGGACGAAATGCTCAGGCATTTGAAGAACAGCCCTCTGATCACGACATTTTCTTTTTACGATCAAGCCGGTCCATGGGGGAAACTCATCCTAGTCGTCAGCATCTCAGGGATCATTACATTTCCAAACTTTCATATGAAGCATGGCGGTATCAACGCAGATGACATAAGGAATTTCCCTGCGCACCTCAAACGAAAACTAGTCATCCTCCAATGGGCAGGAATCACGCTAGTCACTGCAATGTTTACAATATTTTTTCTCAGAAAATCTGGAATACTGAAATAACTCTGCAACCGCCTCCCGTTGGCCAGGGATCGGACTGACGAAAGCCCTAGCTCGAGACATAGGGGCTGGTCGCTGAGCGCTTACGTTCACCCACGTTACATAAAACAAGACGTTTTCCCATTCTGGCGTCAATAAAAAACCGCCCTCCCCCCCCAAAAGCCACCTCAACTAACCAAACCCACAAAAAATAAATAAACCGTCCACACCCAACAAAAACAGGCACCCCACCCCACTTGGATCCAGAACACCATCACCGTTCGTCGCCATTTACCTATCCTGAATAAACAACTTACAGAAACCAACTACATTCGACTTAAGAGCGAATCCATCTCGGACCCGCGGCACATCAATGGTGTTCTTGTGAACAAGATCATTCCCATTGTTGTTGTCTGCACTTGTAGTGTTGTCAGTGCACCGGCAACTTCCCATGCTGCAGTTTCTGCAGACCCGATAGTGTCCTTTGGCGTCTTGGGCAGCTACAGCGAACTAGATTTCAAGGGGCAGAAAAGCACGCAAACCGAACGCATGCCAGAAGGCGGATTATTTCTGAACTATGGCAACAAGATGACCGCCCACGACGGGCTGTTTTATTTGGCCGAAATCACCGGGCAGTACTCGGAAAAACAAGGGCAGAAGGTCGAGGATGCGCAGGTCGACCTGGACCTGGGCTGGCGCATGGCGCTGGATTCAAGCAATTTTGTCGATGGTTTGCTGGGGGCGGGTTACAAGTGGAACCGCTTCGATCCGGGCTATCACAAATACGACGTCGATCTCACCAGCCGGACGCCCTTCGGTAAAGCGGCGGCGGGTTACAACCACCTGTTCAGCGATGCGACCTTTCGGGTGGAAGCCGGTGTTCGCCAGTCGATTCAGGGTGATGCGCAACTGAATATTCATGGCGTCGACAATGAACGCGAGGACTTGAAAGACAGTACCGACCCTTATATCGAACTCAGCCTGCTGTTCAATCAACAGGGCGACCTGCCGATCATTGCCATGCTGTATTACAACCGCTTCAACTATGACCTTGACGGGCAGTTCACCCACAGCGACTACGACAAACAAGTTCGCGATGAAATAGGCGGAAAACTGGGGATAGTGTTTTAACCCCGGAGCGTGGCGAGTTTTACCTCGCCACGCCGCCAGTCAGTCGAGCATGCTTTCGCGAATCAACTTCTTGTTGATCTTGCCGACACTGGTCTTGGGGATCTCGGCAACGAACTTGAACTGCTTGGGAATCGCCCACTTGTTGATGCGCCCGCACTCGACGAAGCCCTGCAAGTGGGTCTCGAGGATCTTGCGGTCGAGGTACTGCCCGGGTTCACAGACCACCATGGCCATCGGCCGCTCGCCCCATTGCTCGTCGGCAATCCCCACCACGGCCACCGACAGCACCGCTGCGTGTTCGCTGATCAGGCTTTCCAGTTCCAGGGAGCTGATCCATTCGCCGCCGGTCTTGATCACGTCCTTGATCCGGTCCTTGATTTCCACCCCGCCCAGGGCATCGATCGAGGCCATGTCGCCGGTGTGCAGCCAGCCGCCCTGCCAGAGTTCGGCGCCCTTGTCCGGCGCCTTCAGGTAACCCTGAGTCAGCCAGGGTGCGCGGACGACGATTTCGCCCAGCGATTCGCCGTCCTGGGCCACATCGTTGCCGTTGGCGTCGATGATTTTCAGGTCGACCATGGGCACCGTGGTGCCGGTCTTGATCCGCGTCGGCAGTTGCTCTTCCATGGGCAACGCCCGGTCGGCGTCGCGCAGGTGGGTCAGGCACAGCAGCGGGCAGGTCTCGGACATGCCGTAGCCGGCGTGCACCAGCATGCCCCTGGCGCTGGCTTCGCTGGCAATGCCCAGGGGCAAGCCGCTGCCGCCGAGGAGCATTTTCCAGCCGTCGAAACGGCTCTGCTTGCCCTCTTCGCAGTGCAGGATCATCTGCAGGATGGTCGGCACGCAGTGGGAGAACGTGACCTTTTCCTCGCGGTACAACTGGACCAGGCGGTTGGGTTCGTAGCGGCCGGGATAGACCTGCTTCAACCCCATCAGCGTGGCGACGTAGGGCACGCCCCAGGCGTGCACATGGAACATCGGCGTGATCGGCATGTACACGTCATCGGAACGCAGCAGCGGCTGGCCCTGATAGGCGCCCAGGGTGCCGACGGCATTCAGGGTGTGTAGCACCAGTTGTCGATGGCTGAAATACACGCCCTTTGGATCGCCGGTGGTGCCGGTGGTGTAGAACAGGGTCGCCACCGAGTTCTCGTCGAAGTCGGGGAAGTCGTACTGGTCCGCCGCCGCCTCCAGCAGTTGCTCGTACTCGCCAAGCACCGGCAGCGAAGTGCGTTCCGGCTGCGGCTCGTCGCTCAGTTGCACGAAGCCCTTGACCGTGGTCAGGCGGTCCTGGATCTGCTCCATCAGCGGCACAAAATCATCATGCACCAGCACCAGGTCGTCTTCGGCGTGGTTCATGGTGAACAGCACCTGCTCGGCCGACAGGCGAATGTTTACCGTGTGCAGCACCGCGCCGATCATCGGCACGGCGAAGAAGCACTCCAGATAACGATGGCTGTCCCAGTCGAGCATGGCCACGGTGTCGCCGGCCTTGACCCCAGCGGCGGTCAGGGCGTTGGCCAGTTTGCGGATGCGCTGGTTGAGGGTCTGGTAGCTGTAGCGCAGCTTGTCAGCGTAGACGATCTCGCGGCCCGGCTCGTAGCGCACCCCGGACAGCAGCAATTGCTTGATCAGCAACGGGTAGGCGTAGGCGCCCTCGGCCGGTGGAATGATTTTGGTGTTGATCATGCGGGGGTTCCTTGTCCTGGCACTCAAAACTGCGCTGCGTCCAGGCCGTACAGGCACTGGCTGCCAGCCTTGGCCGAGGCGCTCAACGAATGGATGCGCGGCAGCAGGCGGGCGAAATAGAAACGCGCGGTGGCCAGTTTGGCGCTGTAGAAGTCGTCCTCGGTCGGGCCACTCAAGGCGGCCTTGGCCATGCGTGCCCACATGTAGGCGTAGGCGGTGTAGCCGAAGACCTGCAGGTATTCGACCGAGGCCGCGCCCATTTCATTCGGGTCGTTCTGCGCTCGGTCCAGCAGCCATTCGGTCAGTTCGTCGAGGGTATCGACTGCGGCATTCAAGGGCTGGGTGAACTCGTTGAGACCGGCGCCGGCAGTGGCGCTGAAGTGGCGGATTTCCGCAGCGAACCGGCGATAGAGCGCCCCGCCGCTGCCAACGATCTTGCGCCCGACCAGGTCCAGCGACTGGATGCCGTTGGTGCCTTCGTAGATCTGGGTGATGCGCACGTCACGCACCAGTTGCTCCTGGCCCCACTCGCGGATGTAGCCGTGGCCGCCGAAGATCATCTGCCCGTGCAGGGTGGTTTCCAGGCCCATGTCGGTGAGAAACGCCTTGGCCACCGGGGTCAGCAGCGCCACCAGATCCTGGGCGCGATTGCGGATGTCGAGGTCGTCGCTGAATTTGGCGATGTCCAGTTGCAGGGCGACGTAGCTGGAGAATGCGCGACCGCCTTCGTTCAAGGCCTTCATGGTCAACAACATGCGCCGCACATCGGGGTGGACGATGATCGGGTCAGCCGCCTTGTCCTGGTTCTGCGCGCCGGTTGGAGCACGGCTCTGCAGGCGCTCGCGAGCGTATTCGACGGCACTTTGATAAGAACGCTCACCCTGGGCCAGGCCCTGGATGCCAACGCCCAGGCGCTCGTAGTTCATCATGGTGAACATGGCTGCCAGGCCCTTGTTCGGCGCGTCGACGATCCAGCCGGTGGCGCCGTCGAAGTTCATCACGCAGGTGGGCGATGCCTTGATCCCCATCTTGTGCTCGAGGGAACCGCAGGACAGCGCGTTGCGTTCGCCCAACGAGCCGTCGTCGTTGACCAGCACCTTGGGCACCAGGAACAGCGAGATGCCCTTGGGCCCCGCCGGCGCATCCGGCAGCCGTGCGAGCACCAGGTGAATGATGTTTTCGCTGAGGTCGTGTTCGCCGCCGGTGATGAAAATCTTGCTGCCGCTGACCTTGTAGCTGCCGTCGGCCTGGGGTTCGGCGCGAGTGCGGATCATCCCCAGGTCGGTGCCGGCGTGGGCCTCGGTCAGGCACATGGAACCGCTCCAGGTGCCGGCATACATGTTCGGCAGGTACTTGGCTTTCAGTTCCTCGCTGGCGTGGGCGTTGAGCGACAGGCAGGCGCCGGCGGTGAGCATCGGGAACAGACCGAACGCCAGGCTGGCGCCATTGACCATCTCTTCGACCTGGGCCGAAATCGCCTTGGGCATGCCCATGCCGCCGTACTGCGGATCACCGCCGACACCGCCCCAACCGCCCTCGGCGAACGCCTGGTAGGCCGCCACATAACCGTCGGCGGTGGTCACCTGGCCGTTGTTCCAGGTGCAACCCTGTTCGTCGCCGGCGCGATTCAGCGGGGCGATGACTTCGGCGCTGAGTTTGCCGGCCTCTTCGAGAATCGCCGCAGCGGTCTCTTCATCGATCACCTCGGCCAGGCCGGGCAAACCGGCCCACAGCCGGGACACCTGGAAAACTTCGTTGAGTACGAAGCGCATGTCGCGCAGGGGAGCTTTGTAGTCAGACATCGTTGGCTTACTCGGAAGTGGTCATGGCATGGGGCACGCCAGGACGTTCAGTGGTTTCGGTGGTGACGGCGGGCGTGACGGGGGCCACGGCAGGCACCCGTTCACGCAACAGGAAGTAGGACAGCGCCGGAATCAGGATCAGCGCGCCGAGCATGTTCCACAGGAACATGAAGGTCAGCAGGATGCCCATGTCGGCCTGGAACTTGATCGGCGACCAGACCCAGCACACCACGCCGGCGGCCAGGGTGATACCCACCAGGCCGACCACGCGACCGGTGAACGACACCGCATTGCGGTAGGCCTCGGACAACGGCAGGCCCTGGCGCTGGAAGTGCAGTTGCACGCTGAGCAGGTACAGCGCGTAGTCGACGCCGATGCCGACCCCGAGGGCGATCACCGGCAACGTGGCGACTTTGACGCCGATGCCCATGGCGACCATCAGCACTTCGCAGAGGATCGAGGTCAACACCAGCGGCAGCAGCGCCACCAGGGTCGCGCGCCAGCTGCGGAAGGTGATCAGGCAGAACAGCGTGACCGCCGCATACACGTACAGCAGCATGCTGCGGTTGGCTTCGCGTACGACAATGTTGGTCGCCGCTTCGATCCCGGCGCTACCGGCGGCCAGCAGGAACTGGCGGTCGGGGCTGCTGTTTTCCTTGGCGAACTTGTCGGCGATCGCGACCACGGCGTCGAGGGTTTCGGCCTTGTGGTCCTTGAGGAAAGTGATCACCGGCATCAGCGAGCAGTTGTTGTTGAACAGCTCCGGCGAGTTGACCGAGGCCTGCTGCGCGGCGTAGTTCAACACGTCCTGATTGCGCTGGATGCTGTTGAGCTTGGGGTTGCCTTCGTAGGTGCCGGCGGTGATCTGGCGCACCGCGTTGACCAGCGAAGCACTGGCCTGCACGCCGGGGTACTGCTGCAGCTCCCAGGCGAGGCGGTCGGCGAGGACCAGGGTCTGGTAGTTCAGACAGCCTTCCGGCGGGGTCTTGATCATCACCGCGAACAGGTCGCTGGACAGCGCGTAATGCTGGGTGATGTAGGCGTTGTCGCGGTTGTAGCGGGAGTCGGCACGCAGTTCCGGGGCACCGCTTTCGAGGTCGCCGACTTTCAGGTGCAGGCTGACCATGAAGCCGCCAATGCCCATCAGCAGCCCGACCAGTACGGCGCCGGTGGCCCACTTGCGGGTGGTGAAGCGGTCGAGCAGGTCCCAGAGTTTGCCGAAGCCTTTGTGGTGGTCGGCGCGGCTGTCGATTTTCAGCGCGCGCTCGGCGGCCTTGGCACCGACGCCCACGTACGACAGCGCCACCGGCATCAGCAGCAATGAGGTGAAAATCAACACCGCGACGCCGATGCTGGCGCTGATTGCCAGGTCCTGGATCACCGGGATGTCGATCAGCATCAGCACCGCAAAGCCCACGGCGTCGGCCAGCAACGCGGTGACCCCGGCGATGAACAAGCGGCGGAAGGTGTAGCGCGCGGCGATCAGTTTGTGGGTGCCACGGGCGATGTCCTGCATGATGCCGTTCATCTTCTGCGCGGCGTGGGACACACCGATGGCGAAGATCAGGAACGGCACCAGTACCGAGTAAGGGTCGATCACGTAGCCGAGCCAGGCGACGATCCCCAGCTGCCAGACCACCGCGATCAGCGAGCAGCCAACCACCAGCAGGGTGCTGCGCACGCAACGGGTGTAGGCGTAGATGATCACCAGCGAAGTGACGACCGCCAGGGCGAAGAACATCATCACCTGGATCAGCCCGTCGATCAGGTCGCCCATCAACTTGGCGAAGCCGATCACCCGCACCTTGTAAGGGCCCTTGCCCTCTTCCCCGGCCTTGCGCGCGGCGCTGTCGCCGGCGAATTCGATCTTGTCGCGCAGCTGCTCTTCAAGCATGCGCGAGAAGGCGTGGTAGTTGATCGGCTGGCCACCGGCGGCAGCCTTGTCGAGCAGTGGGATGATCAACATGCTCGACTTGAAGTCGCTGGCCACCAGGCTACCGACGATGCCGGCGCGGGCGATGTTCTGCCGTAGTTGCTCAATCTGTTCCGGCTTGCCCTCGTAGGTGTCGGGCATCACCGGGCCGCCCTGGAAGCCCTCTTCGGTGACTTCGGTCCAGCGCACCGCCGGGCTCCACAGCGATTTCATCCAGGCACGATCGACGCCCTCGGTGAGGAACAGCTGGTCGTTGACCTGCTTGAGCACATCAAGGTAGGCCGGGTCGAAAATATCGCCCTCGGTGTTCTCCACCACCACCCGCACCGAGTTGCCCAGGCCGCGCAGGGAGGCACGGTTCTCCAGGAAGTTCTGAATGTACGGCTGGCTCTGCGGGATCATTTTTTCGAAGCTGGGGCGCAGTTCCAGGCGGGTCACCGCCATGAACGCGAACACCACGGTGGCCACGGCCATCAGCAGCATGAACAGCGGCCGGTAGTTGAACACCAGGCGCTCGAGGCGGTTGCCCGAGTGACGGTCAAAATCACGCAGGTCGCGAATGACCGGCATGGCGTCTTGTTTGATAGTGCCCATGTCTGGGTTCTCGCTCTTAGGGTTCGAGGGCTGGATCGATCGCCAGCGTGCGTGCGCCACGGCTGCCCGCGACCACCAGCGCGCCCGAGGCGGACTGCGTGGCGCCGGCCACCGGGATCGGTGCCGGTTGCAGTACCAGCTTCAACTGCGCGCCGCTGCCCTGGCTCACCAGCATCTGCCCGCCCTGGGTGAACAATCGATAATTGCCCTGGGCATCGATCAGGCCAGCGGTGAGGCTGATGTGCAGGCCACTGTCCAGTGCGGTCCAGCTCTGCCCGCCATCGGTGCTGCGCAGGACGTTGCCGCGCAGGCCGTAGACCAGCACTTCGCCGGGCTTGCCGAGCACGCCGAAAAAGCTGCCCTGATAGGGTGTTTGCAATGCGACAAAGCGCTGGCTGACCGGGTCCCATTTGCGCAGCAAGCCCTGCTCGCCAGCGATGTACAGCGCGTCGCCGGTGGAGGCGATGGCATTGAGGTGGAAGCCCTGGGGGTTGTCGGTGCGGTCCTGCATCGGCGTCCAGCTCTGGCCGCCGTCGTCGGTGCGCAGGATCAGGTTGAACACGCCGACCACGTAGCCGGTCTGCTCGTTGGCAAACCACACGTCCAGCAGCGGCTTGTCGGCGCCCTGCTCCACCAGGCGCTGGCCTTCTTCGGCCAGCAACGCCCACTGCTCGTTGTCCGGCTCGGCCTTGGCCAACGCCGCGTAATGTTCGACCAGCAATTCGCCGATCTGCCGACCGTCGAGCTGCTTGCTCCAGGTCGCGCCGGCGTCGCTGCTGTGCAGCACCACGCCGTCATTGCCCACCGCCCAGCCCTGGGTGGTGGTGGGGAAATTCACTGCCGTCAGATCAGCACTGACCGGCACACTCGCCTGTTGCCAGTGCTGGCCGGCGTCGTCGGAAAACAGAATATGGCCACGCTGGCCAACGGTGACCACGCGCTCGCCGGCGCGGGTCATGCCGGACAACGGGCTGTTGCTCGCCAGGGCACTGACCCGGGCAGGCAGGTCCAGCACGTCGACGTAGTCGGCCGCGAGGCTGATGCCTTGCGACAGACCGAGCACGACACCGAGTGCCAGATTCAGATAATTTTTGTTCGAACCCATACCGCGTCCTCTACGGAAAACCTCAGCACACACGCTTGCCTTGCTTCCTGTAGGAGCGAGCTTGCTCGCGAAGGTCGTCAACGATGACGCTGGCTGTCTGGATAACCGCGTCGTCCTTTCGTTCTTCGCGAGCAAGCTCGCTCCTACAGGTTTTTTTCAGCCCACAAAGTGTTTGTGTGGGTTTAGCGAATGCCGCTGCCAGCCAGGGATTCCGAGGACCACTGGGCCTTGGAGAGCGGATCGGTGTACTTGATGCCGCCGTACGGGCCGACGACGCCGTTGATGTTGTAGGAGCCCCCCACCAGGTCGTAGATCATGAACGGCGTGGAGTCCGGCACCTGCTTGTCGTAGCTCTGGCTGAGGAAGGCGAACGAACCACGGTAGAGCTGGCCACGGGCGTCGTACTGGTCGGATGCCAGAGCGGTCCAGCTGTCTTCATCGAGGTAGAAGCGACGCTTCTGGTAGATGTGACGAGCGCCTGCCTTGAGGGTGCCTTCGACCACCCACACGCGGTGTTTTTCCCAACGCACGAAGTCCGGTGCCAGGTGGTTAGGCGTGGTGATCGACTTCGGATCCTGGACGTAGGTCAGCTTGTAGGTGTTGTAGGGCACGATCATTTCCTGCTTGCCCACCAGCTTCCAGTCGTAGCGGTCCAGCGCACCATTGAAGACGAACACGTCATCGTAGGTGCCCGCCCCGGCGGTACCCGGGTTCGGCGTGTCGTAGGCCAGGCTCGGCGCCAGCTTGACCCGACGCTGACCCGGCAGGTACTGCCAGGCGCGGCGCGGTTGCTGCAGCGGGTTGGCCGCGTCCTTTAGCATGATTGCCTCGCCGGCGCGACGTGCCGGGCCGGTGTAGGCCAGCTTCATCTGGTAGTAGACGTCGGCGCTGCTGATCGGCTGCGCGAGGTTCTCGTAGATCGGGTAGGAGATGAACGCCTGCCCGGTGGTGGCCAGGCTCGGCACGCCGGCCGAGTCGACGTTCCACGAGTCGTACTTGGAGCTGATGCTGACGCCCTGATAGCGCAGGAGGAAGTTCCACATCGCTTCGTTGCCCGATTGTGGAATCGGGAACGGCACGCCCGGCAGCACGTTGTCGATGGCCAGGCCACCTTCCAGGGACTTGGCGCCGCTGGCGTTTTTCACGCCGTTGTCGAGCACGGCTTGCGGCAGCGAAACGGTGCGGTGGGTCGGGTAGACATCAACGCGGAAGCTGGGGAAACGCTTGGCCAGTTCGACGGTGGTGGCGCTGAGCAGGTTCTTGTATTGATCGACGTTCTTGCCATCGATCACCAGCACTGGTTTCTCGTTGGCGAACGGGTCCGGGCGCATGCTGTCGCCGGCCTTGAAGCTGGCTGGCGGCGTGGTCAGGCCACCGCTGTAGGCGGGGATCGAGCCGTCGGCGTTGCCGGCTTTTTCGGCGCCGACCTGGGTCAGGCTGCTGCCCAGCTTGGCCGCCTCCTGGGGTGAAACGGCAGCCTGCGCCTGAGCGGCGAGGACCATGGCCAGGGATGCGGCCAACACGGTTTTGATGAAAGTCATGTTGTTGTTCTCCTGCTTGCGTTGAGCAAATCAGTGTTTGAATCAGAAAGTGGTTTTCATCGTCAGGTACAGCGCGCCACGGTCCTCGGTCGTGGCTCCGCCACCGGAGAAGGACGAATAGCCGCCGCCATAACAGGCGTAGTTTTCGTTGCCGCTGAAAGCGTTTGGCGTGGATCCGTCACCACCGGTCGGACCGGTACTCACTCCGCTGGTATTGCACTTGTCGGTCTGGCCGAAAGAGTCGACGTACTTGAGGTCGACGAAGTATTTGTTGTAAACCACCGCGCCGACGCCGACCGCGTAGTTGCCGGTGTCCTTGGCGCCGCCACCGGAGACCGGCGACACACCATCGAGGCCGACGTTGACCGACATCGGCGCGTTGAGGTCGACGCCGGGGAATACCTGGTACCAGGTCGGCGTGAAGTTGACCGCCACGCCCCAGTTGTCGCGGGTCGGTGCGTCGATCCCGTGGTAGGTCGATTTGCCCTTGTACAGCGCCTCGTTGTGGCTATCGAGCTTGAGCAGGTTGCTGTAGTACAGCTCGCCGAGCAGGGTCGCCGAGTCGAACACCGGGCTCTTCGCCAGGGTCATCAGGCCATTGAGGGTCCAGTGCAGGGTGTCGCCGGTGGCGGCCATGCTGTCGCCCTTCTGCGGGGTGTCATAGACCACGCCGGAGGCCGCGCTACGGGCCGGCAACAGGCCCAGGCCCTGGCCCAGACCCAGCGGGCTGTTGGTGCTGACGATCGCCGGAATACTCGCCAATGGCATGTTGTGGCGCACGTTCAAATCGGACCCGACGCTGACCCCGCCGATCTCCTTGGACAGGCTCAGGCCGACGATCTTGATGTTGTCGGCGTAGGCCATCTGGTAGGTGGCGGTGCTCAACGAGTTGAGGGTGTTGATCACGGCCGGCACTTGTCCGGCCGGGCGGGTGCCGTTGGGGTTGGCCGAGGTCAGGCCGCGCGCATCGAGATAGGCCTGCGGAAGGATTTCCGAGGTTTCGCGATAGTAGACGCCCAGGGTGCCGTCCAGCCACGCCGGCGACCACTTGGCCATGACGCCCCAGTCGCCGCTCTTGTCCGGTGTCAGGTCATGCCCGCGACGCACGTTGGTCAGCGCATTGCACGGCGCCAGGCCGCAACCCAGAGGGCTGCCAGGCACAACAGCGTTGGTATTGCCAAGGAGGAACGATTGCGCGCCGAAACCGACCAGGTCGGAGCCGCCGTAATAGGTGCCGGCTTCGGGCAGGCGAGCAGCATTCCAGTCGAGAAAATACTGGGCGCCGACGGTCAGCTCCGGGTTGACGGTGAAGGTCATCGACAGCTGGTTGCGCGGCACGAACAGTTCCTTGGCTTCAGTGCCAGGGGACGCCGCCAGTTTGGCCAGGTCCAGGCCGGATTGGCCGTAGCTGATCGAGTGCACCGGGTTGAGAATGGTCTCGCCCCAGAACACGTTGTGCTGGCCGGCCTTGAGGCTGAGGATCGACTCGTCGCCGACTTCGGTGCTGTAGAACACGAAGGCATCGAGGATTTCCCCGGACGGACCGGTGTAGTAACGCTGGGCGTAGTTGCTCAGGTGCGGGCTGCCATTGCCGACGTTGTCGCCGGTGACGCCGGCCAGGCGTGGGTCGTTGGCCACCAGGCCGGAGCGCGCATCGTTGCCGTTGACGAACGGGTTGGAGTTGGAGCCGGTGTTCTCATAGGCCTTGTCGTACCAACTGGCAGCACTGACACGAAAGCCCATGCTGTTCTGGTAGACCACGTCCATTTCGGTCAACAGGTCGATACGGTTGGTGATGTTGGTCCCGGCCTTGCGGAAGTTGTAGTCGCCGTCGTTGTTGTTCGGCGTCGCCAACATGCGCTTGTCGGCACTTTCGGTGCGCACGCCGTAGTTGTACTTGACGGTGTTGTCCAGGCGGACGTTCCAGTCCGGGTTGCCCGTATCAATCTCGACCCCATGGGCCATCGGCGCCGTGGCCGCGAGAATGGCCGAGGCCAGCAGGCTGTAGTGGAAGGTGGTGAACCCGTGACTTTTGTTGTTGTGCATTGCGTTGTTTCTCCGCCTTTTTGTAGTTGTTTTAAGCGCAGCCGCCCTCGCGCAGACCTCTTCGGGGCTGCGGTTTCAGGAGTGAGGGCAAATGCCGGCTGACGAGATGTCAGGCCGGCTCCTGTACTAGCTGTCCAGCTGCAGGATGAGTGCCTCGGCTTGCTGCCATTGGCCAAATCCTGCGGCCGGATTGAGATGGCCGACATCGCCCAGATCGAGCAATTCGGCGCCCCAGTTTTCGGCCATGCGGGTCACGGCAGTAAAACTGGCAAGGTGATCGTTGCGGCTACCGGCGACGATGCTGCGAAAGGGCAGCGGTGTTTGCGGCAGTGGTGTCCAGCCGTGGCTGGCAAGGGTTGTGGAAGACGGATAGGCCGGTGGCCATTCGGCGTCGAGGTCCGGCGGCGCGGCCAGCAGGGCGCCCTTGATCTGCGCGCTGTGCTGCGCCGCCCAATGGGCGACCATCAGCACGCCGGCACTGTGGGCGACGAGGATCACCGGGCCGTCGATCTGTTCCAGCTGATGCTGGATGGCGCGGACCCTGGCGTTGCAGTCGAGCTTGTCGGTTTCCAGCGGTGGGACGCTGCGGACCTTGGCCAGCCTGGCTTCAAGTAACGTCTGCCAATGTTCGGCAACGTGCTCGCGCAGGCCTGGGACGATCAGCACGGTGGCGGCTGTTTGCAGTTTATCCACGTCAACACCTTCACTTTCTCGATGACTCGACTGGCTCTTTCGCCAGACTCTTTTTGTTGTGTCGACATTAAAGAGCGTCGGTGTCGGACGCTTTACATTGGACGTCATGCACTTTTCTTTTGATGACAAATTGTCCGACAAGGCCAAGGGCCGACCGCTGGTCTAGAATCCATACGACTCGCCGCAAGGTCACTGTAATCAACGCGTGAGGCGCGATGAACGGTCGAACGCACGTTGTTCGCAGCGCAATTGCTCGACCATCAGACAACTGTTCAAGGCTCGAAACGCTAGATATAGTCGCCTCGCACCTGCCATTCGCCATCGGCCCATAAGAAGAATTACGCATGACCAAGCTTGTCCGCGCCGCCGTGTTGACCAACTACCTGGAGGTCACTCAGTACCTGGGGTTCAATCCGCGCGATGTGCTGGCCGGTGTCGGCCTGAGCAGGGCTCAACTGCAGACTCCGGAGCATCGCATCCCGATCGATGCCGCCGTGCGCCTGCTGGAAGACTCGGCGGCCGCCAGCGGTTGCCAGACCTTCGGCCTGAGCATGGCCGAATCGCGCCAGCTTTCGGACTTTGGCGTGGTCAGCCTGCTGCTCAGCCATCAACGGACCCTGCGCGACGCGCTGCAGGTGGTGGTGCATTACCGTCACCTGATGAACGATTCCCTGGCGATTTTCATCGAAGAAGCCGGCAAGATGGTGATCATTCGCGAAGAGGTGGTCACCGAAGCGCCGATGCCCAGTCGCCAGGCCATGGAGCTGGCGATTGGCGTGATGTTCCGCCTGTGCTCTGCCCTGCTCGGTGCGCACTGGCACCCCTACAGCGTCAATTTCATGCACCAGGCCCCGGACAACCTGCAACTGCATCGGCGCCTGTTCGGCTGCAACCTGGAGTTCGGCAGCGAGTTCAACGGCATCGTCTGCTCCGACGCCAGCCTCGACATCACCAACCCCAACGCCGACCCGGCCATGGCCCGCTACGCCCAGGGCTACCTCGACTCGCTGCAGAGCAACGAAGGCGCCTCGATGCTGTTCGAAGTGCGCAAGGCCATCTACCTGCTGCTGCCCATGGGCCGCGCGACCATCGAGCAAGTCGCCCAGAGCCAGGGCATGAACGTGCGCACTTTGCAGCGTCGGCTCAAGGATGATGGTTGCGCGTTCAACGACGTGATAAACGATGTGCGCCGGGACCTGGTGTTGCGCTATCTGGACAACCCGAATTACTCGTTGGGGCGGATTGCCGACATGCTGGGCTATTCGATGGCGAGTTCGTTTACCCGGTGGTTCATCACTCAGTTCGGTATGCCGCCGGCGACCTGGCGGGCGCAGAAGTCAGGGGCGGGCAAGTCGTTGTAGGAGCGAGCCGGCTCGCGAAAAATGCCGACGATGGCACGCGCTCATTGACGGAACCCTGAGCAATTGACACACCAGTAGGCAGTGTGAAATCAACTCCTCGGGTGACTACCACACTCATTTGCTTCTATAAATGCTCAAAGGATTGGCATGATCAACAACGCTGTTTCAACTCCATCCCTTGCAACTGCCCTTCTCCCAAAGCCACTGCACCGATCAATGAAACTATCATTCATGGCGTTGGCTCTGATCACTCAACCAACACTCTCCTTCGCAGACAACCTCAACGGAAAGAACCTGTTCACGCAACGATGCGCCGTCTGCCACGGCGCCGATATCAAGGCAACCGGCCCACTGGCCAACAAAAGCACCCCTCCCACTCCTGACCTGACAACACCCGCCTTCAAGAAACGGCTCCACGATTATCCGGGGGTTATTGTTTCGTCGGTCATTCTCAGACCGAACGGAAACCTGATTCCAAAAACGCTGCAAGAAAACGGCGTAAAGATCGCGCCCCATGCCTGGAGTGTTAAGGATTTTCGGGATTTGAATCAGTACATGAATGAGGTGATTTCGAGAGCGCGGTGAGTGCCGCGTCTATTTACCCGTGTAGGAGCTGGCTTGCCAGCGCCCACAGGGATCAGGACGCCTGGTTCAGACGGGCAAAGCCGTTTTCCAGGTCGGCAATCAAATCCTGCACATCCTCCAGACCAATTTGCAGGCGCAGGCTATAGACGCCCGGCTGCCATTGGGTGGCGGTGCGGTAGTCGGCGCAGTTGAACGGGATGACCAGGCTTTCGAAGCCGCCCCAGGAAAAGCCCATGCCGAAGATCGCCATGTTATCCAGCATCCGCGCCACGTCCGCTCTTGTGTACTGCGCCTTGAGCACGATGGAAAACAGCCCCGAGGAACCGCTGAAATCGCGCTTCCAGAATTCATGCCCGGGGCAGTCGGCGAATGCCGGGTGCAGCACCTGGGCCACTTCCGGTCGCGCCGCCAGCCATTGGGCAATGTGCAGCGCCCGGGCTTCAGCCTCTTTCAGGCGCAGGTGCAGGGTGCGCAGGCCACGCAAGGCCAGGAAGCAGTCCTCGGCGCCGGGCAGCATGGCCATGGCATCGTAGGTGCGGCGCAACGCCGGCCAGTTTTCGGCGTTGGCCGAGACCATGCCCAGCAGCAGATCGGAGTGGCCGCCGAGGTACTTGGTGCCGGCTTCCACCGAAATGTCGACGCCATGGGCGTGGGCCTGGAAGAACAACGGGGTGGCCCAGGTGTTGTCGATAATGGTCTTGATCTGGTGCCGACACGCCACGCCGACGATGGCCGGCACGTCCTGCACTTCGAAGCTCTGCGAGCCCGGCGCTTCCATGAAAATGACCCGGGTGTTGGGCTTGATCAGCGCCTCGATACCGGCGCCGATCATCGGATCGTAGTAACTGACTTCCACGCCATAGCGCGCCAGCAGGTTGTCGCAGAAGTTGCGCGCCGGACGGTAGACGCTGTCGGTCACCAGCACGTGATCACCGGCCCGGGTGGTGGCGAACAGGGCCAGGGCAATCGCCCCCAGCCCGGACGGCGACATCACCGTGCCCGCGGCACCGGTCAGTTCGGTCCAGGCGTTTTCCAGGTTCTCGAGGGTCGGCGAGCCGGCGGTGCCGTAGGAAAAACGCGCGCGGCGATGCTCCAGGTCGTCGAGGGAACCATAGACGATGGTCGAGCCGCGATACACCGGCGCATTGACGAACCCGGCCTGCTCTTCGGGATTGCGCCCCAGCATCGTGAGTTTTGTACTGATATGGTGACGATCCACGTTTTTCTGCATAACACCCACCGAAAGCCCGAAACAAGCGGCGTAATGTAATGGATTTTTCCGACGTCTGTAGGTTTCAAATGCCGGGCTCTGGCACTATCAGCCCTACCCCCACTGAGCAGCCTTGCCGCCATGTCGATCCGCGCCCTTCGAACCCTGCTGGCCATTGCTCAACACGGCTCGTTCGCCCAGGCGGCGCAGAGCGTGCACCTGACCCAGTCGGCGGTCAGCCTGCAGATCAAGACCCTCGAGGAAACCTTCAACGCCGCACTCTTCGATCGCTCGCGGCGCCTGCCGGTACTGACCGACGCCGGCCATGTGGCGGTGGAACGGGCGCGGGAAATCGTCGCGCTGTACGACGGCATCGCGGTGGAGATTGGCGGCGACAATGAACTGCGTGGCCGCCTGAAAATCGGCGTGATCCAGACCGCACTGGCCAGCGTGCTACCCCCGGCGCTCGTTGCCTTGGGCGCCCGCCATCCGCACCTGCGCATCACCGTCAACTCGGGCATGTCGGCGGAACTGGCGACCCGGGTCGAGGCCGGCGAACTGGACGTGGCGATCACCACCGAGCCGGTCAAGCCCCATCCCTATGGCCTGGTCAGCACCCCCGCTGTACGAAGAAGGCTTCTGGATTGTCGCGCCCGCCGCCTTTGCCGGCCAGGATGCCCGGCAACTGCTTGAGCAGCAGCCGTTCATTCGCTTCGACCGCCGCGCCTGGGCCGGGCGCACCATCGAGCGCGAACTGCGCCGGCTGCACCTGCGAGTGCAGACCAGCATGGAGCTGGACAGCCAGGAGGCGATCATCCAGATGGTCACCCAGGGTCTCGGGGTCGCGGTACTGCCACTGTCACGGCGCAACCTCGAGCAGCTCGGCGAGCTTGTGCTGCAGCCTTTCGGCTCACCGCAACGCCTGCGCCGCGTGGTGTTGCTGGAACGCGAAGACCGCCCGCGCGCCAGGCTCGCGGCGGCCCTGGCACAGGTGATTCAGGAGCAGGTGCAAACAGACGACCAATGAGGAAAACTTGTTGGTCCGTGAATTTTTAATCGTTTTTCTTTTGCGTTCGCAATTCTTATCGTAGGCGCCATCCCTACACGGTTGGAAAGCGCCATGCACTGCTCAAACTCCTCCGCTCAACCACCCTTGATCGAGCTACGCCGATGACCGCGCAGTTGATCCTCGCGCTGGCGCCCATCGCCCTGCTGATCGCGCTCGGTGGCTGGCTCAAGCACCGGCAGTTTCTCGCTGATTCGTTCTGGGCACAGGCCGAGCGCCTGGGCTATTACGTGCTGCTGCCAGCGTTGTTCCTGCACAGCCTGGCCACGGCCAGACTGGAGGACGTGCCGGTGCAAGGCATGATCGGTGCGCTGGTGCTTTCCACGGTGACGGTGGCGGTGCTGCTGGTGAGCGCCCGACCACTGCTCAAAGATAACGACCCGGCGTTTACCTCGGTGTTCCAGGGCGGTGTGCGCTTCAATAATTATGTCGGGGTCTCGGCAGCGGCCGGCCTGTTCGGCGCCCAGGGCATTGCCTTGGCGGCGGTGGCCAACGCGGCCATCGTGCCGACCGTGAACATCCTCTGTGTGCTGGTGTTCGCCCGTTACGGCGCGGGTGGACGGATGCCGGCGCGTCAGGTGGCGCGGCAGGTGGCCCTCAACCCGCTGGTGCTGGCCTGCTTTGGCGGAATTTTGCTGCAGGCTCTCGGCCTCGGTTTGCCAGTGGGCATCGAACCGATGATCAAGGCGCTGGGCCAGGCTTCGCTGCCGCTGGGGCTGCTGTGTGTCGGCGCGGCGCTGGAGCTGGGTTCGGTGCGCACCTGGATGCGGCCGCTGGCCTGGTCGTCAGTGTGCAAATTCCTGATCATGCCGCTGGTGACGCTGCTCGCCTGCCGCCTCGCCGGACTGCAAGGCCCGGCCGCCATCACCGCCCTGCTGTTCCAGGCGCTGCCCACCGCCTCGTCTTCGTACATCATGGCCCGCCAGTTGGGCGGCGATGCACCCTTGATGGCCGGGATCATTGCCAGTCAAACCTTGCTCGCGGCGGTCGCCCTGCCCGTCGCGGTGATGCTGCTGACGCCGTGGATTTAAGGCTCGATGATCTTCAGCCAGGGCCAGCGCGCCTGGTAACTGGCAGCCTTTTGCTGGAACAGCTTCGGTTCGGGATTGAGAGGGTTGATCCGTAGCAGGCCCAACCCGGTGTCTTCCAGGCCAAAGGGCGCATAGAGTTCGCCGCTGCTCACCTCCAGGCCGATACAGGTGCCGGCGATCAGGTAGCGATCGACGCCGTCGCGGGTTGATTGCAGTTGCGGATAGGCATGACCAAAGCGCTGTTTGTACCAGAGGTGAACCCGCGCCTGATTCTTGAAATCGATCTTCGCGTCGAGGTCATGGAACAGCTTGCCGGCGGTCTCGATCACCGCGTTTTCGGCTTCCCAGGACGTGTCCTCATCGAAGTAGAACACATCGTAATCCTTCACTCCCCAGGCCGGCGGCTGCTGCGCCTGATGGTTCCACACCGCCTGGAACAGGCAGCCGGCGGTGAGCATGCATTGGTTCAAACCCAACGCCGGCAAGCGCGAAAAGATCTGCGCATTCAGCGGGTTTTCCATGGCGAGTTCGATCAGGCGTTCGTCAGTCAGCGGCATGTTCATTCCTTGAACGTGGGGGTTTGGGTGAAGCGGTTGACGCTGGTGACCTGGCCATTCCAGATCATCTCGTAGTGCTCGGTCTGCACCATCGAGGTCACCGGTTTTGGCGTCAGCAGCGCCCAACAGTGACTGCCCGGCAGGCGCACCGAGTGGTAACGAAAGCCGGGGCTGGCCGCGTCCCTGGCGGCCTTGCCGAAAATCTGCGCGTGGCGGTAGTCGTCCGGTGCGTAGATCGGATCGGTCAGCGGCAGCGCTGTTGCGTCCTGCATCTGCGCCTGGCTGAAACTGCAGGACAACCCACGAAAGACGAAACGTTCGAAGCCCAGGCCGGAGACCTTCGACCAATACTGGTTCTGGTGATACCGCACCTCGGCCAACGCGGTCGGCATTGAGTCTGCCAGGTACAGCACACCAAATCGCCCATCGCTGAACCGCGAGCCGGCCGGGTTGATATGGGTAAAAGGCGCGATGGCGTAGGAACAGCCGGGGATGCCGAAGGGGATGTCGCTGCGGCGAATCAATTCAAGTTGGCCCACTTCGTTTTGCAGCCGTGGGTTGGTCAGCGCCTGGATCTGATAGAGCAGTTCGAACTCGTCGGCGTCGGCCACGTCATCGAACAAGGCGATCGGCGGAAACTTCGAATTGACCAGCCGATAGGCCTGCAGCGATTCGCCTTTGAGCGCAGGCAGACGCTGCGGACTCACCATAACCCGCCCCGCAGCACGTCGATGCGCCGGTAGGTTTCGTAGAGGGAAATCATGTCGCCCTGGGCCATGATCTCCAACGGACTGCGGCCGTTGAAGAACTCGTTGTGGTTGGCCAACGCGGGGAACCCGTAGAGGTTCTGCGGGTTGTCGAACACCAGGCGCAGGGCGGCGTGGATGTTCAGGACAAAACTGATGCGCTGCATCTGGTCGGCATCCAGCGCCACGGTCCAGGCGGGATCACGCTGCCGGGCGCGGGTGTAGGTGCTGCGGGAAATGCGCAGGATGCGACAGGCCTGCTCGCTGCTGGCGGCCCACTTATCGAGGATCGCCACCGCGGCGCGCAAACCGGCTACGCACTGCTGTTTGCTGAAGGCGGGTAACGGTTGTGCAAGGCTCATGGTTGCTGACTCTATTTGAATCTGTAGAATCAAATGTAGTCGCCATGAGTCCATAGATCAAGTTGGCGCACCCTTCAACTGCAAGGCTATCAGCACGGCCAGGTGCAACAGACTGGCCAGTCCCAAGGCATAGGCCAGGGTCCGCCAAGGTTGCCTGGCGCCGAGGTACATCACCGTGTGCAGTACGCGCGCCAGGGTAAACACACAGAAGCCCGTCACGGTCGGCAGCCACGCGGTGTGCAAGGCCACGCACAGTCCGCCGAGGACAAAGAACAGCGGGATATTTTCCAGGTCGTTGCTCCAGGCCCTGGCCGCGCGGCGCACCGCCGGCAGTTCCTCGGCGTTGGCGGCACGGCGGAAAAAACCGGCGTCCTCGGGGTTGCTGAAAGCCAGGTGGCGCAAGCGGTGGACACTCTGATAACAGGAGATCGCCAGCATTTTCAGGCACAGCACCAGTACGCACAGGGTGTAGATCGACAAGGTGCTGCTCATGCCCGCTCCCTGCTGTCCGTGGCGAAGCCGTTGACCACGATGTACAGCAGCGGGCCGATGGAGACGAAGATCGCGGTGATCAGCAGGTACGGCAGCACACTGAGGTTCGAGCGACCTTTGCGGCGTGCGTCACGGTACATCCAGACGGCTGACATGGCGGCGAGCAGGTAAAGGTCAATGACGACCTGGGCGGTGTCGGGACGGGACAGCAAATCGAGACCGAACGCGAGCAGTGATTGCTCGCTGATCGACAGGGTCCAGGCGGTATACAGGGAAAAGCCCAGCAGCGCGGCAAGGGCCAGGTAGGGTCGGTGCATGCGGTCCTCCTTGGACAGTGGCAGGTGTGACTGACCCGGCCACGTTAGTGCTATGGTCTCGACGCCAGCAATGACCTGTGAGGTCATGGACGCCTCCCTTTCGCCCTGTCAGAGTCGACGCATGAGCAGCCGCCCTTTCCCCCGCACGACACCCTCGACCAGCACCGGCGCGCAGCTGCGCCAATTGCGCCGCCAGGCCAGCCTCAGCCAACTCGACCTGGCGTTGATCAGTGGGATTTCCCAGCGGCACTTGAGCTGCATCGAAACCGGCCGCGCCACGCCCAGCCCCGGCACGCTGCATAATTTGTTGACGGCCCTGGAGGCGCCGCTGGAGCAATGCAATCAGGTGTTCCTCGCCGCCGGCTATGCGCCGCGCTACGAAACCACACCCCTGACTTCACCGGCGATGGACGTGGTGCGTGACGCCCTCGCCCATGTGCTGCACGCGAACAACCCGGCACCGGCGATTGTGCTGGGCAGTGAGTGGCAGGTGCTGGGCGCCAACGCGAGTACTGCGGTACTGTTCGATTTGTTGGGGTTGCCGACGGATGCGGCGCAGGGCCTGAATTTGCTGCAGACGCTGCTCAAGCCGGGGGGACTCGGCGACCACCTGCTCAATGCCGATGAGATTCGCGGCGTGGCCTGGCAGCGTGCGAGCCGCGAAGCCCTGGGCAATCCGGCGCTGGCCGAACTGTTGCAGAACCTGCCGCCGCCGACCAGCCCTGCCCCCCTCGGCAACGAGTTGCCTCCGCTGATGCTGACCCGACTCGATTCGCCCCACGGCGAGCTGAGTTTCCTCTCGACCTTCACCACCTTCGGCATGCCCCAGGACATCACCCTGACCTCGCTGCGCATCGAGCATTTGATTCCGGCCGATGGGCAGACGTGGGGGGTGATGACGCAGGCGTATCAGCGGTCGCTGGCTGGGAGTGTTGACTGACCCCTGTGGGAGCTAGCCTGCTGGCGATGAAGTTGATGCGGTGAGGCTGATGGCCTCATCGCCAGCAGGCTGGCTCCCACAAAAGCCCAACCCAGTCCTCAGCAGGATCGGTTACTGCGACATCGCATCCTTCTTCATGGCGTCCTTGGACATCGCATCTTTCTTCATCCCATCCTTGGACATGGAATCCTTGGACATCGAATCCTTCTTCATCCCATCCTTGCTCATCGAGTCCTTGGACATCGCATCCTTCTTCATCGCGTCTTTGCTCATCGCATCCTTGCTCATGCTGTCATTGCTCATGGTATCGGCGGCGTACACGCTGGCGACGCCAAGGGCCAGGCACAGGGACAGAGCAGCAGTGGTGAACTTTTTCATGGTGGAACTCCTTCATCGAATGAACGCAGCGGACGCTGCGCAGTGTTGTATCTGGGCTCGCGTCAGCTGCCGCCGAACCAGTTGTAGCCCTGGTCTTCCCAGTAGCCGCCGCTGTAGGTGTTGCTGACGAAAATCGCCTGAATATGTTTGGGGTTCTTGTAGCCGAGCTTGGTCGGCATGCGCAGCTTCATCGGGAAGCCGTATTCGCGCGGCAACACCGCACCGTCGTAGGTCAGGGCCAGCAGGGTCTGCGCGTGCAGGGCGGTGGCCATGTCGATGCTGGTGTAGTAGTCGTCGGCGCATTTGAAGCCGACGTATTTGGCGTCGGTATCGGCGCCGATGCGCCGCAGGAAATCGCTGAAACGCACCCCGCCCCAGCGGCCGATCGCACTCCAGCCCTCGACGCAGATGTGCCGGGTGATCTGTTCTTGCTGGGCCATTGCCCGCAACTCGTCGAGGCGCCAGCTGCGCTTGTCGGCCACCAGGCCGGTGACCTCCAGTTGATAGTCGGCCTCGACCACCACCGGCGCGTCCTCGATGCCATAGAAGGCATTGAACGGAAACGGCCGGGTAATCATCGACGCCGGATAGATCGGGGCCATGGCATTCGGGTTGAACAGCCAGCCCTGCACCCGATCGTTGAACCGCGACATGCTCGACAGCGCGGTTTCGACGCTGTCGCTGTCACTCAGGCTGCAGCCGGAGAGCATCGCCACCCCGCCCAGGGTCAGGCCCCTGAGCAGGAACGAGCGCCGCGAACGGTCTTCGATCTGCATCTGCGGGGCGAGGATTTTCCGCGCATCGCTGAGGATTGCCGACTCGTCCAGGCCGGTTACAGGATTGCGCTTGTTCATACAGACTCCTTGCGGCCCACGAGCATCGCCCACAGGGTTTTCGGGACCAACGCCACCATCAGCAGATGTACCGCGATGAAGCCGGTCAATAGAGCCATGGCGATGAAGTGCACATGCCGCGCGCTGTCATAACCGCCGAGCAATTCCCGCAGGATCGGAAACTGCACCGATTTCCACAGGACCAGGCCGGAGATCACCAGCACTGTCACGTCGAGCATGACGAACAGGTAGGCGAAGCGTTGCACCTGGTTGTAGACGCTCAGGTCGGCATGCCCGAGGCGCCCGCGCAGGGCTGCCCACAGGTCATGGGCCACGCCCTTGGGCGAGACCGGGAAAAAACGTCGGAACAGGCGACCGCTGGCGACATTGAGCAGCAGGTACAGCAGGCCGTTGAGGCCCAGCAGCCACATCGCCGCGAAGTGCCACTTCAGCGCCCCGCCCAACCAGCCGCCGAGGGTGATCGCCTTGGGGAAGCTGAAGTCGTACAGGGGCGAGGCGTTATAGATGCGCCAGCCGCTGCCGATCATCAGCAGCACCGCCAGGGCATTCAGCCAATGGGTCAGGCGCAGCCAGCGTGGATGGCTGGGCCGGGATGCGCGGGGTACGGCTGGCAGGGCTGACATGATCGGCTCCTCGCAGGGGGTGTGCGAAGAACTATGCGGGCGCGCTGATCGCCAAATCCTCACGGAAAGTTAAATAAAATGTGATAACCCCGGGTGCGGGTTATTCATCCGTTCACCTGGGTTGTATCACCGCGTCTTATCAACGGTGACACGGCCGGTGAGCAGGCGCATGGTCGGCTTTTCCAAGGGAGGGATAAAACCATGCTCAACGCACTCAAGCAGATCAACTCGACCTCGGCCTTCAACCGCTGGGCCGGCTTCGAAGTAACCCGCGCCGAAAGCGGCGAAGCGGAACTGACCATGGCCTTTCGCGAGGCGGACATGGCGCAGTACTCGGGCTTCCTCCACGCCGGCCTGATCGCCGCCCTGCTCGACACCGCCTGCGGCTTTGCCGCCGGCACCGTGGCCGGTAACGTGCTGGCTTCACACTTCTCGGTGAACTGCCTGGCGCCGGCAGTCGGCGAGGTGTTTATCGCCCGGGGCAAGGTGATCAAGGCGGGAAAAAAGCAGGTGTTCGCGAGGGCGGAGTTGTATGCGCAGAGTGGTGATCAGTTGAAGTTGGTGGCGACGGGGGATGGGATACTGGTGCCGGTATGAGCCAGTCTGTCGAATCGTCGCACCGTGGCGATGGCGGTGTGCCTGACAGACCGAGGTGTTTGAATCGCTGGCAAGCCAGCTCCTACAGATTCATGGTCGATCGCAGATTTTGTGATCGATCACTGAACCCTGTGGGAGCCAGCCTGCTGGCGATTCAGACACCCCGGTATGTCTGATACACCGCCCTGCCCGCCTTCACTCCAAATGCGCCCACGTCATCCGAAACGACGCCCCGCCCCATGGCGAATCCGCTACTTCCACCTGCCCGCCATGGGACTGCGACACCCGCCTGACCAGCGCCAGGCCGAGGCCGAAGCCGCCGGTGCGGCGGTCGCGACTGGCGTCGAGGCGGGAGAAGGGTTCGAAGATTTTCTCCCGGCCTTCGATGGGCACGCCGGGGCCATCGTCGTTGACCCGCACTTCGTAATGATCGCCGTTGCGCACCAGCGACACCTCGACCCGCTGTTCGGCATAACGAATGGCGTTGCGCAGCAGGTTGATCACGGCGCGGGCCATGAAGCGTGGTTCGATGCGCACCTGGTCGAGCTGGCAGTCGACGATCAGCAACTGCACGCCGGCCGCCTCGGCTTCCAGGGCGACGCTGCCGACCACGCTGTCGAGCCAGTGGCTGGCCTGGATGTTTTCCCGGGCGATCACTGTGGCGCCGTGCTCGAGGCTGGCGTAGGTGAGCAACTCGGAGACCATTTCTTCCAGCTCGCCAAGGTCGGCGTACATGTCGGCGATCAGCGCTTTGTCGGCGCCGGGGTCGAGTTGTTGTTTGAGTTGGTCCAGTTCGAACGACAGCCGGGCAATCGGCGTGCGCAGTTCATGGGATACCGCGTTGGTCAGCTCGCGCTGGTTGGCGATCAGCCCCTCGATGCGCGCCGCCATCTGGTTGAAGTGCTCGGCCAGGTCGCGGATGTTCGAGCGCTTCGACAACTGGATACGCACCGCCAGGTCGTTGTCGCCAAAACGCTGGGCGGCCAGGCGCAGTTTTTCCAGGTCGCGCCAGTGCGGGCGAACCCAGAAATACAGGACGATGCCCAGCAGCACCCCGAGCATGGTGTAGGCGAGGATGATGTAGATGTTGCTCCAGCTCGGCTCTTCCGGCATCTGGATGCTCAGCAGTTGCTCACCCTCATCGATCCGCGAAATGAATTGGGTGTACTTCTCGCGGACCACCAGCAGGTTGTTGGCCAGCTCGGCCTTTTCGCTGGGGCTGAGGTTCAGGTCGGTCGCCTGCAGCAACTGCAGGCGCAAGCCGTAGTGCGGTAGCAACGCTTGCAACTGCGCTTCACGCCCCGGGCCATCCAGCGCGCGCAATTGCTCCACCAGGGAATAGGCCTGCCCCCGCACGGCCTCACGGTTGTAGGTTTTCAGCGTGTCGTCCAAGGCCACGGTAAAGGTCCGGTCCACCACCTCCAGGGCCGCCACCAGACCGACCGCCAGCACCAGGAACAACCCCAGGAATAACCGCAGCATCTAGAGCTCCCAGGCGAATGGATTGAACAGATAACCCTTGCCCCACACGGTCTTGATGCACACCGGCTCGCGCGGGTTGTCATTGAGTTTGCCGCGCAGCTTGCTGATGTAGACATCGACGCTGCGGTTGAGGCCGTCGAAAGCGATGCCGCGCATGCGACTCAGGATATCGTCTCGGGACAGGGTCGTGCCGGCAGCACTGGCCAGCAACCAGAGCAACTCGAACTCCATGGTGGTCAGCTCGATCAGTTCGCCGGCCAGGCGCACTTCGCGACAACTGCGGTCGATCTGCAGACTGCCGAATTCCAGCGCGCCACGCACGGTGCTGTCCGGCGCCTGACGACGCTGCAAAGCTCGCAGGCGCGCCAACAGTACCGGCGGCTTGATCGGTTTGATCACATAGTCGTCAGCCCCCGACTCCAGGCCGAGGATGTGGTCGAGGTCGTCTTCCTTGGCAGTCAGGATGACGATCGGCGTGTCGGCCAGCGCACGGATTTCCCGGCACACTTGCAAGCCGCTCTGGCCCGGCAGCATCAGGTCGAGCACGACGATTTTCGGCTGGAACTCAAGGAATGCCGCCAGCGCCAGATCGCCGCGCAGCACCTGGCGCACCTCGAATCCATGCCGGGTGAGGAATTGCGCGATCAGCCCGGAGAGCTTTTCGTCGTCCTCCACCAGCAGCACTTTGCCAAAACCCAGGTTATCCATAACGACCGTCTGCCCAGCCTTGAGTAGAAAGGCCGGCATTATGCCGCCAATTGCCGGCGGGACGCAGATGGCCGGCAGCAAAAACCGGCTGCAGGAGCCGGTTCTCGGTGATCTTTCATACTCTTAAGAGTTTTTAACAACTTGCCCGATGCGCCTCAGGCGGCAGCCGGAACACCGCTGTGGAAGCGGAACTCGACATCCGGCGACTCGATCAGCTCCTGCTCGGCAGTGCGCACCCGCTCGATCACCTGGGCAATGTCCTTGGCGTCGCCATACTGGTAGGCCAGTTTCAGGTAACCCTGGAAATGCCGGGCCTCGCTTTTCAGCAGGCCGAAGTAGAACTTGCCGAGTTCTTCGTCGAGATGGGGCACCAGCGCTTCGAAACGCTCGCAACTGCGCGCCTCGATAAAGGCCCCGACCACCAGGGTATCCACCAGCTTGACCGGTTCGTGGCTGCGCACCACCTTGCGCAGGCCCGAGGCATAGCGCCCGGCGGACAGCTGGCGCAGTTCGATCTTGCGCTTTTTCATCAAACGCATGACCTGCTCGTGATGCACCAGTTCTTCACGGGCCAGGCGCGACATCATGTTGATCAGGTCGACGTGGGAGTGATACTTGGCGATCAGGCTCAACGCGGTGCTGGCGGCCTTGAATTCGCAGTTCTTGTGGTCGATCAGCAGGGTTTCCTGGTCAGCCAGTGCCGCCTGAATCCAGCCGTCCGGGGTCCGGCAGCCGAGGAACTCGTGGATCTCGGGCAGGATCATTGGCTCACTTCCGAGAATTCAACGGGTGCATTGGACAGGACGACGACAGATTCAGGGCTAGGCAGCATGGGGCTCACGGGGCAATAGGTGGAAAGCGAGGGCGCGATTATACCGGGCTGCCGGCAGACCACCAGTCACCGACCTTGATATGCATCAAGACCCGCGCTCGCGACCAGCATCTATAGTTGTGCAACGACCCTATGTTCATCCAGTGGAGATCCCGACCATGCAAGACGTCCGCAGCATACTGGTGGTGATTGAGCCCTCGCCCGACGAAAGCCTGGCCCTCAAGCGTGCCAAGCTGATTGCCGGGGTCACCCAGGCCCATCTGCATTTGCTGATCTGCGACAAGAAGCATGATCACGCCTCACTATTGAGTGTGCTCAAGTCCGGCCTGCTGGCCGACGGGTTCAGCGTCACCACTGAACAGGCGTGGAACGACACCGTGCACGACACCATCATCGATGTGCAGCAGGCCGAAGGCTGCAACCTGGTGGTCAAGCAACACTTCAACGACAACCCGCTGAAAAAGTTCCTGCTCACCCCCGACGACTGGAAGCTGCTGCGCCAGTGCCCCAGTGCGGTGCTGCTGGTGAAAACCAGGAAACCCTGGACCGGCGGCACCATCCTCGCGGCCGTCGATGTGGGCAACAAGGACCCCGAACATCGTGAGTTGCATGCCACCATCATCGATCACGGTTACGACATCGCCAGCCTGGCCAAGGCGCAGCTGCATGTGGTCTCAGCGCACCCCTCGCCCATGCTGTCGTCCGCCGACCCGGTGTACCAGCTCAAGGAAACCATCGAGAAACGCTATCGCGAGCAGTGCAAGGCGTTCCAGGCCGAGTTCGACATCGACGACGAACACCTGCATATAGAAGAAGGCCCGGCCGATGTGCTGATTCCGCACATGGCGCATAAATTGGAGGCGGCGGTGACGGTGATCGGCACGGTGGCACGCAAGGGCTTCTCCGGGACGCTGATCGGCAATACCGCAGAAGTGGTGCTGGATGCGCTGGAGAGTGATGTGCTGGTGCTCAAGCCCCAGGAAATCATTGATCACCTGGAAGAGCTGGCGACTCGCGAAGGCTGACAGCGCTGGACTGTAGGAGCCGGCTTGCCGGCGAAGGCGTCGGTTTGGGCGATGCAAAGCTGGAGATCGCTTTCGCTGCGATGCGGCGGCCCGACAAGCCAGCTCCTACAAAGGGTTTACGTCGATCAAGAGATCTGCGATCTGCGCACTCACCCCCCAATCCCATCCTTGAGAAACCCCGGCGCGATATAGCGCTGGTAGTGGGCTTCGGACAGCAGGAAAAATTCCCGATCAATGGCATCGCGCAGTTCCGGCAGGTTCCAGTCGCGAAACTCCGGGAGCAGAACCATGCCATAGGCTTCCAGGTTGTTGATCACCCGGGCGCCCCGGGCAATCAGCTGGTAGGCCCAGCAATAGGCCGACTGATGGGGCACGAAACGGATCTTGCGTGACTCCAGTTGCTGGCGCAGGCGCCCGGCGTCGAAAATTTCCAGCTTGCCAGCCATCACCTGCACCAGCAGTTGCTCGAGACGCAACCACACCGCGGTTTTCTGCTCTTCGTTGTAGCCGTTCCAGTGAATCACTTCATGGTGGAAACGCTTGCAGCCGCGGCACACCAGGTCGCCGTAGACCGTGGAGCAGAGGCCGATGCAGGGGGTCTTGATCGTCTGATTGGGCATAAGTAGGCAGGACGCGAGCAGCAGAACAGGCCGGCATGTTAGCCCTTTGTCGGGCATTGATCACCCCTCAAACTTCAGGGCCTGAGCCACCCGGGTGCTGTCAGTGGTCAACCGGCGCCGCGTCATTCTCCACCAAAGTCCAATAACCGCCGACTTACCTTTAAATTTTTTTTGCCGTAGAATCAGCCTGCCTTTTTAGGCGCCAATGTCCGTTAGAAGCTGTTTTCAAAGCGTCACGAGCACAGTCGTTCCTTCAGAGCGGTGTTGGCGAAGGGTTTTTCCAGCGGGGAAAAACCCATCGCCAACCCTCATCAGCTCCCCGTTCTGCAGGCGTAAAACTTTGAAAGCAGCTTCTGTAAGGAATTGTCGGTAATTCTGGCTAAGTGGCCCACAACGTCACGCAGCGCATGAGTACGGCAATTTCGGGATGAGCGTCCCGGACACCCATTTGGGACCACTGATGAGGGTAATAACTGTGCTTGAAGCCTACCGCAAACATATCGAAGAGCGCGCAGCACTGGGTATCGTTCCCCAGCCGCTTAACGCCGAACAAACTGCAGGCCTGGTCGAGCTGCTGAAGAATCCCCCGGCTGGCGAAGAAGCATTCCTCGTTGACCTGATCACCAATCGCGTTCCACCAGGAGTGGACGAAGCGGCCTACGTCAAGGCTGGCTTCCTGTCCGCCATCGCCAAAGGCGAAGCCTCTTCCCCCCTGATCAGCAAGCAGCGCGCCGTTGAACTGCTGGGCACCATGCAGGGCGGCTACAACATCGAGACCCTGGTCAACCTGCTGGACGACGCCGAGCTGGCGCCAGTCGCGGCCCAGGAACTCAAGCACACCCTGCTGATGTTCGATTCGTTCCACGATGTGGCCGAACGCGCCAAGAAAGGCAACGCTCACGCTCAAAGCGTCCTGCAATCCTGGGCTGATGGCGAGTGGTTCCTCAAGCGTCCGACCCTGGCCGACAAGATCAGCCTGCGCGTGTTCAAGGTGACTGGCGAGACCAACACCGACGACCTGTCCCCTGCTCCAGATGCCTGGTCCCGCCCGGACATCCCGCTGCACGCCCTGGCCATGCTGAAAATGGCCCGTGAAGGCATCGTGCCTGACGTCCAAGGCGTCACCGGTCCGATGAAGCAGATCGAAGAAATGCGCGGCCAAGGCTTCCCGATCGCCTACGTGGGCGACGTGGTGGGTACCGGTTCTTCGCGTAAATCGGCCACCAACTCCGTACTGTGGTTCTTCGGCGACGACGTTCCCTACGTGCCGAACAAGCGCGGCGGCGGTTTCTGCTTCGGCAGCAAGATCGCTCCAATCTTCTACAACACCATGGAAGATGCCGGCGCACTGCCAATCGAATTCGACGTTTCCAACATGCACATGGGCGACGTGATCGACCTGTACCCGCATGCTGGCAAAGTCTGCAAGCACGGCACCGACGAAGTCCTGACCACCTTCGAAATGAAGACTCCGGTGCTGTTGGACGAAGTCCGTGCTGGCGGCCGTATCCCGCTGATCATCGGCCGTGGCCTGACCGAGAAGGCTCGCGCCGAACTGGGTCTGCCACCGTTCGACCTGTTCAAGAAGCCGGAAGCTCCGGCTGAAAGCACCAAGGGCTACACCCTGGCGCAGAAAATGGTCGGCAAGGCGTGCGGCGTAGCCGGTGTGCGTCCTGGCACCTACTGCGAACCGAAGATGACCACCGTAGGTTCTCAGGACACCACCGGTCCAATGACCCGTGACGAACTGAAAGACCTGGCGTGCCTGGGCTTCTCGGCTGACCTGGTAATGCAGTCGTTCTGCCACACCGCGGCTTATCCAAAGCCGATCGACGTGACCACCCACCACACCCTGCCTGACTTCATCATGACCCGTGGCGGCGTTTCGCTGCGTCCGGGCGACGGCATCATCCACTCGTGGCTGAACCGCATGCTGCTGCCAGACACCGTCGGTACCGGTGGTGACTCCCACACCCGTTTCCCGATGGGCATTTCGTTCCCGGCCGGTTCCGGCCTGGTAGCGTTCGCCGCAGCCACTGGCGTAATGCCACTGGACATGCCGGAATCGATCCTGGTGCGCTTCAAAGGCGAAATGCAACCGGGCGTCACCCTGCGTGACCTGGTTCACGCCATTCCTTACTACGCGATCCAGGCTGGCCTGCTGACCGTAGAGAAGAAAGGCAAGAAGAACGCCTTCTCCGGCCGCATCCTGGAAATCGAAGGCCTGGACAACCTGAGCATCGAGCAAGCTTTCGAGCTGTCCGACGCCTCGGCTGAACGTTCGGCTGCCGGTTGCACCATCAAGCTGTCGAAAGAGTCGATCACCGAGTACCTGCAGTCCAACATCACCCTGCTGCGCTGGATGATCGGCGAAGGCTACGGCGATGTCCGTACCCTGGAACGTCGCGCCCAAGCGATGGAAGCCTGGATTGCCAACCCTGAACTGATGGTTGCCGATGCCGACGCGGAATACGCTGAAATCATCGAAATCGACCTGGCCGAGATCAAGGAGCCAGTTCTCTGCGCGCCGAACGATCCGGACGACGCCCGTCTGCTGTCCAGCGTTGCTGGCGAGAAGATCGACGAAGTGTTCATCGGTTCGTGCATGACCAACATCGGTCACTTCCGCGCTGCCGGTAAACTGCTGGATCAGGTCAAGGGTCAGCTGCCAACCCGTCTGTGGCTGTCGCCGCCGACCAAGATGGACGCTCACCAACTGACCGAAGAAGGCTACTACGGCATCTACGGCAAGGCTGGCGCGCGCATGGAAATGCCGGGCTGCTCGCTGTGCATGGGTAACCAGGCACGTGTAGAGCCGAACTCGACTGTTGTGTCGACTTCGACCCGTAACTTCCCGAACCGTCTGGGTGACGGCGCGAACGTCTACCTGGCTTCGGCTGAGCTGGCGTCGGTAGCGTCGATCCTGGGTCGCCTGCCGACCGTCGAGGAGTACATGGAATACGCTGGCAAGATCGACAGCATGGCGGCCGATGTCTACCGCTACCTGTCCTTCGACCAGATCGCCGAGTTCCGTGAAGCTGCAGCGAACGCCAAGATTCCGGTCGTTCAAGCCTAAGGCTGACTCGTTGTAGAAAACCCCGCGTATCGTCAGATACGCGGGTTTTTTTTATGCCTGCGGTTTCAGCGCCTGCTCGACCGCCGCATCCACACTCAGGCCACTGAGGATCACCCCGTTGGCCGCCACCTCAGGCAGCGCCGAGAGCGCCGTCAGTGCGTCGTGCTTGAGCCGCGCAAGGATCAGCCGCTGGCCTTGCTGATGCATCTGCTGGAAGAAATCCTGCATCGCCTCAATGCTGGTGCCGTCCAGGTTCGGTGACTCCTCCAGACTGAGAATCACCGTGTGCAGCGGCACCGCTGAATGGCGAACCAGGCGCAAGGCGCCGCCGAGGATACGTTCGACGTTGGCGAAGAACAGCGCTTCGCTGGGCCGCACAATGAGAATACCCGGCTCGGTTTTCGCGCTCGGGTGACGCTGCAGGTCGACGAAATCGTGGCCGTCATCGATGCGGCCGAGGATCTGGATATCCGCCGCCGACAGCTGCTTGAGCATCAACAACACGCTGATCGCCACCGACACCAGCAAGCCGTCCAGTACGCCAAGGGTCAGGACCGCCCCCACCGCGCAGATCACCAGCAACCGATCGCGACGCCAGACAAAGTAGCGCCCCAACGGCTGCAGGCTCAAACCACGTCCCAACGCATGCATGACAATCGCCGCCAGCACCGGCTCGGGCGTCAAGGCGATCCAAGGCAACACCGTCAGCACGATGATCAGCACCACCAACGCCGCCACCCCGCCCGCCCAGCGCGACAGGGCGCCCGCCGCTTCGTTGGCCGAAGTGGCCGAATAGCCGGCGCCGGTCGGCATGCCATGGAACAGGCCGGACAGCAGGTTACTGGCGCCCAGCGCCAACAGGTCGCGGTTGGAGGTGACACGGTCGCCGTGTTTCAGCGCATAGGCGCTGATCGAGCCGTAGGACTCGGCATACAGGATCATCACCAGCGCCAGCCCCACCTCCCCCAGCCGCAGCCAGTCGGCGAACGGCAACACCGGCAGGTTTGGCACCTCCAGGCTGAGCTCGATCACGCCGATCAGCTTTACCCCATGGGCGGGCAAGTCCAGCCACTGCCCGGCGGCGATGCCGATCACCACCACCAGCAGGCCACCGGGCACCCGCGGGAAGCGTGAAAACAGGCCGAGCAGCAACAGCGCCGCGCCTGCTACCGCCGCTGCCGTCCAGTTCCATTGCGGCAACTGTTCCAGCAATTGCGGGGCGAAGCGCACCAGGTTGGCGTCGGTCAGGTGCACGCCGACCACACTGGCCACCTGCTTGAGGATGATGGTCAGCGCCAGGCCGAAGGCGAATCCGCGCAGCACCGGCTTGGCGATGAACGAAGTGACGCTGCCGAAACGGAAGATCCCGGCCAGCACAAACAACCCGCCCGTCACCAGCACCAGGCCGACCGCCAGGGTCGAGCGCAGTTGCGGGTCGCCGTTGGCCAGGGTCGCAGTGGCTGCCGCCAGCACCGCGGCCGAGGATGAGGTGGCGGAGACGATGGCAAACCGACTGGTGCCCAGCAGGCCGTAACACAGGAGACCGGCGAACAGCGCGATCACCCCGGCCTGGGGCGCCAGCGCAGCAATGGTCGAGTAAGCCACCGCTTCGGGCAGCAGCAGGCCGGCAATCGATAGTCCGGCGAGGACGTCGCGCCAGCGGTTGGCGGATTCGATAGTTTGAGGGGGGTTGGACAATCCACTGTCTCCAGACGAAAAAAAACCGCTGCGCGGTTGATACGCGCAGCGGCCACTGTAGCTTAAAGCGCAGGATCGCCTGGAGCGGATCCTGCTCAATAATCGGTATTTGCGCCGATCACGCGGTCAGCGAGTAGATCAGTGCGGTGATCGCCACCAGACCGACTGCCGTGACAAACACGTTGGACGCCTGGCCACGGTACTTGGCCATCGCCGGCACCTTGCGCACCGCGTACATCGGCATCAGGAACAGGATCGCCGCGATCACCGGGCCACCGAGGGTCTCGATCATGCCGAGGATGCTCGGGTTGAGGGTGGCAACGATCCAGCAGACCACCAGCATGAACGCTGCGGTCATGCGATCCAGCGCCTTGGCACCGGGGCGCTTGCCGCTTTTCACGATCAGGCCCTTGAGGCCTTCGCTGGCGCCGATGTAGTGGCCGAGGAACGACTTGGAGATCGCCACGAAGGCAATCAACGGCGCCGCGAAGGCAATGGTCGGATTGCTGAAGTGGTTGGCCAGGTACGACAGGATCGACAGGTTCTGCGCCTTGGCTTCCGCCAGTTGCGCCGGCGACAGGGTCAGCACGCAGCTGAAGACGAAGAACAGCACCATCGCCACCATCAGCAGATGCGCACGGGAGAGGATCTGCGAGCTGCGTTCTTCGGCATGGCCGCCGTAGCGACGCTTCTGGTCCACGGCGAAGGCCGAGATGATCGGCGAGTGGTTGAACGAGAACACCATCACCGGAATCGCCAGCCACAGGGTATGCAGCAGCGCCGAAGGCTCAGGCACAGTGGAGGCGGTGCTGAGGATGCCGCCGTTCCAGTGTGGAACGAGGAACACCGCGAGGAACAGCAGCGCAACGATGAACGGGTAGACCATCAGGCTCATGGCCTTGACGATGACCTGCTCGCCGCAGCGGACCACGGCCAGCAGGCCGAGGATCAGCACGAACGAAAGCACGGCCCGTGGCGGCGGCATGATGTGCAACTGGTGCTCAAGGAAGCTGCCGACGGTGTTGGTCAGGGCCACGCTGTAGATCAGCAGGATCGGGAAGATCGCGAAGAAGTACAGCAAGGTGATCAGGGCACCGGCCTTGATCCCGAAATGCTCTTCGACCACTTCGGTGATGTCGGCGCCTTCGCGACCGGACAACACGAAGCGGGTCAGGCCACGGTGCGCGTAGAAAGTCATGGGGAATGCCAGCAGCGCGAGGATCAGCAGCGGCCAGAAACCGCCAAGGCCTGCGTTGATCGGCAAAAACAAGGTACCCGCACCAATCGCCGTGCCAAACAGCCCGAGCATCCACGTGGTGTCCTGACGATTCCAGCCGCTGACACTGACTGGTACCGCCGCTTCATAGCGTTCATCAACGCTATTGGCCTGATCATTCATCCGGTCGGATCTCCGCATTCCGGTATTTGCCACCCGGTCAGGACGAGTCAGAAAAACCCGACAGGCAGCGCCCTGGCCGAAACAGGGGCGCGATTGTCCGGGATTAATCAACAGAAGCAAAGACTTAGCTGAGGAACGGAGGGACGGATCAGATGAATAACCGGGGTTATTCCAGCAATGCGTTAAAAAGTTCCACGGGCGCGACAAATTTTTCAGGAAGCTGCTTGAATTAGGCTGCTGATCCCGCCACTGCCACCGCAGGGCGCGCACCCGATGCCCGAAGGAGCTGAGCATGCCCGCAACTGTCCTGGTCCTGGTTGAAACCATCAACGACTACCTGCCGATCCTCGAGCACCAGGGCTTTCACCTGATCCTCGCGCCGACGCCCGGCGAACGGGCCGAGACGATCGCCCAGCACGGCGCACAGATCGACGCGGTGTTGACCCGCGGCCCCCTCGGCCTGCACGCCGAGGAAATCGCCGCGCTGCCCAGGCTGAAGATCATCTGCGTGATTGGCGCCGGCTATGAGCAGGTCGACTTGCAGGCCGCCAGTGATCGCGGGATCAGCGTAACCAATGGTGCCGGGGTCAATGCCTCGTCTGTGGCCGACCACGCAATGGCCTTGCTGTTGGCCCTGGTGCGCGACATTCCCCGAGCCGACTCGGCGGTGCGCCGCGGCGAATGGCCGAAGGTCATGCGCCCGTCCCTGGCCGGCAAACACCTGGGCATCCTTGGTCTGGGCGCGGTCGGCATGGAAATCGCCAGGCGCGCGGCCAACGGCTTTGGCATGAGCATCAGTTACCACAACCGCCAGCTGCGCAACGATGTACCCTTCGAATTCTGCTCGACCCCCACCGAACTGGCGCGAGCCTCGGACTTTCTGATGGTCTGTACCCCCGGTGGCCTCGGCACCCAGCACCTGGTCACCAAGCAGGTGCTGGACGCCCTCGGCCCCCACGGTTTCATCGTCAACATTGCCCGGGCCAGTGTGATCATCACCGCCGACCTGATCAGCGCCCTGGAACATCGACGGATCGCCGGTGCCGCGCTGGACGTTTTCGACGCCGAGCCCCAGGTGCCCGACGCCCTCAAGACGCTGAACAATGTGATTCTGACCCCGCATGTCGCCGGCCTGTCGCCGGAAGCGACCCAGGGCACCGTGGAACTGGTGGGGCAAAACCTCCAGGCGTTCTTCAGCAATCGCCCGTTGTTGACGCCCATCACCTTGCCCAGCGCACGCCGGCGGCCGCTGCGCTGAGGTATATTCAAACGCCTGTATCAAAAGCAATGATCAAGCGGCAACACGCTCACCTATAACGGCACGCCGTGGTTGTGGGTGCCGGGTGCGCGCATTAGATTAGCCAATAGTTCCTGGCCTCCAGAATAAGCAGAAGGGATAAGCATGGCGCTTAACGACCAGTCCACCCGTATTCGCGAAGGCGAAGAGCTCGATGCCAGCCTGATCGATCCGTATCTCAAGGCACAGATTCCGGGCTTGAGCGGTTTGCCGCGGATCAGCCAGTTTCCCGGCGGCGCGTCGAACCTGACGTATCTGCTGGAATACCCCGAGCAGGAATTCGTCCTGCGCCGCCCGCCCTTTGGCCACAAGGCCAAGTCCGCCCACGACATGGGCCGCGAGTTCCGCATTCTCAATCAGCTCAAGGATGGCTTCCCGTATTGCCCGAAGGCTTACGTGCACTGCACCGATGAGTCGGTGATCGGCGCCGAGTTCTACGTGATGGAACGGGTCAAGGGCATCATCCTGCGCTCGGAGTTACCGCCGGAGCTGGGCCTGGATGCATCGCGCACCGAGGCGCTGTGCAAGAGCTTCATCGACAAGCTGGTGGAACTGCACCGCGTTGATTACAACGCCTGCGGCCTGGCCGACCTGGGCAAGCCTGAAGGCTACGTCGCACGGCAGATCCGTGGCTGGAGCGAACGCTACGACAAGGCCCTGACCCCGGATGCGCCGAGCTGGGAGGCGGTCAAGGCCTGGCTCAACGACAAGATGCCGGCCGATCACCCGACCTCGAGCATCGTGCACAACGACTACCGCTTCGACAACGTGATCCTCGACCCGAACAACCCGATGCAGATCATCGGCGTGCTGGACTGGGAACTGACCACTCTCGGCGATCCACTGATGGACCTGGGCAACAGCCTCGCCTACTGGATCGAAGCCGGCGACCCGCCACCGGTGCAACTGATGCGTCGCCAGCCAAGCCATGCACCGGGCATGCTCAGCCGCCAGGCCTTCGTCGACTACTACGCCGAACGCTCAGGCATTCGCATCGATAACTTCGACTTCTACTACACCTACGGGCTGTTCCGCCTGGCCGGTATCGTGCAGCAGATCTACTACCGCTTCTTCCACGGCCAGACCCAGGACAAACGCTTCGCGCAGTTCATTCACATGAATAAATTGCTGGAGCACATGAGTTTGCAGGTTATCCAGAAGTCCAGCCTGTAACGGTACAGCCGTGCCCCCTGTAGGAGCGAGCCGGCTCCGGGCGGCGTTCCGACGAAAAACCTGAGAGCGCCGCATTCATTCAGGATGCTCGCGTCATCGTTGACGTTTTTCGCGAGCAAGCTCGCTCCTACAGGGTCTCAACTAGCCGTTTCGGTGCCACGCCCACAATAAGGAACTCCCCCATGTCCAAGACCCAGTTGTTCGACCTCGATGGCAAGATCGCTTTCGTCTCCGGCGCCAGCCGTGGCATTGGTGAGGCGATCGCCAAACTGCTGGCCCAGCAAGGCGCCCATGTGATCGTTTCGAGTCGCAAGCTCGAGGGTTGCCAGCACGTCGCCGACGCGATCATCGCCGACGGCGGCAAAGCCACCGCCGTTGCCTGCCACATCGGTGAAATGGAGCAGATCAGCCAGGTGTTCGCCGGCATTCGCGAACAATTCGGCCGTCTCGATATCCTGGTCAACAACGCGGCCACCAACCCGCAATTCTGCAACGTGCTGGACACCGACCTCGGCGCGTTCCAGAAGACCGTCGACGTGAACATTCGCGGCTACTTCTTCATGTCGGTGGAAGCCGGCAAGCTGATGCGCGAAAACGGCGGTGGCAGCATCATCAACGTGGCGTCGATCAATGGCATCTCACCGGGGATCTTCCAGGGCATCTACTCGGTGACCAAGGCGGCGGTGATCAACATGACCAAGGTCTTCGCCAAGGAATGCGCACAGTTCGGCATTCGCTGCAACGCCCTGCTGCCGGGCCTGACCGACACCAAGTTCGCCTCGGCGCTGGTCAAGAACGACGCGATCCTCAACACCGCCCTGCAACAGATCCCGCTCAAGCGCGTCGCCGCACCAAGTGAAATGGCGGGTGCGGTGCTGTACCTGGCGAGCGATGCGTCCAGCTACACCACTGGGGTATCGCTGAATGTGGATGGTGGGTTTTTGTCCTGAGTCGCAGCCCTGCCGCTTTTTTGTAGGAGCGAGCTTGCTCGCGATGAACGTTAACGATAATGCGGGCATCCTGAATGCTCGCGGAGCTCTCAGGTTCTTCGCGAGCAAGCTCGCTCCTACAGGTTTTGAGTCGGTCACAAGATCAGCATCCACCGCAGATCCCTGGTGGGAGCTGCCCGGGCGGCGCTCCGCTGCTAGCGATGAAGCTGATGCGGTGTGGCCCCATCGCCAGCAGGCTGGCTCCTACAAGGTTTGAGTCGATCACAAATGATGCGCCCTCCTCAAATCACCACATTACGCACAAACCTCACCGCCACCTCCCCATCGTTGCGGTAGGTATGGGCAAAATTGCTGGCGAAACTGATGAACTCGCCACACGCCAGCACTCGCACCTCATCCCCCAGCACCAGCGTCAGGCTGCCCTGGAAGACATACACCTGCTCGCTCCAGCCCTCGGCATCGGCGGCGGACAGGTAGACCTCACCCGGCTCCAACTGCCACTGCCACAACTCGACCTCGCGGCTGGCGTTGGCTTTGGCCAGCAGCACCGCATGGCTGCCGGGAATGGTCCCGGCCCAGGCCAGTTCATTGATTCGTCCGGGGTCCCGTGAGTCGGGGGCCTGGATCAAGTCGCTGAAGGCCACGTCCAGCGCCTCCGCGACCCGGTCGAGGGTGGTCAGGCTGACGTTTTTCTCACCGGCCTCGATCGCCACCAGCATCCGTCGGCTGACTCCGGAAATTTCCGCCAACGCGCTCTGGCTCAGGCCGGCGGCATGACGCAGGCGACGCACGTTGAGGCTGACGTGTTGCAGGACCGAGGCGCGTTGGCCATTTTCTTTGTGCACTATATTGCTCACTTGGTTGGATTGCGCAGTATACTGCCCAGCATTCGGCGCATTGTGCGTCCCACTCCGGTAGCACGCAAGCCATGACGCCGACGACACCCGCCACACCCCGCTCTTCCTACCTGCGCCTGAGCAAGGCCGAATGCGTGCTGGTGCTGATCACCATGATCTGGGGCGGCACCTTCCTGCTGGTGCAGCACGCCATGACCGTCAGCGGGCCGATGTTCTTCGTCGGCCTGCGCTTCGCCGCCGCGGCCTTGATCGTCGCGCTGTGCTCCTGGCGCACCCTGCGCGACCTGACCCTGTTCGAACTCAAGGCCGGATTTTTCATCGGTGTGGCGATCATGATCGGCTACGGCCTGCAAACCGTGGGCCTGCAGACCATCCTCAGCAGCCAGTCCGCTTTCATCACCGCGCTCTACGTGCCCTTCGTGCCGCTGCTGCAATGGCTGGTGATGGGCCGTCGACCGGGCTTGATGCCGAGCATCGGGATCATGCTGGCGTTTTCCGGGTTGCTGCTGATTTCCGGTCCGGCCGGGGCGTCGCTGAACTTCAGCGCCGGGGAGATCGCCACGCTGATCAGTGCCGTGGCAATTGCCGCCGAAATCATCCTGATCAGCAGCTATGCCGGGCGGGTCGATGTGCGCCGGGTGACGGTGGTGCAACTGGCGACCACCTCGGTGCTGGCGATGCTGATGATTGTGCCCACCGAGGAAGCGCTGCCGAACTTCTCCTGGTTCCTGCTGGCCAGCGCCCTGGGCCTGGGGGCGGCCAGCGCGGCGATTCAGGTGGCAATGAACTGGGCGCAGAAAAGCGTTTCACCGACCCGCGCGACCCTGATCTATGCCGGCGAACCGGTGTGGGCCGGGGTGGTCGGGCGAATTGCCGGCGAGCGTCTGCCGGGCCTGGCATTGCTCGGTGCGCTGTTGATTGTGCTGGCGGTGATCGTCAGCGAATGGAAAACCAAAGCCAAGGCCGTGGCGGAAACCGAAGACCTGTTGCAGCGCTGAAAGTAACAAAATGGGAATATTCTTTCTGCTTTGTAGGATTCTGCCATAGCTTGGCAGTTGGTGATCGCCGGCCCGGCACGTATGATCCCTGACAAACCTCCGCAGATTAGAAGCCTATGTCCCTGATAGTTCTACTGCTTCTGCCATTTATTGGCAGCTGTCTGGCGGCTCTGCTGCCGCACAATGCACGAAATGCTGAATCGCTTCTGGCCGGACTGGTCGCCCTCGCGGGCACCGTCCAGGTCGCGTTGCTGTACCCGCAAATCGCCGACGGCGGGGTGATTCGTGAAGAATTCACCTGGCTGCCGAGCCTGGGCCTGGACTTTGTCCTGCGCATGGACGGCTTTGCCTGGCTGTTTTCCCTGCTGGTGCTGGGCATCGGCACCCTGGTGTCGCTGTACGCCCGCTACTACATGTCACCGGACGATCCGGTGCCACGCTTCTTCGCGTTTTTCCTGGCCTTCATGGGCGCCATGCTTGGCCTGGTGATCTCCGGCAACCTGATCCAGATCGTATTTTTCTGGGAACTGACCAGCCTCTTCTCGTTCCTGTTGATCGGCTACTGGCACCACCGCGCCGACGCCCGCCGCGGCGCCTACATGGCGCTGATGGTCACCGGTGCCGGCGGCTTGTGCCTGCTGGCGGGGGTCATGCTGCTTGGCCATGTCGTCGGCAGCTATGACCTGGACCAGGTCCTGGCCGCCGGCGACATGATTCGCGCCCATGCCCTCTACCCCATCCTGCTACCCCTGATCCTGATCGGCGCCCTGAGCAAAAGCGCGCAGTTCCCCTTCCACTTCTGGCTTCCCCACGCCATGGCCGCGCCGACACCGGTGTCGGCGTACCTGCACTCGGCAACCATGGTCAAGGCCGGGGTGTTCCTCCTGGCGCGGCTGTGGCCATCGCTGTCCGGCAGCGAAGAATGGTTCTACATCGTCAGCGGCGCCGGCGCCTGCACCCTGTTGCTCGGCGCCTACTGCGCGATGTTCCAGAACGACCTCAAGGGCCTGCTGGCGTACTCGACCATCAGCCACCTGGGCCTGATCACCCTGCTGCTCGGCCTGAACAGCCCGCTGGCCGCCGTCGCCGCGGTGTTCCATATCCTCAACCACGCGACCTTCAAGGCCTCGCTGTTCATGGCCGCGGGGATCATCGACCACGAAAGCGGCACCCGTGACATTCGCAAGCTCAGTGGCCTGATCCGCCTGATCCCGTTCACCGCCACCCTGGCCATGGTCGCCAGCGCCTCGATGGCCGGCGTGCCGTTGTTAAACGGTTTCCTCTCGAAAGAAATGTTCTTCGCCGAAACCGTGTTCATCAACGCCACCGCCTGGGTCGAGACCAGCCTGCCGATCATCGCGACCATCGCCGGCACCTTCAGCGTCGCCTATTCCCTGCGCTTCACCGTCGACGTGTTCTTCGGCCCGACCGCCACCGACCTGCCCCACACGCCCCACGAGCCGCCGCGCTGGATGCGCGCACCGGTCGAGTTGCTGGTGTTCACCTGCCTGTTGGTGGGGATTTTTCCGGCCCAGATCGTCGGCCCGCTGCTCGCTGCCGCCGCATTGCCGGTGGTCGGCGGAACCCTGCCCGAGTACAGTCTGGCGATCTGGCACGGCTTGAACGCGCCGATGATCATGAGCCTGATCGCCATGTCCGGCGGCATCGTCCTGTACCTGCTGCTGCGCAATCAGTTCCGCCACGGGCGCTTCAAATACCCGCCGCTGGTGGGCCGGTTCAACGGCAAACGCCTGTTCGAGCGCAGCCTGGTGGTGTTGATGCGCCTGGCGCGACGCGTGGAACGGCGGATCAGCACCAAGCGCCTGCAGATGCAGTTGTTCCTGCTGGTGCTGGCGGCAGTGGCCGCCGGGCTGATCCCGATGCTGCACAGCAGCCTGACCTGGGGCGACCGGCCGAAGATTCCTGGCTCGATCGTCTTCGTCACCCTCTGGCTGCTGGCGATTGCCTGCGCCCTGGGCGCCGCCTGGCAAGCCAAGTACCACCGGCTCGCGGCCCTGACCATGGTCAGCGTCTGCGGCCTGATGACCTGCATCACCTTTGTCTGGTTCTCGGCACCGGACCTGGCCCTGACCCAGCTGGTGGTGGAGGTGGTGACCACGGTGCTGATCCTGCTCGGCCTGCGCTGGCTGCCACGGCGGATCGAGGACGTCTCGCCATTGCCGGGCAGCGAAGCCCGGGCGCGGGTTCGACGCCTGCGCGACCTGGCGCTGTCGATTGCCGTCGGCCTGGGCATGGCGCTGCTGTCCTACGCCATGCTGACCCGCCAGACGCCCAACGACATCTCGTCGTTCTACCTCAGCCGCGCGCTGCCTGAGGGTGGCGGCAGCAACGTGGTCAACGTGATGCTGGTGGACTTCCGCGGCTTCGACACCCTCGGCGAAATCACCGTGCTGGCGGCGGTGGCACTGACGGTGTTCGCCCTGCTGCGACGCTTCCGCCCACCGAAAGAGAGCATGCAACTGCCGGCGCAACAACGCCTGCTGGCACCGGACGTGGTCACCGATCTGGTCAACCCGCGCCAGGCCAGCGACACCGCACTGGGGTTCATGATGGTCCCGGCGGTGCTGGTGCGCCTGCTGTTGCCGATCGCCCTGGTGGTGTCGTTCTACCTGTTCATGCGCGGCCACAATCTGCCGGGCGGCGGTTTTGTCGCCGGGCTGGTGATGTCGGTGGCGTTCATCCTGCAATACATGGTGGCCGGCACCCAGTGGGTCGAGGCGCAGATGAGCCTGCGGCCGTTGCGCTGGATGGGCGTGGGCCTGCTGTTCGCCACCGTCACCGGCCTCGGTGCGATGGCGGTCGGTTATCCGTTCCTGACGACCCACACCTGGCACTTCAGCCTGCCGCTGCTGGGCGATATCCATATCGCCAGCGCGCTGTTCTTTGACGTCGGCGTGTACGCCGTGGTGGTCGGTTCGACGCTGCTGATCCTGACCGCCCTGGCGCACCAGTCGGTGCGTGGCCACAAGCCGAGCCAGAGCAAACCCGTAATCGCGCCAGGAGCCGCCTGATGGAAGAAGTCATCGCAATTGCCATTGGCGTACTCGCGGCCTCCGGGGTCTGGCTGGTGCTGCGCCCCCGGACCTTCCAGGTGGTCATGGGCCTGTGCCTGCTGTCCTACGGGGTCAACCTGTTCATCTTCAGCATGGGCAGCCTGTTTATCGGCAAGGAGCCGATCATCAAGGACGGCGTGCCCCAGGACCTGCTGCACTACACCGACCCGCTGCCCCAGGCGCTGGTCCTCACCGCCATCGTCATCAGCTTCGCCATGACCGCGCTGTTCCTGGTGGTGCTGCTGGCGTCCCGGGGCCTGACCGGTACCGACCATGTCGACGGCCGGGAGCCTAAAGAATGAACTGGATGCAACATCTGATCGCCGCCCCCATCCTCCTGCCGTTGCTGACCGCCGCGCTGATGCTGTTGCTGGGCGAGAAACACCGGCCGCTGAAGGCCCGGCTGAACCTGTTCTCCAGCCTGATCGGCCTGGGCATTTCAGTGATGCTGCTGCTCTGGACCCAGCAAAGCGGCGAGCCGGGCTCGATTGGCGTGTACCTGCCGGGCAACTGGCAGGTGCCGTTCGGTATTGTGCTGGTGGTCGATCGCCTGTCGGCCCTGATGCTGGTGCTGACCGGGATCATCGGCGTCAGCGCGCTGCTGTTCGCCATGGCCCGCTGGGACGGTGCCGGGGCCAGTTTCCACGCGCTGTTCCAGATTCAATTGATGGGCCTGTACGGTGCCTTCCTCACCGCAGACCTGTTCAACCTGTTCGTGTTCTTCGAAGTGCTGCTGGCCGCTTCCTATGGGCTGATGCTGCATGGCTCGGGGCGCCTGCGAGTGTCGGCCGGACTGCATTACATTGCGATCAACCTGCTGGCTTCCTCGCTGTTCCTGATCGGTGCGGCGCTGATCTACGGCGTCACCGGCACCCTGAACATGGCCGACCTGGCGCTGAAGATCCCGCTGGTGCCGGAAGCCGATCGCGGCCTGCTGCATGCCGGCGCGGCGATTCTGGCGGTGGCCTTCCTCGCCAAGGCCGGGATGTGGCCGCTGAACTTCTGGCTGGTACCGGCCTACTCCTCGGCCAGCGCGCCGGTGGCCGCCATGTTCGCGATCATGACCAAGGTCGGCATCTACACCTTGCTGCGTCTGTGGACCCTGCTGTTCTCCGGCCAGGCCGGGGCTTCGGCGTATTTCGGCGGTGATTGGCTGATCTACGGCGGTATGGCGACCATCGTCTGCGCGGCGCTGGCGATCCTCTCGGCGCGGCGCCTGGAGCGCATGGCCAGCCTGAGCATCCTGGTCTCCGCAGGCATCCTGCTGTCGGCCATCGGCTTCGCCCAGCCCAACCTGGTGGCGGCGGCGCTGTTCTATCTCGTCAGCTCGACACTGGCGTTGAGCGCGCTGTTCCTCCTGGCCGAGTTGATCGAGCGCTCGCGTAACGCCGTGGAGCCGCCTCTGGACGACGAAAACGAAGCCCTGCCACAGCCGCTGCCCAGCGCGCCACTGACCAAGGGCATCAACCTCGATGACGAGCAACAGGCGGTGGTCGGCCAGGTGATTCCCTGGACCATGGCCTTCCTCGGCCTGAGCTTCATCGCCTGTGCCCTGCTGATCATCGGCATGCCGCCGCTTTCAGGCTTTATCGGCAAGCTCAGCCTGCTGGGCGCCCTGCTCAACCCGCTGGGGCTTGGCGCCTCGTCGACCCAGCCGGTGTCGCCGGCCGCCTGGAGCCTGCTGGTGTTGTTGATTGTCTCGGGGCTGACCTCGCTGATCGCCTTCTCGCGTCTGGGCATCCAGCGCTTCTGGTCGCCGGAAGAGCGTCCATCGCCGGTGCTGCGGCGCCTGGAGTGCGTGCCGATCTTCGCCCTCCTGGGCTTGAGCATTCTGCTGACGTTCAAGGCCGAACCGCTGATGCGCTTCACCCAGGCCGCGGCCAACAGCCTGAACGATCCCCAGCAGTATGTGATGGCGGTGCTCGGCACCCGCGCCGTGCCCAGCCCTGAAGCCCGGGCCGCGTTGCAGGAGGAGCAACCATGAGACGCCTGTTCCCTGCCCCGTGGTTTTCCCTGGCGCTGTGGCTGCTGTGGCTGCTGCTGAATCTGTCGGTCAGCCCCGGCAACCTGCTGCTCGGGGCGCTGCTGGCGTTCTGTGCGCCGCTGATGATGCGCAAGCTGCGGCCGTTGCCGGTGCGCATTCGCCGGCCCCTGGTGATCCTGCGCCTGTTCCTGCTGGTCGGCCGAGATGTACTGGTGTCCAACGTCGCCGTGGCCTGGGGCGTACTCAACGCCGGACGACGGGCGCCGCGCTCGGCGTTCGTCAAGGTGCCGCTGGACCTGCGCGACGCCAACGGCCTGGCGGCCTTGTCGATGATCACCACTGTGGTGCCGGGCACGGTCTGGTCGGAGTTGGCGCTGGATCGCAGCATCCTGCTGCTGCACGTGTTCGACCTGGACGACGAAGCGCACTTCATCGAGCACTTCAAGACCACTTATGAGCGCCCCCTGATGGAGATCTTCGAATGAGCGCCCTGCTCTCCAACGCGATCCTCGCCAGCCTGTTCCTGTTCTCGCTGGCGATGATCCTGACCCTGGTCCGCCTGTTCAAAGGCCCGTCGGCCCAGGACCGCGTTCTCGCCCTCGACTACCTGTACATCATCGCCATGCTGATGATGCTGGTGCTGGGCATCCGCTATGCCAGTGACACCTACTTCGAGGCCGCGCTGCTGATTGCGCTGTTCGGCTTCGTCGGTTCGTTCGCCCTGGCGAAATTCCTCCTGCGTGGCGAGGTGATCGAATGAATGCGCTTGAACAACTGCCGCTGTGGGTCGAAGTGACCGTGGCAATCTTGCTGGTGGCCAGCAGCCTGTTCACCCTGATCGGTGCCATCGGCTTGCTGCGGCTGAAGGAATTTTTCCGGCGCATGCACCCACCCGCACTGGCCTCGACCCTGGGTGCCTGGTGCGTGGCCCTGGCCTCGATCATTTATTTTTCCGCGCTCAAGTCCAGCCCGGTGCTGCACGCGTGGCTGATCCCGATTTTGCTGTCGATCACCATGCCGGTGACCACCCTGTTGCTGGCCCGCGCCGCGCTGTTCCGCAAACGCATGGCCGGCGACGACGTGCCAGCGGAAATCAGCAGCCGGCGCACCGGGAGCGGCCGTTGACTCAGACCCAGGCAACCGCCAGCAGGCCTGCCCCAAGCACCACGCACAGCGGCGAGTAGGCCCAGGTGTCGAGGCGGGCGAACTTCGATCCGGCCTGCTCCTTGAAAAAACCCACCAGCTCCGAATCGCCAATGGCCCGGGCGAACATCAGCAGGGCCATGGCGCTGATCAGCCATTGCAACGACCAGTGCTCGATGCGCGGCACGAACAGGCCGACCCGCAGACTGACAATCAGCGCCACCAGCAACAGCCCGACCGCGACCGCCAGGGTCAGCAGCGCGGAGGGCTTGAATGCCGGGTGCAACCCCTGCCCCTCTCGTCCCGGTACCTGCGGTATGACGACATCCGTCGCCCATTGCCCACCCAAGGCCCAATACACGTGGATCAAGCTGATCAGCACCAGGGCAGCAGCGATCCACTGAGCAAGCACGAAGGTCATGATCGAAATTCCTCGCAACGTTGGCAGAGCAAACAGCCTAGTCCAGTGCGAATGTCGTCGCCTTGCGCTTTGTCAATGTTCGGTGCCGGTCGTCGGCTACAGGGAGGCCGCCACCTTGTCGGCGATGTCATTGGGCAGCCAGGCCTTCCACACATCGGGATGCGCCTTCATGAAAGCTTCGGCGGCCTGGCGCGGGGTGCTGTGCTGCTCGCTCATCTGTGCCAGGGCCTTGTTCAGCGGATCGATGGGCAGGTCGACCTTGCTGAAGAACTCGGCCACTTGCGGGTACTGCTTCTGGAACGGTGTGGACACGCCAATCGATAGCTTGGAAGCCAGCGAGCGGGTCGGTTGGGGATTGGGATTATCGGCGTCGGTCAGGGTCTTCCAGGCCTCGGCGTCGAACGGCGGCTCTTCCAGCTGGATCAACTTGAAGCGCCCCAGCAAGGGCGTCGGTGACCAGTAATAGAACAGCACCGGCTTGCCGCGGCGGATCGACGAAGTAATTTCCGCGTCCAGCGCAGCGCCGGAACCGCTGCGAAAATTCACATAGCTGTCATTCAGGTCATAGGCCTTGAGCTTTTGCTGGTTGACCACTTCCGAGGTCCAGCCGATCGGGCTATTGAGAAAGCGCCCCTTGCCGGGGGTTTCCGGGTCGGCGAAAACATCTTTGTAACGCTTCAGGTCCGCGACGCTGCGCAGCTCGGGCGCCAGCGGCTTGATGCCTTTGCCAGGGTCACCCTTGACCACGTACTCCGGCACCCACCAGCCTTCGGTGGCGCCCTTGATGGTATCGCCCAGGCTCACCACCTTGCCTTCGGCCTCGGCCTTGACCCACACCGGACTGCGCCCGGCCCACTCCTCGCCAATCACCTGGATGTCGTTGTTGGCCAGGGCGGTTTCCAGGGTGATGGTGGTGCCTGGCAGGGTATCGGTCGGCAGGCCGTAGCCCTTCTCGACGATGATCCGCAGGATGTCGGTGATCAGGCTGCCGCTTTCCCAGTTCAGGTCGGCGAAATGGATCGGTGTCTGGGCAGCTGTCGCGGCCATGGGCGATGCCAGCAGGCTGACGGCGGTCAACGTGCTGGCCAGCAGCAGTCGAAATCCTTTCATGCCTTGTACCTCGTTCTGTTCACAGCGATATCAGGACAGCGTGGCGAATGACGATCGCCAGCCTCTGCTTGTTCAGTCAGTTGACTGTAGTAGAGGTTCCTGGTTTCGAAGGACGAGGTTTATTGCGCGCTCGACTCCTGCAGGCGTTGCAACTCCCTGCGCACCATGCTCGCGTACTCGGGCGGCTGCAGCAGGTAGAGCTGTGAGGCGACCCAGTTCAGCCAGGCGCCTTGCATCGGCACCTTTTTCGCGAACAGCTCGACTGCCTGGGCACGGGCGCCTTGCAGGTTCTGTTCGTGGAATTCGGCGCGGGACAGGCTCATTTATTCGCTGGCCTTGAACGACACCAGCTCACCCTTGCGGAACTTCGCGGCCTTGGCGGTCACGGCCTTGAGCGTCTTGGTCAGGCCTTCCTGCAATTGCTGGTTGGCGGCAAACACGGTAACGACGCTATGGCCTTCCTTGAACACAATGGCGTGGCCGTCGGCCGTGGTGACAAAGGCATAGTCACCCAGGCCATACACCGTCAACTTGATATCGCGAAACTTGATTTCCAACTTGCCACCTTCACGGCTCGGCAATACCGCCGCGCGAAAGTGATCGCCGACCTTGAGTTCAAGTCGTTGTTTGTCGTCCACCACCAGTGCCGACTCGGTGTCGATCTCGGCGGCGTATATACCTTCGGGCGTTTGTTCGGTGATATAGACGAAACGCGATTGAAACTGTTTGACCAGCTTTGCGCGCAGATCCCCAAGCACAAACAAAGCATGCATATCGAGATTACTTACTGCCAACGACATATCCCCACATCTGAAATTGACACTGCCCGTGGAAAAACAGACAGCAAAAAAACGGCCATACCGAAATGTTGCAGCCATGGCCAGGCTCTAACCTTGAAGTCGCAACAGCGTAAAACAGGAGCAGGCTACTGGATCGCCACGCCCTGTGTCCTGGCTGACTGTCGCCAGATATTGAAGGACGTCGTCCCTCTGACAGTCAGAAAATTCAGGAGTGTCAACTTTAGGGAGAAACCCCTACAAAAAAAGCACTTTTCTGACATATCGGCGAAAAAAAATTGCTTTAGATAAGCCTGCCTCTGCGCCAGTGGAGGCGATTCTAGAGCAGCCATGCACTTCTCGACTACCGAAAGTGCGTCACGACCGTCGGCAAACCATGGAAAAGGAATTCATATGTGCCCACAACCCGCTTCAGGCGATAACCCCCAAGTCGCGGTCTATCGTCCACACAGCCCGCAACGCGGGACTTGCAGCGAACAGCAGAAAGACTTTGATCAGCCGGCGCAACTTCGCTATCAAGTGACGTTGGCGGGGAATAGTTTCTTTCATATCACAGAAATCGCAACAGGTCGCGTAAGAGGATTCCGCGCCAATCACAATGAAGCCTGCGCACTCGCACGCAAACTCGACGTCAATCATTGAAGAGCAGCGATCAATCTGCGGCGCAGCCGGCCTACTGTTGCAATAGGTGGGTTGTGCCGTCTTGACGCGCCGTCTTGACGCGCCGGCCTGACTGTTATCCCAACTTACTGGAACCTCGCCTGGCGCAATCCTGCAGGTGGCTCGACGCTCAATTGCGCCAACCACGCGGCCTTGCATTCCTGGGCCTCGCTACGGCTGGAAAACGCGGTGCCTCGCTGCTCGCCATTGATCAGCACGACCCAGCACACCCGCTTTCCCTGCGCACGCATCCCGGCCGGCACACCACTGCCTATCATCACCGCGACATCGACTTTGCATTGCATGAATTCACCTCGAGACATTCATTAGCTTGCTAACTATTTTAATGAAGTCATACGAGGAGAAATAGCTATGTGCCTGCACTATTCAGTTACACAGACAGTAACAATCCAACGTCCTAATGGAGCACCAGAAAAAACTGCAGGCAGGCAAACGCAAAGATCGCAGCCTGCTCCAACGCCCGGGTGTTATTCCGTAGGCGCTGGCGCAGGCTGCGATCTTTTGTGCGACAGCCCGAGAAGGCTGTAACAGCGAATCAGGCTTGACGCTGGTGCTTGTCGATTTGCTCGTGACGCTCTTGAGCTTCGATGCAGTACTTGGTGGTCGGACTGATCAGCAGGCGCTTGAGGCCGATAGGCTCGCCGCTGTCGTCGCACCAGCCGAAGCTGTCATCGCCAATACGCTCCAGGGCGCGCTCGAGTTGAGGCAGCATGCGCTGGTCACGGTCAATGGCGTTCACCAGCCAGGTGCGCTCTTCTTCGACCGACGCCGCGTCAGCCGGGTCTGCCGGGGAATCCAGGCTTTCAATGGCGATACGGTTCTGCTCGATGCGCTCGTGGGTTTCCACCTTCATGTTTTGCAGCAGCTCAGTGAAATAAGCCTGCTGTTCGGCATTCATGTAGTCATCCGCCGGCATGGCCAGCAACTTATCCTTTGTCATTGATTTCTCTATAAAAAATACGTGCATTAAGGCGAATCAGGGAGCGTTCCGGTCGACCGGCAAAGGTCTCGGAAAGGCGCCGTACATTCCAAGCGCCACCCGGCACTCAATTTACGAGGGGCGGCAGTCTAAGGCCGAGTGGCGGCGTCAGCAACTGAAAAGACAGGGAATTTGTCTGACAAAGCCCTTGAATTGCTCTGCGGCAAGCTTTGGGGCGGTCATCGGAGTGTGTTTATAGCAAGAAATTCCCTCCAGTGGCTGTATATAGAAGACCAACGGCGGCCGACCCTGGATGCCCCGTTGGACGATTGCACATTTGGCGCTAAAGTCAGGCCACTTGCCACTCACCACCCAAGGAGCTGTACATGAAGCTGATCGGAATGCTCGACTCACCCTATGTAAGGCGCGTTGCCATCACTCTCAAGACGCTGGAGATCCCGTTCGAGCATGCGGCGATTTCGGTTTTTCGTGGCTTCGAGGAGTTCCAGGCAATCAATCCGGTGGTCAAGGCGCCCACCCTGGTGCTGGATGACGGCGAAGTACTGATGGATTCCAGCCTGATCATCGAGTACCTGGAAGCCTTGAGCGGCTCCGGCAACAGCCTCCTGCCCACTGCCCTGCCCCAGCGCCTGCGTGCCCTGCGCCTGATCGGCCTGGCGCTGGCGGCGTGCGAAAAGTCGGTGCAGATTTATTACGAACGCAACCTGCGCCCCGAAGAGAAACAACATGCCCCTTGGCTCGAGCGCGTCAGTGGCCAGTTACAGGCGGCCTATTCGGCACTGGAGCAGGAGCTTGAGAAACAACCGTTGAGGATGGATGGCCGCCTCGAGCAGGATGGCATTACCCTGGCCGTGGCCTGGAGTTTCACGAACCTGGTGGTGGCGGATCAGGTGGATGTGGCGCAGTTCCCACGGATCAGCGAGTTCACGGCCTATGCCGAGCAGTTGCCGGCGTTTGTCGAGACACCGTTGAATTGATTTTCTGGCCTGTGGGTTTGTCCCCAGCGCTGGCTGTTTATCGGTGTACATATCCATTGCTGCGGTAAGGGCCACTTATGGTTGCGCCGGTATGACTCACCCACATGGGTTACAAATCAGTTCACTCACATAGGTAACAGTTTTTCTGGTACGCCCGAATCTTGCGGATCACCGCCCTTGTAGGAGCGAGCCTGCTCGCGATGGTCGTCAACGATGACGCAACCATCCTGGATTGACGCGGCGGTCTCAGGTTTTTCGCGAGCAGGCTCGCTCCTACAGGGAATCGGTGCGAACCAGAAAAACAGGCCGGGCGAGGTGCCGGACGCTGGGGCAAGCGTTTTTTGCTTATTTTTTGCTGGGCCGGCACACCGGCGCTTGTAAAAAAGTAAGGCGCCGTAAGGGCGCAACCATAAGTGGCCCTTACCGCAGCAATGGATATGTACACAAAACAAGACCACGCCCCACCTCAAACCGTCCCCGCAGTCACCCGCTGCACCAGCCCGTCGGCATGGCAGATCACCCGGTTGCGCCCTGTGGTCTTGGCCGCATACAGGGCCAGGTCGGCGTCGCTGAGCCACTGGGTGGCATCGCTGTGCATCGGGTTGAAGGCGGCCAGGCCGATGCTCAGGCTGACCTGCAGGGCTGGGTTTTGCTCGTAGCCCAGGCCGGCGAAACGATCGCGCAGCGCGTCCATGGCCTGCACCGCACGGGCCAGCGGCACATCGGGCAGGATCACACAGAACTCGTCGCCGCCATAACGCCCGGCGATGTCAGTGGCGCGCAGCTGTTGCTTGAGGATCTTGCTCAGTTGGCGCAGCACAATGTCACCGGCGACATGGCCGTAGGTGTCATTGATTGCCTTGAAGTGGTCGATATCGATCAGCGCGATCGCCCCGCCGCTCTGCTGGCGCTGGCAGCGTTGGTACTCGATTTCCAGGGCATCTTTCCAGGCCCCGTGGTTCAACAGGCCGGTCAGGCTGTCGGTGCGGCTCAGGGCCAGCAATTGGCGGCGGCTTTGACTCAGGGCGTGGGTCTGGCGAAAGCACACCCAGCCCAACGCCAGCGGATATAAGGTCAGCAGCGGCAGGCAGGCGTAAAGCTGCACCGCACTGGTGGCCGGTATCACGGCCGGAAAGAACAGCAGCAGGCCCACGCCCAGGCCGAGCAGTTGGGCCAGGGTGCCAAGCAGCAGGAAGCGCGGGCCACCGAGCGCCACATTACCCATGGCCATCATCGACAGGGTCGCCACGCCGGGCAGTGGATTGAACTGCATGGCGGCGACCCAGAAGCCGCCCATCAGGGAGTCGATCAGCAGGTTGCGCTGTTCCGCGCGAAACACCGACGCCGAGCGGCGCGCCCATTGATAGGCCAGGTGCGGCCACAGCAGACCGTTGACCAGCATCAGCGCCACCAGCCAGTCGGGCGGGTCGAGGGGCATGATCGCCGCCCCGACGCACAGCAGGCCCAGCAGCACCCCGAGGGTCCGCGAGCTGTACTGACGCCTGGCCAATGAAAGTCCCTTGCCTGCACCGGATTGCATGGGGCCAACGCTCCTCTTGACTGCAGCAGGGGATTCCCCCAGCAGCAAGTGACCCACTCGGGAAATACCACGGAGTCTATCAGGGCAACGTCAAATAGCCATCACCGCCGAATCCGGGAAAAATCCACCCCGGCGCCCCGGGCGGCGAAAGTTTGACTATAAATGAGAGGGGATGAGTGCACCCTTGACGGGCGGGTAGCCAGGACATTGAGCGAGGAGGCGCATGCAGACCTATGAGGTGCTGATCATCGGCAGCGGTTTCGGCGGCCAGTGTGCGGCGGTCAACCTGCTCAAGGCGGGGATCAGCGATTTCCGCCTGTTGGAACGGCGGGATTTTTTTGGCGGCACCTGGTGCCAGAACACCTACCCCGGCGCTGCAGTGGATGTGCCCTCGCCGCTGTACTCGTTGTCGTTCGCCTCCTGGCGCTGGACGCAGATGTTTGCCGAACAGGCCGAGTTGCACCAGTACACCCAATACGTCGTCGACCACTACCGACTGCGCGACAAGGTCGAGTTGCAAGCCGATGTCGAGCGGGTCGAATGGGATCAGGCCGCGGCGCAATGGGTGGTCTTCACCCGCGGCAAAGGCCTGTTCCGCGGGCGGTTCCTGATCAATGCCTCCGGACCGTTGAGCCAACCGGTCATCCCCGCCTTCGAGGGCCTGCAGCGCTTTGCCGGCAAGAGCTTTCACAGCAACGCCTGGGATCACGCCTACGACTATCGCAACCAACGCGTGGCGATTGTCGGCAGCGGCGCGAGTGCCGCGCAGATCATTCCCGCACTGGCGCCGCAGGTGGCGCAGCTGCATGTGTTCCAGCGCAGCGCCCATTGGGTGCTGCCGCGCGCCGACCGTACATTCGGCCGCTTCCAGCGCTGGCTGCTGGGCATCAAGCCGGCCTACACCCTGTTGCGCTGGCTGATCTACTGGCAGTTCGAAACCCGGGTGATTGCCTTCAAGTACTCCACCGGCGCCTTGAAACTGGTTCAGGCCCAGGCCCTGCGTCACCTCAAGCGCCAGGTGCCGGACGCCGAGCTGCGCAAAAAACTCACCCCGGATTTCACCATCGGCTGCAAGCGGGTGATTCTTTCCAGCACCCTGTACCCGGCGCTGAGCCGCAGCAACGTCACCCTGCACGACCGCGACCAGGGCATCGCCGCCCTCGATGAACGCGGCATCCAGACCCTCGACGGGCAGCACATCGACCTCGACCTGATCGTCTGGGCCACCGGCTACGACGCCACCGACGGGGTAATCGCCTACCCGGTACTCGGCACACACGGCAGCCGCCTTAGTGACGCGTGGGCGCAGTACCCGCGCGCCTACCTGGGCACCAGCCTGCCGGACTTCCCCAACCTGTTTATCGTCACCGGCCCCAACACCGGCATCGGCCACACCTCGGCGCTGTTCATCATCGAGTCGCAGATGAACTACATCCTCGACTGCATTCAAACTGTCAGGCGCCAGGGTCTGCGCAGCATCGAGGTGCGCCAGGAGGCCGAGCAGGCCTATACGGGAATGATTCACCGCGAGATGCAGCGAACCGTATGGCAGTCCGGCGGCTGTCACAGCTGGTACCAGAGCAAGAGCGGCCACGTGATCGCGATGTTTCCCGGCTTCAGTTTCAGCTATCACCAATTGACCCGACGGCTGAAACCGGCCGACCATATTCTGTCCTGAGCGTTCTAGGGAGAAGACGATGTTCGTCGTGCTGATCGTTGTCGCACTGTTGCTGTTCTGGACCTGGCGCACCTGGCCGCGGCTCGGCCACTTCATCTACGACGCGAGCATCGCCCTCGAGGCGCGCCTGTATCGCCTGGAAAAAATCACCATGCCGATCACCGAGATGGGCATGGTCACCTACCAGGCCGGCCCCGACAAACCCGACCGGACCCTCCTGATGCTCCACGGCTTCAGCGCCGACAAGAGCATCTGGCTGCGTTTCGCCAAGCATTTCGTCGACGACTGCCGGGTGATCATTCCGGACATCGCCGGGCATGGCGAAACCGGATTCAAGGCCGGTGGCGGCTACGACATTCCGGTTCAGGCCGAGCGGATGATTCAGTTGCTCGATGTCTGTGGGATCGGCAAGGTGCACCTGATCGGCAACTCCATGGGCGGCTACATCGCCGCTTGGCTGGCCGCCACCCACCCCGGTCGCGTGGCCTCGCTGACCCTGCTCGACCCCGCTGGCCTGCCCTCCCCCGAGCCCAGCGACATGGCGCGCATGCTCGAGGCCGGGCACAACCCGTTCCTGATCGACTCGCCCGCCGACTTCCGGCAACTCTACGCCATGACCATGGCGTCCCCACCCTGGGTGCCGCGCATCGTCCTGGCCGCGCTGGCCGAGCGTTACCATGAGCGGCGCGAAGAACTGGCGGAAATCTTCACCGACTTCCACGCCAGCGAACCCATGACGGCACGCCTGTCGGCGATCCTCGCGCCGACCCTGCTGGTCTGGGGTCGCGAGGATCGCCTGCTGCACGTCAGCAGTGCGCAAGTCTGGGCCCACGGCATACCCGGCGCGCGCCTGGAAATCCTCGACGGCATCGGCCACATGCCGATGGTCGAACGCCCGCGCGACATGGCCGGGCTTTACCGGGAATTTCTCGAGCGGCCACGCCGATAGGACGCAGGACCAGTCGTTTGCAGAATGAAGTTCAGAAGAAACTTCGTTTGCCACCCCGCACGCTGCCGAACAGAATCGGCCTACTCCACAGTCACCGTGCCGGGATGCAAATTGATGAACACGCCGAACCTCGTCAGCCCTGACCTGATCCGCCAACGCTTCTCGCGGGCCATGTCAGACATGTACCGTGAAGAAGTGCCGCTGTACGGCGCCCTGATGGAACTGGTGGCGCAGACCAACGCCCAGGTACTGGAGCAGGATCAGGCAGTTGCCCGGCATCTGCACAGCACCGGCGAAATCGAACGCCTGGACCTCGAACGCCATGGCGCGATCCGCGTCGGCACCGCCGCAGAACTGGCGACCCTGTGCCGGCTGTTCGCGGTGATGGGCATGCAGCCGGTGGGTTATTACGACCTGACGCCGGCCGGCGTACCGGTCCACTCCACGGCGTTTCGCGCGGTGCATGAAAGCGCGCTGCAGGTCAGCCCGTTCCGGGTATTCACCTCGCTGCTGCGCCTGGAGTTGATCGAAAATCCCGAGCTGCGCCACTTTGCCGAGTCGGTGCTGGCCCAGCGTTCGATCTTCACCCCCAAGGCCCTTGAACTGATTGCCCAGGCCGAACAGCACGGCGGGCTCGACGAGCAGCAGGTCGAACAGTTTGTCGAACAGGCCCTGGAAACCTTCCGCTGGCACCACCGCGCCACAGTCACCGCCGCGCAATACCAGCAGCTCAGCGCCCAGCACCGCTTGATTGCCGACGTCGTGGCGTTCAAGGGCCCGCACATCAACCACCTGACCCCGCGCACCCTGGACATCGACATCGTCCAGGCGCAAATGCCCGCCCATGGCATCACCCCCAAGGCGGTGATCGAAGGCCCGCCGCGCCGGCAGTGCCCGATCCTGTTGCGCCAGACCAGCTTCAAGGCGCTGGACGAAGCCATCGCCTTCACCGACCAGCAGCAAGCCAGCGGCAGTCATAGCGCGCGCTTCGGCGAAATCGAGCAACGTGGCGCGGCCCTCACCCCACAAGGTCGCGCCCTCTACGACCGCTTGCTCAACGCCGCCCGCGATGAGCTCAAGGAGTTCCCCAACGAGGCCAATGCGGCGCGTTACAACCAACTGATGCAGCAGCACTTCGAGGCCTTCCCGGACACCTGGCGCGAACTGCGCGAGCAAGGCCTGGCGTATTTCCGGTACTTCGTCAGCGACACCGGGCACGTTGCCAGCGCCTCTGCGCTGCAAGGCCTGGACCTGGACCTGGACGCCCTGCTCGCCGGCGGTTACCTGCGCTTCGAGCCGCTGGTGTACGAGGATTTCCTGCCGGTCAGTGCCGCAGGGATTTTCCAGTCGAACCTGGGCGATGCCGCGCAAAGCCATTACGCCCAGCACTCCAATCAGGCCGCGTTCGAGCAGGCGCTTGGGCGCACGACCATCGACGAACTGCAGTTGTATGCGCAGACGCAGCAGCGTTCGATCGACGAATGCCTGGCGCAATTGAAAGGATCGGGGAAGTAGTACAAACATTCAGAAAAGTTGTACTTTCGAATGTTGTTTGTCGAACTTTAGGAGGAAGTTCGCCCGGTGCAACGGCCTCGGCAATCCTTGCACTGGTAAAGAGCCGTTACACTGGGTGAACGTCGTGGATAGTAATGCAAGTTGGCAGATATGTCTGGTGACAAATTGCGAATAATTGTTCACCAGCTATTTCAACAAAGACCATAAACGAAAAAAAACGAAACCCGCCGCGGCGGGTTTCGTTTTACATGCGGGGTTCAACCCTTCTGGGTGGTCACCTTCAACACATCGGTGTACACCACGTTCACACTTTGACCAACCTTGAGATCTTTCAGCTTGGCCTGCAACTCGGGTTTCTCCACGGTCACGGTCTTGCTCACGCCGTCCGGATTCTTCAGCGTCACCTGGTTTTTCTTCACGTCGATGGCGGTGATTTGCAGCTGCACCTTGACCTGACGGTAGGCGGTCCCGCCCGGGTTCGGGTTGTCCTCGGTGGCGCGAATTTCGCCAACGCGCTCCACCGCGCCGGGCAAGCCCTTGTCGATATCGGTGTCGAGCAGGGCCACGACCGAACGCACCACGTCCAGTTGCACTTTATCGCCCGCCTTCAGATTGCCCAGATCCTTGGCCTGCTCGCTGAGCTGGATCGAGACCGGCTTGCCCTCTTTGCCTTCCAGTACTACGAGGTGATTGGCCGCATCGACGGAGACCACCTTGGTATTGATCTGATCGGCGACCACGACTTCCGAGAATGGAATTTCGGCAGCGTAGGCCGTCAGGCTGCCAGTGGACAGCAGCGTCGCGAGGGTAATGGCTTTAGCCAGTGATTGAAGCTTCATGGTGATACGTTCCCTGTGCTTGGAAATGGAGACAGTGACTGTCAGCGCAAGCCTAAAGTCTGGTGTGCTGAGTGAGCATAGACATAGATCAGTAGTTTTCCTGAAATAGTCGCTGTCAGCCGGTAATCGGCGTTTTCAGTAGCCGGTCATCTCCAGATACCCGCTGCCGGGGTTCGTGCCGCTCAGTTGCACCGGCCCTTCCCAGTAGGGAATCCGCAAGTCCATCCACGCCTGTGGATTCAGCGCCGTGGCACTGATGTCCAGGCCTTGCGCGGGGATCTTCAGCGCCCAGCGCGTCGGCAGTTTGCGTCCTGCAACCCGGGTGTCGGCCAAGGGTGTCAGGCTGACGTCGTCGCGCGTCAGCGCTCGGGGCTGACCCTGGGGGTCGATCCAGGTGCCGCTCACGTAGGCCTGGCCGTCCGTTTGCCGGACGCGAAACAGCATCACCTGCGCGCCACTGTCCAGGTGCAGGGAAAACCAGTCCCAGCCACTTTGCCCGGCGCTCAACGGCTGGCTGCTCCACTCGCGGTCGAGCCAGGCCGGGCCGCTGACCTGATAGGCAACACCGTCGATTTCCAGGCGACCGCTGGCGCTGAAAAATGGCTGACTGTAGTAATACGAGGCCTGCCCTTGCTCGGATTTGCGGCTGTAACCCTGATCTCCCTGCAGCACCAAGGGGCGACTGGACGACAACTGCAATTGATAGTTGAAGCCCTTGCCGGTGGCCTCGACCCGCATCCCGGCCAAGGGCTCGGCAGTGCCGGATTGGCTGCTCAGACGCCAGTCATCGATCCATGCCGCGAAGGGCTCAGTGCTCACGCCAGCCTGGCCAACGCCACCCCGGGCATAGCGCTCGGCCGCATGCTGGGTAGTCGCCGACGTCACTGCGGCATGCCCCAGCCACACCACCTGGCTGGCCCAGCCGGGTTGCTCCGGACCCGACTTCAGGGCATTGCGGAACAGGGTCCACTGCACGCCGAATTCACGGCCTTGGGCATCCTTGAGATTCGCGGTGAGGTACCACCATTCGATGCGATAACCGTCATGGGCGCCGTGATCGACTGGGAAGCTGAAGACCCGACCTGGAGTGACCTGACTGAACGCCGCCGCTCCGCTGCCCAGCCCGGCGAAACCCTGCTCGGGGTCGGGCGCCTGATCGCAGCCGGTCAACAACAACAGCAGCAGCCCTGGCAGCAATGACCTAATCCTCATGGGCAAAGGTCCTGAGCAAGTCCGCTGGCTTGGTGCGGTACAGCCGTAGCAACGGCCAGGCGCTAGCCAGGAGCGTCGCCAGCATCGCCAGCCCCAGCAGTTGCGCCAACTGCAGCGGGAATACCCGCATCGGCAGACGCCAGCCGAACGCCTGGACATTGATCACGCTGTTCAGGCACCAGGCCAGCGCCAGCCCCAACGGCACGGCCAACACCAGGGTCAGCAGGGCCAGCAACCAGGTCTGGCCCAGGTTGAGCAACATCAGTTGCCGCCGCGTGACGCCCATCGCCCACAACGGCGCCAATTGCCCCAGGCGACTTTGGCTCTGGGTCAGCAGGCTGATGAACAATGCGACGCCCGCCACGCCCAGGGTCAGGCTGTTGAGGGCGGCTGTGGCAGCAAAGGTGCGTTCGAACACCTGGTTCGACCAGCCCTTGAGTCGCGCCTGATCGACGATACGGCTGTCATCGATGGCGATGTCCTCCTGCAACGCCTTGAGCAGGGCCGGTATCGCGGCCGGCGCCAGGTACAGGTTGAAGCGATTGGGCGTGAGCGTCGGCCAGTGCTGCAGCAGGTGCGCGGCATTCACCAGCAGGTGGCCCTTGGGATTGCCATAGTCGGCGTAGATGCCGATCAGTTGCGGTGACCATGGGCCTTGAGGGGTCACGATTTCCAGCCGATCGCCTAACCGCAACTTGAGACGGCGCGCCAGCTGCTCGCTGAGCATCAGCGTGTCCTGGGTCGCCAGCTGGTCCCAGGGCGCATCGCCCAGCGCTTCGAGCAACGGCCAATGCTGACGATACGTCGGGTGGTCGATCACCCCGTACAGGTCCGCCGGCCAGCCCTTGATCGACAGCGCAACCTGCCAGTTGGGCAGCACCGCAGCGACATCCTGCCGGGCCAGCCAGTCTTGCAACTGGCTCGCCTGCCCCGGGTTCTGCGGACTGATGTACAGCTCGGCGCTCAGGCGCTGCTCCAGCCAATCGCTGAAGGTCTGGCGAAAACCGCCGGTCATGCTTGCGGCGCCGATGTTCGCCGCCAGCGCCAGCAGTAGCGCCATCAAGGCCAGGCTCAACGCCGGCAGTTGCTGCCGGCAATCGGCGACAAACCATTGGCCGAGCACCGAGCGGCGATGGCGTACGGCTTTATTGAGCAGCGCATCGAGCAGCACCGGCAAGCCCAGCGCCGCCGCCAGCAACAGTGCCGCCAGCAAAACGAAACCGCTGCCCAGGCTATCGCCGAAGCCCCAGGCCAACAGCCCGATCAGCGCCACGAACATGGCCACCCACGCCTGACGACGCAACCAGCGGCCATGGGCCTGATGCCAGGCTTGCGGATTGGCCAGCGCCAGCAGCGGCAAACGCGCGGCACGCAGCAGACTGTGAGCCCCGGCCAGCAACGCGCCAAGCAGGCTGACGCCAAGGCCAGCGAGCCACCACCAGGGACTGAGGCTCAACTGCCCCGCCACTTCGGCACCGTACAAGCCACGCAGACTGGCGGCGACATCCGGCAGCAGCACACTGGCCAGCAGGTAGCCGCTGACCACGCCGAACACCCCGCCCAGCAAGGCAAGAGCGCCCAATTCCAGGCTCAGGCACAGCACCAGCATCGGCACACTCACGCCGCAGGCCCGCAGGGTGCGGAACAGGCCACGGCGCTGCTCCAGCGCCAGGCCGATGGCGGCATGGACGATGAACAGACCAACGACAAAGGAGAGCAAGCCCAGGGCATCGAGATTGAGGTGAAAACTTTCGGTGAGACGCGCCAGGTTGTTTTCATCACTGCCGTGATTCAACTGCAAGTGCGTTCGCAAGGCTTCGGGCAACGGCCGCTCGCTGGCGGCGAAATCCTTGGGCAGCAGCAGGCGCGACACTTGCCCCGGCACTTCCAGCAACTGCTGGGCGATACCGATGTCCACCAGCAACACGCCAGGCGCCATGTCCACTTGACCGTGCACGGGCGGCAGTCGCTGGCCGTTGTTGCTTTGCGGTTGATCGCCCTCGCGCAGGCCCAGCGCCTGCAGGGTTTGCGGAGCGATCCAGGTGCGTCCCGGCGGGCTGATGAAGTCGACCATCTGCGCCAGATCCAGAGACTGACCGGCAAGTGTCGAGCCCACCGGCAGCGACAAGGGTTCGATGCCCAGCAGTTGCAAGCGCTGCCCTTCGCGCCCCTTGAGCAATAGCCGCCCCTGCAATGCCGGAGACACCGGCCAACCGGCCTGGCGCAGTGCGACAAACCACTCCTGGGAAAAATTTGCTCCATCCGGCGCACGCAAACTTAACTGGGGTTCGCCACCAATCAACTGGCTGGCGCGTGCATAGCTGTCCCGCGCCTGGGTGTTCAAGGCTTGCACCCCGGTCAACAATCCGGTGGCCAGCCACAGGCCGGTGAGCACGCTGAAAAACTGCACCGGGTGCTGGCGCCAATGACTGAGCAGCGCGCGCAGGGTTTCGCGCAGGACGTTCATGACGGCGGGCCGGGAGCGACCAGGCGCCCACCTTGCAACACCACCCGATGGGCCAACCGCGCCGCCACCCGCTGGCTGTGGGTGACCATCAGCAAGCAGGTCGAGGTGCCGGCGAGCAACTCCAGCATCAAGTCGAGCACTTGATCGCTGCTGTGTTCGTCGAGACTGCCGGTGGGCTCATCGGCCAGCAACAGGGACGGGCGCGATGCCAGGGCCCGACCCAGCGCCACCCGCTGCTGCTGGCCGCCGGACAGTTGCTCCGGATAGCGCTGAAGCAGATCCCCCAACCCCAGACGCTCCACCAACTGCCCGAGCCAACCCTGATCAAAACGCCCGGCCAACCGCGCCTGAAACGCCAGATTGTCCTCGACCCGCAAACTGCCGATCAGGTTGAACTGCTGGAACACCAGGCCGATCTGCAGGCGCCGCCAGTTCGCCAACTGACGCTCGCTCATTACCTCAAGTGCCTGCCCGTCCAGAGCAATACTACCGCGATCCACCCGATCAAGCCCGGCCACCAGGTGCAGCAAGGTACTCTTGCCACTCCCCGACTCCCCCATCAACGCCAGACTGCTCCCCGCCTCCAGCCGCAGATCGACACCCTGCAAGACGGGCAGCGGGCCTTGGGCGGTGGGGTAGGTCTTGAAGACGTCTCGGACCTCAAGCATGGGCGTGGCTCGCGGGGTAGGCGGAGAAATGAGCATAGGAGTTGCGAGCGGCAAGCCGCAACCCTGTGTAGGCGCTGGCTTGCCAGCGAACCAGCCACCGCGGTGTATCAGACGCACCGCCTTCGCCGGCAAGCCGGCTCCTACATCGGCCACAACATCCAACGCATCCGCAAACCCTGTGTAGGATCTGGCTTGCCAGCGAACCAGCCACCGCGGTGTGTCCGACGCACCGCCTTCGCCGGCAAGCGGGCTCCTACATCGGCCACAACATCCAACGCATCCGCAAACCCTGGGTAGGCGCTGGCTTGCCAGCGAACCAGCCACCGCGGTGTGTCCGACGCACCGCCTTCGCCGGCAAGCCGGCTCCTACATCGGCCACAACATCCAACGCATCCGCAAACCCTGGGTAGGCGCTGGCTTGCCAGCGAACCAGCCACCGCGGTGTGTCCGACGCACCGCCTTCACCGGCAAGCCGGCTCCTACATCGGCCACAACATCCAACGCATCCGCAAACCCTGTGTAGGCGCTGGCTTGCCAGCGAACCAGCCACCGCGGTGTGTCCGACGCACCGCCTTCGCCGGCAAGCCGGCTCCTACAGGGGGTTGATCGAAACCCCGGTCTCAACGCAACCGCAACGGCTCCACCAACCCCGCCGCAATCGCCATCCCCACCAGATCCGGCAAGGTCTGCGCCTGCATTCGCTTCATCACCCGCGCCCGGTACAGGTCGACCGTCTTCGCGCTGACCCCCAACTGCTCGGCAATTTCCCGGGTGGTGTAGCCCTGCACCAGCGGCAACAGCACATCGCGTTCCCGCGGGGTCAGAGACGTGAGGCGGTCCTGCAGTTGCTGCTGGCCCTGACTGTGTGTCTGGCTCCGCGAACACTTGCTCAGCGCCTGTTGCACACTGTCCAGCAGCAACTGCTCGTTGTAGGGCTTCTCGATAAAGTCATGGGCGCCGGCCTTGAAGGCGCGGACCACGATCGGCACATCGGCGTGGGCACTGACAAAAATGATCGGCAGATTCAGCTCGCGCAGGCGCATTTCTTCCTGCACGTTCAAGCCACCCATGCCGGGCATGCGTACGTCCAGCAGGACACAGGCATCGCGACCGGCATCACAGGCGCTAAGAAACTCGCTGCCGCTGGTGAACGGCAAGGCCGTCAGCCCCACCGACTCGAGCAGCCAGACTGTCGATTCGAGCATCCCCTGGTCGTCATCGACCACGTACACCACCTGCTCCGTCATTGCCTTATTCCTGTACTTTTCGGGTTGCGCCGGCCAAGGGCAAACGGCAGCTCATCAACAGCCCCACCGCCTGGCGCCGCGCCTGCAACTCACCGCCGAAGCCTTCGATCAGGCTGCGACTCATGGACAGACCCAGTCCCAAGCCATCGGCCTTGCTGGTGTAGAACGGGGTAAACAGCTGCGCCAGCTGCTCCTCGCTGACGCCCGGGCCCTGATCCTGCACCTGGATCTCGACACTGGCGGCACCCACCAGCGCCGCCGTCATGACGATCAGCGAAGGCTCGGCGGGATGCTGCTCGCGGTTGGCATCGATGGCGTTGCGCAGCAGGTTCAACAGCACCTGCTCCAGCAACACCCGGTCGGCATACACCGGCGGCAGATTATCCGGGAGTCGATCCTCGATTGTCACTTGGCAATTGCCCGCCTGCCAGGCACACAAACGCACGGCCTCGCGGGCCACCTCGCTGAAGTCCAGCGCCTGCATGCGTCGCTGGCCCTTGCGCAGGAACCCGCGCAGGCGACTGATCACTTGCGCGGCGTGGGTGGCCTGGTGGCTGATGCGTTGCAGGCCCTGAGTGACCTTTTCCGCCGCCTGGGGATTGCTGCCCAGGGACTGCAGATAACGCTGGCTGGCATTGGCGTAATTGACCACCGCCGCCAGCGGCTGATTGATTTCATGGGCGATGCCCGAAGCCAGTTCGCCCAGGGTCACCAGGCGCGCGGTGTGCGCCAGTTCGTCCTGATGCCGGCGCTGCTGGGCTTCACGCAGTTCACGCTCGGTCATGTCCCGCGCCACCAGCGAGTAATAGCGCTCACCGGCGGCCGCGCGGTGCGCCAGCAGCACCAGCGACACCGGCACCGAACGCCCCCCGCCGGACGGTTGCAGGCGCGCGTCGGTGCTCCACACGCCATCGCGCTCGGCGCTGGGCCAGCCATCGCGTTGCAGGCGCGCCAGGTCGTCACTGGCGAACAGTTCAGCGAGATCGGGCATCGGCTGTCCGCTGCCGATTCCGAGGATGCGCCGCGCAGCGGGGTTGAGGTAGGTGACCAGCCCTTGCGGGTCGATGAACAACACCGGATCGGTATTGGCCTCGACCACTTCAGCCAGGCGCCGCTTGTTTTCCTCGGCCTGCACCCGCGCGGTGATGTCGCGCGAGACGGCGACCACCTCCACCACCGCCCCGGTATAGGTTTCGCGAATCGCCCGGCAGGCGGTTTCGAACCACAGGTAATGTCCATCGCGATGGCGAATGCGGTAGGTCATGGTGTGATAGCCGTCCTGCGCCAGCGCTTCCTGCGCACGCTGCATCAGGCTCGGCAGGCCCTGGACATGGAACAGGCCCTGGGCCGGTTGTCGGCGCAGCTCTTCGGGCCAGTAACCGAGCAGGGTCCAGGACGCCGGCGAGGCATCGAGAAACTGCCCGTCCGGGGTGTGCCGGGAGATCAGGTCGGTGGTGTTCTCGATGATCAGCCGGTACAGCCGCCGCGCCGTGGCCGCTTCGCGCCGGGCGATGATCTGCGCGGTGGCGTCGTGGCAGCGGGCGAGCACCCGGTTGGCCTGCGGATCGGGGATGAAGGTCCAGGTGAGGATCTGCGCCTGGCATTGCACCTCGACCTCTTCGATGGCGCGCTGCTGATCAAGACAGGCGCGCACCAGCATCAGGTAGTTCACCGGCAGCAGCTCTTCCACTTGCGCCGGCACCCGCTCGCCGAGCAAGGCCAGCAACGCCGGGTTGAACGCCAACGGCTGGCCTTGCGGGTCGAGCAACAGGCTGGGCTGCGGGTCGTGGGGTAGCAGCGGCGATTCAGGCGTCTGGCTCATGGGTGGTCCAGGGATTCAAAGGCGCCCAGCATATACCGGGACGGGACTGATTAGAGCTTCGAGGGAAATAAATATAGTACATATACTATACGTCTTAGGTTGTACTTCCATATCTACCGGCAAATGTATATAAAGCACACCGGACATTTAAAGATGACCTGGGCGCTCGCGCCGGGTCACCGATCAGAGCTAACAATCAGCCACCGGGTACCGTACATGTCGATCTATGAACAAGGGCTCAGCCCTGCGCCTGTCAATCACATCGCCTTGTCTCCGCTCAGCTTCATCGAGCGCACTGCCAGCGTTTATCCCCACTACCCCGCCGTGATCCACGGCTCGATCCGCCGCACCTGGGCGCAAACCTACGCGCGCTGCCGGCGCCTGGCTTCGGCCCTGGCCGGACGCGGCATCGGCAAGGACGACACGGTGGCGGTGATGCTGCCGAATATTCCCGAGATGCTCGAAGTGCATTTCGGCGTGCCGATGATCGGCGCCGTGCTCAACCCGCTCAACGTGCGCCTGGACGCCGAAGCCATCGCCTTCATGCTCCAGCATGGAGAAGCCAGGGTGCTGATCACCGACCGCGAGTTCCACGCCGTGATCCACGCCGCGCTGGGCATGCTCGATCACCCGCCGCTGGTGATCGATGTCAACGACCCGGAGTACGGCGAAGGCCAGGCGGTCAGCGAACTGGACTACGAGGCGCTGCTGGCCGAGGGTGACCCGGACTTCGCCTGGCAGTGGCCCGCGGACGAGTGGCAGGCGATTTCGCTGAACTACACCTCGGGCACCACCGGCAATCCCAAGGGTGTGGTCTACCACCATCGCGGCGCCTATTTGAACGCGCTGGGCAACCAGATGACCTGGGCCATGGGCAATCATCCGGTGTACCTCTGGACGCTGCCGATGTTCCACTGCAACGGCTGGTGCTACCCCTGGACCATCACCGCGCTGGCCGGGGTCCACGTGTTCCTGCGCCGGGTCGATCCGCAGAAAATCCTCACCCTGATTCGCGAACACCAGATCACTCACCTGTGCGGCGCGCCGATCGTGCTCAATGCGCTGGTGAACATGCCGGAATCGGCCAAGGCGGCGATCGATCATCCGGTCAACGCCATGGTCGCCGGCGCCGCGCCACCGGCCAAGGTGATCGGTGCGGTGGAGCAGATGGGGATCAAGGTCACCCACGTCTACGGCCTGACCGAAACCTACGGCCCGGTGACCATTTGCGCCTGGCATGCCGAGTGGGACGCCTTGCCCCTCGACGAGCGCGCCCAGGTCAAGTCGCGCCAGGGCGTGCGCTACGCCACCCTGGAAGGGGTGATGGTCGCCGACTCCAGCACCCTCGAACCCACCCCGCGTGACGGCCAGACCATAGGCGAGGTCTTCATGCGCGGCAACACGGTGATGAAGGGCTACCTGAAGAACCCCAGCGCCACCGCCGAAGCCTTCGAAGGCGGCTGGTTCCACACCGGCGACCTGGCGGTCTGTCATCCGGACGGTTATGTGGAGATCAAGGACCGTCTCAAGGACATCATCATTTCCGGTGGCGAGAACATCTCAACCATCGAACTCGAGGGCGTGCTGTACCGCCACCCGGGCGTGATGGAGGCGGCGGTGGTCGCCCGGCCCGACGAAAAATGGGGCGAGACCCCTTGCGCCTTCATCACCCTGAAGGCCGACCACCAGGACGTGCGCGAGGCCGACATCATCAGCTTCTGCCGCGAACACCTGGCCGGCTTCAAGGTGCCGCGCACGGTGGTCTTCACCCTGCTGCCGAAGACCTCCACCGGCAAGATCCAGAAGTACGTCCTGCGCGAACGGGCCGAAGCGCTCTAGGCCAACCACGACCACTCGCCAGCCGGCGACCGGCCCCGCTGCCCGTCGCCGCCCCCGAACAACCGTCCTTGTGAGGTTTACCCGATGCCCGAATTCAATGCCCCGCTGCGCGACATGCGCTTTGTCCTGCATGAAGTGTTCGACGCCCCTGCCCTGTGGGCGCGCCTGCCGGCCCTGGCGGAAACGGTCGACGCCGACACCGCCGATGCGATTCTCGAGGAAGCGGCGAAAGTCACCTCGCAATTGATTGCCCCGCTCAATCGCAGCGGCGACGAAGAAGGCGCGCAATGGCGCGATGGCCAGGTCAGCACCCCGAGCGGTTTCCAGCAGGCTTATGCGACCTACATCGAAGGCGGCTGGGTCGGCCTGGCGGGCAATGCCGAATACGGCGGCATGGGCATGCCGAAGATGCTCGCGGTGCAGGTCGAGGAAATGCTCTACGGCGCCAACTCCAGCTTCGCCCTGTATTCGGCCCTGAGTTCCGGTGCCTGCCTGGCCCTCGATGCGCACGCCAGTGAGGCGCTGAAAAATCTTTACCTGCCACCAATGTACGAAGGCCGTTGGGCCGGTTCCATGTGCCTGACCGAAGCCCACGCCGGCACCGACCTGGGGCTGATTCGCAGCCGTGCCGAACCCCAGGCCGATGGCAGCTACCGGATCAGCGGCAGCAAGATTTTCATCACCGGTGGCGAGCAGGACCTGACCGAAAACATCATCCACCTGGTGCTGGCCAAATTACCGGACGCCCCTGCGGGTCCCAAGGGCATCTCGCTGTTCGTGGTGCCGAAGGTGCTGGTCAACCCGGACGGTTCTCTCGGAACAGCGAACGCGGTGAGCTGTGGTTCGCTGGAACACAAGATGGGCATCAAGGCCTCGGCCACTTGCGTGATGAACTTCGACGGCGCCAGCGGCTGGCTGGTGGGCGAAGCCAACAAGGGCCTGGCGGCGATGTTCACCATGATGAACTACGAACGTCTGTCGATCGGCATCCAGGGCATCGGTTGCGCTGCCGCGTCCTATCAAAGCGCGGTGGCCTACGCTCGCGAGCGGCTGCAGAGCCGTGCGCCGAGCGGTGCCGTGGCGCCGGACAAGGCCGCCGATCCTATCATCGTGCACCCGGATGTGCGCCGCATGTTGCTGACCATGAAGGCCATGACCGAAGGCGGCCGGGCGTTTGCCTGCTACGTCGGGCAGCAACTGGACCTGGCAAAATACGCCGACGAACCGGCCGAGCGCGACAACGCCCAGGCGCTGGTGGCCCTGCTGACGCCGGTGGCCAAGGCGTTCTTCACCGACAGCGGGCTGGAAAGCTGCATCCACGGCCAGCAGGTGTTCGGCGGCCATGGCTACATTCGCGAGTGGGGCCAGGAGCAGTTGGTGCGTGACGTGCGCATCGCGCAGATCTACGAAGGCACCAATGGCATCCAGGCGCTGGACCTGCTGGGGCGCAAGGTGCTTGCCGACAACGGCCAGGCGCTACGCCAGTTCACCGCCGAGATCCGCCGCTTCGCCGATCAGCCGGGGGCGCCGTTTGCCGGGGAACTGTTCGAGGCGGTGCAACGCCTGGAGGATGTCAGCGACTGGCTGCAAGCGCGGGCCGCGAATAATCGCAATGAAATCGGCGCGGCGTCGGTGGAGTACCTGCACCTGTTCGGCTACCTGGCCTATGCCTGGCTGTGGGCACGGATGGCCCAGGTGGCAGAGCAGAAGCTGCCCGAGGATCCGGCGTTCTACGGCGGCAAACTGGCCACCGCGAACTTCTACATGCAGCGCCTGCTGCCGCGCATGGCCAGCCTGGAACAGTCGATCCGGGCCGGCAGCGAGTCGTTGTTCGGGTTGAGTGCGGAGCAGTTCTAAAGCTGACGCCCCCCCCAACCTTGTAGGAGCGAGCTTGCTCGCGAAAAACCCGAGGGCGCCGCGTACATTCAGACAGCGCGCGTTATCGTTGACGTTTTTTTCGCTGGCCAGCTCCTACAGGGGTTTTATGGTGTTCGTAGGTCCCGTACCCCCTCACTCCTCTTCCTTCTGCACAGTGTTGTGCTGCGCCAGGTAACGATCCAGGGTCGCATTTTCCTGGGCCGGGTCGCCGGCCACTTGCCACAGGCGGCGTTCGATGCCCTGGGCCAGCAGGTGGCCGACTGCCGATTCGATGGCCGACAGTACACAGAGCTGCGCCGGTTCGTTGGTGGTGTAGCCGACCTCGGCTTCCAGCAATTTCTTGAATTCGATGAACTTGAACACCCCGGCGCTGCGGCCGACCGAGTAGATGGTCTTGCTGGTCATCACGTTGGCCAGCACCTGGCCGCTGCGCACGTCCACGGCCCGCAGGTTGACCGAGACCTGGTCGACCCGGTACTCGCGGGAGATGTCGATGCCCAGGTAGCGGGCCCCTTCCCCACCACTCTTGACGTTGGTGTCATAGGCGATGATGCCGCCTTCGAGCATCAGGTTCGCTGCTTGCAGCGGCGGCAGTTCCGACTGGATATTCACCGGCGTGTTGGGCTTTTTCTGCGAGGCGCGGATGATCTTGCGCTCGGTCAGCAGGTTCTGCAGGCCCTCACGCTCCAGCACCACGAACCAGCCACTGGCCTGCAGCGCATCCATCAGCATGCTCGCCGCGCCCTGGGTCACGCTGGTGGAAAACGAACTGGCCGGGGTCGGCTTGTATTGCCCGGTCTGGTCACGGAAACCGTAGACCACCGCCATCAGACGGCCCTTGGGACGCGGCATGTTCAGCAGGTCGTAATAGGTCGAGGCGCGCGGCGTCAGTGTCGGCGTCTCGCCTTCCTGTTCAGCGCCCACCGGTTCGCGCAGCGCGCAGCCCTGCAAGGTGAACAGCAGCGTCATCATCAGGATTATTGTTTTCATGTCCGTCCCTCCCCATCGTCCCGAATCCCCTCAAGGGGCCAGGCCATTCACTTGGATTTCCGAAATTTCGCCGGTCGCGCGGTCGGTCACCTGAATGCTCAGGGCCCCCGAGTCGTCGATGACATTGACGATGAACGAGTCGGTGGACAGGCTCCCGGTGTTACCCGTGGAAATGTTGTCCAGCAACTGCGAGAGCAGCCGCGACTGCAGCTGGCTGGTGAAGCGATCCAGGGCCGAGGTGCCGGTGGCGGTGGCCCGCGATTTGATGTCCGGGTCGTCGTAGTCGTTCTGCGCCTGGGCGTTGTTGAGCAGCCAGGTGCCGTTCAACGGGTTGCCGCCGAACGAAGGGTTGATCGGGGTGTAGACCAGTTCCGTGGCCTGGACCAGGCCGCAGCTGCCCAGGCCCAGCAACAACAGGCCGGCGCGCCGTGAGAGGCTTGTGCTGTTCATAGTTCGTCCTTCTCCAGGTCGGTGGTGTCTTGTAGCAGCGTTTCGAGCCTGCGCTGGGAGATCTGCGCCTTTACCCAATCGGCGGCCTCGACGGCGGTGTCTTTCAATTCAGTGGTGTTGGGCGCCAGGAAGCGCCGGTACACCAGGCGCCTTTCGTATTCCACCGTCACCAGGCTGCCCCAACGGGCGTCCGGGCGTTCGCGCACTACCAGGTTGAAGTCCATGGGGCTGATGGCGCGCATGCGGTCGGCGAAGTAGAAGTAAAAGTCGTGGCCGACATGGGAAATGGTGTTGTCGATGATGAAGCCGGCCATCTCATCTTCGTCATTGCCCCGCGCGGTGCTGGTGGCAAGTGTCAGCAGCAGGGCCAGGGATGTCAGGAACAGACCATTCATGGGTACGTCTCCCTAGCGATCTGCCGTGGCGGACGGGGATTTCACCTGTCCGGCAGGGCCGTCGAGAAATGCCTTTTCGGCGACGAATTGCCAGTCCGAATACTGCGTCATGCCGTTGAAGTCGACCCACTGGGTGGGAAAGTCCGCCTGCTTGAGCGGCAGCTCGTGGGACTGGCTGTAGACCCCGGTGATGCGTCCGTCGATGCCGCGGGTGAAGCCCCATTCCTCGGTATTGCCAATCGGGTCCGGGTACAGCCGACGAATGTGCGACCGGGGGGTGGGGAAACGTTGATCCACCAGCAGGTCCGCCAGCTCCTGCGGATACAACGCCACACCCGGGGAGCTGCGGTAGTAGCTGCGCAGGGCCTGGGCATACTGGGTGCCGACCCACAGCAACTGGCGTTCGCGATCTCGCCGGGCGCTGGTCGACCACAGCTCGCCGGCGCTGGCCAGGGCCATGCCCATGACCACAATCAGGAACAGCACGCCCAGGTAGGTGAAGCCGCCTTCGGCGTGGGGGCTACCACTCGGAATACAGGCTGCCATCACGCGCCCTCCCGGTAGCACCACTCTTCACATCAGCCACCCCGCCGGCCACTCCGTCCGGTGGCGCGACCAGTACCCACAAATCGCTGCGCTCACTGATCGGGTCCATGGGCGCGTTGCGCAGGTAGCGCTGCTCGACCAGTTGATCGAGGGAATCGGGGTAGTGCCCGGTGTCGCCGTAGTAGTGGTCCAGGGCTTCGCGCATGGCCGACAGGCTCTGGCGCAGCGTGGTTTCCTTGGAGGTTTCCAGGCTGTTGAAGTAGCGCGGCAGGGCGATCGTCATCAGGGTCGCGATGATCGCCATCACCACCATCAGTTCCAGCAGGGTAAAACCCTTTTCCCGGCGCATAAGCTCACCACTCACTGTAAGCGATACCGTTGAGGCCCTTGCCGCGGGCATGGGAGTACACGTCATAGACGTCCTCGCCTTCACGCGGGCTCTGGGCCGTGCTGTCGTAGGAGCGCAGGCCCCAGCCACCCTGGTCGTCACGCTTGGTCGCGGCGAACGGGTCACGGGGGATGCGCCGCAGGAAGTAGAACTTGGCGCCCTTGGCACTGCGTACATCCCGCACCCCGTCCACCAACACTTGCAGGCTTGGCGGGTAGCCGCTGCTGTTCAGCGACTTCTCGATGTAGCCGGCGTCGAAGGCGCGCTTGTAGGCATCGAGGGCATCGCGAATCTGGTACAGCGCGGTGCGCAGGTCCTGCTCCTTGCCCCGGCGCACAATGGTCTCGGTGAGCGGCGCGGCCATGCCGGCCAGCAAGCCGATCAGGGCCAGGGTCACCACCACTTCAATCAGGGTGAAACCGCGCACCGAGCGTTTCATGGCTCAAGGCCTCTCGATTGGGTGATTGGAAGCAACGGGCTCGGACGGCAGCTCGATCGAGACGTTGGCGTCACGACGCGGCGCCGGCACGTGCATGCTGGTCTCGGTGCCGGTCTGGAACTCCATGTCCGACGGGCTCTGGTACGGCAGGTTGCGCACGATCCGCGGAGTGATCGACAGCACCAGTTCGGATTTGCCGACGGTGTCCTTGTTGCTGCCGAACAACCGGCCCAGCCCGGGGATATCACCGAGGCCGGGAATCTTGTTGCCGGTGGCCAGGTGGTCATTGCGCACCAGGCCGGCAAGGATCTGGGTTTCGCCGTCATGCAGGCGCAGGGTGGTCTGGGCGTTGCGGGTGTCGACCTGGACCGGGATAGTGCCCTGGCGAGTCGGCTCCAGCGGCGTGGCGTTACTCACTTCGAGGGCGATCTTGATTGCCACTTCATTGTTCAGGTGGACGATCGGTTGTACTTCGAGCTTCAGACCGACGTCGAGGTAGGTCACGCTTTCGGTGATCACCGGGCCCTGGGTGGAGGGCACAGAAGTGGCGCTGATGATCGGTACACGCTGGCCGATGTGGATCCGTGCCTGCTCGCGGTTGGTCACGCGGATCACCGGGCTGGCCAGGGTGTTGATGTCGTTGTCCTGGGCGTTGATCTTGGCCTGCGGCGACGGGTTGATGCTGATGCGGCTGGAATCGAGGCCCTTGAGCTGGTCGAGAATGGTCACCGGGTTGCCATCTTCGGTGAGCACGCCGAAGGTGTTCGGCCATTGGATGCCCAGGTCGAGGATGCGCTGGCGGGCGACCTCCATCACTTCTACCTCGAGCACCACTTCGGGATTCGACTGATCCTGCGATTGCAGGAGCTTCTCGGCCATGCGCACCGCGTCTTCGGTGTCGCGCATGGTCAGGGTGTTGAGGCGCTCATCGACAAACACGTCGCGGGTCTTGAGCATGGTCTTGATCATGTTCAAGGCAGTGTTGGAATCGATGCTGGTCAGGTAGAAGGTGCGCATCACCAGCTCCTGGTAATCCTTGAGCTTCTGCGGCGAGTCCGGGTAGATCAGGATGGTGTTGTCGTTCACCACTTTCTGGTGCAACTGGTTCTGCTGCAGCAGCAACTCGACGGCGTCTTCGATGCGCACTTCACGGACGAAGATGGTCGCCTTCATGTCGGGGCGCAGGTCCTTGTCGAAGATGAAGTTGAGTCCGGCGACCTGGGACAGCACTTCGAAAATGGTCTTCAGGTTGGCGTCGCGAAACTCCAGGGTCACTGGCCGGTCGAGGCGAGTGCGCAGCTGCGGATTGCTCACCACGTTGCGGCTTTTCACCAACTGGATGTTGCTGTCCAACTCCAGCGCGCCTTCGTTCTTCGGATCCAGCTCAAGGATCTGTTTGACCTGGCGATCGGCGCCGTAGATGTCACCCCGGCGCAGGTCGCCACGGGCCAGTTCGAGCTTGGCGTCGAGGCTGCGCATGTACTCCAGCTGCCGCAGCGAGTCCTGGGCGCGGCGGTTGTGCGGCTCGATGTTCAGCACCCGGGCAAAGTTGATTCGCGCCGAGGCGAAGTCGCGGTGCGCACGGTCCGAGTCGCCCTGCACCAGCAACGCTTCCACGGCATGGGCACGGCCGCTGGTCAGGGCCAGGTGCAGCTCGGTGTCGCGAGGGTTTTCCCGCAAGCCTTCCTCGATCCGCGCCAATCCTGCTTCGTACTGACCCTGGTCGATCAGTTCCTGGCCTTCCTTGTTGGCAAGTTGCGCCGTGCTGCACGCGGCGAGGCCGACGCACAGGCAAATCAGGGACATCAGCATACGGGGCTGGTTCATGGCGCGCTCCCCACAGACAGGGTCTGGGATAAATGCATGGGCAGGTAGACCAGGTTCAATTCCTTGTCGGAAATGCCCACGATCCGCCAGTTGTCGTCGATCACATCCCCTTTACGGACGACGTAGATTTTCTCGCCGCTCTGCAGGAACACTTGCAGGTCATGCTGATCAGCCAGCCTGCCGACAAACTGGAACGGCATCGGCGGCAGGGTCGGGACCTGGACGACCGGGGCTTGTACGATCGGGGTTTCGGTAACGGTGGCGAGCTTGACGGCCGGCTTCCAGCTGCGAGAGCTGAACAGGTCACCCGCCGGTGCCAGGTCCTTGATCGCCACCACTTTCGCCCCTTCACTGGCGGTCGGGGTGGCGCCGGACCTGGCTTTGCCGGACGACAGGGCCACGCTGCCGGCCGAATCACCGCCGTCGTCCTTGTCACTGAACAGTTCCGGCAGCCAGGCCAGCGTCACCGCGACCCCGAAGAACGCCACCCAACCGATGATTTTCTTGTTGTTCATCATGACCTCGACAGGTAAAGGGTCATGCGGATCCGACCGGCAATGTCGGTGTCGGCGATGCGTTTGCGTTGCAGCTCGAGGTCTTCCAGTACCACCGCCGGCAACTGGGCCAGCAAGGCGTGCATGAAGCGCCGCAGTTGCGGGTAGCTGCCGCGTACCGGCAACAGAATCTGGTAGCGCGCCAGGTGGGTCTTGGGATCGATGCCCAGGGCGTACTCACCGCGCGACAGGGTGATGTGTTCCTGGGCCGCCAGCGCATAGATCTTGTCGATGGCCACGGTGGCCTGGGGCTGGGAGGGCAGCTTGCTGCGGAAATCATCCAGTTGGCGCTGCGGCACCACCGGCGCGGCGACACTGCCCTCCTCGACCCTGGCCAGGTAGTCGCTGGCCTCCCTGGTCTGCTGGTTAAGGTCTTCCAGCGCGCGCCAGTCCGGCAGCAGTGCGAGGCTGGCGTAGCCGAGCGCGAGGATCAGCCCTGCCAGGCCCACCAGGCCAGGAACGCCGAGGGTCTGCAGGTATTCGTGGACGATCAGTCTAGGGATTCGCATCGCCCATCTCCCAGGTTGCCGACAGGTTGAATTGCACCGGGTGTTCCGCCGACTGCGCGACGATTTCGTGATTGAGCAGCGACACGTCGCTCAGTTCGTCACTGGCTTCGAGCAGGCGGTGGAACTCCAGCATGGATTCCAGATCGCGGGCTTCGGCGCTGATCCGCAGCAGGCCCTTGCGGGCATCCGGGGTCAGGGTCAGCAGCGCGACGTTGTCCTTGGGCATGGCTTCAAGCATGGCGAACAGGCGCTCCCAGGGCCGGCGCAGTTGCTGCGAGACCTTGCGCATTTCCGCCAGGTTCTGTGCCTGTTCGCGGGTCTCGGCAGGGGTCAGGCCGGGCTTGCCGGCGCTGTCGCCGGTGAGCACGCGCTGGGTGTTTTGCAGGTGGCCTTGTTGCTGCGCGACCTGCTGGCTGAGGTGCTGTTGCAGCGCGACGCAGCCCAGGACCAACAGGCTGCCGGCGAACAACAGGCTCCAGCCCAGGGGACTGGAGCGCCGAGGGGGCTGGAAGTCGAGCATCAGCGGGCGCATGTCAGGCCACCGCCAGGGACATGACATACAGCCCGTCGTGCACGCTCGCCGGCCCCTCTTCGAGGGTGCGCAACTGCACATCGTCCAACTCGGGCAGCGCGTCCAGGCGCGCCGGGGCATGCAGGTAGACATTCAAAGGCCGTTCGCTGGTGGAGGCCTGCAGCTGCCGTTCACGACCGATCAGGGCACTGAGCGCTGCGTCACTGTCGTTGCTGCCCACCGAGCGCACCGCCACCCAACGTCCTTCGCGGGCCAGCAGCAGCACGCTGCGTACCGGCTCGGCGACGACGAACAGGAAGTCGCCGTTGCCCAGGCTCTTGTCGAAACGGTTGTAGGCCGCCATCAGGTAAGGCTGCACCGAGCTCAAGCGCAGGTTGCGTGCGCTGACCAGGCTGCGCAGGCGTTCCAGCAACTCCTGGGGCAAGGCACTGGCGATGCGGTCATGGCCGGCGGCTTCCGCCGAGAGCACGATGTTCCAGCCCTGGCTGGCCGCTCCGTACAGGTCCTCGAAACACAGCTGGGCGAACCCCAGCAATTCGCTCGGGCTGCCGATTTCCTCGCTCCAGGGCACCAGGCAGTAGCGGCTGAAATGCCCCGACACCAGCACCGTGACTTCCGAGCGCGGCCGGGCATGTTCACCCAGCAGCCGGTCGAGGGTTTCCAGGGCGACGGACCAGGCGGTGTAGCCTTCGTCGATAAAACCGACGCTGCCCAGCCAGTGGATCTGTCCGGCCTGGCGCTGACCTAGCCCGACGCCGCTGGCGCCGAGTACGGCGACAAATTGATCACGCGATAAAAGTGACACGATTGATCTCCTCCAGCGTGGTCCGACCATCACGCACCAGCTCCAGCGCCGATTCGCGCAGCAGGCGCAGGCCACGGCTGCACGCCAGGGCCTTGATTTTCGCAATGGGTTGGCGTTCGACGATCATCTGCCGCAGCTCGTCGTCCAGGTGCAGCAACTCGGCAATCGCACTGCGACCGCGGTAGCCGGTGCCGCGGCAATGCCCGCAGCCACGGCCCTGTACAAAGTGGTAATGGCCGACCTGCAAGGGGTCGAGGCCGGAGTCGCGCAGTTCTTCTTCGGTGGGTGTCACGGGGCTGGCGCAGCTGCTGCACACCAGGCGGATCAAACGCTGGGCCAGCACTGCGTTGAGCGCCGAGACCAGGCTGTAGGGGTCGATTTCCATCTGGGTGAAACGGCCGATCACGTCGAACACGTTGTTGGCGTGGATGGTGGTGAACACCAGGTGACCGGTGAGGGCCGATTGCACGGCGATCTGCGCGGTGTCGGGGTCACGGATCTCACCGACCATGATCTTGTCCGGGTCGTGACGCAGGATCGAGCGCAGGCCGCGGGCGAAGGTCAGGCCTTTTTTCTCGTTGACCGGAATCTGCAACACGCCCGGCAGTTGATACTCGACCGGGTCTTCGATGGTGATGATCTTGTCCACGCCGTGGTTGATCTCGGTGATCATCGCGTAGAGCGTGGTGGTCTTGCCGCTGCCGGTCGGTCCGGTCACCAGCACCATGCCGTAGGGTTCGGCCGCCAGCCGGCGCAGGCTGCGCAGGGTTTCGTCCTCGAAGCCCAGGGCCTGCAACTGCACGCCACTGACCTTGTCGGCCAGGTCCTGTTTGTCGAGCACCCGCAGCACCGCGTCTTCGCCGAAGATGCTCGGCATGATCGAGACCCGGAAGTCGATCTGCCGGCCACTGATGCCGATCTTGAAGCGTCCGTCCTGAGGTACGCGTTTCTCGCCGATGTCCAGCTCGGCCATGACCTTGACCCGCGAGATCACCTGTTCGGCGAACTCGGCGCCCTGGATCTTGCTGATGTTGTTGAGCACCCCGTCGATCCGGTACTTGATCACCAGGCCGCTGCCGGTGGTGCCCAGGTGGATGTCGCTGGCGTGCATTTTCAGCGCGTCGTAGAGGGTCGAGTTGACCAGCTTGACCACCACGCTGGCGTCTTCGCTGATGCTGGTCAGGGACAGGCTCTGCAGGTTGTCGGTCTCGACGCTGGCATCGGCCTGGGCGTTCAGCGACTCGACCGCATGGAAGCTCTCTTCGTGGCGCGCCAGGTAGGCCTTTAGGTCTTCGAAGTGCACCAGGTACAGGGGCGCGCCATGCAGGCAGTCGTCGATCCAGGCCAGGCGGCTGGTGTCGAAGGGGTCGGCGAAGACGCCAATCACCGTATCGGCATGGCGCAGCAGGATGAATTCGCGCTTCAGGCATTGGGCCAGGGTGACCCGGTCGAATACCGGGGTGGCCTCGAACAGCTGGGCGGTGTCGAGCACCGGGTAATGCAGGGTGGTGCCGAGGCACTGGATGAAGGCCATCGGCTCGAGGCCGCTCTGGCTCTGCAGGGTTTCGAGCAGCCGCTCACCGGTGCTGGCGGCCTGGTGCCGGGCGTGAGCCAGTTGCTCACTGGTGAATCGGGTAGGTAGCGATGCCGCTTGGGCCGGTTCGACGGCCAGTGACAAACGTTCCATGGCTTGCTCTCCAACGCCTGGGGTTCAGAACCCGGGCGGTGCGGCAGGCCATTTCAGTCTGTTCGCACCGCCTACTCCCCGGTGAGCAATTGTTCGTCGTCCGGTGCCGGTGGTCGCGATCCCTTTTGTCGGCGATCCGCCAGCACCCAACTGCCATCGTACAATTGCAGCGGGAATTTCTCGGTCCTGCTCTGGCGTCGTTCGACGAACCCTTCGGCTTGAGTGGCCCCGGCCCTTGGCTCCCGTTTCACCCCCAACAGATCGCAGACTGCACGAGCCAATTCCGCCAGTGGAAAAGGTTTGAACAGGATATGACTGATTCCCAGCTGGGCCGCGCGCTCACGGACCTCACTGGTCGGATGCGCGGTGATCAGCATGAAATGACAGTCCCCGCTCTGGCGGACAGCATCGAGCACCTGAAAACCTTCCATATCGGGCAAACGGTAATCAAGTACCACTACATCAGGTGAAAAGGTCTTCGCGAGTGCGATGGCTTTGGCACCGTCATGGGCAACCCGGACTTCCAGGCCCTGGTTCCCGAGGTAAACCTCAAGGTTCTGCGCCAGGATCTGTTCGTCTTCGACAACCAGTACTTTGTTGTTTAACAAGGTCGACTCCTTGAACCGTGCAGATCCGTTGTTCGGACCTGGGAGTGCGTGCCTTGAATAGGCTTACGCACACTTCATGCCAGGCTTAACGGCGGTTTTTGACCGCGCTATCTCTTTGATTTTCCGGGGTTCGTCTTTTTCTCACGGCCACCCATCCCCCAAAGACGGGGAAGCCTCTTGTATTACCCCTGACACTTGCCCCACTTGTGGGGACAGCGGGTCATTCATCGTCGATACGTTCAATCCGGTTGCGCTCCCTTAATTGCGCCAAGGCCTGCTGTCCTGCCTGAATCTGCTGCTGGCGAGCGAGATAACCCCTGACCAATGCGAGCCCCTGAGCCTCTTCGACCGCGCTGGCGGCCAAGTGGTTCTGTACTTGAATCAAATGCCAGCCAAATACCGTGCGAACCGGCTGGCTGACTTCTCCAGTCTGCATCGCAAAGGCAACTGTTTCAAATTCGGACACCATCTTTCCATGTGAAAAATAGCCCAAATCTCCACCCGCGCTCGCGGTGCTGTCCTGGGATTGGCTCCGGGCCAGGGTGGCGAAGTCCGCGCCCTGTTCGATCTGCGCCCGCAAGCCGAGCATTTGCTGGCGGCTGGCCTCAACCGTGGCGGCATCGGCGTCCGGGGCGAGCTTGAGCAGAATATGCCGGGCCTGGATCTGCTCGGGACGGGCCATGGCCGCGCGCTGGGCCTCGAAGAACTCGCGAACCTGCTTTTCGTCCGGTTCCTTGACCGTGACCAACTCGGTGTACATCTGCTGCGCAGCGAGCTCCTTGCGGGTGTAGTCGGCGAAGCAGTCCTCGTCGAACCCGGCATCTTCCAGGCGCCGAGCGAAGACTTCGTTGCCGCCGATGGCCGTGCGCAACTCGTCGATGTGCGCCTTGACCAACTCATCACTGATTTTCAGGCCACGCCGGGTTGCCTCCTGCCAGAGCAATTCCTTGTCGATCAGATCCCCCAGCGCAGCCTGGCGCAGTTGCTTGTAGGCCTTGGGGTTGCGAATGCTGCCCACGGCACGCCCCTGTGCCTGCAGGTATTCGGTGAAATAGCGTTCAAGGCGAAATTCGGAAATGGCCTGGCCATTCACCCGCGCAGCGGCCGGGCCATTGTCGTCGTTGTCGGTGTTGGCCTGGACCTCGGCCACCACGATCAGCAAGGTTATGAGCAGGCAACTGAACTTCATGATCGCTCCTCGCATCAGGGTGCCGTCGCTATCGGCTGATAGCGCGCGACAGGGAAGAAACGTTGATCGGGCAACTCCACGGTGACGATGTGCGCGCCGCGCAGGCCCATGTGCTGGCCGGGGCCGAAGCTCATCGGCGGGGTCAGGCCGGTGGAAAAATCGTGCAGGCCTTCCAGGGCCGCCAGCAGCTTCTCCCGGCTGGCGTCGCGTCCGGCCTGCTTGATGCCTTCGCTGAGCAGCAGCATCGCGCTGTAGGCGCCGACCTGCTGCACCGCGTGCCCTCCTTTCAAACCGCTGCGCTGGCGCAGTTGCGCAAGCGCCGCGCGCCCCTCGTCGGTCCAGTCGCCGGGGACAAACGGATAGGCGAGAAACACCCGCCGCGACAACGCCCCGGGCAACTGGCGGACATCGCCGGCCACCTGGCTCGAGGCGGCGAACAACTGGGGCGTGGCGCCCGTCGCCTGCAACTGCGTGCCGAGCTGGCCAAAGCCGGCGCCGCTGCCGAGATAGAACAGCGCCTGAATGCCGGTCAGTTGCGGGTCGAGCGACTGCGGTTGGGCCGGATCGAACGCCTGCACGCGCACCTGGGTCCAACCATGGGCCTGCAGGTAACCGTTCAGCTGTTGCGCCACCGCGCCCTGCCCACCCTGCTCCTGATAGACGATCAAGGTCGGCTGCTGACTGGCCTGCAAGTCGCGCGCGGCGAAATCCGCCAGGGCGATCAACTGTTCCGCCAGGCCCGGCAAGGGTTCGAAGATCTGCCGGCTGCGCGGGCTCGCGCCGAGCAAGGAGACCCCGCCCACCAGGGGCACTCCGCTCTCTTCCAGCACGGCCGGCAAGGCATCCCCCAATGCTGGGGCCAACGGCGAAATCAGGGCAAACACCGGCTGTTCGATAAGCTGGTGCAGGGCCGCCAGGGCACTGGCCTGATCCGGCCCCGGGTCGAGGATGGTCAGTTTCAATTGCCGGCCATGGATCCCCCCCTCCTCGTTGATCCGCGCAATGCTCGCCTGCAGCACCGCCGCCACCGTGCGCGCCTCGTCGGCCAGCGGGCCATCGCCAGGCAGCAAGGTGCCCAGGTGCAGGACGTCGGGCTCGAGGCCGGGATCGCGGTCATCGGCCAGGCGCTTGAGGTAGGCGGTCAGGTTGCGCTGGTCAGCCATGGTCAGGACAAAGCGCGGCATCGCCGGGTCGAGCCGCTGGTTGGCCGGATCCCGCCCTTCCTGCACCGCCCGCGCCACCGAGGCTTCGCTGTAACGCGGGTAGTCGCGGCCGTTGACCTGCTGTTGCCCGTAGGGCGCGCTGAGCCGTGACCAGGTGATGTCCGGCGGACGTATGCCACCTTCCGGACGCCCCAGGCCATCGTTGCCGTGGCAGTTGGCACACGGCATGGATGTCGCCGGCAACAGGATATCCGCCGCGCCGACCCGCGCCATCACCGTTTCACCACTGCTCGACAGCCCCTCGCGATACAGCCGTTTACCGGCGCTCTCTTCGGGCGTCAGGCTCAAGGCGTTGGCGGTCAGGCTCAGGCAACCGAGCAGGAGCAGGCTGGCGATCGGCAGACTCTTCATGATCGAGGCTCAGCGACCGGCAATCGGCATGGTCAACAGCTTCAGGCGCTCGGCGATGGCGCTGGGCGGTGCGTCGGGGCGAATCTTGCTCCAGCGTTTGTTGGCCACGTCGCCGACGATCAACTGGGTCGAATGTTGCTCCGGCGACGGGATGATCTGGCCGATGCGCCCCAGCACCAGGTCCATCTGCGCCTTGTCGCCGGTGAGGAACAGCCAGTTGGGATCGTCTGCACCCTGTTTCAGCGTGTAGGCCTTGAGCACCGCCGGGGTGTCGCGCAGCGGGTCGCTGGTCAGGGAGACGAAAGTCACCTGGTTGGCCATGTCACCCAGGGCCTCGCGCACTTCGCGCAGTTTGCGGGTGATCAGCGGGCAGGCGTCGTTGCAACTGGTGAAGATCACGTTGATCAGCACCACCTTGTTTTCCAGGGCATCGCTGTAGAAGCGCAGGGTCTCGCCGTTCTGGCTCTGCAACTCGGTGTCGGTAAACCAGGTCCGTGCGTCGCGCGTCCCGGCCGGGGCGGCGGCGGGCTGGGCGGCGCCCGGCGCTGGCTCGCTCATCTGATGGCCTTCATGGGCGAAGGCCAGGGTGCTGAAGATGAAATAGCAGACCGTCAGGGCGATCCAGTCAATGGCTCTCATGGCTGGCTCTCCAGGGCAATGGCGGTGTGTTTGGCGTGCACCCGCAGGCCGCTGAGCTTGTTGATTTCAGTGATCAGCACTTGCGGATCGGTGAAGCCGTAGTAGCGGGTCCAATGGCTGCTGTTGCCGTCGCCGACCATGATCAGCGGCGCATGGTTCTTCAGGTCCGGACTCTGCGCGCCGAGGCCCTTGAGGGTGTCGTTGATCGACGGCGCCGAACCGGTCAGCCAGCTCCAGCCCGGCCCGTGCTGGAATTGCCGGGCGTAGTCCGCCAGGCGCTTGGGGTCGTCGCGCAATGGATCGACGCTGATCGACACCAGTTGCACGTCGCTGCCAACCCGCCCGCCCAGCTGTTTCTGGACCTTGCCCATGATCGAGGACACCACCGGGCACACCGTGGTGCAGCTGGTGTAGATGAAGCCCATGACCACGATCTTGTCGTTCAGCAGGTCTTTTTCCAGGTGCACCGCCTTGCCGTCCTGGTCCACCAGCGGCACGTCGACGATTTCCACCCGGGTGCTCTCCAGGCGCGCAGCGGGCGCCTGGTGCTGCGAATGATCCTCGGCGTTGTGGGCGTAGGCCTGGTTGATCGAGGCGGCCAGCACACACACCGTCAGCAGTCTTTGCAGATTGAATCGATTCATGTCCAGCTCCTTGATCATTGGGCAGCGCCGGGAACGACCCGTACGCTGGCAAAGGATTGGGTGTCGAAATTCGCGCCCAGCGAAGCGGCCCGCACGTGCACGTACCAGGCGCCGCTCTTGTCCAGGTTCAGCGGTGCTTCGTACACGCCATCGCTGACCTCTTTGGCGGCAACCACCTGCACCCGTGACGTAGGCGCGAGGAAGTAGCGCACCTCGACGTCCTTGACGCCGATGCGCGGCAGCTTGCCGGCGTCCTGGGCGATGCGGAACCGGGCGACGAAGGGGCTGCCCAGTGGCACCGCGCTTTTCTCCAGGAGGAAGTCGACGCTGGGCGCACCGAGGTGCCGGGCCACCTGGCTGTCGGCCTGCACCTGCACGCTGAAACAGTGGACGATGCTCGGCTGGTTGAGCAGGAAGGCGACGTCGAAATCACCGGCCGGCGGCAGCTTGATCCGCGAGCTGTAGACCCCCGGTTCGACCTCGCGCAGGCTGCGGTCGATGACCATCGCCGCGCGCGCCACCTGGCCGCGATTGGGGTAGCCGGACATCGGCGCGTTCATGCCTTCGGCATAGAAGTAGGTGGTGTTGTCCGCCTGGTTGACCACGAACACCGAGTTCTCGTCCCGGGAAATCGCCAGCCCGGACGCCAGCGGCAAGTCACCGGCCAGGCGTGGCGCAGTAGAGCCGGCCTCGAAGCCCTGGACGATCGGCGTGCGACCCTGGCCCAGGGACGACAGGTTGATCATGGTCACCTTGGACGACGCCAGCCCGCGGATGTAGGCGTAGGCCTTGCTGAACACCACCTGGTAAGGCTCGGCGGAGACCTCCACTTCGTGGATCAGGCTGTCGGTGGCGGCGTCGACAATCGCGACCCGATTCTCCAGGGTGTTGAGCACGATACCGAAGCGCCCGTCGCTGGAAAAACCCATCGGCCCCAGGCCCTGGCGGCTCTTGATGACTTTGCGCAGCGCCGGGTTCTGGCCGTCGACCACGGTGATGGTGCCATCCTTGCCATCGGCCACGTACACCGCCTGGGACAACGCCGAATAGGCCACCGACAGCGGGTGCGAACCGGTCTTGAGCTGTTGCTGGATGCTCAAGGTGGCGACGTCGATGATGCTCAAGGTGCCGTCGTCGCGGTTGCTGACGAAGGCGAAGCGTGAGTCCCGGCTGAAGGTGATTTCGTGGTGACCACGGCCGGTGGCCAGGTGCTTGAGGGGTTCGAGGGTCTGCACATCGATCACCGTGACCCCGGCCTCGGCGCCATCGCTGGCATTGTTGCCGACCCACAGCAGGCGCTCGTCAGGCTGCAGGGCCACGCGCACCGGTTGCTTGCCGGCGGGGATCGAGTCGATCAGCTTGAATTTTTCCGCGTCTATTACCGCCACCTCACCGGCGGTCGGCATCGACACGAAGATGCGTTTGTTGTCCTTGCGGCTGACCCAGTCCATCGGCGGCTGCTTGAGGTCGATGCGCCCCAGGGTGCTGGTGATGCCGCCCACCGACACCGAGGGGTCGACGATCGAGACGCTGGCGTCCTGGTTCATGATGAATACGTAGTAGCTGTTGAGGTCGAGCATCGGCCGCGCGCCGACGCTGCTTTTGAGGAACGCGCCGACCCGCGACTTGCAACTGCGGTCGCGGCCCTGGGCCTGATCGGCGGCGGTCTGCTGCGGATCGACCCAGGCCCCCGGTGCAACCCCGGCCAGAGGTTGGCCGGAAGCACTGTCGGTGAGGCTGAAGCGCACGTCGGCGAAGCTGCCTTCGACCAATTGACCGCCAGGCTGGACCGGGCGTAGCTGGAACTCCACCGCCACGCCGTCGCGCTCCAGGCGCTGCGCGCCCAACCCGTCCCTGGGCGCCGCCTGGGTCTCGGCGTGGCAGGCGCTGACCCACGCCCCGCCACCGCTCAACAGCAGCCCGGCCAGCAACGCATACCCGGCGACTCTGGTTTGCATGTTCATGACGCGTCCCCCTCCATGTTGTCGCTGGTCGCTCAAGGTGCCGGTGCCGGCGCCGGTTCCGCTTCGTTGGTAACCCGCAACAGCCCCCACAGGCCCGAGGTGCTGCCAAAGGACCCATAGTCACGGAACAGGTAGTCGCCCGGGATGGCGTTGCTGCCGCCGGCACTCGGGTGCATGAAGCTGAAGTGCGCCGCCGGCAGGATGCTCTCGTGGGCGCCGACGTACATCGACATCGGGTTGTAGCCGAAGCGCACCGAGCCCACCCCGGCCGAACTCATCGGATAGCCGCCGGTGTCGCTCTTCTCGGACTGGAACGGGTTCACCGACCAGACATGCCCGTCCAGTTGGAAGGTGCTGCCGCGACTGCCACCGGTGGGCATCATGATGTGGGTGCGGAACGGTTGCCCCGGCTTCACATAGAGCACCGGCGTCTGCGGATCACCGCCCACCAGCGCGTTGCTGTAGGCCATGTGCGCATTCGGCAGGTCGGCGAAACCGTGACCGTCGGCATGCCCGAACGGCGCATCCGGGGCCAGGCCGAAGCGGTACCACAGCGGCTCGCTCTTGTAGTTGATGGCCATGCCCGAGTTGTCCTGCGGATCGGTGGGCACCCCGTTGCCTTCAGCAGCCAGGGCTTCCACCGGCCGACCGTTGGCCCAGCGCATGTTCAGCGCCTTTTGCCAGACCATCGCGAAATCGCGGTACACCGCCTGGCCAGGCGCGGTGACAGTGGCCGTGGCGCGACGCGCATCGTCCACCCAGGTGGCGCCGACCGGCAGGATACTCATCGCCCCGCCCAGGCCTTTCTGTGGCTGTTTGATCACGTCCGCCGGGGTGATGTTCAGGCCGCCGAACTCCACTGCCGTGGCGTTGATGTTGTCGACACTGCGCCCCAGTTGGGTGATCGGCTTGCCTTCACGCTCCAGGTGCCCGGCGTAGTACTGGTAGGTCCGGGTCGGCCAGGCACCGCTGTTGCCCACCCGCGGTGGCACGGTCTGTACCGGGTTGGCACCGACGTTGACACCATCGGATTTGGTGATGTCATACGACAGCAGCTGCGCATGCAGGCCAACATGGCTCGATGGCCGAATCAGGTTGTTGCTGAAGGTGGTCGAGCCCAGCGCACTGAAGCGGTCGCGCTTGACCACGCCTTGCACCACGGCCGACTGACTCAGGTCCGGCATGACCAGCGGCAGGCGATTTTCCAGGGTGACGTTGATGCAGTCGCCCGCCGCTGCGCGCAGCACCAGCGGTTCGACCGGGATACCGGGTTTGAGCTTGCCGGTCACCGGATCGAGGTCAGCCTTGCGCACGTAGAGAATCGCGGTCGGGTCGTGCAGCGGCCCGCTTTGGCCACCGACGGTAAAGGTCACGCCGTCCTCGAGATCAGTCACGGTGGCTTGCGGGATGCTCACGGCGCGCGAGTTGTAGACCAGGGTGCCGCCGGCAGGATTCAACGCTCCGCCGACGTGCTGGCCGAGCCCCGCCGAATCCGCGATCGACAGGCCCAGGGAATTGCCGAGGATGTCGTTGGCCAGCGCCGCGACCACTTCATAGTTGCGCTGCACGGTCGGCCGGGTGCCGATGCCATTGGGGTTGGCGCTGATCCGTGGGCAGGTGCCATCGAAGGCCACGGTGTTGCGCATGCCCACCGGCTTGGCGTTGTTCGGCAAGGCGAACAGGTCGTTGCGTTGCGCGGTGTAGTTGCGCATCACGCCCCAGATTCCGCTCCAGTAGCCTTCGATCGAGGCGTCCATCGAGTACAGGTAGTCACCGGTGGTGGCCGCTGAACTGGAGAGCATCGCCACCGGCGCATTGAAGCCCATCTGCTCGGAAATACCGATCATCTGCGAGGCACGCCAGCCTGAGTTGGAACTGTTGCCGAAACCGGAGCCGCTGCGCAGCCATTTGACCCCGTGCAGGGTGACGTTGTGCTCTTCTTCGTGACCACCGGCATGCACCCGCAGCCGCACGTTGTCACCGGTGTAGGTGCGCAACATCGGGGTGAACGGGTCACCCGGTTCGGCGCCGCCACGGTTGATGTGGGGCGGGAACAGGGTGGTGCCGCCGGTTGGGCCGGTGGCCGAGGTGACCAGGTTGGGCGCCAGGTTCATCGCCGGGATGGCGCGGTCGGTACGGCTGTGCAGGGCGAACGCGAGGTCACCGCCCATGCCGTCGGCCTGCATGCCGCGCTTGCCGTCCGGGCCGACCTTGTTCGGGTCATAGACCCGCAAACCCAGCGGCTCGTTGCGATAATTGACCACGAACATGCCCGGGTCATCGACCGAGATCGCCTGCGGGCATGGCCGGCTTGGGCATCCAGGCAGTTGCCCGCCCGGCACTTCGACCACCCCTTCGATCAACGTGCTGCCGTTGTTGCGCACCGGCGGGTTGATCGCGTAGCGGAAGCTGTCGGCAGTGGGCGGGAAGGCCTGTGCGTTGGGCACGCCATTGGGCCCGGCACCGACATATACACCGGCTTCATAGGCGTGCTGGAAGTCGCTGTACTCGAGGAAGAACTCGCGGAAGCTGTCGTTCTTGCCGTCGCCATCCAGGTCCCCGGTGTTGATCACCGCCTGCCACGAAGTCGGCCCGCCGTCCTGGCGTGCGCCGCTGTACAACGGCTCGCCGGTCTCGGCATGGAACCAGGTGGAGCCGGCAGGCTCGGCCAGTACGGTGGCGTACAGACCAATCTGCTGGTGAGTCGATGGGCCGAGGTGGTCGTGGGTGAAGATGGTCCCCAGGCCACGGTCGACGCCCTTGGTGTTGACCACCGGATCGACGAACCAGCGCTGCATGGCGGTTCGTGCGCCCAGCCAGTCCGCCCGGCCGTATTGGCCAAAGTACGGGTGGTTTTTCGCTTGCGGGCAGGCCGGCGTGCCGTCACGCGGGTCGGCGGCGGCGCACTGGTTGAACTCGCGGATCGCATGGATGCGTTCTTGCACCGCGCCTGGAGAAAGCACGCCGTCCTCGTAGTTCCAGCCGTTGGACGAGCCATCGGCGGAGACCAGGTCCCATTTCGGCAGGTGGATGTGCTGGCCGATCACGTCGGTCGGCGTGCGCACTTGATAGTCGTCCATCTCGTACGTGGCCGGCACCAGGTTGGTTTGCTGGTACTGCACGCAGTCGAAGGTGTTCATGCGCATCACCAGCGGCTCTGGCGGACGCTGCTTGGTGATCACCGGCCAGGCGTCTTCCCACAGCGCGAGGATGCGTGCTTGCGGGAAGTGGTAGCCAACCTTGTTGTAGACCGCGTCGAACTGGATGTTGGCAGCCTTGTAGATGCGCGGACGGTCGGCGGTGTAGGTCGAGGCGCCGATGAAGGTCATGCCGTCGATGCGTTCGCCGCTGTTGAACTCACCGGTGCCGGCGCCGCTGGTCAGGCGTTTTTGCCGGTCATCCATGCAGGGTTCGTAATAAGGCGCGCCGGCCACCGGCAAGGCGCCGTTGGTGCGGAAGTTGCGCGGCACGATCTGGCTGCCGGGCAGCAGTGCGTAGCTGGGATGGTCTTTCTGGGCGTGGAAAGCCATCGCCGCCTGTTCGACCTCGGTGCCCTCTTCCGGCAGGTAGATCGGTTTGGCACGGGTGACTTCCTTGGAGAAGTCCAGCGAGGAAGTCACGGTGTGCGCCTCGCCACCGGCAGACACGCCATCCAGGGTATGGCGGCCAAGACCGCCGTCCCAACCACCGGAGGCATTCGGGTCGAGGTTGGCCCACAGTGCGTTGCCGCTGTTTTTCAGGGCCTGGGCCTTGGCGGCATCGAGCATGTCCAGCGGTGGGGTTGGCGGACGTTGGCCGACCGAACTTTCCATGCCGCCGATCCAGAACGGATAACCGGGGTTTTTCAGACTGCCGTCAGCGTTGCGGTTGGCCTCGCTGCGGTCCACCAGCGCCAGGGAGCCGATGGCCTGGGTGCCACTGCCGCCGCCATGGTGTTCACCGTCGTCGTCACCTTCATCATCGTCGTCATGGGCGGCCACCTGGGTCTCGCCGATTTTCGGCACGATGGCGACCTTGCCTGGCATCGGCGCCATGGCTTTGCCCGGCAGCGGCACCACCGCAGGAATCGGCGTACCGGCAATGATCTCGCCATCGGGCAAGGCCCGCGCGCCAGCAGCCGGCTTGCCGCTGCGCAAGGCATAAGGTTGGTTGTGATAGCCGTCTTCACCCTGCTGCGAGACCTCAAGCCGGGTGCCTTCCTCGAACACATCGTGGACCCGCCACATCGACCACATGCCCTGGGCGAAGTGCGGGTAGAAGTGACAGTGATAAATCGCGTCGCCAGCCACCCGATTGCGGTTGCCCGAACCGCCGTTGGCGATTTCATAGGTGTAGCCAGCGCCCGGCCCGATGGCCTGGGCGTCGACATAGTCGGAGTCGTCGTCGTTGGGGTTGAACAGCCACTGGTGACCATGCAAGTGGAAAATATGCTGTTCCTTGCCGTTGTGGGTATTGCGGAATTTGACGAAGTCACCGATGTAGCTGTGGTTGACGTTCGAAGGCTCGGATGGGTACAGCGCCATGGTGGCCTTGACCCCGATCTGGTCGGCGCGCGGCACTTCCCCTGGACGAATGTTTTCCAGACCGGCGTTGGCCGGTACGTCCACCAGCATCGCCACGTCACCGACGGTATGGGAGCTGAGGAAGAATTCTTCATAGGCGCAGGACAGGCAATCGTGCATCGGTCCCACGCCCAGGCGATTGGCGACCACTTCGGCACCCATGCCGCCGGAACCGTAGTTGATCATGAAGGCGTCGCGGGTCGGCTCGAGCACGTGGGCCATTACCGGGTCTGCCCAATAGGCGGGGAACGCCTGGGTGGCGGCGGTTTCATCCTGGAATTGCGAGGCAAAATCGCGAAACGGTTCCAGTCGGTTGGGAAGCGCCGGATTGCGCTTGCCCATGGATTCCAGTGGGTAAGTGATGGGCGGAAAACTGCCATCGGCATTGCTGCCCATGATAATGGCGTCGCTTTCGCTGGAGATGATCTCGTTGCCATCGACCATGTTGATGATCGGCGTGCCGGCCTTGCCTTCACGGATCCACGGCTCACGCTGCGGGTAGCGCGCCTGGTAGTCGACGATGGGCTGGCCGGTGGGCGCGCGGCCGCTGCTGGCCAGGCGCATTTCTTCTTCGGTAATGGTGTTGCGGTAGCTGCGACCGCCCTTGGGCACCACCACCACTTCACCGAACAGGCCGTTGGCGACGTTGCCGGCGTTGCCCTCACCGCCAAAGCTGGCGCCACGGCTGCTCACCGCAAAGCCGCCTTCACGCTCGGCATACAGGGTATAGGTCCGGGAGGCGCCAGGAGCCACCAGGGCGTTGCCATTGCGACCGCTGAACGAGGCAATGTCATCGATGCCGTTGACCGCTTGCAGGCCATTGACCTGGAAGCCGACGTGGCGGTCGGTGACCTGTTCGTCGACCTTGTACTGGTCAGGCATATCGGCCTTTACGCCTGCTGCCTCGCCTTCGCCATCCGGCCCTTCGACATGCTTGTTCGGGTTGGCCTGGTACGCCAGCAGGTTCTGCAGGTTGATGGTCAGGCAGTCACCGGCGGCCACGCGCAACACCAGTGGCCGTGGACGTTTGTCCGGGCGCAGCGAGACTTTGCCCGGCACCGCCGCACCGCCCTGGGCCAGTGACATTTCGCGGTCATCGACCACGTCGCGACGCAGGGCGAACATCATGCCGTTGGCGTTCTGCGCACCGAGGCGGTTGAACATCAGCGGCTGATCGAGGGCCACGACATTGGCCACCAGGTTGCGCTCGCAGCGCACCGCCGCCTCGGCCTGGGATTCGAGGCCGAACATCGAGCAGGCCAGCAACAGGAAGCTGAGTGCGGAGCGGGTCGGGAGTCTGGCTGACATGGTGGACGACCTCGAAGTGGTGCTCATGGGAGCGATTCTCGATAGAGCGGCGAGTGCAATTCCTGAGCCAAAAAAAATAGTGTTTGTTTTCAACGCGTTATAAAAACTACCTGAAGCCACAGGGGACTATCCCCCACTTTTTCCCCACTTTGCGGGCCTGCCCCGCTTGCCCCACTTATGGGGCAACCCGCCCCAGCGAGTGGTTCGCCTACAGTGGCGCATCCACCGCCAGGCCCTGCAAATGCCGGTAGTGGCGCAGCACATTGGGCACATAGCGCTGGGTTTCAGCGAACGGCGGAATCACCCGGCCGCGGCTCATCACCGCGTCTGGACCGGCGTTGTAGGCGGCGACGGCGAGAGAGATATCGTTGTCGAACAGGTTCATCAGGCGCTTGAGGTAACGCGCGCCGCCCTGGATGTTGTCCTTGGGGTCGTAGACGTCGGTCACACCCAGCTCGCGGGCGGTGTCGGGCATCAACTGCATCAATCCGCCCGCGCCCTTGGGTGAACGCGCCTTGGAGTTGTAGTGAGACTCGGTCTGGATCACCGCGTGCAGCAGGGCTTCAGGCAACTGGTTGGCGCTGGCCGCCTCGGCGACCAGTTCGGCGAACGGCCGGTCGGCAATCATCTGCGGCATTTCGCTGGGAACGCTGGTGCCGGCGACCTCGGGCACCACCCGTTCATAGTGCCGGCCAGGGCGGTGGACATTGGACAGCACGTAGCCGCCGTTGGCATCGATCGAGACGTAGACGTCTGCTTGAGCAACACCCACCAGCGCCAGGGCGCCCCACAGTCCTGCGATAATTCTTTGCATGATCGCGCTCCCATCACCGGCCCCGAAAAGTGGGGCTTATGCCCCACAAATCGGAGGCTGCAAGGGTATACGCAAGCACTGTGCCGACTCCGCCAAGCCCTCTGTTTGCGGGGCTTTGGCCGGAATCTTCGGGCTGAGCATGGCAATTGCATAGCGCTGTATACCGTCCCTTGTTGCCCACTCCAGTGAGGTCATCATGAAAGGCTTTCCGTTTAATGCACCGCGACGCCAAGGCGGGTTCACCCTGCTCGAACTGTTGGTGGTGCTGGTGGTGCTCGGCCTCTTGGCCGGGATCGTCGCGCCGAAGTATTTCGCCCAGTTGGGCCGTTCCGAAGCCAAGGTCGCCAAGGCGCAGATCGAAGGCCTGGGCAAGGCCCTGGACCTGTATCGCCTGGAGGTCGGCCACTACCCTTCGACCGAACAGGGTTTGCAGGCACTGGTCACCGCACCCAGCGACGAGACCCACTGGACCGGCCCCTACCTGCAGAAAAAGCTGCCGCAGGATCCCTGGGGCCGCAACTACACCTACCGCTACCCCGGGGAAAACGGCGAGTACGACCTGCTGTCCCTGGGCAAGGACGGTCAGCCCGGCGGCGAAGGCGAGAACGCCGAAATCACCAGTTGGCAGTGAAACGGGGGTGATCCATGCGCTTTCTTCTTAAAGCAGTGGGCAAAGGTGCGGTGGTGTCGATGACCGTCGACGCGCCAGGCCAGAGCGAAGCCCGGCGGATCGTCGAGGAACAGGGCCTGCGGGTGGTCAGCCTGCGTGCCGAACGGCATTGGCGCTCGCTGCGCCTGCAGGGCAAGGAACACTTCAACCTGGTGCTGTTCAGCCAGGAGCTGACCACTTTGCTCAACGCCGGCCTGCCGCTGATCGATGCGCTGGAAAGCCTGGCGGAAAAAGAAACCGCTCCCCAGGCCCGCAAGACCCTGAGCGAACTGGTGCGCCTGTTGTACGAAGGCAAATCCTTCTCCCAAGCCCTGGGGCAGATGTCGGCGGTGTTCCCGCCGCTGTACGTGGCGCTGGTGCAATCGAGTGAAAAGACCGGCGCGGTCGGCGAGGCCTTGTCGCGCTACGTTTCCTATCGCCAGCGCATGGATGAGGTGAAGCAGAAGATCATCAGTGCCTCGATCTACCCCCTGCTGTTGCTGGTGGTGGGCGGCGGCGTGGTGCTGTTTTTGATGGGCTATGTGGTGCCGCGCTTCAGCCTGGTGTTCGAAGGCCTGGGCTCCAATTTGCCGTGGCTGTCCCAGGTGTTGATGAGCACCGGGATGTTCCTGCATGCCCATCAGCTGGAGTTTTTCGGCGGCATCGGCGCGACCGTCGCCGGCATCGCCCTCCTCCAGCGCCAGCCAGCATTCCGGCGAGCCGTGGATCGGCTGCTGGAAAAACTGCCGGCGGTGCATCAACGCATTTTCATGTACGAACTGGCGCGCTTCTACCGCTCCCTGGGCATCCTGCTGCAAGGCGGGATCCCGATCCTGACCGCCATGGGCATGGTCCGCGGCCTGCTCACTGTCGGCTCGCGGACACGCCTGGACCAGGCCGCCGAACGGGTCCGCGAAGGCCTGGCGCTGTCCACCGCGCTGGAGGCCAATCACCTGGTGACCCCGGTTTCCCTGCGCCTGCTGCGGGCCGGCGAACAGTCCGGCAACCTGGGGCAAATGATGGAACGCAGCGCCGATTTCTACGACGAAGAAATCAGCCGTTGGATCGAGTGGTTCGTGCGCCTGTTCGAACCGCTGTTGATGACCTTTATCGGCTTGTTGATCGGGGTCATCGTGATCCTGATGTACATGCCGATTTTCGAACTGGCGTCGAGCATTCACTGATTCACGGATGCGGCGCGGGTGTACCAGGTGCGAAAGCACCCCACTGGTTGTATGTCTCCAGTCGGTTCGATGGAGCCTTTGCGGGAGGTCACATGCAATTCACAAAACCTTTGCTGGCGGTGGCGCTGGGCGCGATTTTGTCAGCTTCATTTGTGCTGATCCCTGACAGCGTTTCGGGGGTTTCGACTGTGCACGCCAAGGAGGGAGGTGGTGGTGGCGGTCATGGCGGTGGCGGTGGTGGTGGTGGTGGTGGTGGTGGTGGTGGCGGCGGTGGCGGCGGTGGCGGTGGCGGTGGCGGTGGCGGTGGCGGTGGCGGTGGCGGCCATGGTGGAGGTGGAGGCAACGGAGGTGGTGGTGGCAGCGGCAATGGCGGTGGCCACGGTGGCGGTGGTGGCAGCGGTAACGGCGGTGGGCACAGCGGCGGCTCGGGTTCCAGTGGCAGTGGTCACGGCGATGGCGGCGCGTCGAGTTCAGGCCGCAGCGGTAGCCACTCCGAGGCCGGTGATGATCATGGGGTGCATGCGGGTGGTGAGCCCGGGGATGACCATGGTGTGCATGCGGCGGGTGAGCCGGGAGATGATCGCGGGCTGCATGCGGCGGGTGAGCCCGGGGATGATCGCGGGGTGCATGTGGGGGGTGAGCCGGGAGATGACAAGCGGGCTAATTGAGACACGAATGCACTCCCCTCGCAGCAGTCTATTGTTGTCGGCTTGAGGTCGGGCTGCCTTTCCCTGTGAGCACTATTTTCAAGCATCGCACTGCGCCGCTGGGGGCACGCCCTCCAGCGGCGGCAGTTTTACGGCACTCTCGAATTTCCTCATCCAAGCAACTGCCACCTCAGCCCTACCTCCGTGGGCACCAGCGTGGTTGAAAGTGGCCAGATACGCGCGCGGTAGTGGGCGCCCTCCACGTAGGGCATGGTCTCGCCCTTTTTGACATAACGATCATCGGGGTATTTCTTGACCGTGTAGAAGTGATAGTTGTACGAATCGATCTTCCAGTAGCCGCTCTCCGGGCAAACCGAACCGCTTCGGCAGGTCACCCCGTGAAAACGAGCATCCTTGAACGCCGGAGAACCTGGCATGGGTTTTCCGGTGGCCGGGTCGAGGACCATGGCCTTGGTCAGTTGCTGGATCAATTCTGGGCTGGGTTTTTCGGGGGGGATGTTGGCCAGGCGAGCTTCGACCCATTGCAGCTTGCCGTCCCAGGCGGGGAGCTTGGCGGGGGGTAGCGGGACGATTTCGTTGATTTCGGGGACGCTGGGGTTGGCGTAGGAGTAGCCCGAGAGCATCTTCCAGATTTTGTCGTATCGTTCGGCACGTTCCAAGTCTTCGGTTTGACCAAGGTAATGCAGCCGATTATCCGGTTTGGGACCTCGAAAGCCTTTTCGCAAGAAAGAAGCAGAGGTGCTGTCTCCTGCTGCTACGCCTAGTTGGAAGGCCTTGAGGGCCTCTTGATAATGCCCGTCTGTCGACAAATCCACTCCCAACTCTAAAGCAGCCCCACCATGCCCTTGCGCCGCAGCGCATTGGCGCATCGAAGGCGCAACTTTGGGAGCAATGCTAATCGGCGCCAACTTCTCGGCTATGTCGTACTGGGCTTGAGCGCTCCCCTTATCGGCAGCCTTGCGGTAATATCGCAAGGCCATCTCCGAGTCTTGCTTCAACCCGGCCGAGCCTTGCTCCAACATGATTCCGATGAAGTAATACCCCGTCGCCACACCATGGTCGATCAGTTGTTGGCTCAAGCGCAGATGCTCCAGACCACGCAACGTAAAGTGCCCGCGCATCGCCCCATTTTGCAGGTTGATATTGGCTTTAAAGTGCCCATTCTCGGCGGCGATGCGGTACAAGCGCTCGATCTCGACATTGACGCTTTTCTCGCGCCTGAGCGCATTGTTTTTTTGCAGCCAACGGGCGTATTGGAAGACCACATCGGCTTCGGCCGAGGGCTCGGGTATCTGCTCGTGGGCACAAGTGAAATCCAACTTGGCCTTGATCTCGGTGAGTGGAATCACATGAGGGTCCTTTTTCATATAAGTGAAGGTGCTGCGGCTATCGCAAGCGCCCAGCAGCAGGCAAGTCAGCAGGAGGAACCGACGCATCAGTCCAGATTCTTCAAGGTGCGTTTGCCGTAATAGAACTCGACGAGGGGCGCGTATGGGGATAGCTCTTTGGACTGAAGGTTTTTGTTCCGCTTGATGATCTCCTGCCAAGCAACAAACGCCTCCCCCGCATCATCCTGCACCCCCAACCCACCCGTATGCATATCCCACAACCGCCGACGCAACGCCTGCGTCACACTCGCCCACTCATGGGCAATGTTCAGTTCACTGTCGACCTGCATGCTCCGAGTGTTGAGATTGGCCGAGCCCTGGGTGGTGAAGACGTCGTCGACGATCATCAACTTGGAATGGATGTACACCGGGGTCCAGGGCCTGCCGGCCGGTGAGTCGGGGGCCACCAGCGAGCAGATGTGCACTTTCAATCCAGGAATGTCTTCGGCCAACACGCTGCTGTCGTTGATCTCCTTGATCTTCCGGTCAAGCTCGCGCTGCCACTGCGCCAGTTCGCGCTGGC